>VXQO01000014.1 GCA_009838975.1 Gemmatimonadota bacterium | reverse complement strand
GGTGGGGCCTCCGGGGGTAGGGATCTTTAGCGCGCCGCTCTTTCTGGCGATCGCCGCGGTGTTCGTGACGGCGGCGGTTCTCGCCGCGTTGCCGGGCGCGCGGGTCGCCGCATCGCCGGAACCCCGGACGGTGATGGACGGATAGCGTTGGCGCGGGCAGGCGGGCCCGGACCCCGGCTCGATCCCCGGGACTACTGCTCGAACAGATTTGCCTGCGCGCTGCCCGCCTCCAGCTCCAGCAGCCGTCGCTTGCGCGAAAGCCCGCCCCCGTAGCCACCCAGGTCACCGTCGGCCCGGATCACGCGGTGGCACGGCACCGCGATCGCGATGCGGTTGTCGCCGTTTGCGCGCCCGACCGCGCGCGAACCCCCGATCGAACCCACGCGACGGGCGAGTTCGGCGTAGCTGATGGTGGTGCCGTAGGGAATCTCGAGCAGGGTGCGCCAGACGCGCTCCTGGAAGTCGGTGCCGGCGAGCACGAGTGGGATGTCGAAGCTCTGGCGCGCGCCGCGAAAGTACTCGCCGAGCTGGTTCTCGAGCGCGTCGAGATACGGGTGCGATCCCGGCGAGACCGCGCCGACGTGCCGCTCCACCCGGCCCACCTGCTCGGCGAAGGTCCTGCGGTGGGCGAATTCGAGCAGGCAGATGCCTTCGTCGCTGGCTCCGGCCACCATCTCGCCCACCGGAGTGTCGAGGCGCCGGGTCAGGACTCGTCGCACAGCCGGTACATTAGCCAGGTCGCCACCGAACGCAGCGGCCGCCACACCTCGGCGCGCTCCAGGACCGCCTTTTGCGTGGGCCGCTCGTCCAGACCGTCCAGGATCCGCACCCCCGCGCGCACGCCCAGGTCGCCCGCCGGCATCACGTCGAGGCGGCCGAGCCGGAAGATGAGGAACATCTGCGCGGTCCACTCCCCGATCCCCCACACCGCGGTCAGCATCTCGATGATCTCGGCGTCGCTCATGCGGCCCACGGCGCGCAGCCGCACCGACCCGTCCGCGCACTTCCCGGCCAGGTCCTTGATCGCGCGGGTCTTCGCGGACGACAGCCCGGCGCCGCGGAAGGCCTCGTCGGGGAGCGCCAGGCACTCGGACGCGGTGGGGAAGCGCTCGCCCGGGGTCAGCTCGCACACGCGGCCGTAGATGGTCCGGGCCGCGGCGCCCGCCAGCTGCTGGAAGGTGACCGAGCGCGCGATCGCCTGGAAGTGGGAGCCGCGGGCCAGCACGCCGTGGGGGAAGCCGGGGTAGGCCGTGAGGCGCGACATGGCCGCCCCGAGCAGGGGATCGCTCCGGGCGAGCCGGTCGAGCTGCTCCGGTGTGGGCCTGATGCGTGGGGGCATGCCGGACGCGCCGCGATCAGCCGCCGACCAGCGTCGGGATCTCGACCATGGGGTCGACGTCGGCGCCGTAGTCCACGCCGGGCACCTCGAAGCCGAATAGCCGGAGGAACTCGGTGCGGTAGCCGTCGAAGTCGGCGAGGTCGGGGAGCGTCTCCGTGGTGATCGCGTCCCAGGCGCGCCGCACCGCCTCCTGGGTGCCGGGCTTCATCTCGAGATCGTCAAGGCGGATGAAGCCGTGCGGATCGCTCACGACTCCTTCCGCACCGTATACCTTGCGGCCGAAGAGACGCATGGCCTGCTCCATGGGACCCTCGTGGTCGCCCTTCTCCTTCATGATCCGAAACAGGATGGAGATGTACAGCGAGACGACCGGAATGGCCGCGCTTGCCTGCGTGACCACCCCCTTCATGATCCCGATGTGTGCGCCGCCGCCCGCCGGAGCCAGCTCGCGGTCGAGTTCGCGGGCGGTCCGGTGGAGGTCGGCCTTGGCCTGTCCGATGGTCCCGTCGCGATAGATCGGCCACGTCAGTTCCGGACCGATGTAGCTGTAGGCGATGGTGCGGCAGCTGGGTGCGAGCACGCCTCCGTCGCGGAGCGCGTCCATCCAGCGTCGCCAGTCGTCGCCGCCCATGACCGCCACGGTTGCGTCGACCTCGTCGGGCGTCGCGGGCTCGAGTTCGATGCCGGTGACCTCGGCGCGGTCGGTGTTGAGTGTCTTCGAGCTGTAGGGTGCTCCGATGGGTTTGAGGACGGAGGTGAAGGTTCGGCCGGTGTCCGGATGGGTCCGCCGCGGCGCCGCCAGCGAGTTGACCACGCAGTCGACGGGCGGAAAGTCGCGACGCAGCGCGGCCACGACCTCGTCCCTGGTCTCGTTCGAAAACGCGTCGCCGTTGTAGCAGGCCGACTGGAGTCCGCGCTCGGCGGCGGCGGCCTCGAAGGCTGCCGTGTTGTACCACCCGGCGGTTCCGGGGCGCTTCGGCCTGGGCGGCCGGTCCAGGAAGACGCCGAAGCTGGCGGCGCGGCCGCCGAACGCCAGCGCGACCCGGGACCCCAGCCCGTAGCTCGTCGACGAGCCCAGCACGAGCACCGAGCGCGGGGGGTCCACCATGGGGCTGGCGAGGGCCTCGGTCTCGGCGTGGGCGATCTGGGCGGCCACGTTGCGCGCGCAACCGGTGGGGTGGGTGGTGACGCAGACGAAGCCGCGCACTCTGGGACGAATGATCATGGGTGGGGTGGTGATTCCGTTCGTTGTGGCTGTCGATCCGGGTCCCGCGTCGCATCCGCCTCCGACCGCCCGAATCCGGTCAGGATGGCGATCAGAAGAACCGCAAGGAGCGCCCACGAGTAGGCGTTCGCCAGCCCGGCGTCGAGCGCCGATACGCGCGGGACGCCGTAGGGCTCGCCAGCGGCGGTGGCCGAGGACGCCAGAATGGTAGGGATGAAGAAGGGGAGGAGGAAGGGGTAGGTGCAGACGGTCATGTCGAGCAGGTTGGCGCGGCGGAAGCGCCCGATCCCGGCGGCCCGGCCCGTTCGCCTCACCAGGTCTCCCACCGCCAGAATCGCCATCACGGAGTGAGTGGTCAGCACCACCGCCACGCTGGTTGCACCGAAGATGCGAAGCTCGGCACGGCGGCGGGTCTCCGGCGAGGCCGTCCGATCTTCCACGGCCTCCGTCCCGTCCTGCGCCAGCCGGTCCAGGATCCCCGCCTCCTGTGCCGCGCCCACGATCCCCATGAGGAGGATGGTGAAGACCACGATGCCGACGGCCCCCTCCATGCCGTCCAGGATCAGCCCCTGGGCCCGGAAGGCGGCTGCATCGATGTGAATCAGGTCGGCCGCCGACACGAGTCCCGTGGCCAGCGCGACGACGACCGCCGCGGCGACCCCGGTGAAGAGGCTCTCCACCAGGCCCTTGCCGCGGAAGAGCATGACAAACGCGGCAAGGGGCGCCAGCAGCATCGGGAAGGCGGCGGGGTCGCCCGCCAGTGCGCCACCACCGGCCGCGCCCGCGGCGGGATCGGCGCCAGGGGCGAGTTGGCCGGTCTGCGGCGCCGTGTCCGCGCCCCCGAAGAGCAGCAGTGCCACCGCGGCGGCGGCCGCGGCGGGCAGCGCATACCGCAGCCGCGAGCGCACCACGCCCCCCATCGGGGCGCGCTGGCTGCTGGCCGACGCGATGGTGGTGTCGGACACCGGCGAGACGTTGTCGCCGAACGTGGCTCCCGCGAGGATCGCCCCGATCAGCACCATCGGGCTGGCCTCGAGGGCGCCGGCGGCGGGGTAGAGCAGCGGAGCGCAGATGAGAATCGTCCCCAGGCTCGTGCCCGTGGCCGTGGAGAAGAGGACCGCGACGAGGAAGGCTAGCAGCACGAACCCGCCGCCCCGCAGTCCCAGTTCCGCCCCGGCCCACACCAGGGCGTCCACGAGCCCCGCCTGGCGCAACAGCACCGAGAAGATCCCGGCCAGCAACCAGGCCATCACCATGAGCATGACAATGCGCCGCGACATCCCGCGGATGGCGGCCGCGCTGTAGTCCGAGGCACTCCGTGCGAGCACCAGCCCGGTCCCCAGCGCCGCGATGAGCACCGGCCACAGGCCGCGCTCGTCGGGGGCTCCCGAGAAGCCGAGCCACGCGGCCCCGGCGGCGAAAACGAGCACCGGGACGGACGCACCGGCGAGGCCGAAGCGAAAGCGGAGCGGGGTTGAGGGGGAGGGGGCTTGGCCGGTCAAGGTCGCCAGGTGTGGTGTCGGTGGGTGCGCGGGAGGCTGCGAGATCGTGTATTGTCGGGGATCGGCCCGCTGAGGTCCAGTCGGCAGGCTGTTGCCCGGACGGGGCACCGCGTGTTCGGCGGCACTTGCCCGGTGGAGAGGAGACGAGATGGCAGATTCCGACTCTTTTGAACTCTACGACCTGCGGGTCGAGGTGGTCGCCGGCGAGAAGGAGATGGTGTGCGATCACCGCGAGGGGGACTACTTCGAACTCAGGGGCGAGAATCTTTCGCTCCCGGCCGGCCAGAGCTTCCCCATCTATCCGCTGGCCGCGCTCCTTCCCCTGCTACCTGCCAAGCAGCGCCGCACCGCACCGAACGACTGGATGACCACGGACGCCGAGGTCGCGTGCCCGGACCCACACTGCGGCGGGCGCTTCCGGATCACCCGCACTGGTGTGACGACGTTCCGGCACGGGGACGTGACGCGCGTTCCGCTCCCGTGAGCGCGCCGCGGCCGCCGTGGCAGCCCCCGGCCTCGGGCGTGATCCGCGGCTGCTGGCAGCTGTCGCGCGGCCATGGACCCGGATGGAGCCGCGACCGCGCCTTCGCCGCCCTCGATGCCGCCGCGGCGCGACCGGGCCCTCTGTACCTGGACTGCGCCGACATCTACACCGGCGTGGAGGCGCTCCTCGGCGAGTGGATGGCGAGCCGCGGCGTCACCCGGGAACAGGTCGTGGTACACACCAAGTTCGTGCCGGATCTCGGCGTCCTGCCGCGGATCGATCGCGGGTACGTACGGGGCATTGTGGAGCGGTCCCGGGACCGCCTCGGCGTCGACGCGCTCGAGCTGGTCCAGTACTACTGGTGGGATGGTGCCGTGCCAGGGTGGATCCAGGCCGCCGAGTGGCTGGCGGAACTGCGCGAGGAGGGCGTCATCCGCCACATCGGGGTCACGAACCTCGACCGGGACGCCCTGGGCACTCTGCTTGACGCGGGCATACCGGTGGTCAGCAACCAGGTGCAGCTGTCGCTGCTGGACCGCCGGCCGCTGGCGGGACTCGAGGAGTTCTGCATCGAGCGCGGCGTTGCGCTCCTCTGCTACGGCACGCTGGCGGGGGGGCTGCTCTCAGCGTCGGCGGGGCCGGAGTCCCGGTCGCTCACCAAGTACCGCCTGATCGTCGACGAGGTCGGCGGCGACACGGTGCTGCGGCGCGCCCGGGCCGTGCTCGCCGACATCGCCGCGCGCGAAGGTGCCGAGATGGCTGATGTCGCGGCGGCGTACGCGCTCGGCCAGGCGGCAGTCGCGGCGGTCATCGTCGGGCTGAGCCGCCGTGGCCTCACGGTCGCCCCCGGCGCCGTGCGGCTGGGACGCCGGGACATCGAGCGGCTCGACGCGGCGGTGCCCACCACGGTACCGGGCGCCGTATACGCGGCCGAGCGGGATCGGGCCGGGCCTCATGGCCGGATCATGCGGTACGACCTCAACCGTAAGAGGTAGCCGGGCGTGCCCGAGTACCCCGAGGTCTCGCTCTACCTCCACGCCCTGCGTGCGCGCATACTGGACGAGCGGCTGGAAGCCGTGCGGATCCGGTCGCCCTCGCTCCTGAAGAGCTTCGACCCTCCCATCGCGCACGCTCACGGCAGGCGGATCACCTCCCTGTCGCGGCTGGGCAAGCGCATCGTCATCGGCCTCGAGGACGACCTGTTCCTCGTCGTCCACCTCATGATCGCGGGCCGGTTCCAGTGGCGGAAACCGCGCGCGCCGATCCACCGCAAGCTGGGACACGCCGCTTTCGACTTCCCGAACGGCACCCTGCTCCTGACCGAAGCGAGCAGCCACAAGCGCGCCTCCCTGCACCTGGTGCGCGGTGTCCATGCCCTGCGCGCCCTCGACCCCGGGGGGATTGAGCCGCTGCAGGCGGCCACACACGACTTCGCCGCCGCGCTCCGCCGCGAAAACCGTACCCTCAAGCGGGCCCTGACGGACCCCCGCATCGTGTCCGGGATCGGCAACGCGCATTCCGACGAGATCCTGCTGCGGGCGCGCCTGTCGCCCGTCAAGCTCACATCGCGGCTGACCGGCGAGGAGATCGCGCGCCTGCACGCGGCGATCCGGGCTTCGCTGGAGGAGTGGTCGGCGCGCCTGATCGACGAAGCGGGCGGGGACTTCCCCACGAAGGTGACCGCCTTTCACCCGGCCATGAGCGCCCACGGCAAGTACGGCGAACCGTGCAGCCAGTGCGGCACCCCGATCCAGCGCATCGTCTATGCAACGCGCGAGACCAACTACTGCCCCGAGTGTCAGACCGGGGGACGGCTGCTCGCCGACCGGGCGCTGTCGAGGTTGCTGCGGCAGGACTGGCCGCGGAAGCTGGAGGATCTGGAGGCGCTTATGCGTCCGCCCGGAGAAGATTGAATGCGTTCGAAGCCGGCTGCTGCCCGCCCCTACCGGGTCATGGCCTCCTGGCGCACCACCACCACCGGCTTCGGCGGCTTGCATATCTTCCCGCCCCCACTTCCCATCGGGACCTTGCCCCAGGCGAGCCCCAGCTTTTGCCAGAAGCCCTCGCCCTCTTCCTCTTCGTCGCCGTGGTCGTGGCCGGCGTGCGGATCGAGGGCCCCGATCTCCTGCCGAGCGCCGCCGATTTCACGTGCCGCCGCAAAGCGCGGTTGGATGGATCGGCTGGGGCTGGTCAGGGCGGTCGCGGCCAGCAGATCGGCCGGGGTGATCGCCGCGATTTCCGCGGCGGACGCGGAGGCCGCCGCCATACTTGTCGACGCGGGCTCGGGTATGTCCAGGGGCGCCGGGGAGGTGATGACGGGACGATCGGATGCCACGACCTCCGGTTCGACCTCGGGGACCTCCCGAATCTCCACGATTTCGATGGCGACATCGAAGAGAGCGGGTTCCTCGCCCGGGCTGGCCGAATCCGAGGCCCCGGCAATCTCGGCGGTCTGAAAGCGCAGTGCTCCGAAGACCACCCCGTGCAGGGCAGCCGACACACCGATGCCGATGACCACGCCTCGCCGATGCCGGCTGTTGCGTGCCCGTCTCGAGGTCATTGCGTCCTCCGTGTTCCCGTCGGTATGGCGGCAGGGTCCGGGTCGGCACCCGGATGCAACGTAATTGTATACCGCCCGGTACCGCAAAGGTTCCGCCGGTTCCCGCCGGTTCCGACCCTCCCCACGGCGGCTACAGGTCGAAGTCGGCCACCACCGGCGCGTGGTCCGAGGGGATGTCTGTCTTGCGCCCCTTCCGCTGGTTGCGGTCGACCCAGGCTCCAGTCGAGGACTGCGCCACGGGCGAGGTGGCGAAGATGTGGTCGATCCGCAAGCCGTCGTTTCGTGGAAAGGCGAGCCGGCGGTAGTCCCACCAGCTGTACAACTGGCCTTCCGGATTGTGCTTGCGCACGACATCGACGAAGCCCCACGCACGGATCCGCTCCAGCGCCTCGCGCACCGAAGGATGGCACAGGACGCTCGGCGCCCATTTCACGGGATCTGCCGCGTCCAGGTCGTCGGGAGCGACGTTGAAGTCCCCCGTCAACACGACCGGGTCCCCTGGGTCGTGGCGGCTGTCCAGCAACTCGAGCAACCGGGCCATCCACGAGAGCTTGTAGTCGTACGCCTCCGATCCGACCGTGCGCCCGTTCGGGAAGTACGCCGAGTAGACGGTCACGCCGCGCACCACGCCCGCGATCAGCCGTGCCTGCGGATCGTCGTCTTCCAACCCCATGCGAACGTCGCCGATCGGGTGCGGACTGACCAGCGCCACGCCGTTGAACGCCTTCTGGCCGAACACCGCCGAGTCGTACCCCTCGCCGCGCACCGCATCGGCCGGGTATTGATCGTCCGTCGTCTTCAGTTCCTGCAGGCAGAGCGCGTCGGGGCGGTGCTCGCGCAGCCACCCCAGGACACGCGCCTCCCGGGCCTTCACCGAGTTCACGTTCCAGGTCGCGATTCGCATGATGGATGTGTAACCCCGAGATTACGTGGATTCCACCCCTGGCCACACCGCTCCGGAGGACACATGAAACCTGCCCTCACCCTCATCCTGGCTGCGACCGTCGCCGTCGTGATGCACGCGCCCACGGCGGCCCAGACCTACGACGTGCTTATCACCGGAGGCACCGTGGTCGACGGGACCGGAGCGGACCGGTTCCGCGCCGATGTCGCGGTGGTCGACGGCCGCATCGCACTCGTATCACAGGAACCCATCGACCCTTCGCTGGCAGCCACCGTAATCGATGCCACCGGCCAGGTCGTCACGCCCGGGTTCATCGACAACCACTCGCACGTCCAGCAGACGATCGCGGAGTATCCGCTGGCCGAGAACTTCCTGCGGCAGGGGATCACCTCGCTGATCGTGTCGCTCCACTCCGGCGACCAGCCGTGGCCGCTGGAGGAGTTCGCGTCCGGCCTGACGATGGCGCCGAATGTGGGGTTCTTCGCGGGCCATACCTGGACGCGGAAGCAGGTGATGGGCATGGAGAATCGCGCGCCCACGCCCGCCGAGCTCGACGAGATGCGGGCGCTGGTCGACCAGTCGATGCGCGAGGGGGCGCTCGGGCTCTCGACGGGGCTGTTGTACGTGCCCGCCAACTTCGCCGAGACCGAGGAGGTCATCGAGCTGGCCAAGGTGGCGTCGGCGCACGGCGGCATCTACGTGAGCCACATGCGCAACGAGGCGAGCGGGCTGCTGGAGTCGGTGGCCGAGGTGATCCGGATCGCGGAGGAGGCGGACATTCCGGCCCAGATCAATCACCACAAGGCGTCCGGAGCGGGGCAGTGGGGCTGGAGTGAGAGGAGTCTGGCGATGATCGACTCGGCCAACGCGGCCGGGCTGATCGTCACGCACGACCTGTATCCGTACGCGGCCTCGAGTACGAGTTCCGCCATCCTGTTCCCGCAGTGGGCGCTGGCTGGCGGTCCCGAGGACTTCGCGGCCCGGGTTGCCGACCCCGAGACGCGGGCGCGAATGGAAGAGGACATGCGGCGCATCATCATGACCGACCGGGTCGGCGCCGACATGTCGCGGGTCCAGTTCCGGGTGCTGGGCTCGGACGAGTCATACAACGGCAGGACGCTCGCCGACTACGCCGCCGACCGGGGTCTCCCGAACGACCTGGAGACGGGGATTCAGCTCGCGATCGAGTTGCAGTTGCAGGGCGGCTTCAGCGCGATCTACCACGCCATGGACGAGGGGGACGTGATCCGGATCATGCAGCATCCGCTGGCGATGATCGAGACCGACGGGGACGCGGTGGGTTACGGGATCGGTTACCCGCACCCGCGCAGCTATGGCGCGTTCCCGAGGGTTCTTGCCAGGTATGTGCGCGAACTGGGCGTCATCACCCTGGAGGAGGCCGTGATGAAGATGACGTTGATGCCGGCGCGGTGGATCGGCCGGGAGGACATGGGGGTGATCGCCGAGGGGATGCGCGCGGATGTTGCCGTGTTCGACCCCGACGTGATCGCGGACCGCGCGACGTTTTCGGACCCGCACCAGCACAGCGTGGGGATCAACGACCTCCTGGTGAACGGGGTGCCGGTGATCCGCAGCGGCGGGCTGACCGGCGAGAAGCCGGGGCGGTGGCTGCGCGGGCCGGTGCGCAGGCCGGTGAGCTGATTCGGGCCACCCGCCCGCCTGCTACTCCGCCGCCGGCCGCGGACCCCTGAGGTACTTGTTGAACCAGACCAGAATCCGCTCCGACACGTCCATCAGGAACTTCGGCTCCGTGGGACCGTGCGGAGTGCGGGGATAGACGACCATTTCGGTGTCGACTCCGAGCCGCCGGAGCGAATTGAAGAACTCCTGTCCCTGCGCGAACGGTACCCTCAGGTCCTGCGCCCCGTGGATGACCTGTGTCGGCGTCGTGACGTTGCTGATGTGGTAGATCGCCGAGTGCTTCTCGTAGGTCTCGTAGTCGTCGAAGTACTCGCCCCCCATGTGCCCGACGAGGTAGTCGCCGATGTCCGTGGTGGTCACCATGCTCACGAGGTTCGGGAGCCCGGCGCCCATCGACGCGGCGCGGAACCGGTCGGTCTGCGTGACCGCGAATGATGTCATGTAGCCGCCGTAGCTCCACCCCATGAGCAACAGGCTGTCCGGGTGTGCCACGCCCATCTCGATGACTTCGTCCACGCCGGCCAGCAGGTCGGACAGATCGCCGTAGCCCCAGTCCATGAAGTTGGCGTAGCGGAACTCCTTGCCGTATCCGGTGCTGCCGCGGGGGTTGGGACGCAGGACCGCCATCCCTTCCTGGGCGAAGTACTGGATCATGTAGATGCTCGGTGCGCCGGTGAAGGACTGGGCGAATACGCCCGACGGGCCGCCGTGGACGTTGAGGATGAGCGGGACGCGAGTGCCCGCTTCATACCCTACGGGGTAGGTCAGCAGACCCTCGACCGGAGTGCCGTCCGGCGCTTCCCATGCGAGCAGTTCGGTGCGGCCCATCGCGGGGCGCGGGGTGTCAGTGTTGACCGCGCTGATGCGTCGGGGCGCGAAGGCGTCCATGCCGGTTACATGGACTTCGGCGGGGTCGTCGCTGGTCTCCCAGGTGAGGGCCATCGTTCCGTTGGCAGTTGCCACCGCGACGGAACCCACGACGCCGTTGCCCTCGGTGACCTGGCGGATGGAGCCGCCGTCGACCGGCACGGCGACCAAGTGCCGCGTGGTCCCGAGGAATTCGCTGAGGAACACCTCTTCCGAGTCGGCCGACCACCCCAGGATGAAGACGCTTCGGTTGGGGGTCTCGGGCAACATGCGTGTGGCGCCGGTCACGGGATCCACGACGTACAGGTCGGCGAGGCCGATGGGTTCGGGCTGGCTGCCCGAAGAGGCATAGGCGATGAGTGAGCCGTCAGGCGACCAGCGTGGCGAGGTCTCGATACCGTCGCCGGTCACCAGCTGGGTCACCTCTCCGCCATCGGCGTCGACGAGCGCGATGTCGCCGGACAGGCGCCCGGTGTTGATCCGAGGGTCGGCCTGGTGGGCGAAGACGATGCGCTCGCCGTCGGGCCCCCAGTCGAAGCCGGTCACGTGGAAATCCCCCTCGGTCAGGCGGGTCGCTTCGGCCGTTCCGGTGGCGCCCGGGTCGAAGGGAACCGAGTAGATGTGGCCGTACTTGAAGTTCTGGTCGACCAGGATGACGTCGCGCTTCTCCTTCGCCGCCTGCTCTTCCTCCTCCGTCTGCGGGTCGCGCATGACGAAGGCGAAGGCGTCCCCGTCGGGCGACCAGCGGAACTGTCCGACCCCGGCCTTGGCGTCGGTGACCTGGCGGGCCTCGCCGCCCGTCAGCGGTATCACCCAGATCTGATTGCTGCCGGACCGTCCGGTTGTGAAGGCCAGCCACTCCCCGTCCGGAGAGAAAGCGGGGCTGGAGGCGGATGATTCGCCCTGGGTGAACCGGGTGTTGCGGCTCCCGTCGGCGTCGGCCATCCAGATGTGGCTCAGGTACTCGGACTGCTCGCCTTCCATGAGAGGCTCCCGGACCACGTAGGCGACCCTCGAGCCATCGGGAGAGATTGCGACCCCCGACACCCCGAGGTACTGCATGCTGAGCGCGGGAGTCCAGCGGTCGTCGGTGGCGCCGTCGGCGCTGGTGCCCGCTGCTTCCTGGGCGTGTGCCGGTGGGGAAAACCGGACGGGAACGGCTAACGCCAGGGCGAAAGCCAGAACTGCTGTGGCGATTGTGCGCGAAGTGGTCATGCCGGGTGCCTTCGTCGAGTCGTTGCGAGTGTGACGGACTGCCATCATGCAGCGCAGCCCCGTGCGGGACAAGGCGGTTCGGCGTAATGTTGCGTGCCCCCGGCGACGAAGCGTGGGTCCGTTCGTCGCCGCACCACATCCGGAACCCATTCGCCTCGACATGATTTGCTGACCGCAATCCGCCTGAAGGATCCTCCGGTTTCGGAGCGGGACACGTTTCCGTTCAGCATTCCCGCCTTGCGAGGGCTGCGCGAAATGGCCCTGCCCGGGCCGGTGACGTTCCTTGCCGGCGAGAACGGGTCGGGGAAGTCGACGCTGCTCGAGGCGCTGGCGATCGCAACGAACCTGCCCACGGTAGGCGGCACCGATGCAGCGTCCGACGATTCCCTCGCGAGCCAGCGACTGCTCGCGAAGCGAATGGCCGCTGTATGGAGCAAACGGACACACCGGGGGTTCTTCATGCGCGCGGAGGACTTTTTCGGGTTTATCCAGCGCCTGGGCACGCTGCGGGTGCAGATGGAAGCGCGGCTCGACGAAGTCGACCGCCAGTACCAGGGCCGGTCCGAGTTGGCCAGAACGCTCGCGAAGGGACCGGCTGCCGGATCGCTTGCCGACATGCGGTCGAGGTACGGCGACGACCTGGATGCGAATTCCCACGGCGAGAGCTTCCTGCGCCTTTTTCGATCGCGCTTCGTTCCGGAAGGGCTCTACCTGCTGGACGAGCCGGAAGCGGCGCTATCGCCCCAGAGTCAATTGGGCTTCGTCGCGATGATGTCCGATATGGTCGGGCAGGGGGCGCAGTTCGTCATCGCAACGCATTCACCGGTGCTCATGGCCGTTCCCGGAGCGACGATCTACAGCTTCGACAGTTCGCCGCTCCGGGAGGTTTCCTACGACGCGCTCGATGGAGTCGGTCTGTTCCGGGACTTCCTGCGGGCCCCCGAGCGCTACATGCGGAGGCTTTGGAGCGGGCCGTCCTGAAGGCCTGACTCAGGATTCGGCGCTCTCCCCGGGATCCGCGTCCGCCCTGGCCGCACGCCGCCGCTCCCTGGCGGCGTCCCACGCAGCGTCCATGTCCTTCACCGCGCGGTCCAGCACCGCCTTCATGTCGCTGAAGAGCTGGTCGTCCTCGAACCAGCTGACGGCGCCCTGGAAGGTCGTGCGTGTCAGCCGCGAGAGCCTGCGCGTCAGTGCGGCCATGTCCTTGCCCAGGCGGTCACCGAACTGCGAGACGCGGTCGAAGATCCGCTTGACGTGGTCCCGATTCTCGTTGAGAAAGGCGCGACCGGAGTCGGTGATCGAGTAGACCTTCTTGCCGCCGTAGTCCTCCGAGGTCAGGTGTCCCTGATCTTCGAGCAGCTGCAGGGTAGGGTAGACGGACCCCGGGCTCGCCTTGTAGCTGCCCGCGGATTCCTCCTCCAGCGCCTGCATGACCTCGTAGCCGTGCATCGGCTTTTCCGCTATGAGCGCCAGGATGGCGAACTTGAGGTCTCCCCGCTCGAACCACCTCCACCGGGCCCGCCGACGGTGGCGCCGGCGACCGCGCCGATCGGAGGTGCCGAAGGGCCAGGGCAGGTTGTCGAAGTCGAAGTAGTCGTCGAACCTCATTGTGAAATCTCCAGTGAAATCGTGGACTTCAGTCGGCCGGCGGACCGCGCCGCTCTTTCCGATTTGCGATTCGCTCCCGATGTTGTCCGGGACGATCACGAACACTAATGACGACATATCGAGATGTAAAGAGACATATCGAGATATTCATGTTGCTCGTACGTGTTCGCGCCCACGGAGGGATTCAGGACATGTCATGCTTCTCCCACAGCTTCGTCCTACGGGCCGTGGCGACCACCGGGTTCGTTGCAATTGCTCCGTTGCTTTCGGACCTCGGTTGGCCGGCCGGCCCCACCCTGGCCGCACAGACCGCTTCACGGTTGGAAGCCGACCCACCCAGCCTCGTGATCGAGCGCGGCGCCAGCGCCACCCTCACCATCCGGGTGCTGGACGGCGAGGGCCGTGCGGTCGACGAAGCGGTGCGCGTTGCGGGGGCGCGCCGTGCGCTCTCGGTCGAGGGCGGCACCGCGACCGATGGCGCCACACGAACCACCGTCACCGCGTTGGAAGTCGGAGAATGGGAGATCGTGGTCACCACGGTGCGGCCCGGGCCCGGCGGCGCACCGCTGCAGCTGGCTGTGCCGGTCGTGGTGGACTGGCCGCCCGTCGTGCGCGTCGAGGTGGCGCGTTCGGGCCCGGTCTTCGAGGGCAGCACGGTGACGCACCGCGCCACCGCCCGGCACGAGGACGGCACCATGCGGCCCGGCGCCGAGTTCGCCTGGCGGACCAGCGACCCCGCCCGCGCCGAGGTCGACGCCTTCGGACATGTGCGCGGCCTGGCGCCGGGGCCGGTTCGCATCGAGGCCGTCTTCGAGGGCGTGACCGGCGGCCTGGACGGTGACGTGCGGCCGTTCACCGGCACGGCGCTGGAGATCGTGGGCGGCGCGGCGGACGGAGTCGTGCGCACCGGCGACGTCCAGACCTTCACCGCGATCGTGCGCGACGCCGAAGGGCGCACCATCGAGGAGGCCCCGGTCGAGTGGAGCCACAGCTACCTGCCGGCTACGGGGGTGATCGCACCCGCCGCCCCAGGCCAGATCACGGACGGGAAGATCGTGGCCGACGTGCCTGGCGAGTTCACCGTGGTGGCGCGTTCGGGCGGGCTCCGCGCCATGCGCACCTTCGAGGCTTTGCCGCGCGAGGTCGTCCGCTCGATGGAGATCGTGGGTCGCGGCCGCCAGGAGCGCGTCTACAGCACGGACTTCTGGGTGTTTACCGGTGTCGACGGCCGGGACTACGCGCTGGTCGGCGCGAAGCAGTCGGACGGGCACGGCTTCGTGTTCGACGTCACCGACCCCGACAACGTCATCAAGACCGATTCCATCCAGGTCGACGCACGGTCCGTCAACGACGTGAAGGTGTCGCCCGACGGGCGGTACGCGTCCCTCACGCGCGAGGGCGCGTCGAACCGGAGGAACGGCGTGGTGATCCTCGACCTCGCCGATCCGGCCCACCCGGTCATCGCCGCCGAATACACCGAGGGGCTGACCGGCGGCGTCCACAACGCCTTCCCGACCAACGACCACCTCTTCGCCCTCTCCAACGGCGACAAGTACGTAATCCTCGATGTCAGCGACATCTACAACCCGAAGCAGGTTTCCGAATACGACCACCCGAACAGCCGCGTCCACGACGTGTGGGTCCACGACGGGATCGCGTATTCGGCCGAGTGGGGGTCCGGGCTGGTCGTCGTCGACGTGGGCAACGGGCGCTGGGGCGGCACGATCGAGAACCCCGTGTTCGTGACCAACTACCCGGTGCCGACCGGCGCCACGCACGCGGTGTTCCCCTACCACTCCGAGTCGGCGGGCAAGTTC
The DNA here is from genome assembly GCA_009838975.1 of Gemmatimonadota bacterium. Lineage (GTDB taxonomy): Bacteria > Gemmatimonadota > Gemmatimonadetes > Longimicrobiales > Gaopeijiaceae > Bin94. Next base: position 50,626 of record VXQO01000014.1, on the reverse strand, counting down.
TACGTCTTCATCGGCGACGAGATCCTGACGCGCGAAGGGATGGCGTGGGAAGGCGTCGGCCCCGACTTCCGCCAGAAGTACGATCCCGAGACGGGGCGGGGCGGCTACCCGCGGGCCAGCTGGGGCTACATCCAGGTCATCGACTTCGACGATCCGGAGAACCCGCAGATGGTCGCACGCTACGAGGTGTCCGAGTTCGGGACGCACAACATCTGGGTCGAGAACGACATCCTCTACCAGGCGTACTACGAGGGGGGCATGCGGCTGGTGGACGTGTCGGGCGAGCTGATGGGCAATCTCTACACGCAGGGCCGCGAGATCTCGGTCTACAAGGCGTTCGACCCCGTGGGCTTCATTCCCAACTCGCCGGGCGCCTGGAGCGTGATGCCCCACCGCGACCTGGTATGGTTCGCCGACATCAATTCGGGGCTGTGGGCGATGAGGTTCTCGGAGTCGCCGTAGGTCGCGTCGCCGCGTGACCGCGAACCCGCCGGAGACATCGTTGCGGCCCGAGGAAAGGGCCGTGCTGGACCGCGTCGACGGGGACTGGCTGCTCGAGACGCTCGGCGGCCTCGTCGCGGTCCCGAGCTGGCAGGGCCGCGAGCGCCCCGCCCAGGAGTATGTCGCCGAGGTGCTCGACGGCCTGGGCATGAAGCTCGACGTCTGGGAGATCGACGAGGCCGAACTCTCGCGTCACCCCGAATATGCGAGCGAAATCGTTCGCGAGGATCCGCTCGGCGTGGTGGGTTGTTGGGAGGAGGAGGGCGGAGACCTCGGCCCGGCGCTGGTCCTGAACGGGCACGTCGACGTGGTGCCGCCCGGCGACGAGGGAAGGTGGACCACACCGCCCTTCGAGATGGCCCTGCGTGAGGACCCGTCCCGCCCGTCGGAGCGCGCCCGGCGGCGTGTGTACGGCCGTGGCGTGCTCGACATGAAGGGACCGCTCGTCGCGGGTCTCGCGGGGGTGAAGGCCGTCCTGGATTCGGGGCCCCCGCTGCGCGGCTCCCTGTGCTTCCACTCGGTCGTCGGCGAGGAGGACGGCGGCCTCGGCACGCTCGCGGCCGTCCTTAGGGGACATGTGGGCGACGGTGCGATCGTGCTGGAGCCGACCGGGCTCGAGGTGGCGGCGGCCCAGGCCGGGGCGCTCAACTTTCGCCTGACGGTGCCGGGCCGCGCCGCGCACGGGGCCCTGCGCCATGAGGGCGTGAGCGCGCTGGAGAAGTTCATGCTCCTGTACGAGGACCTCGTGGACTTCGAGGCCGAGCGCAACGCGGCGGCCGACGACCCGCGGCTGGCGGCGTATCCGGTGCCCTATCCGATCTGCATCGGGACGGTGCAGGGCGGGGAATGGGCGTCGTCAGTGCCGGAATCGGTGCGCGCAGAGGGCCGTTTCGGCGTGGCCGTACATGAGGACGTGCGCGCCGCCCGCGCGGCTCTGGAGGCCCGTGTGGCCGCCCGCTGCGGCCGGGACGAGTACCTGCGCCGCAACCCTGCGCGGGTGGAGTGGTGGGGCGGTCAGTTCGCGCCTTGCGAGACGGCCGCCGACGCCCGGATCGTTTCGGTGGCAAGGAGTGCGGCCCGCGATCTGGGTGTGGGCGGCGGGGAGGTGGTCGGCGTGCCCTACGGCTCGGACCTGCGCCACCTGGTGAACACGGGGCGCACGCCGGGGGTGCTCTTCGGCCCCGGGGACATCGGCGAGGCGCACTGCGGGAACGAGTCCATCGCGGTGCAGGATCTGATCGACGGAGCCAGGGCTGTCGCCCTCGTCGTCCTCCGGTATCTCAGCCCGTCTTCGTCGCCGTGAAGTCTCCACCCTCCAGGCCCATCGACCACATGCCCTGGATCACGTCATCCGTCACCGTGAACTCGACGATCAGCGGCCCACCGGGTCCGGCAGCCTCGATCGTACCGGCCTGTCCCTCCACGGTCACCGACGTGATCGGTATCGGAGGGAAGGCGACGCTGAGGATCGTCCCCTCGTAGCCTTCCTCCGCCTCCTCGATGGTCATGGTCCCCGACAGCGGCTGGCCCTCGACGACAGCGGTGTACTCGTAGCTGCCAACAGGATCGAAGGGTGGCGGTCCGGCGGGAGTGGTGGCGCAGGCGAAGGCGGTGAGGAGCGCTGCGAGCGGCCCCGCTGCACAAGCGATGCGGGTCGGTCTGTTCATGGTCTCCTCGGGGGCAGCGGGCGACTGTGGTCGGATCCCTAACGGTAACGCGTGCGGTGCGTGTCAGGGATGGCCCTTCAACGGGGCCGCCCCCCGACCTTCCAGGTAGGCACTTCGGCCGGGTCCACGCCACTGCGCCGGGCGAAGTCGTCGATCAGAGCCCGGGCGATGCTGTATGGCGGCGGCACCGGGGGGAGTGCGTCGGCCGTGAACCACCCCACGTCCTCCAGTTCGTCGTCGCGGTTCTGCAGCTTCCCGCCGTCGTAGGCGGCCGTGAACCCCACCATGAGCGAGTCGGGGAAGGGCCACGGCTGGCTGCCGAAATAGCGGATATCCCTCACCCGGATCCCCGACTCCTCCTCGATCTCCCGCCGCACGGCGTCCTCGAGGCTCTCTCCCGGGTCCACAAACCCGGCGAGCACCGAATACGAGCCGTGCGGGTGGCGGCGCGACCGGCCCAGCAGAATCTCAGGGCCTCGCGTCACCTGGACGATCACGGCGGGCGACACCTTCGGGAAGGCGAGGTGGCCGCACGACGGGCACAGCATGGCCTGGTGCCTGGGCGATTCCCCGGTCGCCGTGCCGCATACCCCGCAGTAGCGGGATGTACGGCGCCAGCGGGCAAGGTGCGCCGCCGTGAGGACGAGCGAGAGGGACGGCTCGGGCAGCAGGGGAAGCACCGCGCGAAGCCCCATCGCCCTGACGCCCGGCGCGGGCTTCCAGCGCCCGCTCAACCGGGCAGCCATCACTGAATCTGTGCCACCGGCCACCCGGAACCACTCGGCTCGCCCTCCTTCCCACCCCTTCGCTTCCTCCAGCGAAGGCAGGTCCGCGGACCCTTCGGCAAGGACGAGGCGATCGCCCGCGAACAGGCACGCCTTCATGGCCGGCATTCACTCGTTGCGCGAGCCCATGGCCTGTCGATCCGCCCGAGGAGCAACGCAGAGCGAAGCCCAGGACTACGAGAATGTAAAGCCAACGTGACAAACTGTAATGTTGTCATGACATGGTCTGGGCGCTGAGCGCACTCTGTACGACGCGGATGCGTCGCGGGCCGCCCGCAAGCCGGTTTCGGATTCGTCGTGGACGCTCATGAATGCTATGGCGGGAAGCCCGCTTCGGGTACCCGATTCCACGCGAGCCGCGGCGGACAGGCTCCGTCCACCCCGGGTCGGAGCGGGTCACCTGTTCCGATTCCGTGCCTGCGTCTATTGTGAAGGGTCACGTCGGCAACCGACCAACCCAACGAGGCTCGCACACTTCACGTGTCCGTCGAATCCGAACCCGCCACTTCAACCCGGCGTCCGGCCTGGGCGAAAGTCGTCGACCAGACGCGCTGCATCGGCTGCCACGCCTGCACCACGGCCTGCAAGTCCGAGAACGAGGTTCCGCTTTCGGTCACGCGCACCTATGTGAAGTACGTCGACACCGGGACGTTTCCGCAGGCCAGGCGCTCGTTCCAGGTGACACGCTGCAATCAGTGCGAAGCCCCGCCGTGCGTGACCGCGTGTCCCACCTCGGCGATGTTCAAGCGGGCGGACGGGATCGTCGACTTCGACAAGAGCGCCTGCATCGGGTGCAAGGCCTGCATCGCAGCCTGTCCGTATGACGCGATCTTCATCAATCCCGAGGATCATTCGGCCGAGAAGTGCAACTTCTGCGCGCATCGCCTCGACATCGGACTCGAACCGGCGTGCGTGGTCGTCTGTCCGACCGAAGCGCTGCTCGTGGGAGACATGAACGACCCGACGTCGCAGGTCGCGAAGATCATCAACCGCGATCCGGTGGCGGTGCGGCGGCCGGAGAAGGAGACCAGGCCGAAGCTGTACTACAAGGGAGGCGACCAGGTCACGCTCGACCCGCTGGCGGCGCAAAGGCCGGCCGGCGGGCTCTTCATGTGGAGCGAGCAGGGCGAGGTGGACCACGGGGTGCCGGCCGGGCATCCGGGACCCTGGAACTCGTCCGCGGCGGCGGTGCTCAGCTACGACATCCCGCACCGCGCGCCGTGGGACTTCCGCGTGTCGCTCTATACCTGGACCAAGTCCATCGCCGCGGGTGCGTACCTCGCACCGTTCCTCCTGCTTCTGACCGGGGCGATTACCGCGTCCAGCACGCTGTGGATGTTCGTCGCGCCGATCGTGGCCGGTGTGTTCCTGGCGCTGACGGGAGCGGTCCTGATCTGGGACCTGGAACACCCCGCGCGCTTCCACCTGATCTTCCGGCGGCCGCAGTGGCGGAGCTGGCTGGTGCGCGGAGGCTTCATCATCGGCGGCTACGGCGCCGCGCTGGCGGCGCACCTCGCGTTGGTCTTCACGGGCTCTTCGCCGCCGCTCTGGCTCGGCCTCGCAGGCAGTGCCCTCGCGATTCTCACCGCGGTCTACACCGCCTTCCTCTTCGGCCAGGCCAAGGCGCGGGACATGTGGCAGAACCCCATGCTCCCCGTGCACTTCCTCGTCCAGGCGTTCATGGCGGGGGCCGGTGCGGTTGTGCTGGCGGTGCTGGTTCTGCCCACGGCCACGGGACCCCTCGGGGCCGGCGCGATGTCCGCCGCCCTCCGGTTCTTTGCGATCGGCAGCGCTGCCCACGCCCTCATGATCCTGGGCGAAATCCTGATGCCGCCGCCCACCGCCCACGCCCGCCTCGCGGAGCGCGAGATGACTCACGGGCGGTTCCGGGGCTGGTTCCGCGTGGGCCTTCTCGGCGCCCTCCTCGGTGCCGCCGCTCCGTGGCTCGGCTGGATCGTGGTGCCCATCGGCCTTGCCGCGCTGCTGGCGTACGAGCACGCCTACGTGCAAGCGGGCCAGTCGGTGGCGCTTTCGTGACGCGCGGCCGACGCGGCAGCGCCCCGCACGGGAACGGTTCCGCAACCGGGAGTGCCGGATCCCCCGCAACCGCCGTCGACGACCTCAACCGGCGGGTCTCCGCTGCGCGACGCGAGGTCGAGGAGCGCGGCGAGACCTTCTACCCGGGGGCCAGCCGTGTCCACCTGGCCGCCTTCCCCCCGAAGGAGCGCTGGAGCGACTGGGTCGAACTCGACTCGAAAGCGTGGCCGGACAGGGTCGAGCGACGCTACATGCTGGTGCCGACGACCTGCTTCAACTGCGAGTCCGCGTGCGGGCTGCTCGCGTACGTAGACCGCGACACTCTCGAGGTGCGCAAGTTCGAGGGGAACCCCGAGCATCCGGGGTCGCGCGGACGCAACTGCGCGAAGGGGCCGGCGACGGTGACGCAGCTCACCGACCCGGACCGGATCCTCACGCCGCTCAAGCGCGCCGGGGAGCGGGGGGGAGGGCAGTGGGAGCCGGTCGACTGGGACGAGGCGCTGGACGACATCGCGGGGCGGATCCGCACGGCCATCGACGAGGACCGGCACCGCGAGATCATGTACCACGTCGGGCGCCCCGGCGAGGACGGCTTCACCGAACGCACGCTCGCCGCCTGGGGCGTCGACGGCCACAACTCCCACACCAACATCTGTTCCTCTGGCGCGCGGGCCGGCTACCACCTGTGGATGGGGATGGACCGGCCCAGTCCGGACCACGAGAATGCACGCGTGATCCTGCTCGTCAGCAGCCATCTGGAGGCGGGGCACTACTTCAACCCCCACGCGCAGCGGGTGATGGAGGGCAAGCGGCGGGGCGCGAAGCTGATCGTTTTCGACACCCGGCTCTCCAACACGGCCACGCACGCCGACCACTGGCTGTCGACGTATCCGGGCTCGGAGGCGGCGGTGCTCCTTGCGATTGCCAACCACCTGATCCGGACGCGCCGGTACAACGCGGGGTTCGTGAAGCGGTGGTGGAACTGGACCGAGTACATGGCCGAGAACCACCCCGACGAGCCATCCACCTTCGAAGCCTTCCAGGGCGTGCTGCGCAACCTCTACGAGGGATACACCTTCGAGTTCGCGGCTGCGGAGAGCGGCGTCGACGCGGAGACCATTGCGGCGTGCGCCGAGATCGTGGCCGGCGCCGGCACCGGCCTCTCCACCCACAACTGGCGGAGCGCTGCCGCGGGCAACCTGGGTGGCTGGCAGGTGGCGCGGACGCTCTTCCTTCTCAATGCGCTGATGGGTGCGGTCGCGGTGCCCGGGGGAACCTACCCGAACGCGTGGAACAAGTTCGTGCCGCGTCCGATCCGCATGCCCCCACGGCACCCCGAGAGCTGGAACGAACTCACCTGGCCGGCCGACTATCCGCTGAGCCTGATGGAGATGTCGTTCCTCCTGCCGCACCTGACGGCCGAGAGAGGCGGGCGACTGGATGTCTATTTCACCCGGGTCTACAACCCCGTCTGGACGAATCCCGACGGCTTCTCGTGGATCGAGATGCTCACCGACCCCGAGCGCATCGGACTCCATGTAGCCCTCACCCCGACCTGGAACGAGACCGCCTTCTTCGCCGACTACGTGCTGCCGATGGGCCATTCGTCGGAGCGGCACGACCTGACCTCGTACGAGCAGTACGACGGCCTCTGGATCGGATTCCGTCAACCGGTACTGCGTGCGGCGCGCGAGCGACTCGGCGAGGAGGTGTCGTCCACCCGCGATGTCACGCCTGGCGACGTGTGGGAGGAAAACGAGTTCTGGATCGAGCTGACGTGGCGGATCGACCCAGACGGCTCACGGGGCATCCGGCGCTTCTTCGAGTCGCGGGAGCGGCCCGGGGAAAAGCTGACCGTGGACGAGTACTACGGGTGGATCTTTGAAAACTCCGTCCCGGGCCTCCCGGAGCGCGCCGCGCGGGAGGGATTGTCGCCGCTCGAATACATGCGGCGCTACGGCGCCTTCGAGATCGGCGCGGCGGTGGGGCCCGTCTACGAGCAGCGTGTCCCCGAGGCCGAACTCGAAGACGCCCACGTCGATGCGGCCGGGCGGGCCTACACGCGGGCCGCGGCGCCGCCGTCGCCGAATGTGGTGCCGATCCCGCCGCTGGATGGCGACGCCGAGGGGCGCCGCCGGGTGGGCGTTGCGGTGAATGGCGAGGTGCGGCGAGGCTTCCCCACGCCGTCGGGACGGCTCGAGTTCTGGTCCCGGACGCTGGCCGAGTGGGGTTGGCCGGAGATGGCCGTGCCGGGATACATACGCAGCCACGTGCACCGCGATGCCCTGGAGCCCGGGCAGATGTGCCTCATCTCGACATTCCGCCTGCCGGTGCAGATCCACACCCGCAGCGCGAACGCCAAATGGCTCAACGAGATAGCGCATACCAACCCGCTCTGGCTGAATCCCGGCGACGCCGCCCGGATTGGGGTGGGGACGGGAGACCTGGTCCGTGTCGAGACGCAGATCGGACATTTCGTCGTGAAGGCCTGGGTTACCGAGGGGATTCACCCCGGGGTCGTGGCGTGTTCGCACCACATGGGGCGGTGGAAGACGGGGGACGGCCCGCGCCAGTCGATGGCGACCGTGTCGCTTGGTCGCGAAGGCAGCGGATGGGGGATGTCGCTCAAGAAGGGTACGGGTCCGTTCCGGTCGTCCGATCCCGATACCGCGCGTATCTGGTGGACGGACGTGGGGGTGCACCAGAACATGACCTTCCCGGTCCAGCCCGACCCCATCTCCGGCGCGCACTGCTGGCATCAGGCCGTGCGGGTGGGGAAGGCGGAGCCCGACGACCGCTACGGAGACATCTCGGTCGACACCGCAAAATCCCGCGAGACCTTCCGGCAGTGGCTGCGGCGCACCCGTCATGCGGCGCGGCACTCACCCGACGGGACCCGGCGTCCCTGGTGGCTGCTGCGTCCGGTGCGGCCGGACCGAGAGGCCTACAGGCTTCCATGGAACTCTTCCGAGCCCTCGGCTCCCTGATCGAGGTCCCCGCGCCGGAACACCGGAGGATTGCGGAGGCGCTCGGCCTCCCGCCCGTCCCTGACCCGTCGGTCCACGGCGCGGTGGTCGCGTTCCAGCGGTATCCGTACGCCTCCGTGTATCTGGGTGCCGAAGGGATGATGGGAGGCGAGGCGCGGGACCGGATCGCGGGGTTTCGGCGAGCCCTGGGGATCGGGGACGGTGCCGTGGACGGCGGGTCCGCCCGTGCGGCAGCAACCGCCGAAGAGGCCGCCCCCCGCCGACCGGCTGGCGCCGCCGAGACCGACCACCTCGCCTCGTTGCTCGGGCTGCTGGCGGAGGTCGAACACTGGCAACGCTATGAATCCGACCCGGCACGCGCCGCCCTGCTGGCCGAGGCGCGGGTCACCCTGCTCTGGGAGCACATCGTGTCCTGGACTGCGCCGTACCTGGTGTCGTTCGAAGCGTGCGGCGCTCCCTTCTACGAGACGTGGGCAGCGCTCCTTGGCGAGACCCTGGCACAGCTCGAGGCCGAGATGGCCTTTCCGAGCTACCTGCCGGCCGCGCTCCGGACGGCTGCCGCAATCGCCGACCCGCGCGAAGAGGGGGGCACGGCCTTCCTGGCTTCGCTGCTGGTGCCGGTGCGCTCCGGCGTGATCGTGCTCCGCGACGACCTGGTGCGGCTCGGGGAGGAGGCCGGGCTCGCGTGCCGCGCGGGGGAGCGGCGGTATGTCCTCGGCTCGTTCCTCGCCCAGGATCCCCGCGGGACGCTGCGGTGGCTGGCGGGCCATGCGCGCGAATGGGGCGCCAGGGTGGCGGGGCGGGGGCCGGCCCCGATCGCGCGGTGGTGGGCCGGACGCGCGGGGGAGTCGGCCGCGCTGCTGTCGCGGCTCGCGGACGGGGCGGACACCGTGGCGGGTGCGGGGCACGTGCCGTGACGGGGGGGTCGTCCTCTTCGCAGGCGTGGGGGCACCGGCGCGGCACGTCGCGCGATGTGGTCGCCGGGTTGAGCGTGGCGCTCCTCATCATCCCCCAAAGCATGGCGTATGCCGAACTGGCGGGGTTGCCGAGCGTGCATGGGCTCTACGCGTCCGCGGTGCCTCTGCTGGCTGCGGGGCTGCTGGCGTACTGTCCCTACCTGCAGACCGGCCCGGTCGCGCTCACCGCGCTGCTGACCCACGGCGCACTGGTTACTATCGCCGTTCCGGGGAGTTCCGAGTACGTGGGTGCGGCAGCGCTGCTTGCACTGGTCGTGGGGCTGACGCGGCTCGTGATCGGGTTCATCGCTGCGGGAAAAGTCACCTACCTGATGTCGCAGCCCGTGCTGCGGGGTTTCACATCCGGGGCGTCGATCCTGATCTTGCTTTCCCAGTTCCCTTCGACGCTGGGGATGGCCGGCGCTTCCGAAAGCGGACTCGTCGGGAGAACGCTTCAGGTCCTGGGCAGCCCGGGTTCGTGGAGCCTGGCCGCCGCGGTGCTCACGGTGCTGACGGTTGCGGCGACCCTGCTGGCCCGCCGGATTCACGTCCTCTTTCCCGGTGCGCTGGTCGCGGTGATCGGTGGGGTCCTCTTTGCCGTCCTGTTCGACTACGGCGGACCGGTGGTGGGGGAAATCCCCGGGTCGTTCCCTCCCTTCAGCCTGGTGCTGCCCTGGGAGTTCCTGCCCCAGCTGGTCGTTCCGGGGGCGGTGATCGCCTTTGTGGGATTTGCGGAGTCCACGGCCATCGCGCGCAGCTTCGCCACCCAGGACCGGGTGACCTGGAACCCCGACCGCGAATTCGTGTCGCAGGGCGCTGCGAACGTCGCATCGGGCCTGTTCGGCGGCATGCCGGTGGACGGCTCGTTTTCGCGGAGCAGTCTGAATCACCTCTCCGGCGCACAGTCGCGCTGGTCGGGGGCCGTGACCGGCCTGGCCGTGCTGGTCTTCCTTCCGTTTGCCGGCGTGCTGTCGTCCCTGCCGCGGGCAGTGCTGGCGGGAATCGTGATCGCCGCCGTGGCCGGACTGGTCAAGCCCCGCCTTCTGGTGAGCGTGTGGAGGCTGTCCCGGATCCAGGCCCTGGTGGTCTGGTTCACCCTGACGATGTGCCTGCTTCTGGCGCCGCGGATCGAGCAGGCGCTGCTGCTGGGGATCCTCGTTTCACTGGCGATCCACGTATGGCGCGAGCGGCGGGCCGGATTCCACAGCCGGGTGGAGGGGGACGTGCTTCATCTGGAAGTGATCGGAATCCTCTGGTTCGCTTCGGCGCCGAGGCTCGAGGAAGCGATCATGGCCCGGCTCGCCCGTGCGAACGACGTCTCGGAGGTCGTGATTCACCTGGAGGGACTGGGACGGATCGACCTTACCGGCGCCCTGGTGCTGAAGCGAGTGGTCGAGGAACTCGGGGGTTCGGGGATTCCCGCGACGCTCACGGGCGTGCCGCCTCAGGCCCGGGAGCTCATCGACAATGTGTTCGGCATGTTTCCGCACAAGTCGTTGTAAATAAAAGATTACATTATGTAATGTTGACATTACAATTCGCCAGAAACCATGGAGATCCGCCATGACCAAAGCCGTTTTCCTTCTCATTGCTGCCGCGCTGCTGTGGACGGCGGCTCCCCGCGACAAGCAAAACCCGGTGGGCACCCACATCTCTGCCGCCGACATCCTCGCAACGATCGAAAACGCGCCCGAGGGACGGGTGAGCGACCAGCAGATCCGGCACATCGACGCGGGCGGGCACAACGTCGGGGTCGGGCTCGTGCGGCGCCCGCCGACTACGGCACCGGGTGCGATCCAGCACCACAACCAGACCGAGGTCTACTACGTTGTCTCCGGGCGGGGGACGATGATGACTGGCGGCGAACTCACCAACGCGCGTGCCCTCGATCCGGACGGCGGGACCGTGCGAAGGCTGACCGGGCCGAGTTCGGTCGGCGGCATCGAGGGCGGCGTCAGCCGGGAGATCGGGCCGGGCGACATGGTGATCGTGCCGGCGAACTCCCCACACGGGTTCAGCGAGATCACCGAGACGATCACCTATATCGTGGTGCGGGTCGATCCCGAACAGCTGGTGGAGTTGAAATAGGCCCGGCCAGCCCGGAACGCGATCATGGCGGGCCGGGGTCGAGGATTGCGTCGATCCGCGCCACGACATCGTGCAGATGGGCCTCGGTCACGCGGTCGGCGACCTGCCGGTCCAGCCTCTGCGAGACTTCAAGGCGCACGATCCGCAGCTGCTCCCTGACCAGTGGGCGGATATCGGAGTTGCTCACGTCCGGGGCGGCACCCTGGAAGGGGTTGCCGGCCGGTTCCTCGGTCATGAGGTACTCCATTCGCTCCAGATGGGTGCGCTGCAGGGCTCTGCGGTAGGGATCGATCTCGGAGACTTCGTTCAGGTCCTGCCACACCGCGCTCCGCAAGTCGTCCAGGAACTCGACCAGGGGATAGGGGTCTTCGTCTCCAGCGGCTTCCAGTTCCGCGAGAGTGGCCAGACGGCGCGGAGTCAGAAGCTGGCTGAGGACCGAGGACTGGAGCCTGGCGAGGTTGGCGACGCCTGGTCCGTTGGGACCGATGCGTTCCAGGATCGCGGGATCGTTCAGCCAGGTGGGCGCGGCAAACGCTTCGCGCGCGAGCCAGTCCATTGCCCGCTTCTGTTCGGCGCGTGGGAGCCCGTCAAAGACCGGCCCTTCCTGGTCAGTGGTCTTGAGGTCGACGTGGACACCGCCTACGAGCGTCACGATGTGGCGAACGTACCGCGACCACTGGCTGGTCGCCTCGCCGTAGATCTCGGCCAGATCGGCGTAGTCCTCGCCGGGCTGCGTCGTCCACTCGACCAGGTTGGGGACGATCCTCCGGAGATTGTCCATCCCGTACGTGTTGGCGCGCACCAGATCGTCGCCCATGTCCTCGGTCTGTGAGCGGGGATCGGTCACGCCCAGTCCGCCCTGCGGCAGGTACTTGTACATGCGGTCGCCCGCCCGTTCCACGATCCAGCGGTTGAGGGTGGGGACCTCGTCCAGGGGAGTCTCGGCGTCGGGGAGCACGCGGTATCCCCAGTTGACCGAGTAGTGGTCGTACACGCCGATACGCCTCAGGAAGTCCTCGGGCCTGAGACCGTCCCCGGGCTGCGCTATGTAGTTCTGCCGAGCGTAGTCCATGATCGTCGGCGCGACCCCCATGCGGCTCGCGAAGCTCTGCGAGCGCAGCGAGTCCACGGGGTAGGACGAACTTGCCACCATGTTGTGCGGCAGCCCGATCGCGTGGCCGATCTCGTGGGTGATCACCTGTTCCATCGCTTCTTCCATCAGTGCGTCGGTCAGCGGCAATTGACGGGCGTCGGGGTTTGCGGCGCCCGTCTGCACCATCATCCAGTTGCGGTAGGAACGCATGTGGTTGTGATACCAGACGATGTCCGATTCGATGATTTCGCCACTGCGGGGGTCCGAGGTGCTGGGACCCTGCGCGTTCCGTGTCTCGCTTGCCGACCAGCGCGCCACCGAGTAGCGCACATCCTCGGGATCCCAGTCGGGGTCCTCCGCCCGGGAAGGGGCCTCCAGTGCGATGATCGCGTTGCTGAACCCTGCGGTCTCGAAAGCGGGCTGCCAGTTCTCGATCCCGCGCTTGACCGCGTCCACGTACTGTTCGGGAGTCGCCGGATCCACGTAGTAGGTAATCGGCTGGACGGGGTCGACCACCTCGCCCCGCGCATACGCCTCCGGGTCGGACGGCTCCAGGCGCCAGCGGCGAATGAAGGTCTCGGTGGCGGCTTTCTGCTCATTGAGGCCGTAGTTGATGCGGTCGACCGTGAAGTAGCCGACGCGCGGATCGGCGTAGCGGGGACGCATCGGTTCGGTGGGCAGGAGGACCAGCGACTGGTTCATCTCCAGCGACACGGTGTTTGCCCGCAGATCGGTGGGGGGCGCTCCCGCGTCGTAGGTGAGGGTATGGCGCACGTTCAGGTTCAGCGGGTAGCTGCGCACACTCCCGATGAAGCTCCGGTCTGCGTCGAGGCGGCGAACCTGGTAGGTCCGCCGCTGGTCGGGGCTGAGTCCCGAAAGCGCGGGCGTGTCTCCCTCGAAGAAGTCGGTCACATCCACGACGGAACTCGTCGAGTCGGTGCCACGGGCCTCGATTTCCCACGAGGCGAGAATGGGAGCGAAGTAGTTGGCGCTGACCGATGCCGCGATCGCCAGCGTGTCGTCCGCGACGGCCTCTTCGGAGTACTTGCGCAGGAGAATGCGCTCGCCATGCCGCTCGAAGCGCACCATCTGGCGGTTGGTGGCCACCCCGGCCGGCGCGAAACCGCCCAGTCCGTCCATCTTGCCGGCAATGCGGCTGATGAGAAGCATATCGCGGCCCAGCACCGAGTCGGGGATTTCGAAAAGGAAGTCGTCGTCCTTGCGGTGAACGATGAAGAGGCCTTCGTCGGACTCGGCGCCCTCGGTGACTTCCGCATGGGTGCGTTCACCGGAATCCGGCGCGGGCGTTGCTCCTTCGCCGGGCGCGGGCTCCGGAGCTGCGGCAGTTCCCATGACGGCCGAACCTCCGCAGGCTGCGGCGAGAAGGATGGGAGTGCTCACGAGGATCGGAAACAGCCACCTGCGCTGTTCGGGGTTGCCATGCGTCATGATACCTGTGCCTGTCGAGGTTGCCGGTCGCTTCGGAGGGTTGCGGGTAATTGACTGTGGCTGCACCGACTTGCGCCACCCGCCCCCGGGTGCCCAGAATCCTCGCAAAACAGGGGGAGCACCATGGACGAATCAGGAGAACGACCGGTCGACCGGCGCGGGTTCATCAAGGGCTCGGCAGTCGGGGCGGCCGCGTTCGCAGCCCCGGGGAAGATGATGAACGAGCGGACGGAGGAGGCTGAAGTGCACGACGCAGACGCACACGAGCACACTCACGGCCATGGGCACGGTCATGACCACGATCATGACCACCAGGACGTGCCGTCCGACATCGCGTTGCGGGTGAGGGCGCTCGAGTCGGTGCTGATCGAGAAGGAGATGGTGGATCCGGCCGCGCTCGACGAGATCGTCGACAACTTCGAGAATCGGATTGGCCCGCAGAACGGGGCGCGCGTGGTGGCGCGCGCATGGGTCGATCCGGGGTTTCGGGATCGGCTGCTGGCCGATGGTACCTCCGCCATCGGTGAACTGGACTACCTCGGCGGGCAGGGCGAGCACATGAAGGTGGTCGCGAACACCGACAGCGTTCACAATCTGATCGTCTGCACCCTCTGCTCCTGCTATCCGTGGCCGACGCTGGGGCTGCCGCCGGTCTGGTACAAGTCGTCCGCGTACAGGGCGAGGGCGGTGATCGAGCCGCGCGAGGTGTTGCGGGAGTTCGGCCTTGATCTGCCCGAGGATGTCGAGGTGCGCGTCTGGGACAGCACGGCGGAAATTCGCTACCTGGTGCTGCCACAGCGTCCCCCTGGGACCGCGGACATGACGGAAGAGGAACTGGCGGAGTTGGTGACCCGTGATTCGATGGTCGGTGTGGCGCGGGTCGCGTCGCCGTCGTAAGGGGGCGGAAGATGAACACGATACACGACATGGGCGGCATGGACGGCTTCGGCGCGATCGAGCCCGAGGAAAACGAGCCGGTCTTTCACCACCGTTGGGAAGGTCGGGTCTTCGCGCTTACCCGGGCTGTCGGACGTTGGGGCCGTGGGCGCAACTGGCCGGGATTCCGTTTCACACTCGAGAGCATCCCGCCGGACGAGTATCTGCGAATGTCGTACTACGAGCGGTGGTTCCACATGATGACCAGCCGGCTGCTCGGCAGCGACCTGATCACGGACACCGAACTCGAAACCGGCTACGCTGACCCGGGAGCCGCAACGCCCGAGATGCTGCCTGCGTCCCGGAGCGGCTCGCTGGGCTTCGGCCTCCTCGACCTTGACGTGCCTGCCCGCTTCGGCCCCGGCGATCGGGTCCGGGCCCGCAACCTCCACCCGCGCGGCCACACCCGCCAGCCGCGATACGTGCGCGGGCGAGTGGGACAGATCGCCGAGGACTTTGGTGTCTATGCGCTGCAGGACAGCGATGCGGCCGGCCAACAGCCCGGCGACCGGCCGCAGCACGTGTACTCCGTCCGCTTCGAGGCCCGGGAGCTGTGGGGTGACAGGGCGGGTGCGGGCGACTCGGTATACGTCGACCTCTGGGAAGACTACCTGGAGCCGGCGTGACGACCGCCCCGTCTCGCGTGCCCGCCGAGCGTCTGGCGGCGCTTCCTCCGCTGCCGCGCGACGAGGAAGGCCCTGTGTTCGACGAGCCCTGGCAGGCACAGGCGTTCGCCCTGGCGGTCAAGTTGTCGGAGCGGGGGCATTTTGCCTGGACGGCCTGGGCGAAGGCGCTGGCGGAAGAGTTGGCAGCGGCCGAGGCACGTGGCGAACCGGACGACGGTTCACACTACTACCACCACTGGGTATCGGCGTTGGAGCGACTGGTCGTCGAGCGGGGACTGAGTGATTCCGCCGCGCTCGAGGAGCGGAAGGAAGCCTGGGCGGACGCGTACCGGCACACGCCACACGGCCAGCCCGTGGAACTGAAGCGGAGCGAGTAGGCTACGCGGAGGCGGTTCCTCCGTAGACGTGCACGCGAAAGTCCTCCCTGAAGTCGCGCAACGAGCGGTTCACGCCCTTGAGTTCACCTCGCAACTCGGCGACCCCTTCGCGGGCATCGGCGAGGTCGTCCCGCAGGCCCCTATCCACCCTTACGCAGGAGCCCCGCCACGACCAGCATCCAGCCCGCCAGCTGCATCACGCCGCCTACCGGGGTGACCGCCCCGAGCCACCGTGCGCCCGTCAGGACCAGCACGTAGAGGCTGCCCGAGAAGACCGCGGTTCCGGCCACCAGCAACCACCCGCCGCGTCCGGCGAGCGCACTCCCGGTTCTGTCGTGCAACCAGGCCACACCCAGCAACCCCAACGCGTGGTACATCTGATACCGTACCGCCGTTTCGAAGGCGGCGAGATCGGCAGGTGACAGTCGCACCTCGAGAACGTGGGCTCCGAATGCGCCCAGCCCCACGCCCACCAGCGCGAGGACGGCGCCGCTGGCAGCCAGCAAACGTGCCGTGCCCGTCAACGCCGACCCCCACCGCTCGCCGCACCCCGCTCCGGCACGCGACGCTCAGTACGCGATCGCATACGCCTCCCGGCGGGGATCGGAAGCCGCGGTGAGCGTCCCCTCGCGGTCGCGGACGATCATGTGCGCGCCGCCGAAGGTGGCGGTCCAGCCGTGGACGACACCGGCCTCGTGGCCCAACGCCCCCAACTCGCCGAGCACGGCAGCACCGAAACGGTCCTCGAAGTCAACCCGCACCCCACTGTAGCTGCGGAAACGGGGTGCCTCGATCGCAGCCTGCGGGGTCATGTCGAAGAGCAGGTAGTTGTTGACGATCTGGAGCAGGCTCTGTGGCTGGCTGTCGCCACCGGGCGTGCCCAGGGTGAAGGCGAAGCTGCCGTCGCCGTGGAGCGCCATCATCGGAGTCAGGGTGTGGTAGGGCCGCTTGCCGGGCGCGATGAGGTTCGGGTGCCCGGGTTCCAGGTTGAACAGCGCGCCGCGGTTGTGGAGGACGATCCCTGTTTCCGGCTCCAGGAGCCCCGAGCCGAACCCGGCGAACAGGCTCTGGATCCAGCTGACGGCGTTGCCCCACTTATCGACCGCGGTGAGGTAGACGGTGTCTCCGGAGTCGTCCCGGGCGGATCCGGGCGCCACGGCCGAACCGTCCGCATTCCCGCCAACGGATGCCCCGGACCCGCCGGAAGCCGCCACCATGTCCGCCGTCACTCCCGGCGAGCGCGACACCGCTGCCGCGTCCGGATCCACCATCGCTGCCCGACCCGCCAGATACCCGGGGTCGAGCAACTGGTCGAGCGGGAGATCCGTGAAGTCGGGGTCGGCGGCCCATTGGTCCCTGTCCGCAAAGGCGAGCTTCTTCATCTCGATGAGTGTGTGCAGATAGTCGGCGCTGTTGTGCCCCATGGCCCGCAGGTCGAACGATCTGGCCATCTCGAACAGCTGGAGCTGGGCGATGCCCTGGGTGTTGGGCGGCATGACGAGCATGGTAAAGCCCTCGAAACCGCCACTCAGCGGCTCGACCCAGGTGGTGGTGTGAGCCGACAGGTCTGGGGCCCGCACGTACCCGCCTTCCGCTTCCAGGAAGGTGGCCAGGTGCTCGGCCACAGAACCGTGGTAGAAACCGTCCTTTCCGTCTCGTGCGATCCGCTCGAGGGTGGCCGCCAGCGCGGGATTGCGCAGGAGGCTGCCGACCGGTGG
This sequence comes from Gemmatimonadota bacterium, assembly GCA_009838975.1. Lineage (GTDB taxonomy): Bacteria > Gemmatimonadota > Gemmatimonadetes > Longimicrobiales > Gaopeijiaceae > Bin94. The sequence continues at coordinate 33,406 of VXQO01000014.1, read as the reverse complement.
CGGCTCGCCTCCGGGCGTGTACAGCGCTCGCGCGTGGTCGTTCAGCGACCCGGACGAAGCCGCGATGTCGCTGCTGAGCCGGGTCGAGACGGGAAAGCCGCCATGGGCGTACCGGATCGCCGGCGCGAGGAGCTCGTCGCGCGGGATCGTCCCGAAGCGATCGAGTGCATCGATCCAGGCGGCCACCGCGCCGGGCACCGACACCGAGAGAGGTCCGTTGCCGGGCATCTCGTCCAGGCCGCGTGCGGCGAACAGCGCGGGTGTGGCCAGCGCTCCCGCGCGCCCGCTCCCGTTCATGGCGTGTACCTGACCGGTTGAGGCCTCGTAGTAGAGCGCAAAGGCATCGCCTCCGACCCCGTTCATGTGGGGGCGGACCACGGCGAGCACCGCAGCCATCGCGATCGCCGCGTCGATGGCGTTGCCGCCCCGTCGCAGCACGTCGTGACCGGCTGCGGCGGCCAGCGGATGGCCTGCCGATACCGCCCCGCTGATCCCGCGTACGTCGGGGCGGTTCGTGGCCGGGAAGACCACCTCGCCGGGACGATCGGTCCCCTCCGATCCAGCTGCGGGCCGGGCGGATTCGGCGGACGTCCCGCACCCCGCCGAAACAAGGAGGCAGGCGGACAGAAACGCAGCCGGTGCCGTGCCCGGAGAGGTCGGCCTCATACCACTCGATACTTCCTGCATGAATCGTGCTCCTGAATTGGTGTCGGCTGTTGCCCGTTGGAGGATGCCCACTCGCGGGATTCCGCGCCAGTTCGACGGCGAGCGATGTCCCCAACTCGAAGGCTCCGGTGCGAGCGGGGTGCGAGCGGGGGCCTGACCATGGACTTCCGTCGCCGTAGATTGTCGCATGAGCAGTCGGCGCACCCTCGGATTCGGCGTGGCGAGCATGGTGCAGCCGCTCCGCCGGGTCGCGATGCGTCGTCCCGGGCGGGCGACCGTCGAGGCCGATCCGGCCGTCTGGCACTACGAGGGGCCGCTGGATGCGCGTCGGCTCGCTCGCCAATACGATGCCTTCGCGCAGTGCGTCGCCGACTCGGGCACCGCAATCGAGTGGATTCCCGCCGCGGATGACGACCTCGCCGATTCCGTGTTCGTCTTCGATCCCTCGTTCATGACGCCCCGGGGTGCGATCCTGCTACGGCCGGGGAAGGTGTTGCGCCGGCCGGAGGTGGCGCTCCACGAGGCTCTTTACGAGCGGATCGACGTGCCAGTGCTGGGAGCCATCGAGCCGCCCGGGATCGTCGAAGGCGGCGACCTCTTGTGGCTCGACGAGCAGACCCTGGCGGCCGGACGGACATTCCGCACCAACCGGGAAGGAATCGCACAGCTCCAGGCCGTCCTGTCTCCGCAGGGAGTCGAAATCCACTCCTTCGATCTCCCCGTGTGGAACGGGAGCGCCGCCTGCCTGCACCTTCTGTCGGTGGTCAGCCCGCTGGACCGGGACCTCGCGCTGGTCTACCCGCGCCTCCTGCCGGTCGCCCTCCACGAGTTGTTCCACGAGTTGGGGATTCGCTGTCTGGAGGCGAGCGAGGCCGAATTCGAGGCCTCCAGGGGGCTGAATCTGAACGTGCTGGCGACAGCGCCACGGAGATGCCTGGCGGTGGGCGGATACCCGGAGACGGTGCGCCTCATGCGTGACGCCGGGTGCGAGGTGACCTGTTTCGACGCGGACGCGCTGTGCATCCCCTGCGAGGGCGGACCGACATGTCTGACGCTGCCCATTCGTAGGGGCTGAGTCCCCCGAGCCGCGGCAGGAGCACGTCCCGCAGGCGGACACGCGGGAAAGGGGTCCTGAGGAACGGCCTCAACGGGGCTCCGGAATGGTTATCGCGACTCTGAAGCCGTGGCTTCCTCCAGCCCCGGGATCGTCGTCCCGATAGTCGAGGCTCATGTTCCCGCCGCTCCGCCAAGCGGCGCGCACCGTCCAGGCGAAGAAGGGCCACCCGCCGCCTCGCCAGGTGGCTCTCCGGCATTGGCCGTCGGGCCAGCCGCGCGGTGCATCCAGCCGCGGGGACCCGTCCGTCGGGTGACCCTCGTAGGTGTCGTGCCAGCAGTCGGCCACCACTTCCGACACGTTGGAGAGCATGTCATACAGGCCCCAGGGGTTGGGGGCGAACGAACCGACCGGCGCAGTGGACCGGTCGTCCCAACGGCTGCCGCAGGCATCACAGACGGCTCTGCCCTCACCGAGCTCATCTCCCCACCACCTGGCGGTCGTGGTGCCGGCCCGAGCGGCGTACTCCCACTCGGCGCTGCTCGGGAGCCGGTACGGCTGGCCGGTGACATCGCGAAGCCAGACCAGGTACTCCTGCGCGTCCCGGCGGGACACATGGATGACGGGACGATGACCTCGTCCGAAGCCCCGGTCGCTCGGGCGGTAGGTGCAGCCCCCGGCGTCAAAGCAACGATCCCATTCATCGAAGGTGACTTCGTACCTTCCCAGCGCAAACGTGTGGTCGATCGTAACATCGATCTGCGGTCTTTCGGCGTTCCGGCTGTGTTGAGTGCGCTTCGAGTTCCGGATCAGTCCCAGCCGCTCTTCTTCTTCGGCGGACGTCCCCATCTGGTAGCGGCCCCGGGGAAGTTCGATCATCAGCGGGCACATCGGGCAATCGCGGAACTCACGGAGTCCGGCGGGATTGGGGAGGGTGTCCGGCCGGGGGCCCGGATGCTCGACGACGGATACTTCGGTGCCGGACGGAGAATCCGAGGGGCGACGGGTGGCGACCACCGCTGTTTCCGCGCCACGGCCGGTCTCGTACAGCGACGCGACGGCCTGGCCAGTGGACGGGTCCAGGCGCACACCCACAAATCTCGATTCCGAGAGAAAGGCCACAGGCAGCACAGAGACATCGTGGGTACCCAGATACTCGCCGTCAGCTGCGAATACGTCGACAGCCTCGGGCATCAGTCCGTTGCCGCGCCGTGCCACCCAGAGTCGTCCGCCGGGATCCACGGCCAGCCCGACAACGACCGCCAACTCGTCCTCGTGACCCACGGCCCGCACCAGTTCCTCTCCCGTAACGTTGCACTGGCGCATCAGACCCTGGTACGGCCCGGGGAGGTCGGCACCGGCTACCGCCATTTCGCGCGTCACGGCCACCGGGGCTAGTGGGCGGCGCAGACTGGCCACCACGGCCCCGTCGGCATACGCGTCGACGCGGTAGCCGGGTCCGTCGAGGTAGTAGAAGGTGCCGTCGGCGTGGGTCCAAACCACGTCGGGGGCGAAGATCCTGGCGGCGGGCATGGTCACGCAGGGCAGTTCCATCATGACCATTTCGTACGCGACCGTGTGCAACGTTTCGCGTTCCACCGGGCCGCGCACTTCCAGATGCTGCTCGAACCTCATTTCCCCTGACGCCGACGTCACGGTTGCGAACCAGCCGGGACCGATGGCGAATCCTGGTCCCCAGTAGTCGGCCGGGACCCGTTCCTCACCCAGGAACCCGCCGTTACCCGACCATCGGCTCAAGATCGTCCGCCGCGTGTCCAGCACGACCAGTATCGCGGTATCTGCCCTGGGCGAAGCGCTCCCGCAGGCCGCTCCACCGCCACAGCGGCTTAGCGCCAGCGCGCCCGGAGAGCGGAATTCTCCCGGCCCATCGCCTGCGCGTCCCAGTTGCCCGACGAACCCGCCTTCGCCGTCGAAAACGGCCACCCGCTGCCCGGTGATGTCGGCTGCGTAGATGCGCTGAAGCCGGGGATCGGCCGCGACGCCCCATGGAACCATCGCCAGTGCGTCGTCCGGGGTCCTGAGGTCCGCAACGAACACGGGCTCCCCGGCGAAGGGGCGATCCTGCGCGGCGTTTTCGACAATGACCACGCCGGCGGAGTCGCGGCGGGCGGCAGTACCCGAAATGCCACCCCTGTCGCCAATGCACGAGGTACTCCCGAGGGCGGCAACGCACAGGAGGGTCCGGGCGCGTCCCCGTCCGGGCCGGTAGTGCAGGGCCAGCCAGGCGACGGACGCGATCGACAGGATGGCGAAGCCGATGATGGACGGAGTGAGCGCTACCCTGATCGAGCTCCACACGAGCGCCACGGGAACTTCGCCTGCCGTGGTGAACCAGCCCGCTGTGTGCCACATGCCGACCAGGGTGCCGAGTACCCCGATACAGGCACCGACCACACCGAGCACGAGGATCGCGCCAAGCTGGGAATGCCCGCGGCCCTCGGGGCGTCCGCGCACCCGGGCATGGATTACGCGCCCTGCCTGACCAAGAGCCAATACAAGGACGACGAGCAGCGGGGGTCCGACGATGCCGGACTGAGCGAACAGCGAAGCGAGTGTGTCGAACATGGCCATGGTGCTACCTCATTCCACCGAGTTGTCGAGAGGGCGTTGCGGGCGTGAAGGCGTGAGAAGTGTCTCGATGCGGCGCTCGGACGACTCGTCGGAGATCAGCCGCGGGAGAAGCGCGAGCCATCCAAGTGCACCGAAGATCGCCGCCCCGATCCCGATGGCGCCCGTGAGAAGGGCCGGGCGCACGACATGCCAGACCAGATCGGGCGAAGCCTCGAGGGTCCCGAGGCCGATGTAGCCCTGCCACAGCGCTCCCAGGCCCCCCAGGGAGGCCGCCCCGGTGATCAGCCCGGCCTGACGGGCCTGAAAGAGGCTGCGCACATCAGGGGGAAGGACTCCCATGATCCACAGTCCTGCCGCCCCACGGCACCAGTTTGCGGCCAGCAGTGCGGCGATCAGTGCCTGAGCCCATAGGAGGAGCGACCCCTGAACGGCGGCTTCCTTCGCGGGGATCATCAGGACGGCGGCCCCGGCGAGAATGGCGGCCGCGGCAGCGCCAAAGCGCTCCACCCGGCCCCCGATTCCAGCCGCTTTCAACCAGCGCGCTGTTCTCGGTTCGTGTTGGGCGTTCAGTTCGTAAATGGATTCGTCTGCGGGCACAAGCCGCATGAGTGCCTCGCGGCGAGCGGCGGCCGGAGAAAGGCCACGACGCTCGTACGCTGCCTGGAGTGCCTCCAGATCGGCGCCCAATTCCTCGATCATTTCGAGCCGGCGGTGGGGAGGGATGTTCAACCGACGTGCGGTGTCGGCCAGATGGCTCCCTTCAGGCGGCATGGGTCCGTCCAAACAGGGCGAACAGCGCCCGGAACTGCTCTTCCAGCTCCGCCGTGCCGGCCCTGAAGATGACGCGGCCCGACTCGGTGATCCGGTAGGTCTTTCGGCGACGGCCCTCGCCGCACCACTCGCCTCGCACGTGCCCTTCCCCCTCCAGCCGATGCAGGATCGGGTACAGGGTGCCGTGTTGAAACGAGAACAGCCCGTCCGTCCACTCCTCGACCGCCAGGGCAATCTGGTAACCGTGCGCAGGTCCGCGCTCCAGAACGGCGAGCACCAGCAGTTCGTTGATCCTCTTCGACAGGGTTGTCCGCATGCCGACTGACCTCTCGGTGAATGTCCTGTCCCGCGTCCTTGCCCCGGCTCTCGGGGGTTCAGGCCCAATGCGAAGCACGATATAAAGATAATCTATATATCATAAGTCTACATGAAAAGTTCCGTTGCAACCGAGTGCGCGCACGGCCGTAGTGGCTCGGAGGTTACCGGCTACGGGACGCCTTTCGCGCGGTCCCACACAGGGGAGAGCTTGCATGGACTGGGAAGTGATTGCACCGATGGTCGTCCTCATCGTGCTGTCCCTCACTGTCGGGGGCGTGCTGATCCTGAGACCCATTGCCAAGCGGCTGGGCGTCTTGCTGGAGGCGATGGCGAAGGAGAAGGGAGTCGGCCCCTCGCACGACGCCAACCGCATTCGTGAGGAAGTGGAGACGCTGCGCGCCCGGCTGGAGCTCCTGGAGGATCGGCAGGACTTCACCGATGGGCTGCTCGAGGCGCGTCGTCCGAGTACTCGGAGACAACTGAGGGAGTGAGGGGTGGCCGTGGGCGGACGACACCCGGCCGCTAGGGAATCACTTCAGCCAGACCCGCTTCCGCGACCAGCAGCAGCAACGCCCGTTGTATCGCCAGGTGGCCGTCCACGTTGCCCCAGTATTCGCCGAGAGAATGGCTGCCGGAGCCGATCCCGCCGCGGCCGATCGTCACGGCCGGCACGCCGAGCGCGATGGGCACGTTGGAATCGGTCGACGAGCGTGCCAATCGCCCCTGCACGCCGAACACCGCCGTGGTGGCGAGGGCGCGCTGGATCAAGGGTGCGCTCCGGTCTCCCTCGCCCGAAGGACGGTCGCCGATCCTCGCCTTCTCCACCGTCAGCGGCGGACCGTCTCGCCGCAACGCGTTCTCTTCGGCGAGCGCGCGGTCCATGGCTTCGAGGAAAACCGTCTCGATCCGTGCCAGGCTCTCGGGACTCACCGAGCGCATGTCGACCTCCATCCAGCTCTCGGCGGGGATGGCGTTGACCGACGCTCCTCCCCCGATGCGTCCGACGTTGTAGCTGGTGCGTGGACCGCTTCGCGTCAGGGTGTCCGCGAGATCCTGGAAGTGCCGCACCGCGCGGCTCACGGCATGCGCGGGATTGGCGAGCCCGAAGGCGCCCCACGAATGGCCGCCCGGTCCCCTGAAGGTGACCCGGTAGCGCACGGAACCGAGGCCGTCGATCACGAGTCCCGCCAGGCCGCTGCCGTCGACCTCGATCCACGCGTCGGGGCCGTTGTCGGGTTCGCGGTAGATGTGCTTCATGCCGCGCAGGTCGCCCAGGCCCTCCTCGCCCACGACTCCGACGAAGTGGAGGTCGTCGTTCGTCTCGATGCCGGCTTCCTCCATGGCGCGCAGCACCGCCAGGAGGACGACCAGCCCACGCGTGTCGTCGCCCACACCGGGGGCGAAGAGGGTGTCGCCGCGCTGCCGGACGGTCACGTCGGTGCCCTCCGGGAAGACGGTGTCCAGGTGGCCGCCGAACCCGATCGTGCGGCCGCCGCCTCGCCCCCGACGCACTCCGATCACGTTGCCTTCGGCGTCCGTCCACACCGAATCCGCGCCGAGTTCCCGCAGCAGTTCGGCGAAGCGCCGTCCCCGGACTTCCTCCATGAAGGGCGGCGCGGGGATTTCCGTCAGTTCGATCAGCAGTTCCAGCGCCCATGCGTCGAGATCCCGGATGATGCCGAAGGCGTTGCGCATCGTCGGATGGGCGGCGAGTTCACGCGCTTCAAGGCCGTAGTCGGGCGCGGCCATCTGGCCGGTACGGGTCGCTAACGCGGCGTGGCGACAGGCCCGTCGCTCACACGTTGCTCGTGGCTCACTACTCGGGTGGCCGGACCGGCGATCAGCGGGTCGGGCGGGGTCACCAAATCCCCGTCCTTGTCGGGATACGCCAGTCCGGAAAGGAAGACCCGCATGGCGGCGACGCGCGCGCGCTTCTTGTCGTCCGACTTGATAACGGTCCACGGCGCGTCCCTGGTGTCGGTGTAGAAGAACATCGCTTCCTTTGCATCGGTGTAGTCGGGCCACTTGTCGAGTGATGCGATGTCGATCGGGGACACCTTCCACTGCTTGAGCGGATCGGTGTTGCGCCGGTCGAAGCGGTGCTTCTGTTCCTCCTGCGAGACCGAGAACCAGAACTTGAACAGGATGATGCCGCTGTTGACCAGCATGCGCTCGAACTCGGGACACTGACGCAGGAACTCGAGGTATTCCTGACCGGTGCAGAATCCCATGACACGCTCGACTCCCGCCCGGTTGTACCAGGAACGGTCAAAGAACACCATTTCGCCCGCCGTCGGCAGGTGCTGGACGTAGCGCTGGAAGTACCACTGGCCGCGCTCGACGTCGCTCGGCTTGTCGAGCGCCACGACACGGGCGCCGCGGGGATTGAGGTGCTCCATGAACCGCTTGATGGTTCCGCCCTTGCCGGCCGCGTCCCTCCCCTCGAAGAGCACGACGACCTTGATGCCCGAGTCCTTCACCCAGCGCTGGACCTTGAGCAGTTCGACCTGCAACCCCGCCTTCTGCCGCTCGTATTCCCGCCGCTTCATCTTGGTCTCGTAGGGATAGATGCCTTCCTGGAAGATGCGGACGATGGTCTGCGGGTCGTTGTGGTCGGGCTCCAGAGTCTTGTCGATCGTCAAGGGCCGCCTCCGCTGCCTGAGACTCCCGTGGAAAACGGCAACGTAACGCCTGGACGATGGCCGTGCGATCCTGGCCGGACCCGAATGCCTGCTAGTCCAGCATTCGGGGCAGAATGTAGTGCACCAGTTCGCCGCCCTCCTCCACATCGGCCCAGCGGTCCGAGGACAATTCGATTATCGCGACGGCCCCGGTGGGGAACTTGCGGCGCAGACGGTCGATGTCGTCCGGGTCGCCGGTGCGGGTCAGGTAAGCGGCCAGCGCGTGGGTCGAAGGGTTGTGCCCGAGCACCATGAGGGTCTCGGCGTCTTCGGGAGCGCACGCGACGGCGGCAAGGACGTCGCGAGGGCCCACCAGGTAGAGATCCCGGTGGAACTCGACGTGAGGCCGCGCGTCAAAGTGGGGCTCCATGCGCTCCCAGGTCTCACGCGTGCGTGCGGAAGTGCTGGAGTAGACGACATCGGGGATGCAGCCCAGGTCGCGAAGCGCGGCGCCGACCCGCATCGCCGCGCGGTAGCCGCGCGCGCTCAACGGGCGGTCGTGATCGGTGAGGCCGGGATCGCCCCAGCTCGACTTGGCGTGCCGCGCCAGCATCAGACGGCGCATTTGTTCTCTCGCTGAGTCATGGTCCTGTCCCGGGCGGCTCGCCCGCGTGGTCTCCCAGGTGGTGCAACACCGGTCCCCGGAGGATGTTGCAGCCGGTCCCGGGCGATGGCAGGTTGGGACGGAAGTCGGATCGCAAACGACAAGGGGGCCTTCATGACCGGAAAGATACGCGACGGCGGCAGTACCCGTCGAACATGGTTCGCACGCTTCCGCACCACTTTGTTCGCGGCCGTGGGCGCTACTGCACTGGTCGGGATCTGGGCGTGCACCCCTCCCGAAGCCTCGGAGCTTCCCGCCGAATGGCATCCCGCGCTCTCCACATTCGCCGAGGGCGTCGCCGCGGACGTGGAAGCCGACGGGGTCGGCGGGATGACGGTCGCCCTCGCGCGAGACGGCGAGGTTCTCTGGTCCGAGGCCTACGGATGGGCGGATCCCGCCGGGGGGATCGCCGCCGCGCGCGAGACCATCTACCGCACCGGATCGATTTCGAAATCGGTCACCGCCGTGCTCATGGCGATCCTGGTCGACGACGGGGTCGTATCGCTCGACACGCCGCTCGACGAACTGGTCCCCGAGACGCAGGACATGGCGGAGCGGCCGCCAGACGCGAGTCCCGACCTGCGGCAGGTCGCCAGTCATACCGCAGGCTTCGCGCGTGAACCGGATCTCGACGGCGCTGCGACGGGCCCCATCGAGGGGTGGACATCGCGGATCCTGGAATCCATCCCCACCACCCGCTACCAGACCCCGCCGGGGACCGGGTACTCGTATTCGAACATCGGCTTCGGCATTCTTGGGTTCGGGCTGGAGCGGGCGGCCGGCGAGCCGTTCATGGACCAGGTCGAGGCGCGGATCTTCGAGCCGCTCGGGATGGCGAGCAGCACGTTCATCGTGGGCGAGGACCTGCTCCCGGCGCTCTCTCGCGGGCACGCCAACGGACGCGACGGCGAGGTGAACACTGAGCAGCCGGCGCGGGAGCATGCGGGACGCGGCTACAAGGTGCCCAACGGCGGCGTGTATTCGACGGTCGACGACCTCGCGCGCTTCGCCGCGGGGGTGATGGGGCGGGGGGACGTCCCGCTGCTGAGCGACGAGGTTCGCGCCCAGGTGCTGTCCGTGCAGACGCCGGAGGATCCGGATTCGGGGTACGGGCTCGGGTTCTCGGTCAGCACCGTGGACGGCCGGGTCTTCGCGGGTCACGGCGGGTCCGTGGCCGGCTACACGGCGCACCTGCTCTTCGAGCCGGCGACCGGGCTGACCGTGGTGCTGCTCAGGAACTACAACAGCGGCCGCACCAACCTGGGCGGGGCCGCGCGCGAGCTCCTGGCGGGTTTGCCCGCGAATTGAGGCCTGTTTTGGTACAAAACCCGGCGTTGGCGGTGCGGGTGTTGCCTCGCCGAGCACCTGGAATACCCCGGGAAGGTGCGCGGGCGGAATGAGCGGCCGGTCCGCCCGGTTTCCCCTGGGGGCCAGGGTGACCTTCGAGGCGCTGGCCGACGACCCGTATCCGATCTTTCACGAATTGCGGAGGGCCGAGCCGGTGACGTGGGCGCCGGAACTCGGGATGTGGATGCTCACCAGGCGGGACGACATCGTCGCTGTGCTCGCCGACTGGGAGCGCTTCACGACCGATTCTCCCGAGTCGACGATCCGCGACATCTTCGGGTCGCACATGCTCACGACCGACGGCGACGAACAGATCCGGTACAAGCGGCGCTTCATCGGGCCGTTCCGGCGGGGGAGGCTGGAGGAGAACCTGCTGGGGACCGTACGGGGCGTGCTCGACGATTTGATGGGGGAGCTGGAGGTGGAGGGACACGGCGACGGAGGGCGCGCCAATCTGCGGGCGCGGATCGCGCGTCCCCTTTCGGTGCGGAGCATCTGCCGGGTGCTCGGGCTGCCGGACGGAGACGGGCCCAGGTTGCTGGCGTGGTACGACCACTTCGCGGCCGCACTCGAAAACTTTGCAGGGGATCCTGGGGTGCGGGCGACGGGGAAGAAGGCCGCCGGCGAGTTCAGGGACTACGTGACGCCTTTTCTGCGGGGAGACCGCGAGGTGCCGGCCGGCTCGATGATCGCGGCGCTGCGGAGCGACGAGGATCCGTACCGGCCTGGGCACCATGTCGCCCGGGGTGGAGGCGACCCCCTCTCGGAAACGGAGATGGTCGCGAACCTGCTGCTCGTTCTGTTCGGCGGAATCGAGACCACGGAGTCCATGATCGGCAACGCGTTCTGGGCGGTGCTGTCGCACCCCGAGGTGGCGGAGCGGCTGGCCGCTGAAAGCTCGGGCGGGACGCGTGCCGGTGGCGGCCTGCTGAGCGGAGTCATCGAGGAGTCGATGCGGTGGGAGCCCGCCGTGCAGTCCTGCATGCGGTGGGCGACCGAGGATGTCGAGATCCGGGGGGTGCCGATTGCGCGGGGCGAGATCGTGCACTGCATGCTCGGCGCCGCCAACCGCGATCCGGCGCACTTTGCCGACCCCGACCGCTTCGATCCCGAGCGTTCCAACGCGCGCGACCACCTGGCCTTCGGCGCGGGACGCCACTTCTGCCTCGGGGCGTCGCTGGCCCGGATCGAAGCCGAGCAGGCGTTGACGCGGGTGTTCGGGGGCCTGCCCGGGCTGCGGCTGGACGCGGACAGGCCGGCGCGGCCCTTCGGCCACGAGTTCCGCACGCCGCCGACGGTCTGGGTTCGGTGGGGGAGCCGCCGCCGGCCCGATCGGCGCCTTCTACCGGCTTGACGTCCCCGCTCTCGCCTCGGTAAGCCCGGGGACCTCGCGGTCCGCGTCCGCCCAGACTTCCGCCAGCGTGGCGTAGGCTTCGCGCGCGGCGGTCTCGTCGCCGAGGGCCATGGCGGCGCGCGCCAGTCCGAGCAGAGCCTGGGTGCGCTTCGGGGTGCGGGCGAGCTGCTCATCCCACGCGAGGCGTGCCTCTTGGTGGCGGCCGAGTTCCGCCAGTTCGGCGGCCAGGAGTTCGTGGGGGGGCATCAGGGTGGCGGGCGGGCCGAACTCGTAGGGAAGGGCGTCCTCCCGCCGTGCGGCTTCTTCCAGCAGTGAGATCCCGCCATCCGCGTCTCCGGCGGCGAGGGCGATCAGGCCGTCCAGTTCGAGGAGCAGGATCCGGTGCCTGGGATCGCCCGCGTCCGCCGGCTCGCCGTGCCGGTCGCGCAGCCGACGGGCGCCGTCGAGGTCGCCGGTGCGAAGCGCGGCGAGCGCGTCCACGAAGTCGTACGGCAGCGCGAGGCCCGGGAACGCGGTGACGTCGGCCGTGAGCGCGCGCGCGACGCCCCATTCGCCTGAGTCGATCGCCGCGCGGGCCCGCATGTTCACAAAGTAGCCGGCTTCGTCGCGCGCCGGCGCGTCGCCCATGCGCGCGAGGCACGCCTGCATCCCGGCCGCGGCATCGTCCATTCGCCCCAGTTGCAGGTAGCCGTAGTGCAGCCACGATGTGTAGTGTCCGCACACATTTGGCCGCCGCCCCCTGCGCGCCAGCCCCGCGTTCTGCACGTCGCGGGCGCGGGTGTTCGCGGCCACCACGTCGTCCCAGAGCCCCATGGCCACGAAGATGTGCGATGTCATGTGCTGGGCGTGACCCGCGTCCGGCGCGATCTCGGAGTAGACACGGGCGGCGGGGAGACCCAGCGGCGCATGGATGGGGTCGTCGAAGGCGTGTATGACGTAGTGGGCCGCGCCGGGGTGCATCGGGTTGGCCTCCAGGACGGGCTGGGCCACCGCGGCCGCCTTCATGTAGATCGCGAAGTCGCGGCCGTCGTGCGCGGTCCCGAGCAGTGATAGCGCGTGGAAGGCGGCGGCGTCGTGATCGTCGCGGTACTTCTCGGCCAGGCGCCGCATGGCGTCGCGGTAGCGGAAATCGCGGGCTTTCTTGGGACCGTCGCCGTACAGGATCTCGACGGTCTGGAGCCAGTCGCGTTCCCGTTCGGTCGGCACCCGCGCCAGCCGCTCGGCGGGAGTCGGCGCGTATTCGCGCAGCACTGCCAGCGCCGCTTCGCGATCCTGCCGCATCCAGATCGGATGGTTGTGGGTCTGGGCCTCGCCCCAGTACGCCATCGCGAAATCGGGGTCGATCTCCCGTGCCTGTCTGAACCGCGCCTCCGCATCCTCGTACTCGAAGTTGTGGAGCAGCAGCAGCCCCGCCTCGAAGTGCGGTTGGGCGGCGGGGTCGCCCGAAGTGGGGAAGTTCACCGATCCGAGCCGCTGGGCGAGGCCCTCCGCCGGTGCGAGCAGGGGCACGGATGCCACCAGGAACACGAAGACGCGGGGTTTCATGAGGTTTCCGTCCTTCCCGCAGGTGAGCCGTTGTGGCGTGGGAGCGGGGTGAGCCCCACCGCTCGCCGTGAGCGTTCGTGGAAGCTCATACACAAAAAACTGGAGCCGGGATCGGGACCGGCGCCAGCCCCGTTTGGCTGACCTGCGACGTGCTGGTTACACTTCGGGCTCGACCTTCCAACCTGACACGGAGACCTGAATGTCCGACACACCCCTCGGCCGCTTTGTGTGGCACGAAGTAATGACAACGGGCAAGGACGCGGCCCGAAGCTTCTACCCCCGCGTCACCGGCTGGGGCACCAGCACATGGAACGGTGGCGACGAGCCCTACGAGATGTGGATGAACGGCGAGGTGCCCGTTGGCGGGCTGATGGACCTGCCCGCACCGGATGTTCCTCCGTGCTGGCTGGTCTACCTGTCCACTCCCGACATCGACGCGACACTGGGGAAGGTGCGCGATTGCGGCGGCGCGGTCCTGAACGAGATGGCGGTGCCCGAGGTGGGTCGCTTCGCCATCATCGCGGACCCGCAGGGCGGGGTGATTGCCGTGCTCGAGCCCGAGGGTGACACGCCGGGCCACGACGGCGCCCCGAATGCCGGCGAATTCTCGTGGCACGAGCTCGCGACCACCGACGCGGACGCGGCCTGGGCCTTCTACTCCGAGGTCTTCGGCTGGGAGGCCACGAGCCGGATGGACATGGGCGACATGGGGTTCTACCAGATGTTCAGCCGAGGCGCGCGTCCGCTCGGCGGCATCTTCAACGGGCCGCCCGACATGCCTGCGGTCGGCTGGCTGCCGTACGTGATGGTGCCTGACGTGCAGGCCGCGGCGGAGACGGTAACTGCCCTGGGTGGCAAGCTCCTGAGGGAGCCCATGGAGGTTCCCGGCGGCGACTTCATCGCCCATTGCATGGATCCGCAGGGGGTCGCTTTCGCGGTGCACGCCACCGCCGGCGACGGAGAAGACCAGGAGTAGCAAATGAGGTACCGGGCAGGCGTGCTGTTGGCCATGCTTCTGTGCGGCGCATGCGTGCGGAGCGGCGAGACGGCCGATCTGATCATCGTCGGCGGGATTGTTGTGGACGGCTCCGGGGACCCGCCCCGTACCGGCACGGTCGTGATCGCGGGGAACAGCATCGTCACGGTGGGTGGCGCCGCGGCCGATGGCGGAGGCGCGCGGGCGCCAGATACGATCGATGCAAGCGGCCTGGTGGTCGCCCCCGGCTTCATCGACGTTCACAACCACACGCCGCCGGCGATCGTGCTGCCCGGCAACAACCTCAACGAGGGCTTCATCCGGCAGGGTGTCACAACCGTCTTCGGGGGCCCGGACGGTGCGTTTGCGCCAGCGAACATCCGCCGTTTCTCGGAGCTGTACGCGGCGCAGGGCATCGGGACCAACGTCGCGTTCTACGTCGGGCACAACGGGATCCGCAACGAGGTCCTGGGCGAGGACCAGCGGCGGGCTCCGACCGCGGAAGAGCTGGAGACGATGCGGGCGCTGGTGCGCGAGGGCATGGAACTCGGTGCCTTCGGCTTTTCGACCGGTCTGATGTACGAGCCGGGCATGTTCTCCGAAACGGCCGAGGTGATCGCGCTGGCGATGGAAGCCGCGGAGTACGATGGCGTGTACGACTCGCACGTGCGCAATCCGGTGCACGACTTCGTTGGATCGGATCGCGAGGTCGTGGAGATCGCGGAGACGGCCGGGTTGCCGGGCAAGATCGGCCACCTCAAGGCGGTAGGGCTGCACAACGAGGGTGTGATCGCCGACATCGTGGGGCTGGTGGAGGACGCGCGGGAACGGGGGGTCGTGATCGTGTCGGACCAGTACCCCTACGATGGCGCCGCAACGGCCAGCCTGACCGGCATCGTGGTGGCGCCGCCGGATCTGCAGGGGCTGGACGCCTTCCGGCAGATGCAGCGGCAGGGGCGGACCGACGAAGCAATGACGCAGCTCAAGGCGGCACTGGCGGATCCGGGTTCGAGGGCCCGTCTGAAGGAAGCCAGCGAGAACGGCGTGGACGGCGGCTTCGCGTGGCTGAGTGCGACAGGGTACACGAGCATGCGAATCACCAGTTCCTCCGACTATCCCGAGCTGGTGGGCGCCTACCTTTCGGAGATCGCCGAGCAGCGCGACCAGGACCCGTTCGACGCGGTGGCCGAGTTGATCATCGGCTCGTCCCGACCCGTCAACCTGACCCTCGGGGCGATCAAGGAGCACGATGTCCGGCGTCTGATGATCCAGCCGTGGAACATGATCGCGAGCGACGGCGGGTTTGCGGACGGCTCCGACGCGCCCGGCGGACACCCGCGCAGCGCAGGCACCTTCCCGCGCCTGCTGGGCCACTACGCCCGGGACGAGGGTGTTCTGTCGCTGGCGGAGGCGGTGCGGAAGATCACCTCGCTGCCCGCGGACTTCCACGGCATCGACGACCGCGGCCGATTGGCGGCGGGGATGCGGGCGGACATCGCGATCTTCGACCCGGCCACGATCATCGACCAGTCGGATTGGGACCATCCGCAGCGCTTCTCCGAGGGCGTGGTCCACGTTCTCGTGAACGGTGTGCCGGTGCTGCGCGATGGCGAGATGACCGGTGAGGCGCCCGGCGAAGTCGTGCGGCGGTAGCAAGCCGGAGAGACACGATCGTGGCCGCACCCTGCGTCTCGGAAGTCGGATTCCGCCCGCTGGTGGCCGAGGACTATCCGGCGGTGGCGGAGATCTACCGCCAGGGCATCGAGTCCGGCAACGCGACCTTCGAGACCGAGGTGCCCGACTGGGAGAGCTGGAACGCCGGACGAAGTCCCGAGTGCCGTCTTGTGGCGGACGCCGGCGGCGAGGTAATGGGATATGCGGCGCTGAGTCCGGTGTCGGGGCGGTGCGTCTACGGAGGGGTCCGCGAGGCGATGATCTACGTCGCGGCGGCGGCGCGGGGACAGGGAATCGGAAAGCGTCTGCTGCAGCGCCTCGTCGAGGAGAGCGAGGCACACGGGATCTGGACGCTCCAGGCCGGCATCTTCCCCGAGAATGCGGGCTCGATCCGGATCTTCGAGAAGGCGGGATTCAAGATCCTGGGAACCCATGAGCGCCTGGGCCGTTTCCACGACGGGCGCTGGCGCGATGTGGTGCTGATGGAGCGGCGGAGCAGCGTCACGGGGGTGGGCTGACAGACGCTGCCCACGAACAATGTAATGTCAACATGACATAATGTAATGTCAACATTACGCCTCCCAATCTATTGGGACCCTACGCCACCTCGATCGATTCGTCCAGGAATACGTCCTGGATCAGGTTGAGCAGCTTGATTCCGTCGGCCATGGGCCGCTGGAACGCCTTGCGCCCCGAGATCAGTCCCATCCCCCCGGCCCGCTTGTTGATCACCGCCGTGCGCGCGGCCTGTGCGAAGTCGTTGGCCCCGCTGGACCCTCCGGAATTGATCAGCCCCACCCGGCCCATGTAGCAGTTGGCCACCTGGTAGCGCGTCAGCTCGATCGGGTGATCGCCGGGGACCAGTTCCGTGTACACCTTGTCGTGGGTGCGGCCGAAGCCGATCGCAGTGTATCCGTGGTTGTTGGTGGCCTGTTTCTGCTTGACGATGTCGGCCTCGATGGTGACCCCGAGGTGGTTGGCCTGGCCGGTAAGATCGGCGGCGGCGTGGTAATTGACCCCGTCCTTGTTGAAGGCGGACTGGCGCAGGTAGCACCACAGCACGGTCACCATCCCCAGTTCGTGCGCCATCTGGAAGGCTTCCGAGGTCTCCTGCAGCTGACGCATCCCCTGGTCGGAGCCGAAGTAGATGGTCGAGCCGACGGCGACCGCGCCCAGCTCCCACGCCTGCTGGACACTGGCGAACATGACCTGGTCGTAGCGGTTGGGGTAGGTGAGCAGCTCGTTGTGGTTGAGCTTGACCAGGAAGGGGATCCGGTGGGCGTACCGGCGCGAGACGGACCCCAGCACGCCCAGGGTGGACGCGACCGCGTTGCAGCCCCCCTCGATGGCGAGTTCCACGATGTTGCCCGGGTCGAAGAAGGGCGGATTGGGCGCGAACGACGCCCCCGCCGAGTGCTCGATCCCCTGGTCGACAGGCAGGATCGACACGTAGCCGGTCCCGGCCAGCCGCCCGTGGCCGAGGATCTGCTGCATGCTGCGCATGACCTGCGGGTTGCGGTCGGTGCCCGAGACGACCCGGTCCACGAAGTCGGGTCCGGGGAGGTGGAGTGTCTCGCGTGGAAAGCCCCTGGCGCGGTAGGTGAAAAGGTCTTCTGCTTCGGCTCCAAGAAGGTCGGCGATTCGGCTCACTTTGCGGTGCCCGTGTTCGGGGTCGTGCCTGGCTGGCGTTGCTCAGCCGCTCCGGTGCCAACAATAACAGGGAACATATGAGTCGCAATCGGAGCCGCGTGCGCGGTCACGAAACGGGACGCGACTGTGTACGCACGGTGATCGGCTGAACACCGATCCCGGTGAGGAAGTCGTTGAACGCGGTCACCGCCTCCAATAACTGCCCGAGCGTGTTCTCGTGGGTCGCCCATTCCTCCTGCAGGTCGGTCCAGCGCTCGCGTGCGCCAGCGGTCAGCGGCGGTTCCGTGCCGTCCACCGATCCGATCAGGGCGAGGATCTGCGCGTCCAGCTTGTTGCGGAAGTTTATGACGTCCTGGAAGGTCTGTTGCCTCCGCTGGATCAACCCCTCCTCCCATTCCGTGATCGCGCCGGTCAGGGATTCGCCCGACGCGCGGATCGAGTCGGCCAGGGGGTGTTCCTCCGTGCGCTCGACGATCGCGTCGACCTGCTCCGATACGCCGGCGAGCTCGTCGACGGCGCCGTAGAGGTCGCGGATGACCTCCTGTGCGTCGGCCACGAAACGCTCCTGGGCGTCGTACTCGCGCCGGGTCGCGCTCCAGCGGGGATCGGGCGCCAGTGAGAGTTCGACCGTGCGGCTCTCGCCGGCGTGAGCGAGCCGGACCTGGTGGTCGCCCGGCGCGACGACGCGTCCCTGGAGACTGCCGAAGTTCTGGTACCCTTCGACACCCGGTATCGCGTCGTGGCGGTAGTCCCAGGCCAGCCGGTTGAGCCCGGCCTTCGGGGCGGGCAGCGACGAGTAGTCTTCATTGCCTGCGGCTTCCGGGTCGGTGGCGTAGGTGCGGATCGCGCTCCCGTCGGCTCCCAGGATCTCGACTGTGACCAGCGAGTCCGGCGCCTCCGCGAACGAATAGAAGATCTGGGCTCCGCTCGGCGGATTCGCCCCGGTGGACAGGCCCCCGCCCGCACCGGGGAATCCCCCGCTGAACGAGGCCATCACCGCCTCGCGCGGGGTGAAGAGGTGCATGTCGGCGGCCATCACGGTCGCGGTCGACTGCTGCACGGGAGACAGGTCGTCGAGGATCCAGAACCCGCGGCCCTGGGTTGACGCGACGAGGTCGTTGTTGCGGAAGGTGAGGTCGGTGACCGGGACGATGGGCAGGTTGAGCTGCCACTTCTCCCAGTTGTCCCCGGCGTCGCGCGACAGAAAGATCCCCATTTCAGTGCCGGCGTACAGGAGACCCGGTGTGACCGGATCCTCTCGTACCACGCGCACCCAGTGATCCTCGTCGATGCCGGCGGTCGTGCTCTCCCAGCTCGCCCCGTGGTCCCCTGTGCGGAAAACCATCGGCGTGAAGTCGTTGAACTTGTACGCGGACGCGACCACGTAGGCCGTCGCCGGGTCGTGGGGCGACACCTCGATGGAGTTGATCATTGCGCGGCCGATGTCGGGCGGTGTGACGTCGTTCCAGGCGCCGCCGCCGTCGCGGGTGACGTGGACCAAGCCGTCGTCGGTGCCCACCCAGAGCGTTCCCGCCTCGTGGGGCGACTCGACCAGCGCCATGATCGTGTTGTAGTTCTCCCCACCGGCGCCCTCGTTGGTGATCGGGGTGCCTCCGGCGCCCTGCTTGTCCTCTTCGTCGCGGGTCAGGTCCGGCGAGATGGCCTCCCAGCTCTGGCCGCGGTCGCGGGTGGCGAACACCACGTTGCCCGCGTGATAGATGGTGGCGGGGTCGTGGGGCGAAGCCACGATCGGGGCATTCCAGTTGAAGCGGTAGCGCTGTTCGCCGGCGTAGGTGCCGAGGCCGAGGAACGGGTATGCCATGATCGGCTTCTGCAGGCCCGTGGTGCGGTTCCAGCGATCGATCAGCCCCTGGTAGCAGCCGCCGAAGATGTCCTGCGGGTCGTTCTCGTCAAAGGCCAGGAATGCGCTCTCGCACCCCGCGACCGAGTAGAAATCGCCCCACCCGATCCCCCCGAGCGACGCGGACGGGATTCCGATCGCCGAGTTGTCCTGCTG
Organism: Gemmatimonadota bacterium; assembly: GCA_009838975.1. Taxonomy (GTDB): domain Bacteria; phylum Gemmatimonadota; class Gemmatimonadetes; order Longimicrobiales; family Gaopeijiaceae; genus Bin94. The sequence goes on along the minus strand of VXQO01000014.1, from coordinate 14,157 downwards.
GCCGCCGTAGACGTGGTAGGGAAACTGGTTGTCGGTGATCACACGGTAGAACTGGGCGGTGGGCTGATTCCGCTGCGTGGACCAGCTGTCGCCGCCGTTGAAGGAGACGTTCGCGCCGCCGTCGTTGGAGTTGATCATGTTGTCCGCGTTTGCGGGGTTGATCCAGAGGTGGTGGTTGTCGCCGTGGGGCACGGCTACCTGCGTGAACGTACGGCCGCCGTCGATCGACTTCAGGAACGGCGCGTTCATGACGTACACCGTTTCTTCGTCCTGCGGGTCGGCGAAGATCTTCATGTAGTACCACGAGCGGGTTTGCACGATGCGCTCCGAGTTCACCTGCCGCCACGAGGCTCCCGCGTCGTCGGACCGGTAGATGCCGCCCTGGTCCGGCTCCGCCTCCACGACCGCGTAGAGGCGATCCGGATTGGCGCGCGAGACGGTGACGCCGATCTTGCCGACAAGGTCCGGCAGACCCTCGTTGATCTGCTCCCAGGTGTCACCGCTGTCCGTCGACTTCCAGATGCCGCTGCCCTCGCCGCCCGACTCGACCACCCAGGGACGCCGGAGGTGGTCCCAGAAGGCGGCGTAGAGGATGCGGGGGTTGGTCATGTCCATGGCGAGCGCCGAGGCGCCGGCGCGGGGGGAGACGTACAGCACCTTCTCCCAGTTCCGGCCCCCGTCCATGGTGCGGTAGACGCCACGGTCCTCCGTCTCGCCGTAGGGGGCTCCCTGCGCGGCGACGTACACGATGTCCGGATCGCGCGGGTGGATCCGGATGCGCGAGATGGCCCGGGTGTTCTCAAGCCCCATGTGGGTCCAGCTTCGTCCCGCGTCGGTGGAGAGGTAGACGCCGTCGCCGTGCGAGGTGGTGACGCCCCGCACGGCGTGCTCACCCATCCCCACCCACACCACGTTCGGGTCCGACTCGGCGACCTCGACGGCCCCCACCGACCCGGTGGCGAAGGAGCCGTCGCTCACGTTCGTCCACGTGATTCCGGCGTCGGTCGTCTTCCACACGCCGCCGCCGGTGGCGCCGAAATAGTAGGTCTGGTCGTCACCTGCGACCCCCGTCGACGCAACCGAGCGGCCGCCGCGGGTGGGGCCGATGTCCCGCCACGCCATGGCCTGTGTGTGGCGGGCCAGGGAAGTGGTGTCGGGGGTCTGGGCGGCAGAGGGCAGCGGCACGGCGGCAGCCATCGCGATCAGTAGCGCGGTCGTCATCCGGATGCCGGTCGTGGGGGAGAGCGGGGGCGCGAACATGGGCGGAGATCCTCCGTTGGACTTGGGGAAGCGGCGGTTCCAACCTTAGCCGGAAGTCGGTGCGTTGCCTAGCCGCCCGCCGCAATACAGTTTCGCTCTCATGCGTCGAGTGGAACCGGCCTGGGCGCACCGTCCACGCCACCCGGGAGGAAGCGGCATGACCAGAAGAGCGAAGCTCAGGGGATTTCTGATAATCGTCGGAGGCATCGTGGCCGGAAGCACGCTCGGCGACGTCGCCGTGCTCGAGGCCCAAACCGAAGACGACCCCATCGTGCGCCTGTGGGCCAGTCCCACGGAGCTTTCCATGCGCGTCGGAGACGAGGCGCGCGTCATCATCGCCGGCTACACCCGCTCGGGGGCCCGCGTGGAGGACCCGGTGGTGCGCCTGGTCGGGCCGCGGTCTGCGATGAGGGTGCGGCAGGGCGTCGTCACCGCGCTCGAGGCGGGGGACTACGAGCTGATCGCCACCCTGGTCCAGGAGGGCGGCGCTTCCGCAGGCGAACCGGTCACGCTGAGGGTGCCGGTCAGCATCGGCTGGCCCGCCGTCGCGCGGGTGGTCGTCTCTCCAACCACCGACGACCGCCTCTTCACGGGCACCTCGATGCGGCTGCGCGCTCGCGCCGAGCACGCCGACGGCTCCGCCCGACGCGATCCGGATGTGGCGTGGGAAAGCGGCTCCCCGGACGTCGCCACCATCGACCGATTCGGGCGCGTGACCGCCGTCGCCCCCGGCACGGCCACCTTCACCGCCACCGTCGACGGCGTCAGCGGCGCATTCACGGTGCGTGCCGACCCCTTCACGGGCGCGTCCATCGCGATCACCGGCGGCGTGGCCCGCGCCCGCACCGGCGACGTCATCGACTTCGGCGCCGAGGTGCGCGATCCTGGCGGCGAGCTCCTCACAGGCGTCCCCGTCGAGTGGTCCCACGCGTGGGAGGAGCCGGAGGGTATCCTGGCGCCGCCCGCGCCGGCGCAGATGCACGGCAGCCGCTTCGTCGCCGATGTCCCCGGCATCTACACCGTGATCGCCGACGCCGGACCGCTCTCCGCGCGCACCTCGTTTCGCGTCGTCGAGCGCGATGTCGTGCAGAAGCTCGAGATCCACGGGCAGGGGAGGGAGCAGCGGGTCCGCACGACCGACTTCTGGGTCTTCGAGGGCCGTGACGGCCGCGACTACGCGCTCACGGGGGCCAAGCGTTCGGACGGGTTCGGCTTCGTGTGGGACGTGACCGAGCCCGGCAACATCTTCAAGACCGACTCGATCCAGGTCGACGCACGCTCCGTCAACGACATGAAGGTCTCGCCCGACGCACGCTACGCCACCATGACCCGTGAGGGCGCGTCGAACCGACGCAACGGCGTGGTGATCCTCGATCTCGCCGATCCCGCGCACCCCGTCATCGCCGCGGAAGTCACCGACCACGGGCTCACCGGAGGTGTCCACAACGCCTTCCCGACCAACGAGTACGTGTTCGCGCTGGCCGGGGGCGACAAGTACGTCATCCTGGACATCGCCGACATCTACAACCCGCGCTACGTGGGCGAGTACAATCACCCGAACAGCCGCCTGCACGACGTGTGGGTGCTGGACGGGCTCGCGTATTCGGCCGAGTGGGAGAACGGCCTGGTGGTCGTCGACGTGGGGGACGGGCGCTGGGGCGGATCACCCGAGAACCCGGTCTTCGTGAGCAGCCTGCCCGTGCCCACCGGGGGCACGCACGCGGTCTTCCCGTACGTGTCCCGGTCGACGGGGAAGCACTACGTCTTCATCGGCGACGAGATCATGAGCCGGCGGGGGCTGGCGTGGGAGGGGCCGGGGCAGGGACGAGGGTCCTACCAGCTCCCCTACGACCCCGAAACCGGGATGAACGGCATTCCCCTGGCGACCCAGGGCTACATCCAGATCATCGACCTGTCGGACCCGGAGGCGCCGGAGATGGTGGCGCGCTACGAGGTCCCCGAATACGGCACGCACAACATCTGGGTCGAGGACGACATCCTCTACCAGGCCTACTACGAGGGGGGCGTTCGCATGGTCGACGTGTCGGGCGAACTGATGGGCAATCTGTACACCCAGGGCCGCGAAATCGCCGTCTTCAAGGCGTACGACCCGATTGGTTATGTTCCCAACTCGCCGATGGCCTGGAGCGCGATGCCCTTCAAGGGCCGCATCTTCTTTTCGGACACCAATTCGGGGTTGTGGTCGGCGAGGTTGGTGCCGCGGAGCAGGCCGGTGAGCTGAGTGTTGCGGCCGGGCTGCCGAGCGCGGGCAGCCCGCGCACGACGGGGCGGAGTGAGAAGCGGGGCCGCGGGCCGTCGTTGGCCGGCGGGACAACCATCAACCGGAAACCCAATTGGAAACCTCCTACCTTGTGGGAATCGCGGCGGGCATCGTCGTGGTCCTGGTTACCCTCTTTGTTCTCGTCAGAATGTTCTTCGGTGCGGGCCGGTGGTTCGGGCCCCGCAACATCGACATGTCGCTCGACGCCGGCGTCCGGCACCTGCTCGACGCCTTCCTGACCGAGTTCGCCCGGCGCCTCGGGTGGGACCGGCAGTCGAGCGAGCGACTCCGGGCCGCCGGTGAAGAGGTGCTCATGACGCTGGCGGCGAAGGACGGCCACGAGGTCAGGGGGCTTCGGCGGCTGCGCGTCTCGGCGCGGGTGGAGAAGGGAGCCGCCGTCCTGGAGTTCCTGGCCTCGCCGCAGGGCACGAATTACGAGGAGCAGCTGAAAGTGCTCGAGAAACACGCCGTCCCGGCCACCGAGCAGGACCTGTCGCTGCGCCTGCTCGACCACTACGCGTCGTCGGTGCGCCACCGCCACTACCACCTGAACGACCTGCTGACGGTGAAGGTGGCGGGATCGCGGTAGGTGCAGGCTGCTAACTCTTTCCCGGCCCGAGGCGGGGGACGTCGGCGTCCGCTTCCTCGTCGCGGGGGCCGAACTTGACGAGCAGTCCGCCCGCGCCCGAAGTCACGATCCACAACACCAGAGCCAGGGCGGCCGAGAATCCCTCACTCACGAAACCGATGGCTTCACCGGCTAGCGCCATCCCCAACCAGGCCGCAAAGTTCTGAAGCTGAAAGTCGAGCTGGGCCCCCCGTTTCATGCTCTGTACCGCTCTGACCATCAGGTACATGACGGTCGCGCCGAAGGCCGGCACACTCAGGAATCCGGGAAGCGCGGTAATGAACCCCATCGCGGTCCCCACCGCGCCGCTTGCCACGATCCACCCGGTCGACGGCGATTCCGACTTCTTCACCGGCAGCTCGGGCTTCTGTTCCTCAACCTGCACGGCCGGCACGGGTGCAGGCTCCTCGCCCGTCATCACCTCGTCGATCGCAGCCTCGGTCGCCGCCGGGTCGATCCCCGCCTCCGACGCGATCCGCCGCAGCTCCTCGACGGTCAGCGTATCGCCGCGCGCATCAATCTCCGCTGCCCGCTTCAGAATCAGCGTAACCTGCGAAGCGGATACGCGTGCCGGTGAATCGGTCATGAGTCGTCTCCCACGGGGTCTGGCCGGATCGCGCGCAAATCTCGAACCAACGGGTCCCACTCGCAACCTGCACAACCCGTGCGGAAACAAGCCCGTCGTCCTCGTCACGGGAGCCAGCGGCTACGTCGGCGGCCGCCTGGTCGCGGCGCTGGAGGAAGGGGGAACGCGCGTTCGCTGCCTCGCCCGCACGCCTGGCTACCTCGCCGGTCGCTTCTCGCCCGCGACCGGGATCGTCCGGGGCGACGTGCTCGACCCCGGCTCGCTACTGGCGGCGCTGGACGGCGTCCACACGGCGTACTACCTCGTCCACTCGATGGGATCGGGCGCCGACTTCGAGGAGCAAGATCGCGTCGGCGCGCGCAACTTCGCCCGCGCGGCCCGGCGGCGTGGCGTACGGCGCGTGATCTACCTGGGTGGCCTGGGCGGCGACGACCGGCTCTCGCCCCACCTGGCGAGCCGCCGGGAGGTGGGAGAGATCCTGGCGGCGGAGGGGCCGCCCACCGTCGAGTTCCGCGCGTCGATCATCATCGGGTCGGGGTCGCTCTCGTTCGAGCTGGTGCGCCACCTGGTCAACAAGCTCCCCGTGATGGTGACACCGCGCTGGGTGCGCGCCACGGCTCAGCCGATTTCCATCGACGATGTCGTGACCTATCTCCTCTTGGCCCTCGACCTGAAGGAGGACGGCAGCGCGGTGTTCGAGATAGGAGGACCGCAGCGCGTTTCCTACGGACAACTAATGCACGAGTACGCCCGCCAGGTCGGCGTGAGGCGTCTCATGATCCCGGTGCCGTTCCTCACGCCGCGGGTTTCCGGCCTGTGGCTCGGGCTCGTGACGCCCCTTTACGCCCGGACTGGCAGGAAGCTGATCGACAGCCTGCGCAACGATACGGTGGTGCGTGATCCGTCGGCCTCGGAGCGCTTTCCGGTGCGGCCGCTGGGGGTTGGCGACGCGATTGCGGCGGCCCTGCGCGAGGAGGACCGCGCAATGGCCCGCACGCGGTGGAGCGACGCCGTCTCCTCGGGTGGCACGACGCCGACGTGGGGCAGCCGGCGCTTCGGCTCGCGAGTCGTGGATCGGCAGCAGGCGGTCGCGCGAGCGGAGCCGGACCGTGCCTTCGGGCCCATCCAGCGCATCGGCGGTACGCAGGGCTGGTACTTCGCCACGTGGCTGTGGGCGCTGCGGGGCGGGATCGACCTGCTGCTCGGCGGGGTCGGCATGCGGCGCGGGCGCCGGCATCCGGTCGAGTTGCGCCCCGGCGACCCGCTCGACTTCTGGCGCGTCGAGGCCTTCGAGGCGGGCCGGCTGCTGCGACTGCGCGCCGAGATGAAGCTGCCGGGGCGCGCCTGGCTTCAGTTCGAAGTCGAGCGTGCCGGCGCAGGCAGCCGGATCACCCAGACAGCGGTCTTCGATCCGCTCGGACTTGGAGGACTGCTGTACTGGTACGGACTCTACCCCGTGCACTGGCTCATCTTCCGCGGGATGCTGCGGGGGATCGTGCGTCGGGCCGAGCATCCGTCGCTCTTGCGGTCCCCGGCCAGGCCTCCCGCTGGAGCTTGAGATTCTCGGGTTGCGGAGCTTGCCGTTCAGGTGCTTTCCCTTGAAATTCTCCCCGAACAAGGGGTCCTGGCAGGAGACGATACTTGAGCGACTTGCCCGAACGCGTATCCGCATCGCAGGTCACGCTGATTCTTCAGCGGGCGGCAGAGATCGATGCACGTGGCGACTCCCTGACCGTCGAGGAGCTCACGCGGATCGCGGCCGAAGCGGGAATCGATCCGGAGGCGACTGAAGCCGCGATTCGGGAAGTCGTAGCCGCGGAAGAAGAGGCTGTGCCCGTCCGGGCGGCGGCGGAGGCGGGCACCTCCGTGCCGGTGGCGGCCAACGCGTCCAAAGTCCCCGCAAAGGCCTCGCAATCCCCTTCTCCGGGCCGCATCCTCGCCGGGACAGCCGTGGGAGCCGCGACGGGATTCGTCGGTGCCGCGATGGGAGGCTTCGGGACGCTTTCTCCGGTCTTCGGGCCCCCGGGCGTGGCCCTCGCCGCATTCGGAGGGACCCTTCTGTACCTGCTCCTGAGGGCGGTGCAGAGCATGAAGCGGGGGGCCCAGCTCGATTTCCAGCTTCAGAACTTCGCGGTGTGGTTCGGGATGGGATTTGCTGGACAAGTCATCGGGTTCTTCTCTCAGGGTGAAGTCTTCGTCATTGCGCTGATGTTCTGGATCGTGACCTCGGTCGTCGGGGGTCTGCTGGTGAACTTCGGGCCCCGCGAGGAAGATCCCGAAGGCGACATGCCCCGGGTCGGGCCGGGAGGGCAATAGCGCAGGACGTTTCGCCGGCCCTACGACCCCCTCGTCCCCAAGGCCCTCGCCAGAAACTCTACCGCGCGCGGGATGGCCTCGTCGAGCCCGAGAACGTCGTGCCCGCCGCCCTCGTAGATGAACGCCTCGAAGTCGGGCGCGCCGCGTCCCAGGGCTTCCATCCTCTCGATCAACGCTCTCGCCTGCGACACCGAGACGGTCAGGTCGACGGTGCCGTGGTGCAGTTGCACCGAAGGCAGATCGGCCGCCCATAGCGCCGACGAGCGGCGGACCAGCTCGAGCCGCGTCTCGGAGCGGGTCAGGTCGCCCCGGATGTAGGGCTGCACGACGGTGGAGTCGAGGTGCGCGACCCCGGTCAACCTGCGCGGCATGCGCAGGGCGGCCTCGCGCACGATCTCGCGAACCCAGTCGTCGAAGAAATAGGTCGGGCCGAAGAAGGTTACGATCCGGGCGATCCGTTCATCGCGGACACCGGCCAGCAGCGCGACCCCGCCTCCCCGACTGCCGCCGAACAGGTTGATGGAGTCCGGTCTCGCCTCGGGCGTTGTCTCGATGGCCACATTCAGCAGAGCCAGCGCGTCATCCACGTCGTAATTCCAATGGCTGGACGGGCCTTCCGAGACCCAGGTGCTGTCGCCGTACTCCAGCGGCTCGCTCCGAAACGACGGGATCACATACACGAACCGGTCGCGAAGATCCCCGAGCGCGATCGCCGCGATAATGATGTCGCCGATCGACACGCCGTTCTCGCCCCCGTGCAGGTAGGCCAGAATGGGCAGGCTCCGCTCCTCCGCCCCATCCGGCACGATGATCGCGCCGTAGTGCCGCAACCCGCCCACCGTGTGGGACACGATTCGCAGCCTGGTGGGCGTCCCAACCAGATCCAGTGGCTCCTCGAGCTCCACACGCGCACCGACCGCCGACACGTCCCGGGCGGCCCAGTCCGCGCGTACCACGCCCATCTCCGCATCGGTCGCTGGCATGAAGAGCGTATCGAGTTCGGCCTCGAGGTCGAGGGAAACCGCCGTTGCGGTGGCGGTCGCCTCTGCCGCGGTGAGAGCGAGGGTCTGGTTGCCGGATTCGGGTCCGAGGATCCACGTCGTGGCTGCCCGTCCGTCGCTGTCGGTGGTGGCCGAGGCGGGGTCGGCCGTCCCGTGTCCCGCGCCGGGTGCGAAGGCGACGCTCTGTCCGGCCATGGCCTCGCCGTGCTGGTCCAGGACCCGGACTACGATGGGGTCCAGCAGCGAGAGTCCCTGCACGGCGCGCTGGCCGTCGCCCGAGACCACCTGGAGGGTCGTCGGAGCGGGAGGTTCGGGTGGTGCCTCGATCAGCCTGACGGCCTCGTCGCAGGCGGCGAGGGCGGCGAGGGTCAGCAGGGCGAACGGTGGACGACGAAAGAGGCTTGGGCGCATGTCGGGACACGGTGCGGGAAGGGGGCGTGGGCTACGCCGCAGGTCGACAACAACGATGGCGGCGCAACCGGCGGCGGATCAATAGCGTGTCAGTTGCACGCCGCGATCTACCCGATCACGGAAGCCACGGGGATGCGTCGCTCGCGGATCGGGTGTCCCTGCAAGTCGGCAGCACTTTGGACAGGAATCCCGACGCCTGGCAATCCTGCACGACGCGTCGCGACGCAACTTCGAGGCGTCTTGTCTCGAGTTCCGCGGGGATTGGCCGTCGATTCAACCTCGTTCAAGCGCTCACCCGGGTCCCACCCGCTCTGCTGGACCGAGCCGGGAAACCGCCGCACCTTGAAGTCCGGTCACCACAGACGCGCCAAGCGCCCGAGAGAGACGCCGCATGCCCAACCTCAATCTCATCCCCCACCCGCTCACCGGCACGCCGTTCCTGACCAACGGACTGTACCGCTACAGCCGCCATCCGAACTACTTCGGAGGTGCGACGTGACCGGCGCAGGGGAGGGGTATCCGAGCCGCCGCGCCTTCCTCGCCTCGGCCGCCGGCATCGCTCTCGCGGGCGTGGGAACAGGCTGCACCCGACCAGCCTCGGAGCCCGCCCGGACCCGATCCGACCTCTTCGTTGTCAACATGCTCGGCGGCATCCGGAACCCGAATGTCCCGAGGTCGGGAGGGCCGTCCGGAGCCCTGGTAGGTGAACAGCGCACCTCGCTCGACGACCGGGCGCTCGCCGACGCACTCGCCTCCGGCACCGTGGCTGTCAACACCACGATCGGCTACGTCGCAGGCCCTCGGGAGCCGTTCGAGAGCTCGGTCGCCGACATCGCACGCTGGAACCGCATTATCCGCGCACACCCCGAAGCGCTCCTCAAGGTCTGGGCGGCCAGCGACATCGAGCGCGCGGCACGCGACGGCAAGGTCGGGATGATCCAGGGCTTCCAGAACGCCGCGATGATGGGTGACGACGCAGGCCGTGTCGGCGTCTTTGCCGGACTGGGCGTGAAGATCATCCAGCTCACCTACAACGTCGCCAACCAAATCGGACACGGCTCGATGGTGCCGGAGAACGGCGGCCTGACCGAGTTCGGGCGGGACGTGGTGGCCGAGCTGAATGCCACGAAAACGCTCGTCGACCTGAGCCACAGCGGCGAGCAAACCTGCTTGGACGCCATCGAAGCGTCCACCGAACCCATCGCGATCACGCACACCGGCTGCCGGGCGGTTACCGACCTGCCGCGCAACAAGACGGACCGGGAACTGCGCCTCGTCGCCGAGGGCGGCGGGATCGTCGGGATCTACTTCATGCCATTCCTCGCGGCCGACGGCATGGCCGTGGCGGACGACGTGGTGGAGCACATCGAGCACGCTGTTCAGGTGTGCGGAGAGGACCACGTCGGAATCGGGACCGACGGAGGGACGACCGCCCACGACGACATGGAGGCAGCCTACGAAGCGGCGCGCCGGGACGTCGAGGCACGGCGCGCGGCTGGGATCGGCGCTGCGGGCGAACGCGCCGGAGTCGTGCCCTTCATTCCCGACCTGCAGGGCCCGGACCAGTTCCGCAAGCTCGCCGACATGCTCCGGGACCGCGGGCACACGGCCGAGCGCGTGGAGAAGATCCTGGGGCTCAACGCGCTTCGCGTAATGAAGGGAGTGTGGGGAAGCTAGCAGGCCGCGCAAAGTGCAGCGGCAGTCATCCGGCGTGCGCGTTGATTGCGATCAGACGCTGACAAAATAGCGATCAGACGTCCACAGAATAACGATCAGACGCTCTTCCAATATCGATTGGACGCTCTTCCAATAACGATTGGACGCTGATTTCGATTGAGAATCAGCCGCCAGTTTGAAATGCCGCTCAGTATCCGAGGGTGACGCCACATCCCGAACGCATCCGCAGCCGTCGACGCACCCGCTCGACCCGCCGGCGGTTCACTCCGAAATCGAACAGTCCCACCCGGGAAACCGACTGGACATGTACGACGCCCTCGGCCGGCGAGAGCCGGGAACTCGAGGTCATCGCGGAACCCGAGCAGCCTGCGGCAGACCGCGTGCAGGTACTCATCGGTGACCGTCTTCGCCTCGGTGCGCGGCAAGGCACCGACAACTCGCTCCAGGCGGCGCAGGAGCCGGGTGGCGTCTTCCGATATGGGTAACGGTGCGACCCGGTGGATCCACCACGCACCGGCGCGGCTGCTGACGTAGGCCGGGACCAGACGTCGAAACGAACGGACCTCCGCGTCCGTCCGCGGCATTGCCCCAGGTTCAAGCCGCCGGCCGCCCTCCCCTCCGCGACGCGAGCACCTTTCCGGGCAGCGTCAACAGGATCTCGCCGTCCTCGACCACGAATTCGCCGTTGATCAGCACATGGTCGATCCCCGTGGAGTGCTGGTGGGGGTCCACGAAGGTGGCCTGGTCCGCGATCGTCTCGAGGTCGAACACCACGAGGTCGGCCCAGTTGCCCTCGCGGATCTCGCCCCGATCGGCTAGGCCCATGATGAGCGCCGGGAGCGATGTCTGCGCACGGATGGCGGATTCGAGGGAAAGAGCGCCGACGGTCAGCGCGTAGTGCCGGATCTTGCGAGGAAAGGTGCCGTAGAAGCGCGGGTGGACGGGACCGTCGCCGGGCCAGCCGATGCCTCCGTCCGAGGCCGTGGCGACCCACGGCTGCGCGGCATAGTTCTCCACGTCGATCTCGGACATCGAGAACCCGCGCATCCGCCCGCCACCGCGTCGATCGCGGTCACCTTCCATCTGCAGCGCGATGGCCGTCTCCACCGGGTCCTCGCCGCGCAGGTCGGCCACCTCCTGAAGGTTCATGCCGACGTAGTCCGTGATGGGATGGTCGAAGATCACGACGCGGTCGGTCCCTCCGCGCCGTCCGATCTCGTGCAGGATGTCGGTGCGGATCCGCGCCGCCGTTTCGGGATGCTGCAACCTCATCTCCAGCATATCAGCCGGCGGGCGCCTGTCCCGGGGGCTGTCAGCATCCGGATCGCTAAGCGCCCACCGCGGCACCAGCACGGTGTTGCCGTCGGAGCCGCTGGTGGGGTAGGGGTACTGGTCCGCCCACACCCGCACCCCCTCGTCGCGAGCCCGCTGGATCAGCTGGATCGCCGACGCGCTCGACCCCCAGTACGCCACACCCTTGGCCTTGATATGCGAGGCCACGACCCGCACCCCCGTGCGGCGCCCGATCTCGATCGTCTCCATGACCGCGTCCTGCAGCGTGGGCGGGCGCCCCTCGTGCTGGCTTGGCAGGTACCACATCGGGTCCGCGCCCTCGGCCCGCTCATGCGAGATGTAGACGCCGTCGTACGGGACCAACTCGGCTGCCAGAGCCGCGACCTCGTCGGTCGTGCTCCAGCGGCCCGGGGCATACTCGAGCCCCGCCGAGAGGCCGACTGCACCCTCCTCCAGCGCCTGGCGGACCAGCGCCGCCATCCGCGCCGTCTCCTCCGCCGTGGAGGGGCGCAGGTAATCATACCCCATCACCCTTTCCCGCACGGTTCCGTGACCCACCATCAGCATGACATTCGGGCCCACGCCCTGTCGTTCGAGCGTGGCGCGCTGGTCGGCGACCGGCCACGGCGAGCGCCCGTCCTGGTTGACCACAACGGTGGTGACGCCCTGCGAGACCACGTTGGGCGCCGACTTGCGGTGGGTGGAGTCGTTGCGGATGGACCGCCCGGACCGCCCGCTGCCTCCGTCGTCCGCGTGCGAATGGATGTCGATGAAGCCGGGCGACACGTAGCGGCCGCTGGCGTGGATCACGCGATCGGCAGTGGCGCCGGCGAGGTCGCCGAGGACTGCGATCCGGCCCTCGCGCACGCCGATGTCCGCGCGGAACCATGGATTGCCGGTGCCGTCGAGGACGCGTCCGCCGCGGACAAGCAGATCGAAGTGGCGGGCGTCCTGCGCGGAGAGGGGAGCGTTGAAGCCGGTCGGCGACGAGAGGGCCGCGGATAGGCCCAGGGCGGCGGCCAGGGTGAGCGAGGCGGTGCGGGCGGACCCCGCGAACAGTCGAGGATTGCGCATGAGCATTTCGGGATCCGGAGGGGTGCGGCGACAGGAGTTGCTGGAGCCCATTGTAAGGCTGGCAGAGTTCGCTTGCGAATTCACCGGCGCACAACTGCTTCCCCGGTCCTGATCCCGCCCGCCGGTCCCACCGCGCAGCGCCGCTACAGCGCGAAGTCCTCCGCCACCGCGTGCATCGTCGCGGCCGCGGACAGCACCACCCCGGGCACACCCGCCCCCGGGTGGGTCCCGGCGCCGACCAGATACAGCCCGTCGACCTCCTCGCTGCGGTTGTGCGGGCGGAACCACGCGGTCTGAGTCAGCCGCGGCTCGATTCCGAACGCGTTGCCGAGCGCGGCGTTGTACTGAGTCGCAAAGTCGTCGGGGGTGAAGACGTGCCGGACCTCGATGGCCGCGCGCAGACCCTCGAGCCTCCACGCCTCGAGCGCCGCGATCACCCGGTCCGTCATCGGGCCCGCCTCCCGCTCCCAGTCGATCCCGGATGCCGCGTTCGGCACCGGGACGAGAACGTAGATGCTCTCGCAGCCCGGCGGCGCCATCGACGGCTCGGTGCGGCTCGGGACGTGCAGGTACATGCTGAAGTCGGACGCGAGAACCTTGCGGTCGAAGATGTCGCGCACGAGCCCCCGGTAGCGGCGTCCCAGGATGATCGTGTGGTGGGACAGCCGGGGGTACTTCCGCCGCACGCCCAGGTAAAGCAGGAAGCAGCTCATCGACTGGGCCACCTTTCGCAGGCGGCGGTCCGTCCAGCGGCGCCGCCGCACCGAGCCGAGGAGCGTGCCGTACGTGTGTCCGACGTCGGCGTTGCTCACGACGATGTCGGCGGGGAGGAAGGCCTCGGCGCCGTCGCCGCCGCGGCCGTTGGTGCTCGCGACCCAGACGCCCGCCACCCGGGCGCGTCGCCCGCCGCCCTCCGCTACCTCGATGCGCCGGGCCGGCGTATCGACCCGCACCCTGCCGCCGATGTCCCGGAAGAGCGCCGCAAACCCCTCGACGAGGCTGTGCATTCCACCGCGCGCGTACCACACCCCGCCCTCCTTCTCGAGGTACGGGATCATGAGGAAGATCGAAGGCGCTCGGAACGGGCTCCCCCCGAGAAAGAGCGGATGGAACGAGTACATGAAACGGTGGCGCCAGTCGCGGAAGTGACGGCCGACGTACCGCGCCACGGGCTCCCACGCGCTGAGGCGTACGACACGGGGGGCGAAGGCCGCCATCCTGCCCAGCGAATCGAAGGGACGGGCACCCAACCCCTCGGTGATCACGGCCTCGTAGATGGGCCGCAGCTTCGCGAAGAACGACTCGAGCCTTTCGGCATCGGACGGATCGAACCGCGCCATTGCGGCCTTCATGCGATCCAGGTCGGACGTGTAGTCCAGGTGGGTGCCGTCGTGAAACCAGACCCTGTAGAAGGGGTCGAGGGCCACCAGCGAGACGTAGTCGTCGAGGCGCCGTCCGGCCGCCCTGAACACGGCGTCAAGGAGCGCGGGTGCCGTGATCAGGCTCGGGCCGGTGTCGAAGGTGTAGCCCGAGTCGCGGATTCGGCCCGCCCGCCCGCCGAGTTGCCCCCGCGGCTCGCTCAGCGTGGTGGGTTAGCCGGCCGCCATCCGCCGCCCCGCCGCCGCCCGCC
>VXQO01000126.1 GCA_009838975.1 Gemmatimonadota bacterium | reverse complement strand
CCCCTCACCACAAACGGCACCCCCAGCTCATCCTCGACCCAGCTGTAGATGCGGCCGTTACGCACCACCAGCGGCCCCGCGGCGGCAAACCCGAGACGCACGGAACCCACATAGTCCCCGTCCACGGAAAACAGGTCGTAGAACGCGGGGGCGCCGTCCGGCGTGACCCTTTGCACCCAGAGGCGGTGTTCATCGTCTATGAAGAGCTCCGCGAGAACAGGTTTTGTGTCCGGCATCAGAGCCGCGACCTCTTCCGCTTGACGGCGGAGTTCGGGACGGTCCTCGACGATGCTGTCGACGTAGGCGATGCGGTCCGCGTCGGTCACCGGCTGCCCGGGCAGCCCGACTTCAATGACGACCAGCGTGTCCCCGCCCTCGCCGATCCGCGCGATACGGTACGACGTGTTGTGGGCCCGCCAGAATCCGCCGGCCGGGTGCACCGCCGTCATCTCGAAGGGTTCGAAGCGCAAGGGGAGGAACCCGAAGGGCACGTCAGGCGTGGAGTATGAGTAGATCTGAAAACGTGCTTCACCGAGTTGGACCGAGTCGATGGCTCCGCTCGACAGGTCATGGGACTTGTAGTAGTGCCGCCCGGTCCACGAAGTCAGTCCCACCGGCGGTGGGAAGCCCGGCTGGTTGTCCGAGTGGGAGACTTCTCTCCAGTAGCGTCCCCGATCGTCGAACACTCCCGTCCAGGTGCTCGCCACGCTCATGACCGGCTTGGTGAACCGCCGAACCTCGTCTCCGTCGGTGTCCACCCCGATGATCGTCCGCTGTCGGGTGTCGTTGATCCACAGGAGGGTGTCGCCCGAGAGGAAGATCCCGTTGGCGCCGCCGATCTCGCCCGGTCCCTCGCCCTGCCGGACGATCGTTCTGAGGTACCGGCCGTCGGCGTCGAAGACGCGGACCTCCGCGGCCTGCTGGTCCAGCACATAGATGGTGCCGTCGCTGGCCGCCTGGACCCGAATCGCGCCGAAGGTGAGGTTGGGGTCGGTTCCATCCACGCTGCCGAACTGCAGATCGACATGGGCCTCGGCGATTTCGGGACCCACCGAGTCGACGGCTGGCAGGTCGGGATATCGTACGAGGACCGCCCCGTTGGGAAGCGTCTCGCGCAGTGGTCCCGTCACCGGCGATGGCGATTCGGTTTCGCAGGAGACGAGGGCGGTGATCAGGGTGAGGGCGAGGAGGGCCGCCGGTGTGTGGGCAACGTGAGAATGACGCCTTGGCATTACATATTGTAAAGCAAACATGACATTTGGGCCGCTCCGGCCCAGACTCGCGCGGACAATCGGTCCCATCCGGCCATGGACACGCCCCTGTCTCAAATACAGAGTATCGGCCCACTTGCCACACGGCAATCGAGCGAACACGTTCTCGGGACCGAGGAGAGCGAATGGATACGACCATCATCAGTGTGCTGGTAACCGGCTTCGGCACGGTCCTGTTGACCGTGACGGCCATGGCTGCGCTGGTCGCGCGCAGCATCGGAAACCTGCGAAGGCACATGGATCAGAGGATCGATACCCTTACGCACGGCAACCAGCAGGCCCATGACGCCATAGGCCTGCGGATCGATGGTCTTCGCGGTGAACTGGTCGAGCGGATCGATCGTCAGGAAGCCCACCTGAGCGGACGGATCGACGCTCTGGAGGTCAAGGTGGCCCGCACCGGCGAAGACGTGGCCTTCATCAAGGGCCGGCTCACCTCTCAGCCGGGCGACTGAGCCCTCCCCCTCCCCAGCGACAGCCGGGTCCTCCATGTCCGACGGATCGTCGGACACTCAATGCAATGGGTCCCGCCCGACCGGCAACTCTCGCCGACTCCGATCCACAGACGTTGCGCTGCGCCAGGGCCGTCCTGTCCGACTCGGGCTACGCGCCGGTCGTCACTGGCGAGACGGAGCGATTGTCACGCATCATCCGTTCTGAGAGCCCCGCAGTTGTGCTGCTGGACCTGATGCTTTCGGGCACCGAATTGATGAGGCAGGTCCCCGAGCGCGAGGACATCGTAGAGCCATTCCGTATTCCAGCCACGTCGTCCCATAGGGGCGCTGGGTTGGGGTGTGAGGGTTGAAGTGTAGGGTGTTGAGTCGGACTTCGTCGAGTCGGGCAGCCTTCTCATCAAGGCTGTACGACTCGACGAAGGAGTCCCGCGCCGTCTCCGGCGACGCCTGATCCGCCGGATGACCCGACTGATGCGCTTGCCCGCGGAAGCACGTCTCTCCCCGAGATCGCGGGTACGGAGACGGAATGACGGTCCTCAGCGGGCCGCAGGGCCGTCCGGGCGGTCGCCGTGGCCGGCCCGCATCCGTCCGAACCCCACCCATCCGGGGCAAATGGCCCGGTTCACGAGACAAATCGGTCTCCCAGAGCCCCGCAGAGGCCCTCCGAACCCCTTCGCTCCACCTCCAACCCTGATATGGAAAGGCCTTCTGTCAAGTTAGGGTTTCGTTGTCTTTCATGGCCGAGGGGAGGGGGGTCGCCCGAGGTTCTCTTCGACGGTGAATCCTCCTGATATGCGCCGGTTAGCTGTAGCCAGAGCGGCAAGAATTCGGATTCGTCGGGAGCTGGCTCGATCTAACTGGCGTGGGTCTCGGCTCCGTCGCCGGATCCGGCCACATAGCGTTGTCGAGCATTCTCCTGCCGTGCCTCAGACGACCTCCCTCCCTTCAGCTTGCGGTGTGTTCCTTGTCTATGTTCTCAGGCGGCGTGCCCGCCTGCTCTGCCGCGTCCTCCTGCATGAGCGCCCACACGAACCCGGCCAGCTCCCGGGCCACCGCCACCGCCGCGATCTTGCTGTTCTTCCGGAACGCCAGCCGCTTGTAGACCTTGTGAAGCCGGTTCTGCGCCTTCCAGCTGCGAGCGACCGCATCCGGCGGCTGGCCCTGCTGACGACGCTTCAGCACCGCGCGGTGCCGAGGCGGGTAGCGGTAGTTCCACGCTGCCTGAACCAGCACATGACGAACGCGGGTGTTGCCCGCCTTCGTGATCGAGCCCCGCCGTCGGCTCCCTCCACTCGAATGTTCCGTAGGCACCAGCCCGACGTAGGCCATCAGCTTGCCCGGATGCTCGAATCGGCGAAAGTCGCCGATCTCCGTGACCAGCACCATCGCCGCCCGGGTCGAGATCCCCTTGAGGCAGCACAGGCGGCCCACCGCCTCCTTGTAGGAAGGCTCCACCGCCAGCGCCTCGATCCGCCGGTCCAGTTCATCGCGGCGGCCCAGCTTGTACTCCAGCATCGCCAGATACTCGCCGAAGGCGATCTGGTCCACCGCCTCCAGCGCTCCGTCGGCACGCGGACCGTCACGAGCTCCCGGGCCAGGCGGTCCAGCAACCGCCTGATCCCCCGCGGATCGTGCGACAGCCGCCTCACCAGCGTCGGCTCCCGCGCTCCCTCCGGAAGCACTGCGATCATCACGCTGTCCTTGTGGACATCCATCCCGACGTACACCTTTGTCTTCTTCTTCATAGGGCCGGTCTCCTGTTCCGGTTGCGACCTCGAGCGTCGCATGTGGCTCTGGCACCTCCGCTCACCGTCGGTGCCAACCCACGGTAATCCGGCAGGGGCCGGCCCTTCCATATGTTCTAAGGGGGCAGGTCCAGTCGGACCTGGGATGGGGGAGTGCAAGCCATCGCTGTTTCGGCAGGACGGAGCCTGCCACCTAACGTGGACCCGGCAACCGCCAGTCGCACAACCGTTCCAAAGCGTCGTTTTGCAAGCCGGGTAGTTGGCGCTGCTCCAACTCGGTGAGAGTGCGCCAGATGTTACACACCCTGCTCACGTTATCCAAGCTATCCACTCTTGCGACTGGGTTAACTGCGTTTTCGCGAGCATACTCCACGAAAGCTCGAGCCAAGTCCGCGGACAGTATCCGGCGGGCGACCAGACTGGCAACTGAGATGCTGTCTAAACGCCGTTCGACTCTCCGCTGAGGGGCCATCCGGAGACTGTCCAAGACCGCGAAGAACTCCGTCCTGACTGAATCCCATTCGTGATGTGACTGAGGCACTGGACACCGGAACCGCACCGAATCGACAGCGGCGTCAAAGCCTGCCATTGGGAAGTTCAAGACGCCGGCGAGTTCGATGGCGAGCGTGTCCCGGCCAACGTAATGCGATCTTACGTAGTCGTGCGCAGCACTCCACTCCGAACGCAGGCTCGTCTCGATGCTGTCCCCAACTCCTTGAACGCGTTCGGCCTGCACTTCCTGCAACGGGCGACGTGCCACGTCCGCTAGGTCCCGATAGCCAGCTTCGAAGTTCTGCAGCAGGCTATCGCGCTCAACTTCCGTGTCGATCCGAACCGGCGGCCGAAACCCCATGGTGCCATTCAGTAACCAACCCCAGTGCGCCGGGGTCGGCTGATAATGCCAAGCGTGCCACCACCCGTCCACCGCCAAGGGCGCGACATTCGGCAATCCGAGTTGGTCGCTGAGCTCATGAAAACCCAGCAGTCCAAGTTTGCCGCCTAATCCTTCAAATGCCTCTTCGTTGTCGGATACCTGGAACGTGTCCAACATGGCCACTCGGAAAAACAACCCGTCGATCGCCGTCCCGGGTTCACTATTCTGATTCACCTGACACCAATAGCCCAGAGTGACTGGAATGGTATCGCGGCCAGCGGTTAGAAGTTGAGTTGGTCCCTGGGTGCGGAACATGCCTGTTGAAGCGCCTGTGATATGGTCGAGTTCAGCTTCCACCAGGCCGGGCCACGCGATACTCTTCGCGGTGCTGTCTGAACAACCACCCATCAAGGAGAGGAGCGCGGCCAAGGCCGCCCTTTGGATTCTCATGGACATCCTCCGGCCACCGGTACCACCTCAATCACCTCCCCCACCTCCATTGTCAGCTTCGGGCTTGTTTACCACACTACGGCACTCCACGCGCATGTGCTATATACAATATGAAACATGCATATATACAGATAGCGCGACCCGGCGCGGTAAAGGCCGTCCCAGGCCGATTGGGGCCTTGGTCGACGGTCTCGGATGCCAACGTGGGCTCAGAACGTCGATGCGGGGGCGGCGCTTTGCGGGCGCAGCCGATCACGCGGGGCCGGCCTCGGCACTGCGCGCCTCCGGCACCGCCCGGGCAATCCTGTCGATCCCCTCCGCGATGAGCGCCTCGTCGATGACCGAGTATCCCAGGCGGATGTGGTTGCGGTTGCTCTGTTCGTCGGAGAAGGTGAACCCGCCGGTCTCGAAGAAGATGCCCTCGGGCTCGACCAGGTCGTGCAGAACTTTCGCGTCCAGGTCCTCGGGCAGCCTGAGCCAGATGATGGCGCCGCCGTACTCCGGCTTCACGGCGGCGGCGGGGAAGTGCCGCTCGAGCGATTCGTGCATCACGTCGCAGCGCCTGCTGTAGATGCCGGTCAGCTTGGCGATGAAGCGATCGAAGTAGCCCCGCTAAAGGAACAGGGCCACGCTGCGCTGGTTGTTGACCGGCGGGTGCCTCAGCATGTAGTGGCGCAGCGCCCTCGCCTCCCGAATGAACTCGCGGTCCGCGACCATGTAGCCCACCCTCAGCCCCTGTAGCAGCGACTTCGACAGGCTGCCGACGTAGATGACGTTCCCCCACCGGTCCAGGCTCTTCAGCGCCCTCGGAGGCGTCTTGTTGAAGCTGATCTCTGCCTCGTAGTCGTCCTCGATGACGAACTGGCCGTGTTGCTCGGTGAGCTCCAGCAGCCTGGACTTCCGTTCCAGCGGCACCAAGCGCAACGACAGTTCGCGGCATCAAGCACAGCTCGCCGCACACGCGACCAGCAGCCGGGAAGGAAAGTGCTTGTCGTGATGACGGCTCACTGGATCGACGGTAGATTGGAAGGGTGAGCACCGAATCCAAGACACTCTTTTCCCGCATCTGGGACTTCGTCGCCAAGCTCGGCGGATTCACTACGGGCTTCATGTTCCTGGTCGGCGGGCTCGGCTATTTGATGAACTTCATGCGGTCACGCACCAGCGTCGAGATGGACTGGCCCACGGTCGGGGCGCTGCTCTCGGTGATCGCATTGGCAGTAGCGGCCGGTGGGCTGGTATTGGTGTTGGAATCTACATTGCGGCCTGCATGGCGATGGTATGCTCCTAGGCGACGAGCAGAGCGTTTCCGGCAACTGGCACCCGGGATCGGGGCGCTGACGACGTTTTCCGCACCTGGGTTGTTGCTCGTCTATGGTGTTCAGTACCTGGTACTAAAGAACCAGCTCGCCGCACTCGGTGTCACCTTGCCGGTTCAACGCGCAAATGCCCTTGTCCTTTTGGACCTCGCAGAACGGTCGCTGCTACGAGAAGCTCGCAAACGTTTCCCTCCGGGATACGACGATGCACCGCCCCCTCCAGACGACGATCTGCCGTTCTAGTCGGTGGTATCTCACGCCCGGCCCCTGTAGCGCCAGCGCGGTCCGCGACCGCTCGCTTGAACACGAGTCCAAGCCACTGGAGTACCCGCCGCGCCGTCGCACGCCGCCGGTGCTCAGCCCGCTTACTCGCCGTTGAGTATCTCGCGTCGCACCTTTTTCACGTAGCGCTTGACCTGGCCGTAGCCGCCGGCATAGCCGTCCGCCCTGACCTCTCTGAACAGCTTCGCCGCGGCCAGTTGCGGGAACTCGGTCAGTCTGGCCTCGATCCTCGCCTTCCACGGATCGAGCTTCGATGGCCTCGGCGGCCTGGGCCCGTATTCCACCTTCATGTCGTCCGGATCGCGCTCGAGTTCGCCCGATTCGATCCAGTTGTAGAGTGTGCGCCTGCTGATCCCCACCGCCCGTGCAGTTGCTGCCTTGCTCACCCCCGCCTCGATGTAGCGCCTCATCTGTATGCGTTTTTCGATTCCATGCATGGTTCAGTTCAAAACTCGGTTGGAGCGTACATGGCTCATCTTAACCGCACCCTACCCCTGATGCCGAGGGTGTGTTCGGCCCCGCCGAGCACACCCTCGCGCCTGGTCCCCTCGATGCGGAGTCCGAGGCCCGAGCCGAGGTCGTAGCGCAGGCCGCTGCTGAAGGCGCGCGCGCCGCTCTCCGAGAGTCGGAAACCGCCGTAGGGCGTCCCGTGGAACCCGGCGAGTCCGTAGGCGACTTCGGCATCCACGTTCGCACCCATGTCCAGTGCACGGTCGTGCACGGCATCGGTGACCCCGCGCTCCCAGAGCTGGTTCACGCCGCTGGCCGCATCGCCGTACGAGGGAGCCACGCGGACCTGCAGCCCCTGTCCCCGCGTCGCGGGATCGAGCTGGATCATGCCGCCGAAGCCCCATTCCTCGTAGCCGTCCCGGGCCGAGATGAGCATCCTGCCGCGGCCTTCCGCCGTCAGGCCCAGGCCGACATTGCGGTAGCGGACACCGCCGCCCACCTCCGCGCCGGCGCCGTTGATGCCGTCGCCGTTGTCGTAGCGCATGCCACCCTCGATCGTCATCGCGACCTCGTTGCCGGCGGCCGAGCGGTAGCCCTGCGTCCACTCGAGCGCGAGCCTGGCGCGCTGCATGTCCAGCGTGACCGAGTCGATCCGCGGGCCGCCGTCGACCA
>VXQO01000001.1 GCA_009838975.1 Gemmatimonadota bacterium | reverse complement strand
CTCCCAACCCACCTCCAACCCCACCCCTCAATCCGCGAAGCCCAGTTTCGGCAGCAAGCGGAACAGCCACACCCCCGCGGCCGCCGAGATCGCCAGCGCGACCACCGCCGCCACGCCCTGTCCGTAGAGCAGATACCCGGTACCGAAGAGCGCCGCGTAGACAAGCACGCACCCCAGGAACCACGCGAGGAATGCCGCGGTGACCGACTCGGCGTCCCGCGAGCCTTCGCCCACGTCGACGACGCGCTGCCATCCCTTGCCCATCGGACGGATCTTGTTATAGAAGCCCTGGAGCGTGTCCGAGTCGGCGGGTGGTGTGACGAGGGTGACGGCCAGCCAGCCGACCGTCGTGACCGCAACGCCGATCACGAGCTGCTCCCACGCGGGCATCGGCGCGAAGCCGAGCGCGGTGTGCACGAACGCGAAATCGATGGCGACCAGGAACGAGATCGTCATGCCCGCCAGCTCGCTCCACACGTTGACGCGGTACCAGAACCAGCGCAGGAGGAAGATGAGGCCGGTGCCGGCGCCGATCTGGAGGAGGATCTGGAAGCCCTGGCCCGCGGTGTCGAGCTGGAGCGCGATGAAGGCGCCGAGGAACATCAGGCCCACCGTCGACAGGCGCCCCACCGCCACCAGCCGCCGCTGGCTCGCGTCCGGGTTGACGAAGCGGCGGTAGAAGTCGCTCACCACGTACGACGAGCCCCAGTTGAGCTGTGTGCTGATCGTCGACATGTACGCGGCCGCGAGCGAAGCGACCACGAGTCCCAGCAGCCCGGCCGGAAGGAACACGAGCATGGCCGGATAGGCCAGGTCGTTGCCCACCAGCGAGGGGTCGAGGTCGGGGAAGCGCGCCTGGATGTCCGAGAGCTCCGGGTAGACCAGCATCGAGCAGAGCGCCACGATGATCCACGGCCAGGGACGCAGTCCGTAGTGCGCGATGTTGAACCACAGGGTGGCCTTCATCGACTCCTTCTCGCTCTTCGCCGCCAGCATGCGCTGGGCCACGTAGCCTCCGCCGCCCGGCTCGGACCCGGGGTACCACGCGCTCCACCACTGCACCGCTATGGGGATGATGAAGATGCCGGCCGCGACGCTCCAGTTGGAGAAATCGGGGAAGAAGTTCATCGCGGAGCGCAGTTCGGGGTGCGAGACGAGGCCCGCGAGCCCGCCGACTTCGGGTTGCTGGAGCGCGAACACGGCGGCCGCGATCGACCCGATCATGGCGACCACGAACAGGATGAGGTCGGTCACGACGACGCCCCAGAGCCCGGAGGTGGCCGAGTAGATCATGGTGACCGAGCCCGCGATCAGGACGGTGGTGAGCGGGTCGAGTCCGAGGAGCACGCCCCCGATCTTGGTGGCCGCGAGGGTGACCGTGGCGATGATCATCACGTTGTAGAAGACACCCAGGTAGATCGCGCGGAACCCCCGCAGGAACGCCGCGGGACGCCCGGAGTAGCGCAGCTCGTAGAACTCGATGTCGGTCAGCGCGCCGGACCTCCGCCACAGCCGCGCGTAGAAGAAGACCGTGCACATCCCGGTGATCAGGAAGGCCCACCACGACCAGTTCTGCGCGACTCCGCCGCCGCGCACGAAGTCGGCGATCAGGTTGGGCGTGTCGGTGGAGAAGGTCGTCGCGACCATCGACGTGCCGAGCAGCCACCAGGGCAGCTTCCTGCCCGACAGGAAGAACTCGTCCGCCCCCGAACCCGCGCGCCGGGCGAAGCGGAGGCCGATTGCGAGTGCGGTGAGCCCGTAGAGGGCGATGACGATCCAGTCGAGTGTGGAGAGTTGCATGGGCGTCAGTCGTGGAGTGAAGGGGTTGGCGGAGCGTCCCAAAGGCGCATGGGATAGACCCCCGAGTCTACCAGCCCCCGCAGCGATTCGGCCACTCCCGGCCGGTCGCCGGGGAAGGTCACGCCGAGCCACTGCTCGCGGGTGGGCAGCACGGTACAGCGCGCGCGGCCGGCCGCGATGAGGTCGTTCATCGCCTCGGACAGGTAGAACTCGCGGTCGAGCCGGGGACCGGCAGAGAGGAACGCGGCGAACAGGTCGCGCAGGGCGGGCAGAATGTCGGGCTGGAAGCCCCAGAGGTTGGTGC
This sequence comes from Gemmatimonadota bacterium, assembly GCA_009838975.1. Taxonomy (GTDB): domain Bacteria; phylum Gemmatimonadota; class Gemmatimonadetes; order Longimicrobiales; family Gaopeijiaceae; genus Bin94. The sequence continues at coordinate 64,386 of VXQO01000001.1, read as the reverse complement.
AGACAGGAGCTTGCAAGGCGACGTCAACCGGCCTTCCGGCGACGTCGCGCCCCACCACGCGGTCGCCCGCGCGGCGGAGTTCCAGGCCCTCGGTCAACCGCTTGAGGGCGCCCGCGTCGTCGATCTCGCATATGCCCCGAGAGACGCCTCCGCTCTCCGAGAGCGTGACCTCGATGGGATAGCCGACAGTAAATGTCATGTTTGCATTACATAATGTAATGTCGGCATTACTTTGCGGTGCTTCGGCGTCGCGCGTCGCGGTGGCGGGCGTCGGGCGGGCCCCACGCATCGCTGCGGCCAGCGCGGCGTAGGCGCCCCGCCCGTAGAAGTCGTCGGCGTTGCAGACCGCGAACGGGCCGTCGACGTGCCCGGCTGCCGTGAGCACGGCGTGGCCCGTGCCCCAGGGGCGGCTGCGGTCGGGGGGCGGCGCGTCCACGAGGCCGGGGTGTGCCATGCGCTGAAAGGCGTAGCGGACGTCGAGGCCGGCGGCTCGCGCGGGCGCCAGGTGGGCGTCGAAATCGGGTCGCAGCGTCTCCTGGATGACGAGGTGGAAGCGCGTGAATCCCGCGAGCGCGCCGTCGTAGAGCGCGTAGTCGAGCAGCGCCTCGCCGCCGGGACCTACCGGTGCAAGTTGCTTGAGGCGGCCGAACCGCGTGGAGCGGCCTGCGGCGAGGATGACGAGGGTGAGGGTTGCGGGAGCGCGATCGACGCCGCCCGGCATATGGTGGAGTTCTACCGGCGTCACCTGGGCGATCCCCCCAGCCCCGCCATCTCCAGCAGCTTCAGCGCGTTCGTCGACTTGGCGATACCGGACCGCAGCCGATAGTCGAACGCCAGTCCCTCGGCCCCATCGTCCACCGATTCCGTGAAATGGACCGCGACTCCGCGGGTTGTCAGGTCGTCGGCCTCGGCGAGGGAGAGATCGTGCGTGGTCACCGCGCCGATCGCGTCCGTCTCGAGCAGATGCCGCAGCACCGTGCGCGCCGCGACTCGGCGCTCGGCGCTGTTGGTGCCCTGCAGGATCTCGTCGAGCAGGTAGAGCGTTCGCGGCGTGACGCCGCCGGGCGACCGAGCCGCTTCCACGACCATCTTCAGTCGTTGCAGCCCCGCCATGAAGTAGGACACGCCTTCGGCGAGGGAATCGTCGACACGCATGCTTGTGACGACGCGCAACGGGGGCATCCGCAGCCGTGCGGCACATACCGGACCGCCGGCCTGGGCAAGCACCGCGTTGAGCCCGAGCGCCCGCAGCAAGGTCGACTTGCCCGACATGTTCGAGCCCGTGACGAGAAGGAACGAGCCCGCGGGCCCGATCTCGACGTCGTTGCGAATACAGATGCCGGGTGCAATGAGGGGGTGACCGAGCGCACGGGCCTCGACGGTGTGGGCATCGGGATCCAGCGCCGGCATCGTCCAGTCGGGGTGATCGGCCGCCAGGGCGGCGAGCGCCGCCAGCGCCTCGGCTTCGCCCGTGGCGTCGAGCCAGTCCCCTACCCGGTGACCGGACCGCTCCTTCCAGCGCTCGAGGGCGACCAGCACATGAACGTCCCAGTGCAGCACGAGCGCGAGAGGAATGTGGAACAGGGGCGACCTCCTCACATCCGCCATGTCGAGGAGGCGGCGAAGGACGTTCATCTCTTCGTGCGCGACTCGCGGGCCTGCGCCGAGGCGGTGTCGGATGGCAACCGCATGGCGCGACCTGAGGGATGCGTTGTGAATGTGACGGAGCAGCGGACCGAACTGCCGGACACCGGATTCACCGTCATCCGCTTCCGCGAACACGGCGTGCATCGCCTTCCACGTCGGCACCAGGACCAGAGCCGAGATCACGAGCGGCCAGGCCATCACAGGGGTGGGCACCGCACCCAGCGAGACCAAGGTGATGGCGGCCACATTGATCGGCGCCAGCACCAGACCGGCGATCCGTAGCCATCGCTGCCCCTGAAGCCAGGAATCGCCCTCGGCCCAGCGAAGGAAACGATCGGCCGACGCATCGGTGTCACCGGAATCGCCCGAGGCCACAAGCCGACCCTCCGCCGCCAGCCGGTCGCGGAAGTCCAGCGCCCCGGCCATCTCAAGCACCGCCTCCTGGCGCAGCGCGATCTCGTCCGCGTCAGCGCCCCCGAGCATCCACGCCTGCAGCGTGGTCCAGCCGGGGGCGGTTCCACATACACCAAGCAACTGCAGCAGGGAAGCGTCGCCGTAGAGGTCGAGGTCGACCGCGTAGTCGTGGTCCCGCGCGGCCGTGGCGCCGGGCACCGACGGCAGGTCGCCCCACCGCCTCTCGACCCGGGCGATTCCCTCGCGGTTGAAGTCGGCCATGAGTTCGCTGCGCCGCATCCGCCGCCGGGCGGCCCGCTGTCGCGCGACGAGGACCCCGAACACAAACGCGGCCGCGGCCAGCAGCAACCACGCCGCCCCGCCGCGCTCCGATGCGAACAGCCACCAGGCACCCACCAAAGCAGCCGCGAAGAGGGCCAGCCGCAACCTCCCGTACACACGGACCCTGCCGAGCCGTTCGGCTGCTTCTCTGTCGAACCGCTGCGCGCGCTCCGCGTAGGTGGCTGCGGGTGACGTGCTTGCGGCGCCCTCTCGGCGACCATGATGTTGCATGGATGAAGCTAATCATCTCACCAGGCACTTCCCCGCTCCGCACGGCGCGCGCCGGCACCCTCACGGCGGCCCTCGCCACGGCCGCCCTCCCCGCCTGCGCCCCCACCGGCAACGATGCCACCCGGTCCGGCAGCGACCCGGCCATCCTCGCCCGCGTCGACGCCGTGTTCGCCGACTACGCCGGCCTCGACGGGCCCGGGTGCTCCCTTGGCGTGATCCGGGACGGCCGCCTCGTCAACGCCACCGGTTACGGCACCGCCAACCTCGACCACGGAATCGCCAACGGCCCCGCGACCATCTTCCGGGTCGGCTCGGTCTCCAAGCAATTCACGGCTGCCGCGATCGCCCTCCTGACCATCCGCGGGGAGCTGGACCTCGATGCTCCCGTCCAGCGCTACATCGCCGAATTCCCCGACTACCCCGACCCTCCCACCATCAGACACCTCGTACACCACACGTCGGGCGTGCGCGACTACATCGTGCTCATGGCCCTGGCGGGGAACCGGAACGAGGACTTCTACACCAACCAGGAGGTTCTGGACGCGATCAACCGGCAGCGCGAACTCAACTTCACGCCGGGCGCCGAGTTCCTGTATAGCAACGCCGGCTACTTCCTGCTCGGCGAAGTCGTGGCGCGGGTGTCGGGCCGGAGCCTGCGCCAGTTCGCGCACGACGAGTTCTTCGTCCCGCTGGGGATGACCCACACCCACTTCCACGACGACCACAGCGAGATCGTCCCCGACCGCGCGACCGGCTACGCGCCCACCGGTGACGGCTTCCGGATCAACGTGACCACTCTCGACATGGTCGGCGACGGCGGCATCTTCACCTCGGTCGAGGAGTGGGTCGCGTGGGACCGCAACCTGACCGAGGGCACGGTCGGCGGCGACGCCTGGCTGGAACTCATGCACACGCGCGGCGTGCTGAATTCGGGCGACACCATCCCCTACGCCTTCGGCATCACGCACGGCGAGCACCGGGGGCTGGCCACGGTCGGACACGGTGGCTCGTGGGTGGGCTACCGGGCGGGCATGTCGCGGTATCCCGAGACCGGCCATTCGTTCGTGGCCATCTGCAATGGCGCGCAGATCGACCCCATGGCACTCATCGCAAGCACTGCGGAAGTCTACCTGGAGGACAGGATGACGCCCGCCGCACAGACGGCGGCGCCGAATGGACAGGCGGAGCCTTCAGAGGTGGATGACGCTCCGCAGGATCGACCCGGCCCCGACATCCCGGACCGCACGCGTTACGCCGGATCCTTCCACAGCCCCGAGTTGAACACGACCTATCACCTGCGGGGAGAGGGCGGCGCCGGGCTCGTGCTCCACGCGGGCCGACTCGACCCGTCCCTGCTGCTCGCGGTCTCCGAAGGCGTTCTCTCCGGCCGGCGCGGCATGACGTTGCGCTTCTCGGCGCTGGAGGACGGCCGCTACCAGGCGATGATGGTCGACGCGGGCCGCGTCAAGAACCTGCGGTTCAGCCGGGTGGAGGATTAGGGCGGACAAGTGCCGGCCACCGCCACCCTGACCGACGATCTCTTTGCCCCCGAGGTGATCGCCGACCCCTACACCTACTTCGGGCGCCTGCGCGAGATCGAGCCGGTCCACTGGAACGAGCGGTTCAGCCTCTGGCTCGTGACCGGGTACGACGAACTGGTGTGGATCCTGCGCCACAACGAACTGTTCTCGTCCGCTGTGATCAGGGACGCCGCGGCGCCGCCGTATCCGCCGGTCGATCCGGCCGACGTGCCCCTCTTCGACGAGATTCGCGACTTCCGCGCGGACCAGCTGGTCGAGAAGGACCGGCCCGAGCATTTCGATCAGCGGAGCGTGGTTCACGGCTACTTCACGCCGAAGGCGATGGAGAAATGGCGGCCATTCGTGCGCGCGGCCGTGGAAGAGCTGCTGGACGACATCCAGCCGAAGGGCGCGATGGACGTGCTGACCGAACTGGCGGCACCGCTCCCGGTGCGGATTATCGCCGAGATGATGGGCGTGCCGTACGAGGACCGCGACCGCCTGCGGGCGATGGCCGACGGGATCCTCTACATCAACCGGGGCGAGCCGTACCGCTTCCGGCCTCTGGTCGAGGCGATCCGCGGCATCGTCGACTACGCGGCGCCCCTGGTCGAAGAGCGGATCGGCGGCGAAGGCAGCGACTTCATCTCGGTGCTGGCGGGAGGCGAGACGTGCGGCGTGTTCACCCGGCACCAGGTGCTCGTCAATACCGGGCTGCTGCTCTTCGCGGGCCACGAGACCACCATGAACCTGATCTGCAACGGCTTGCTGTCCTTGATCCGGCATCCGGAGCAGTGGGAGCGGCTGCGGGCCGATCCGGAAGGGATGGCGCGGCTGGCAACGGAGGAATGCCTGCGCTACGACCCCCCCGTGAAGTCCACCCAGCGGATCGTGGCGGAGGACGTGGACCTGGGGGGGCGGACCATGCGGAAGGGGCAGCGCATCCGATGGATCATGGCCGCCGCGAACCGCGATCCTGAGGTGTTCTCGCGCGCCGACGAGTTCGACATCGGGCGGCAGCCGAATCCGCACCTCTCTTTCGGCTCGGGGATCCACTACTGTCTCGGTGCCACCCTGGCGCGGGTCGAGGGGCAGGAGGTCTTCCGCGCACTCGCGGAGCGGTTCGAGCGGTTCGAGCTGGCCGGGCGGCCGATCGAGTATCAGCCCAGCCTTCAGTTCAGATCCGTCAAGTCACTGCCCGTGAGGTGGACTGCATGAACGCAAAGCCGAATGCACGCCTTCGCATCGAGGTCGACCATCTGTGCTGTGTCGGCAACGCGATGTGCCTGGCGCTCGCCCCGGGTGTCTTCGCGCACAACGAGTCCCGGCAGTCCGAGGTGGCGAACCCGAAGGGCGGCAGCCGGGAAGAAATCCTGGACGCCGCCGAGAACTGCCCCACAGGGGCGATAAGCGTCAGCGACGCCGACACCGGCGAGACCCTCTTTCCATGATCGCGACCTAATAGCCATGGCGTACTCGACCATCTCCAGCGCCGGCGCCGACCCGCCGCAGGACAGGCCCACCCGCCCCGTCACCGTCCTCGATTTCGCGCGCCGCAAGAAGGCCGGCGAGCCGATCGTGATGATCACCGGCTACGACGCGCTCTTCGCCTCGCTCGTCGACGCGGCCGGCGTGGATGCGATCCTGGTCGGCGACTCGGTGGTCTCGGTGCTGTGCGGTGAGAAGACCACCCTGTCGGCCACGGTCGACCAGATGATCTATCACGGACGTCTGGTGTGCCGCGGGGCGGAGCGGGCGCTCGTGATCGTGGACATGCCGTTCATGAGCTACCAGGTCTCACCGCAACAGGCGGTGCGGAACGGCGGCCGAATCCTCAAGGAGACGGGTGCGGGCGCGGTGAAGCTCGAGGGCGGCGCCGACTTCGCGCCCGCCGTCGAGGCGCTGACCAGGGCCGGCATCCCCGTCATGGGCCACTTGGGCTTCACCCCCCAGTCGGTGCACGCGCTGGGCGGTCACCGGGTTCAGGGCCGCGCCAAGGGCGCGCTGGAGAAGCTCATCCGCGATGCCAGGGCGCTGGAGAACGCGGGCGCATTCTCGGTCGTCCTGGAGCTGATGCCGGAGCGCATCGCCGAGAAGGTCACGCACGTCCTTTCCATCCCCACGATCGGCATCGGCGCGGGCTCGCACTGCAGCGGGCAGGTGCTGGTCCTCCACGACATGCTCGGCATGAACGAGTCGTTCGAGCCACGCTTCCTGAAGCGGTACGCCGAACTGGGTGCCGAGGTGCGCTCGGCGGTGTCGCGTTATTCGGAAGAGGTGCGCACGGGCGTGTACCCCGGGCCGGAGCACGTGCACAAGAGCTGACGAGGTCGCCGCGCCGGGTTCTCCCGGCTATCTGGCTCCCGCGATCCGTTCCTCGGCGATCCAATCGGCCGCCGCCGCCGTGCTGACGCCCAGCTCCTCCGCCATCCCTATCACATGCAGCGTCTGCTCGTAGATGTTCGAGACCTTGGCGTAAACCGTGAAGTCCTCGGTCGCCTTGCCCAGCACCTCTTCCTGGCATCGGATCAGGCCACCCGAGTTCACCAGGAAATCGGGTCCGTAGATGATCCCGCGTTCGGTCAGGGCGTCGCCGTGGCGCGGCTCGGCGAGGATGTTGTTGGCCCCGCCCGCGACTGCGGGACAACGGAGCCTCGGGATCGTGTCGTCGTTGATCACGGCGCCGATGGAGTTGGGTGAGAAGACGTCGCACTCGACGTCGTAGATCGCGTCCGGCGCGACGACATCGGCCTTGAACTCGCGGGCGGCCTTGCCCAGCACCGCGTCGGCGATGTCGGTCACGGTGAGGCGGGCGCCAGCTTCGTAACAGAAGCGGGCCAGCGCGTAGCCGACGTTGCCGAGGCCCTGGATGACGATATGTCTGCCACCGAAGGAGTCGTTGCCGGTCGTGGCCTTCAGCACGGCGCGGATGCCACACGACACGCCATACGCGGTAGTCCGCGACGGATCACCCGCACCGCCCGCCGATTCGTTCACGCAGGCGACGTGCCTGGTGGCGCCGCGGATCACCGCCATGTCGTGCGAGTTGGTCCCGATGTCCTGTCCCGCGATGTATTCGCCGCCCATCTCGTCGATGAACTCGCCCAGCGCGCGCAGCATGGCCGGGTTCTTCTGGGTTCTGGCGTCGGCGATCACGACAGACTTGCCGCCGCCCAGGTTCACGCCCGCGATCGCGGCCTTGTAGGTCATGCCGCGCGACAGGCGCAGCACATCGTCCAGCGCCTGTTCTTCGGTGGGATAGGGCAGCATGCGCACGCCGCCCAGCGCGGGGCCCAGCGTCGTGTCGTGTATGGATATGATGGCCCGGAGGCCCGAGTCGTTGTCGTTGCAGAAGACCACCTTTTCGTAGTCGTATTCGCCAAGTTGCTGGAACACCTGCATAGGCTCGCGGAACTCCTGTGTCTGGTCCGGTTGTGGGGGTCGGGGCGCACTCGAATCGCCTGGGGCGGAGTGCGGAGGGCCTGAGAATCAGCACCGTTAAGCTAAGCCCATTGCGGGATTCCCGCCGGACTGCTTGCGGTTGCCCCGGTCCCCGTCTACGGTACCGTTGCGCAACAGCCATCCGCGCCGGGGCGGCCCAGAAACGCAGCCCGGGCCCAGCCATGGAGAAACCCAATGTTCAGGCGTCGCCCCGCAGCCAGACTCCCTGCCGGCCCGGCCCCTCGCGACTTCCGGTGCTCCCGCGGGCTCATCCACGGACTGCTCGCCGCAACCCTCGCCGCCGGATGCGCCGCGTCATCTGTCCAGGCGCAGGAGCAGGAGGAGACGGCGGACCCGGTAGCCGAACTCGTGGCCCGGCTCACGCTCGGCGAATACAAGACCACGCTGAAGGGACTGACGCAGTTCGGGGACCGCCGTCAGGGCACGCAGCGCAACCGCGACGCAGTGGACTGGATCGAGGCCTGGCTGCAGGAAGCGGGATGCACGAACACCGAGCGCGTGCACTACGAGTACGCGCCGATGCGGTTCGCCGACCCGCCGCGCCGCGCACCCAATCCGGCCCAGGCCGCCGCCCGCCGTGCCCGCCAGGAGAGCGACGACCTGACCACGACGACCGGAGGCCTCGTGGGCCGCCGCGGATCCGGCTCCGGCGGCAGCACCATCTTCGGCCACCGCGGCCGCACGGGCGTCAACCGCGGCCTGATGGCGCAACCAGACGAGCGGATCCGCGAGCTCAACCGCGAGGAGCCGGTCGACGGCGAGCGCTCCCAGGTCTACTGCACCAAGGTTGGCACCACGCGCCCCGACGAGATGTACATCCTCGGCGCGCACATGGACGGCCACGGCGTCAATGAGGCGGTGGACGACGACGGATCCGGCACGGCGCTGGTCATGGAGCTCGCGCGCATCTTCAGTTCCCCGGACGTGCAGACCGAGCGCTCGATCCGCTTCGCGCTATGGAACAACGAGGAGACGGGGCTCAACGGCGCGCGGGCGTACGTGGAGCAGCGCCAGGAGCTGCAGGGCATCGAGGATCCGCCGGGCTCCGGCCAGTATCCCGAGCCGCGCTGGCTGGGGATGATCCAGCACGACATGATGCTCTGGGATCACGGGGCGCCGGGGCCCGACGGGCGGGTCAGCCGCAATCAGCGGCCGGAGGCCGACGTCAACATCGAATTCCAGTGGAACTCGGACATGGTCCAGGAATCGATGAATCTGGCGTTCCACTTCAAGTTCGCAAACGCGCGCTATGCCACCGACTACCCGGCCACGGTGGGCCCGCACATGACCAACACCGATTCAACGCCCTTCATGAACATCGTCCCGGCGATCAGCCTGCGGGAGAACGAGCGGGGCGCTCAGGTCGGGGCCGGGTGGAATCCGAACTGGCACCAGCCGACCGACGTGTGGACCACGTACACGGATGACGACTTCCGTCTCGGGCTGAACGCGGCGCAGACGACGCTGGCCGCGATCGCGCAGCTGACGGGGGCCAGCGTGCGCTAGAGCCGCGCGATTTCGGCCTCCGCCGCGATGTAGCCGAAGCCCGCCCAGCCGGCGCCTTCCAGGATGCGGCGGAACATCTCCTCGGCCTGCTCCGCGCGCCCGTTGTAGAGGTGCCACGCCGCGACCCCGTAGGCGATGGCCACGCCGGACGGGTCTTCGCTTTCAGGATCCCATAGCTCGTCCGCTTCAATCTCTCCCTTGTACATCAGGAGGAGGCGGTGGTAGGGAATGTTCTCGATTACGTCCATATCCGCCGTGATGCGCTCAAGGACCGCGGCAGCTTCGTCGTCGCGTCCCAGCCGGCGCAGGGCCATGTACCACCAGTGCGAGATCGCCACGAGCTGATCGGGGTTCGTCGTCACCGCGAAGTAGTCCTCGTATGACTGCAGCGCGGTCTCGAAGTCGCCCTTCAGGTAGTGGGCGAGGGCCAGGTGGTAGTGGATGTTCGACTGCAGCGTGCTCGTCGGAATCCCGCGCTCGTTCGGCTGACCGTCCGGTTCCACCTCGTCCGGCTCACCTGCCACGAGCCCGGCGGCGTGGGACAGGTCCTCGATCGCCCGGTCGAACTCGCGCACGCTGATCCAGCGATGCCCGCGGTGGCGGTACATGCGCGCGTCCTCGGGGTGCTTGGCCGTGCCTTCCGAGAAGACCTCGATCGCGTCGCGGTAGTGGCTCGTATACCCGATCCGGCGGCCGAGCCAGATGATCGCGTCCGCATCGTCGGGGTCGGCCTCGTAGTCGGCGCGGGCTGCGTCGATGTCCTCCGCCTGCTGGGCCGCCACCTCGGCGGGGGCCGGCGTGGGGTAGAGCGGCTCACCCAGCAGCGAAATGGCCTCGGCGCCTTCCGGGAGCGGCGCGACAGCTGCGTCGGGAGCCTCGGCCGGGGCAGCGTCGCCCGAGCCGCCCTCGCCGGGACCGCATGCGGCGAACAGGGGAAGCAGAAAAACGGTGGTGGCGAAGATGGTGCGATGCATGGGATTCCCGGGGCTGGTGGGGCGCGGGTGTGTGTGGGACACAAGGTTGGCGTCCTCTGGCTGCCGGTCAACTGCGGCTTTGCGCCGAGGCGACGGGCCGGGTAGACTGGACCGTGACCATACCGACCTCATCACAGCGAGGCGCGCCGAATGTCGATCGCGAAACTGACCGGAACCTCACTGTTGGCGGGTGTCCTCGCGGCCACGGCTCTCGCGCCGCACCCACTCGCCGCGCAAACGCCCGCCGCCCAGGACGACGTCACCTTCACCCGCGACATCGCGCCCATCATGCAACGCGGCTGTGTGCGCTGTCACCGGGACAACGGCGTAGCCCCGATGTCCCTCGTCCACTTCGACGAGGTGAAGGACTACGCGAGCCGCATCGTCCGCCGCACGCAGATCCGCGACCGCATGGGCGCGATGCCGCCCTGGTACGTCGAGAAGGACGTCGGCATCCAGCACTTCAAGGACGACATGTCTCTCGACGACCGGGAGATCGACGCGATCGAGCAATGGTGGCGCGCCGGAACGCCGGAAGGCGACCCCGCCGACCTCCCGCCTCCGCTGGAGTTCGACGACGACGTGGTGTGGGTCGCCGGCGAACCCGACCTGATCGTGAAGCTTCCCGAGGTGCTCGTCAAAGGCGACGTTCCCGACTGGTGGGGCGACATCGAGCCCATCCCGACCGGCCTCACCGAAGACCGCTACGTGAAGTCCGTCGAGATCCGCGAGGTCAACGACGTCGGACGGAACGAGGAAGGCGGACACGAGGGGCGCCACACCGTCGGCGGCCGCTTCGTGGTCCACCACATGATCTGGAGCACCCGCGTGCCGGAGGGCGAGGCGGGCGACGGTCCCTCCTCCACAAGCTGGCCGGTCCACGAAGTAGGCCGCGAGCCCGACCTCTTCGACGAAGACGCCGGGCGCCTCCTCCGCGCAGGCTCCTCGGTCGTTTCGAACTCGCTCCACCTGCACTCGAACGGACGCGACACCCGCGCCCACCTCGAAATCGGCTTCCGCTTCCATCCGCCGGATTACATGCCGAAGTACCGGCGCGCATTCTTCGGCCTGGGCAACGCGAGCGACATCGACATCCGCGCCGGAGAGTCCGGCCAGGAACTCCACGCCTATCAGGTCCTCAACCAGCACACCAAGATCGTCACCTTCGAACCCCACCTCCACGCCCCCGGGATGCGCATGTGCCTCGAGGCGATCTGGGGCTTCAACGTCGAGACCATCAACTGCGTCGGCTACGACCACAACTGGGTCCGCGGCTACACCTACGAGCAGGATCACCAGCCGCTGCTGCCCAAGGGCACGGTCCTGCACATCATCGGCTACATGGACACCTCCGAGTCCAACCGCAACGTGCCCGACACCCGCAACTGGCAGGGCTCCGGAAACCGCTCGGTGGCCAACATGTTCATCGACCTCGGCATGCGCGTCGCGCTCACCGACGAGCAGTTCGTCGAGGAGATGGCACTCCGCCGCGAGAGTCTCGCACTCGGTCCCAACGACCACGTGATCGGGTGTCCGCTCTGCATGGTGATCCCCGCAAACGGCAATCCGCGCTACTACGTGGATGGGGATGGAGGGGCCGGAGGCCAGAGCGACCAGGCCGGCAATTCGTCGGGCGCGAACCGTGGCCGCGGGAACCGGTAGCGGCGTGGGAGGAAGGGTTGCGGCAGCGGCGCTGCTCCTGCTCGGCGCCTGGCCCGCTTCCGACCCGGTCGCCGGCCAGACCTACCAGCACGGCCAGAACGTCGCCCCCGCATTCGAGGGCTGGGAGCGCAACGAGGACGGCTCGTTCAGCTTCCTCTTCGGCTACATGAACCGGAACTGGCTCGAGAGGATCGACGTGCCGGTCGGCGAGGACAACAGCTTCTCTCCCGGCCCCGCCGACCGGGGACAGCCGACCCACTTCCTGCCGCGCCGCAACCGCTTCGTCTTCAAGGTCCGTGTGCCCGCCGACTGGGGCGACCGGGAACTGGTGTGGACCCTGACCAGCAACGGAGTCACCGAGCGGGCGTACGCGACGCTCCGGCCCGACTACGTCGTGGACAATATGGTGATCATGTCCGAGACGGGCGCCCTCGGAGCCGGGTCCAGCAACGCGACGGTGCGCGGCAACCAGCCTCCGACCATCACCCTCGAGGGGCCGGCCGAGCGCGAAGCCAGCGTGGGCGTCCCGATCACGATCACGGCACTCGTGGAGGACGACGGGCTGCTCCGATCCCGTCGCCGACCGCCGCCCCCGCCACCCGAAACGGCCGAGGATTCCGCGCGCGCCGACTCGATCTGGAACGCACCCCCGACATTCAGCCGCAGACAGATCACGCCGCCATCGCGGATCACCGTCCAGAAGGTGAACGGGCTGTTCATGTCGTGGTTCCTCTACAGGGGCCGGAACGAAGGCGCAGACGGCCTCGAAGCGGATGCCTCGGTCACCTTCGATCCACCCCAGATCAAAGTGTGGGAAGACACCCGCACCGGGGCCAACTCACCCTGGTCGCCGCTCTGGGTACCGCCCGAGCTGCCCGAAGACGGCCGGTGGACCGTCAACGTGACCTTCGACCGGCCGGGGACCTACGTAGTGCGGGGCCGCGCGGACGACGGTGGACTGCTGGCGGATGTCGAGGTCAGGGTCGTGGTGAGGCCGGCGGCGACCTAGTGCGTAGGGGCCTTGGGATGTCCGCCCGCGCAGGCTGCGACGGCCGCACGACGCCTCGCGACAGAGCGAAAAGAGCCGTGTCTCTTCGCCGACTGATCCTCCTTCTTGCATTGGTCAGCGCCCTGTACGTGCCAACCACGGTTGCGCAGGAGACACAGGAAGCCGGCACGGTGACGGTGACCGGCAACGTGGTGAACGACGCCAACGGACAACCCGTCGCCGGTGTGGTCGTCGTGTTGGAAGCGTTGGGCCTGACCGTGGTGACTGATGACCAGGGCCAGTTCGTTCTCGATAGCGTTCCGCACGGTGTGTACAACCTCGGGCTGGTTCACCGGGACTACCAGCCCCTGGACGGGGACCTGACGATCGACCGGCCTGGGGAGTTCTTCCTCGGCCTGACGCCCATCGGGGAGCCCAGCGACGGAATGATCACCGGGATCGTGGGGATCGTCACGGATCAGGTGAACGGGCAGCCGGTTCCCGACGTCGTCGTCAACGTCGCCGGAATCGGGCGTGTGGCGACTACGGACGAGGACGGCCGCTTCACTCTTTCCGAGTTGATCCCCGGGCGCCACGATGTCGTGTTTTCCCATCTGGGATACCGGCCGCGCACGGAGTCGATCGAGGTGGAGACGGAGCATGTCGTCAAGCTCCACATTGCACTCGCTGTCGACGCGATCGCGCTGGACCCGATCGAGGTGACGGTGGACAGACAGGACAGGAACCTGCGCCGGGTGGGATTCTACCAGCGCGAAGAGGACGGCTGGGGCGATTTTCTGGATCGCGAGGACATTGAGTTCTGGAATCCGGTCCAGCTTACCGCTGCGTTGATGCGGTTTCCCGGTGTGACGACAGTGCCCAATCCGGACATGCCAAGTCGAGGGTTTCTTGCCTTTCGAAGGATGGGTACGGAGTGCATTCCGACCGTTTACCTCGAAGGTATCAGGATTGGCGGTGGCCGTGACCCGGCCGGGATTGACGATATCGTGAACCCCTCCGCAGTAGCTGGCGTCGAGGTCTATCGCAACACGGCGGGGATACCACCGCAGTACTGGGGGACCGGCTCCTCGTGCGGCGTGGTTCTCATTTGGCTTCGTCGCGGGGGACAGTGAGCTGGCGCTCGGCTGCCGCAACCCTCGGCAGGATCCCTCCTGGCTCACCGAAGTGGGTCACCAACCCCTGTTCCTCCAGGGAGAGCCCGGAAGACGGCGCGGCGAAACGATCTCGCCTTGAGGAATAGTAGAGGCACCCGACCTCGTCGTGCGGCCTTTCGCGGATGAAACTGTCCGCTTCGGCGAGTGCCGCTCGCCACGCTGTCCTGGCTTTGTTGAGATCGAACGGCACGGCAAGGACTAGTCGTGCCACGTCCTCGGGTCGGTAGCGACCGCGTCGCTTCAACTGCTCGAGCAACGACATCGGAGTGAAGCCAGGGTCCTTCCCGACGGCCGCCCAGATCATGGCCCCCAGGGGCAGGACATCCTCGTGCGCCTGCATGATGTCCACGAAATCCCGTATCTCATCGCGACCGGCGAGGGTCAGAACCTTGTTGATCGCCAGGTCCACCTCGTGCAGCAGCAGGCCGCCCGTCTCCTCCTCGACCAGGGGCATGAAACGCCATGCCGAGTCGCGGGCCCAGTCGATCAGCGTTGACTGATCATCAGTGCTGACGAGCGCGCGGATATGACCGGGTTGGCTGAGCCGGATCTCGAGGCGGTAGCCAGCTGTGTCCAGCATGCTGCGATCACGTGCGAACGATTCCGCCACGGCCTCGACGGAGTCGTGAAAGAAGTCGATGTCGTCGCTGAAGCGGCGCGACGTCGATGCAAGATTGAACGCCGTTCCCCCCGCCAGATAGCCATCCGAATCTCTGGAGCGCGCCAACAACGCCAACACTTCCTGCTGTAGACGGGTTAGCGGCACAGTCGCCCCGCCATCCGCCACGCCCTCATGTCGCCGTTCTTCTTCAGCGTCTCGGCCACCCAGTCCACATCGGCCGGGCCGATTTCCAGATCCTTGCGATAGGACCAGAAGCACGTGGCGTGAAACTCGCGAAACGCCCGTCGGGCCTCGCGGACCCGTACCATTGCCCGGGCCATCTCGGGGTCGAGAGAGCGACGGCTCTTCCTGCCCCCTTTCCGGCCGATTTCGGCCAGGTATCTCCGGATGTCGCTTTCCATGCAGACATCATAAGCCGCTTATGTTCGTTTGGATAGGGTTTCTACAGCCGATACCGCTCCTGCAACACCGCCACCGACGCCAGCATGAGCATGAGCGAATCGAGCGAAGGGCGGTCTTCGGCGGGAAGCGCGGGCAACCGGTCCAGCAGGCGCGCGACCGCGGGGTGATCCAGGAACGGGACCGCGCGCACGGCCTCCCCGCGCAGGGTGTCCTGCAGGAAGTCGTGGAGCGGGCCGTCCGTGCCGACCGCCGATGGTCCCATGAACGGACGCTTTACGCGGTCGTAGACGGGGTCGGGGATGTACGGGCGCATGGCCTCGCGCAGCAGGTGCTTCTCGCGGGGATGGTGGGCGAGAAGGGAGACGGGGAGCCTGTTCGTGTATTCGAAGAGGTGGTGGTCGAGGAAGGGGAGGCGAACCTCGACGCCGTGCGCCATGTCGAGGCGGTCGGCGGCCAGGTGGTAGTTGGCGAATAGGGAGTGCAGCCAGAGGTAGAGGAGTCGCCGGGCGGGTTCGCGCCGTGACAGGTCGGCCGTCCGCCGGCAGCGGCGGTAGTACGCGCGGTAGAGGTCGTACCCGGCGAAGTCGTCCAGGAAGTCGCGGGAGCACACCGCGCGGATGTGGCCGAGGCCGCGCGCGAGGCGGGTGAAGAGCGAGGGCGCCGCCGGAAGCAGGAGCGCGAGGCGCGCGAGCCAGGGTGAGGCGGCGGCCAGGCCGGGTTGGTGGCGCGAAGGCGAGCGCAGCAGGGCTGCGGCGATACGGGGGAGACGGGCGAGAACGCGTGGGAGGGCACCGGCGCCGGAGCCACGGGCTGCGCCCGCCGCCGCACGGAGGAACTCGTAGCCGAAGAAGGCCTCGTCGGCGCCCTCGCCCGCCAACACCGACTTGTAGCCGGCGTCGCGGACGCCACGGCTGAGCAAATACCGCGCCGCGCCGTGCGTGTTGTACTGGAGCGTCTCGGCGTGGAACACGGCGTCGACGAAGTGATCGGCCAGGTCGCCGTCCGAAGCGGTGACCACGGTATGGTTCCCCCCGGCCGCCGCGGCCGCCTCGCGGGCCCCGGTGCTCTCGTCGTAGTCCAGGCGCTCGAATCCGACCGTGAAGGCGGCGACGGCCTCGTCGGTGCAGGATGCCGCCACCCCGAGCACCGCCGACGAGTCCAGCCCGCCGCTCAGCAGGCACCCCACGGGCACGGCGGCCACCATGCGCAGCGCTACCGACTCCTCGGTAAGTTCACGGACCCGCTCGATGGCGGCGTCCGGTGTCGGTGCGGGGTGCTGCGCGCGGCGAAATCGGGCGGCCCGGGAGCGGCCGGGCGTCAGCGGCAGATCCCAGTAGCGTTTCAGGCGCACGCCGGATCCGTCCGCCTGCAGAAAATGCCCCGGTGGCACCTGGGAGATGCCGTGGAAGAGCGAGAGTCGCTCGTCGGGGCAGGCGTGGAGTGCGTGGTAGACGCCCCGCGAGTCCCAGGAAGGCGCGATACCGGCGGCCACCAGGGCCTTGGCCTCGGACGCAAGATAGAGGCGGCCTTCCTTCTCGGCATGAAAGAGCGGCTTCAGGCCGAATCGGTCGCGCGCCGCGAAGAGGACGCCGCTCTCTTCATCCCAAATCACAAAAGCGAACTGTCCCCGCAGGCGCTCCAGGCACTCCGGACCCAGGTCCTCGTACAGGTGGAGCGCGATTTCGCTGTCCGAGCGTGTGCGGAACCGGTGGCCCCTCGCCTCGAGCGACGCGCGGATGCGCCGGTAGTCGTAGAACTGGCCGTTGTGGATGATGTGCAGGCGTCCGTCCTCGCTCGCGATCGGCTGTTGGCCTTCGGGATCCGTGATGGCGAGGAGCGTGTGACCCAGGCCCGCGCGTCCGGACGGAGCGATCCAGGTGCCCTCTCCGTCGGGCCCGCGGTGGCGCAGCGCGGTGGTGGCGCGGCGCAGTGCCTGTGCGGGGACCGGGCCGTCGGGGGACAGGATTGCGGCGATTCCACACATCGGTGGTTCAGGTGGGGGGGTCGGGGTCGTCGGGGAACCGCACCTCGGCCCGGCCGCCGGCGCAGGTGAAGCGCATCAGCGGAAGCTCCTCACCCCGGGTCAACTCCAGGTTGTCCGGGGTGATCCGCTGGACGACCGCGACCGCTTCGATCTCGCCCGCGTCGGGGTGGGCGCGCGCGAATCTGCGGGCGTGCCTCTCCAGCAGAGACCTGCGCACGGCTTCGCGCTCCTCGGCTCCCATCTGCAGCCAGATGTTGTCGATGAAATAGGACTGGAGGAGAAGGTGGCGCATGCTGTCCGGGAAAAGTGTGCGCGGCTCGACGCGTTCGGTACGCTGCGAGGAGAGCTTCCACACCTCGTAACGGACATGGTAGTTGCGCGCATCGACCCAGTCGAAGAGGCGGTAGCTCTGGAAGATCCCCACAAGCCAGAGGAGCGCGCGCACGGGGTTCGCCCAGCGGTTGGAGGAGTACGGCTGACCCGGTCCGGGGAGCTGGAGCCAGGCCCTGGTCGCCTGCCAGACGCTCATGATCGCCAGGAGGGCGACGAGAGTGATCGCGGCGGCTGCCGCCGGCCCGTTGCCGGGCGCGGCTGTGGCGATGGACGCTGGCCCGGCGGGTTGCAGCCCGCCCTGCATGAGTTCCGGCGCGAACGGGATCGCGAACGCGGCCAGCATGAGCGCGTTCGAGTACGGGATCTTCAGGGTCGCGATGATGCCTGCGTGAAACACGATCGCGGCCGCCAGGAGCGCCCACTTGGCGGGCGAGTTGGCGGGAAGCACGAAGATCAGGACGAACAGCGGTTCCAGGATCAGCGCGGCGTGGGTCACCAGACGCAGGAAGGTTCGGTGGCGGATCGTCCAGAAGCCCGGAGCGCGGGCGATCGGCATCTTCAGCGCGGCGTGCAAGGCGGAGCCGCCCCGCCACATGGGACTGGAGAACTTGTACAGCCCGGCCACCAGATAGATGAGCGCCATGTTGGCCATGAAAGCTCGGGGTGCGGTGCCGGGAACGGTTGCGGTGGACCAGTCTGCGATGGCCGCCGTCCATGCTGCTGCGGTTGTGGCCGCGCCGGCGTCCAGGAGGTCGGGCAGGTTCAGGGTGCTGCCGATGGGCAGCAGGAGCAGCCACAGGCAGAACACGTGGACGATGCTGTCGTCCAGATAGGCGACGAGGGCGTTCCAGCGGTAGGTCGATACGGCCGCTGCGAAGAGGTATGCAGCCGCGGGCCGGGGGTGGTACCCGACGATCACCAGCAGCGACGCGACGCATGCGCCCACTTGGACGGCGCGGAAGATCCACCCGGGCATCCCTGGCTGGAAAAGGCTGATCCGGGTCGGGGGGAACAGCCGGGAGGACAGCCGGTGGTCGATCAGGCCGTCGGAGTCGCTGAAATCGCCGGCTTGCCGCAGCGCGTTCAGGAAGTAGAAGAAGAGGACGCCACCCGCCAGGACGCGCATGACGTCCAGGGGGAGGGCGTGCATGGGGGCTGCGAGCGTATGCATGAGCGGGTCGGGAAATGTAGCAGGAGCCTGTAGCGCGACCATTCGTTGCACGCCGCACGGGTGCGCCCGAGCTTGAACGGCGTGGTCGCCGCAATGGCCGACTCACACCATTGCCCTCCAAATCCGTCAAAAGCGAGGCTTCGATGTCATTCGGGCGATTCTTTGTTTGCGTGGCGGCCGCACTGAGCGCTGCCGTGCCAGTCACGCCGCTTCCCGCGGGCGCGCAGCTCTCAGACGTGCAAATGGAGTGGGGCGTAACCATACCCGTGCGGGACGGCACCGAACTGCGCGGCACAATCTACCGGCCGGCGGACCAGACGGAACCGCTGCCGGTGATCCTGGGCTTCACGCCCTACATCGCGGATGTGTACCACGGGAAGGCGAGGTACTACGCCCGCCGCGGCTACGTCTTCGCCGCGGTCGATGTGCGTGGCCGCGGCAACTCGGACGGCGTGTTCGAGCCCTTCCACGACGCCGACAAGGACGGCCATGACGTCGTCGAGTGGCTCGCGGCACAGCCATGGTCGAACGGGAAGGTGGCGATGTACGGGGCGTCGTACGGCGGGTGGGACCAGTGGGCGACCGCCAAGGAGCTGCCGCCCAGCCTGGAGTCGATCGTGCCGGCCGCCGCGGCCTATCTCGGCACCGACTTCCCGTTCGTGCACAACGTATACGTGCCCTACAACATGACCTGGCTGACGTTCACCAGCGGGAAGGCCGCGCAGAGCACCATCTTCGGCGACGCGGAGCTGTGGGCCGACGCGTTCGGCGAGCGGTACTTCAGCCACCGCCCCTTCGCGGAGCTCGACCAGATCGTCGGCAACCTCACCACGCGCTTCCAGACGTGGATGGAGCACCCCACGCCGGACGAGTATTGGCTGGCGTCCGCGCCCAACCCCGAACAGCTCGCGGCGATGGACATCCCCATCCTGACGATCACCGGGCACTACGACGGCGACCAGCGCGGGGCGCTCCAGCACTACCGCATGCACATGCGCCACGGCAACGAGGCGGCGAAGGCGGGGCACTACCTGGTGATCGGCCCGTGGAACCACGGCGGCGTCGGCACTTCGGTCGGGTCCGTGGGCGGGCTCGAGTTCGGCCCCAACGCGCTGCTCCCCCAGGACTCGCTGCGCAAGGCGTGGTACGACTGGACGCTGAAGGACGGCCCGCGCCCCTGGTTCCTCGAAAAGCGCGTGGCGGTCTATATCGCCGGCCGCGACGCCTGGGAGTACGCGGACGCGCTGGAGGAGGTCGCCAACGACCAGCTCGTCTACTACTTCGATTCCGCGGACGGCCGCCCCAACGACGTCTTTCGCTCGGGGACGCTCGCCCCGGAGCCCACCGGCAACACGCCGGCCGACTCCTACGTCTACGACCCCCTCGACACCCGCCCCGGGCACTTCGAAGGCTCCGAATCCGGCAACAACCTCTCACACTTCTTCTGGGGCGAGCAGCCGCTCAACCAGCACTTTGCGCTGAACATGTTCGACAACGGCCTCGTCTACCACACCGAGCCGTTCGAGACCGAGACCGACCTCGCGGGCTTCATGGAGTTCGATGCGTGGATCAGCCTCGACGTGCCCGACACCGACTTCATGGTCACCGTCTACGAGATCATGCCCGACGGCACCAGCATTTTCCTGACGGGCGACATCATGCGCGCCCGCTACCGCAACTCGCGCACGGCCGAGGAGCTGGTGACCCCGGGCGAGGTCGACCTGTACCGCTTCGACGGCTTCCAATTCTTCGCGCGCCGGATCGCGGCGGGCAGCCGCCTGCGCTTGATCCTGAACTCACCCAACTCCGTGTGGCTCCAGAAGAACTACAACAGCGGCGGCCGGGTCACGCACGAGTCGGGGGCGGACGCGCGGACGGCCACGATCACGTTCCATCACGGGGGCGATTATCAGAGCCGGCTGAGCGTGCCGGTGAGGAGGCGGCCGGTGTCGTAGGGGGGCCGCGGGCGAGTCGGAGGCCTGCCGATTGTCATTTGGATTGACAATCTGCAAGTCTGTCGCCACACTTTGGCACCTCCGTAGCCCATTTGATTCGTTCTGAACCCCGGAGCCGCAGTGCCTGTCATCGATCGCAACCTGGCGGGACCACTCCTCAATCGGACGCGCCGCTACCCGGTCGTCACCGTCACCGGACCTCGACAATCTGGCAAGACCACGCTGTGCCGCACGGTGTTTCCCGACCGGCCCTACGTCTCGCTCGAGGGAATGGACATGCGCGCTTACGCCCGCGAGGACCCCCGCGGCTTCCTGCGCGAATACCGCGACGGTGCCGTGATCGACGAGGTGCAGCGCGCTCCGGACCTGACGTCATACCTCCAGGAGCTGGTGGACGAGGATCCGACCCCGGGCCGCTTCGTGTTGACGGGTTCGCAACACTTCGGGCTGACCGAGGCGGTGAGTCAGTCACTGGCCGGCCGCGTTGGCGTGCTCCACCTGTTGCCGCCCGGGCTCGACGAGCTGGCCCGCTTCGGAGAGCCGGCGCCGGGCCTGCTGGAAGTGCTGTGGACCGGCGCATACCCGCGGATTCACGACCGCCGCATTCCCCCCGACGTGTGGCTGCGCGACTACTTCGCCACGTATGTCGAGCGCGATGTCCGGTCGCTTCGCAATGTCACCGACCTGGAGGCGTTTTCGGCTTTCGTGCGAATGGCCGCCGGGCGTACCGCTTCCGAAATCAACCTGTCTGCGCTGGCGGGCGATATCGGTGTGCGTCACAATACGATTCGCGCCTGGCTGTCGGTGCTCGACGCGAGCTTCCTGATTTTTCGCCTGCCCGCCTTCCGCAGGAACATCCGCAAACGCCAGATCAAGGCGCCGAAACTCCACTTCCTCGACTCAGGGCTCGTGTGCCACCTGCTCCGCATTCGGTCCCCGGAGGAGCTGCGCCACCACCCGCTACGCGGGGCGATCTTCGAGAGCTGGGTGGCCTCCGAGATCTTCAAGGCCGCAACGCACCGCGGGGTTCAGCCGTGGATGCACCACTACAGGGCGGCCGGTACCGAAGTCGATCTGATCGTCGACACGGGATCCGCGCTGATCCTCACCGAGGCCAAGTCGGGAAGCACCGTAACGCCGCGCTTTCTCGCGGGCATTCGCAGGCTCGGGCGCGAACTCGCCGGCGCCGGATTCGCGATCGAGCGCCGTGTGGTCTACGGGGGCGACCGCCGCCAGTCACGCGGTGATGCGGAAGTCGTCCCCTGGAACCGCCTCCTCGACCTCACCTGGTGAGCGCCCCCCCTACCCGCCAACCCTCCCGTAGACCCTGAAGTCCAGCCTCGCGTCCATCCCCGGCCCCGTCGTCAGCTCCACTTTCACCGGCTCGCTCAAGCCCCCCGGCGGAAGCCGGTCGTGCGAGCCCATCCGGCCCTCGAACGACCATTCGCCGCCCTCCCCGCCCACCGCCCGCAGCCGCACGGGACCGTGCACAACGCCGTCCGACACGTTCCGGAGCTGCACTTCGACCGTTGCCGTGCCACCGGCCGCGTCGTAGTCGACAGGCCCGGCCACCACGAGCAGTTCGCCGGTAACGTCCGTCTCCTCGCCGGCCGGGGCGGCGGGGGCGCTTGCCGTCACTTCCACCGTCGTCGTGAACAGTTCGTCGATTCCGTTCCGGCGGCTGATCCACAGGGGATGAAAGACGCCGTTCGCGTCACCCGCGAGTCCCAGGTAATGACCGGGCTGGTTGCCCCGCGCGTTGTCGAAGGAGACCTCCAGGCTGGCGTGGCCCAGATCGCCGAAATATTCCGCCCTGGCATTGCGGCTCTGCTGGGCCATCACCACGGTCATGCGCTGAACCAGGTCCATCTGCGCGATCTCTTCTTCGGTAAGGTCCTTCACGTCGGGGTCGGCCGCGACGTTGTGGACGCGCGCCACGGGGGCGTGCGCCGGCGGAGGGCAGGACGGTGCGCTGGCCACCGGGACGTTCGCGGCGAAGGTCTCGCCGCCATCCGACGACGACGTGAAGAACAGCTCCCAGCAGCGGCGCGTATCGTCGCGGCGCCGGTCGTACCACGCGACGCCCACGACCCCGTCCCGGTTGACCTCGACCACCGGAAGCATGCGGTCATCGAGCGGGTCGCCCGGCGCCGGCCGGTCGTTGTCGTTGAGCCGCGTCTGGTCCGACCAGCTCCGCCCGCCGTCGGTGGAGCGCCGGAACCAGATGTCGGAGGTGGCGCCGGCCGCCGCGTCCCCTCCGGTCACGCCGTCCCACACGACGTAGATGTTGTCGGCGTGCGGACCGTCCGTCCGGTCCCAGGCCACGATCGGCAGCGTGAACGCGCTGGTCATCTCGGTCTGCGCGTAGGGCCAGGAGTGGGTGCCCACCCGGAACGCGACCTCGGGCTCGGTAAAGGTCTCGCCGCCGTCCTCCGACCGCATGGTGAAGAACGGCATCCGGGCGTTCGCCTCGTCGCTCAGCGGGAAGAAGTACTGGTAGAAGGTGACTAGCAGCGTCCCGTCGGAGAGCACGACGGGCTCGGTGGCCACCAGCTTGCCGCCGGGGATCGTCGCCAGCAGAGCCGGCTCGCTCACCGTGTTGCCCCCGTCGTCGAGCGTATGCAGGAAGAGCTGGAAGTCGTCCCGGATGAACGAGTCGCGCACGTCATTCCACACCACGTAGAGGCGGCCGCGGTTGGGGCCGTCGCTCCAGTCCGCGGCGATGCGGGCGTGGTCGGGCGGCACGGGGCTGCGCAGACGCGCCGGGCCGGTCCAGGTGGCACCTTCGTCGTCGGTCGACCACACCATGATCGTGCCCTCGCTGCGCACCGGCTGATCGGGCAGCAGACCGCCCATCGTGTTCGCGCCGACATAGCAGTACAGGATCCACATCCGGCCGTCCGGACCCGGCACCACCATCGGGTCGAAGGCGCCGGTCTCGTCGCCCGGCAGCGTGATCGGCTCCCACGCGACGCCGCCGTTGCGGCTCACGAAGGCGGCGTTGCTGCGTGTGGACAGCGTCAGGGCCATCGTTGGATCCGGGAAGCTCATCCCGGCCGTCTGGGTGACCGCGATCAGGAAGTCGGGGTTTTCCGGACTCGCCGCGATCCAGGGCTCGTTGAACTGCCCGGGCCCCACGCGGAGGTTGGGACCAACGACGACCTCGGGAGACTGGGCCGCGAGGGGCGTGGTGGCGGGGATCAGCGCGGCTGCCATCGCGGCGATGACCGGAAGCGGACTCGTCTTCATGGTCCAGATCCTTGCAGAATAGGGCTGTGGTCGAGAGTCTGTGTCGATCACCATGGCCGTCGGCCGCGGTCTGAACAAGAGAGAATGCATCGTATGGCGCGGACACGGGTTCGGGATCTCTGGGCGTTCGCCCCGTGGATGCTTCTGGCGTGCGCGGAGGAGGGCGCGGACACCCCGGGCGTCTGGTACGCCGTCCGCAGGGGATCGGAGGGCGGCCCGGTCCGAAGGATCACCGCGCCGGAGTCGTTCGAACCCCGCGACGTCACCGCCACCCATGTCTGGGGGGTCCGGCGCGACGAACTGGATGTGGGCTATGTTACCGGTTTGCGCCTCCTGCCCGGTCAGCTACAGGAACCCCCATGAACCACGACTACGACGCAATCATCATCGGCGCGGGAGTCATCGGCACCGCCACCGGCTTCGAGCTCGCCAAGCGCGGCTACCGCACGCTCAACGTGGACAAGCAGCCGACCGCCGGCTCCGGCTCGACGTGCAACACCTGCGCGATCATCCGCCTGCACTACTCCACGCCCGACGGCTGCGCGATGGCCCGCGAGAGCTACTTCTACTGGCTCGACTGGGGCCGCTACCTGGGCGTGGCCGACGAGATGGGGCTTGCCCAGTACGTCAACACCGGCTGCCTCGTCATCAAGAACGATCGCAACAAGAACCTCGTCAACGTGATGGCCTCGCTCGACGAGCTGCACGTCGCCTACGAGGACCTCACCGCCGACGGAGTCCGCACGCGCTTCCCCTGGATCGACACCCGCACCTACGGCCCGCCCGTGACCACCGACGACGAGCGCTTCGGCGAGCCCACGGGCGGGCATATCCGCGGGGCCGTCTACATCCCCGAGTCCGGCTACATCGACGATCCCACCCTCGCATGCCACAACCTCCAGCGGGCGAACGAGGCACATGGCGGCGAGTACCGTTTCAACGCAGAGGTTGTAGAGGTTCTGAAGAGCGACGGCCGCGTCGCGGGAATACGCCTCGCCGACGGCACCCGCATCCACGCGCCGGTGGTGGTGAATGTGGGCGGACCCCACTCGGCGATCATCAACGGAATGGCCGGCGTTCTCGACGGCATGAACATCAGCACCCGCGCCCTCAAGCAGGAGGTCTGCTACGTCCCGGCCCCCGCCGGCATGGACTACCACCAGCTCGCGCCCCTCATCTCGGACGGGGACATCGGGTGCTACTCGCGGCCGACCACGGGCAACCACATCCTGATCGGCTCCGAAGATCCGCCCTGCGACGTGCTCGAGTGGGTCGAAGACCCGGACGACTACAACACCAACTTCACCCACCAGTGGGAGACGCAGGTGATGCGCGAGGCCCAGCGGCTGCAGGGCCTGGGCATCCCCGGCCAGACCGGCGGGCTGGTCGACCTCTACGACGTCTCCGACGACTGGATCCCGATCTACGACAAGTCCGACCTGCCGGGCTTCTACATGGCGGTGGGCACCTCCGGCAACCAGTTCAAGAACGCGCCGGTGGCCGGCAAGCTCATGGCCGAGCTGATCGAGCAGGTGGAGGGCGGCCGCGACCACGATCTCGACCCGGTCACCATGCCGCTCACGTACACCCGCAGGAGCTGCGACATCGGCTTCTTCAGCCGGCGGCGTTCGCTGAACCCGGATTCCTCGTATTCGGTGATCGGTTGACCGTCAAACCGAGCTTCAACTGGCTGCGGCTCCGGCGCCTCTGGCGTCCCGCGCCGGTCAGGCGACACTACGACGTCGTCATCATAGGCGGCGGCATCCACGGACTCGCGACCGCCTACTACCTCGCGCGCGCACACGGCATCCGCGACGTGGCGGTCCTGGAGTCGCACTACATCGGCTTCGGCGGGTCGGGACGCAACACGGCGATCGTGCGCGCCAACCAGCGTACGCCCGAGAACGTGCGCCTCTACGACGAGGGGCTGAAGCTTTGGCGCACCCTCACCGACGAGCTCGACTTCAACCTCATGTTCTTCAACTGCGGGACCCTCATGCTGGGGCACAGCGAGGCCGCCGTCGACGGATACCGGATGCTGGCCAGCACCCACAACCTCCTGGGCGTGAAGTCCGAGGTGCTGGATCCTCTGCAGTGCGCGGAACTGATTCCGGGGCTCGACATCTCCGACCGTCCCGCGTTTCCGATCCAGGCAGGATTGTACCACCCCCCCGGGGGGGTAGTGCGCCACGACGCGGTGGTCTGGGGGCTGGCCAAGGGTGCCGCCGCGCACGGCGTGCACATTCACCAGGGTTGTGAAGTCCAGGGGATCGACACGGACGGCAGCCGCGTCACCGGCGTTCGCACGAGCCTGGGGACCATTCGCTGCAACCGCCTCGGGATCATGGCGGGGGGCTACAGCACGGCCGTGGCCGCCATGGTGGGGATCGAGCTTCCGATCCACCCCCTCACCATCCAGGCAATGGTCACCCATCCCCTGAAGCCCTTCCTGCACCACGTCTTCAGTTCCGGCGCGTACCACGTCTACGCCAACCAGACGCTGAAGGGCGAAATCGCGACCGGCGCGCACATGGATCCTCAGGTCAACTACACCAACGACGCCACCGCGTACTACCTGAAGCACCAGGCCGAGGCGCTCGTCGATCTCATGCCGGTGCTGCGCGGGGTGCGGTTCATGCGCATCTGGGCGGGTCTCGCCGACATGACACCGGACATGGCGCCGATCATGGAGGGTCACCTGCGCTACGACGACCTCTACCTCGACGCCGGCTGGGGGTACTTCGGCTTCAAGTCCGGTCCCGTCGCGGGCAAGTACATGGCGGACTACATGGCCACGGGCGAGCGGCCGGAGATCCTCGAGGCGTTTCAGCTGAAACGTTTCCTGGAGGGCCGCTACTCGGGCGAGACGGCGGCGGTCATGAAATACGGGCACTGGGACTGAGGCACGAGTCGCCATGACCTTCCGCCTGACCTGCCCCGTCTGCGGCAAGCGCGACGTCTACGAGTTCACCTTCGGAGGACAGGAGCGGGGCCCGAGGCCGGAGCAGGAGGAGTTGAGCGCGGAGGACCACTTCCGCTGGATGCAGTTCCGCATGATCCCTTGCGAGCCGCAGGAGGAGTGGTGGTATCACGCCCAGGGGTGCGGTGTGTGGTTCAGGACCACGAGGGATCCGGGGACGAACCTCGAGGTGGAGGGCGATGGCGATGGCGATGAGTGAAGCGCCGTCGGCTGAGCGCAGCCCACCGCCCGGCCGCCTGCCGCCCGGCCCGACCTGCCGCGTCGACTTCTCCCGGCCGCTCGACTTCACCTTCCTCGGCCGCGGCGTCCGCGGATTCGCGGGCGACACCGTGGCCTCGGCGCTCTACGCCGCAGGCGTGCGGACCTTCGGGCGGAGCCTCAAGTACCACCGGCCGCGTGGCCTCTACAGCATGGAGGGCGAGTCGTCGAACACCTTCATGGCGATCGACGGGGTGCCGAACGAGTGCGCCGAGACGACCCGGTTGCGCGCCGGGATGTCGGTTCGCGCCCAGAACGTGCGAGGCGACCCGCGCACCGACTTCTTCGGCCTCATCGACCCCTTCGACCGGCTGATGCCGGCGGGGTTCTACTACCGGCTCTTCCACCGACCGTACGGCCTTTGGCCCCTCTTCCAGAACGGGCTGAGGCGGATGGCGGGGACCGGTGTGCTGGATACGCAGCACGACCACGGCCGCGACGGGCTGCGCGCCGAGCGCTACATGAACGCGGAGGTTGCGATTGTCGGCGGCGGCGCGGCGGGCATGTCTGCGGCGCTGGCTGCGGCCGAGAGCGGGCTCAGGGTCTGCCTTTTCGAGCGGCGGCCGTGGCTGGGAGGACACCTTGCTTGGCGGGTGCGCGATTTCGAGGGCGAGCCGCTTCACGCGCGGGCCGAAGCACTGGCCCGGCGGCTGCGTGCTGCGGAGAATGTGAAAGTCTTCACAAACTCGCCGGTAACCGGCGTGTGGGGCGAGAACCTCGTGACCGGCTTCACAATCGGCACCGAGGACGACCCGTTCCGGGAGTGCCACTGGGAGTGCCGCGCAGCGACCGTCGTCGTCGCCGCGGGGTGCATGGACCGCCCGCTCGTCTTCAACCACAACGACCGCCCCGGCGTGATGCAGGCGGGGGCGGCCTGGCGGCTCGCGCGCACCTGCGCGGTCAGGCCGGGATGGGCGGCGGTCTTCAGCGTCGCCGACGACCAGAGCCTGGAGGCCGCGGTGGACCTGTCGGACCTCGGAGTCGAGGTGCGGGGGGTGGCCGACGCGCGCGAAGCCGGGCGCCAGGACCCCGAACTCGTCGCCGCGCTCGAAAAGCGAGGCATCCCCTTGCTACCCGGATGGGCAGTCTCGCGGGCGATGGGCCGCCGGCGGGTCAGGGCGTGCGAACTCCGGCCGCTCGACGGCGGCGGCTCCAGTCACTTCCAGTGTGACCTGCTTGTCGCCAACGGGGGGATGCAGCCCCGCATCGGGGTCCTCGCCACAGCCAAGGCCAGGCTCGCCTACTGCACGCACACCCACACCTACCAGCCCGCCGAACTGCCGCCGGGCGTCTTCGCCGCCGGGAGCATGACCGGCCTCCGCGATCCGCGGTCCATCGAGGGGTCGGGGAGGCTCGCCGGTTGTCGTGCCGCGGATCTGGCCAGCGGAGCCGCCAGCGACCGGCGGACCGACACCGCCCGGCGCGACGCCGACGCCCTCCCCGGCCCGGTTGCCGGCTGCGACATTCGCCATGGCTCCGGCATCGGACGCGGCGCCAAGGCCTTCGTGGACCTCGACGAGGACGGCACCTACAAGAACGTCAAGGAATCCGCCGCGCAGGGCTTCGACGTGCCCGAACTCGCCAAGCGCTTCGGCGGATTCGGCCTCGGGCCGGGCCAGTACCGCGTCACCGGACAGAACCTGGCCATGATCATGGCCGACCTGAGGGGCGACCCGATCGAGACCGCCACCCCGACCACGGTCAGACCCCCGCTGGCGCCACCCAGCCTCGCCACGCTGGCGGGACCCGGCCACGACGTGCACAAGCGCACCCCGCTCCACGCAGAGCAGGCCGCGCATGGCGCCGTCTTCCGCCGCGCCGGTCCCTGGCAGCGCGCCCGCTACTTCAGCGACGACGTGACCTGCCGCGCCGAGATCCGAAACGTCCGCAACAACGTCGGCATCCTCGACAGCTCGCCGCTCGGCAAGTTCCGCATCTTCGGCCCCGACGCCCTGAACGCGCTCCAACGCGTCTACATATCCGATATGCGCAAGACCCGCCCCGGCCGCTGCAAGTACTCGGCGATGTGCAACGACATGGGCCACCTCCTCGACGACGGGGTCATCGTCGAAGAAGGCGAGGACGACTACTACTTCACCACGAGCTCGGGCCGCGCGGGCGCCACCGTCGAGTGGTTCCGCTTCCACACCCGCCACGACGGCTGGGACTACAACCTCGTCAACCTGACCGACGTGCTGGGCTCGCTGAACATCGCCGGCCCCAACGCGCGCAAGGTGCTCCAGCGCGTCACGACGGACGACGTCACGAACGAGGCGTTCCCGTACATGGCCTGCAGGCCCATCACCGTGGGCGACGGCGTCCGGGCCCGGTGTCTGCGGCTGGGCTTCGTGGGCGAACTGTCATACGAGCTGCATGTCCCATCCAGCTATTCGCGCTACCTGTGGGATCTGCTCATGGAAGCCGGCGCGGACCTCGGCATTCGGCCGTTCGGCCTGGAGGCCCAGTACTGTCTGCGCGCCGAGAAGGGCCACATCATCATCGGGGCCGAATCCGAGGCGCGGGTCACCCTCACCGACATCGGGATGGGCTGGATGTGGGACCGCAAAGACACCGCGTCGAAAAAGGTCGGCGCCCCCGCGTTGCGCGCCTGCGAAAAGCAGCCGGGCCGCATGAAGCTGGTGGGATTCCGGGTCGACGAAGGGCAGGGGTCTCCCCGCGACGGCGCGCTGGTCGTCGACGGCGCCGAGATCGTGGGCTACGTGTGCACCACGCGCCGCAGCGAGGCGCTCGGGTGGCAGTACGGGATGGCGCTCGTGTGCGACGGACATGCCGCGAAGGGGGCGACGTTATCCCTCCAGGAAGAGCATAAGCCGGGGAAGAGAGCGACGTTTTCTGCCACGGCGATACCGCCGCACTTCTACGATCCCAGGGGCACAAGGTTGCGTGCATGAGGACCGAGACGACCGCACGGCTCCGGCCCGCCTTCCGTCGCTCCCCGGTGTCCTTCGGCGCGCGTCCCGCGGCCACCGAATCGCGCGACGGCTGGACCGTGGTGCTGCGCTACGAAGGCGAGGGCGACCACCCGGGCCCGTTCCTCGTCGACCTCTCCCACCGCCCGCGCTGGGATCACCAGGACAGCCGCGTCGCGACCCATCGGCCCATGGGACTGCCCGTTCCGGAGCGCTTCGGCGGGGTAGGCGTGCACGGCCGCCTCGTCATCAACCGCATGAACCGCACCCAGGTCGCGATCTGGCACCTCGGCGACGGGCCGCCGCCGTCGACACCGCCCGAGCCCGGCTTCACCGACACCGGCGACGGCCACTGCATGCTCGCGTTCGTGGGCGCGGGCGTCCCGGAGGTCCTGGAACACCTCACCGCGCTCGACCTCTTCGACCCGGCCCGCACCACCCCCTTCCTCACCCAGGGACCTATCCTGCACGTCCCCTGCCAGGTGGTCACCTTCGCGACCGACCTCGTGGTGATGACGCTCGCGCGCGGCTATGGAGAGACGTTTGCCGAGGCGGCGCTGGAATCGCGGGCGATCGCGGGGCTGCGGGCGGGAGGGGAGAGGGTGTTCAATCAGGCGTTTTCGCAGGCGAAGCGTTTCAGTTGAAACGTACCGCCCGGCGATTCTGGTTGAATGGCCGGCCACTGCGGCTTCGATTTAGTAAACCAAGTGATTTAGTATCGATCAAATGCCCGTCAAGAAAACAATTCGTTGTGCGCCAACGACTTATGAGAATTATTGTCGATTCGGCGGGTTGCCGATCAAACAAACTCCCTGCGGCGGAGCCGAATTGGAGGTATCAGGACCGCGCCCAGAACGGCCAGTATCGCCGCAGGCGGAGCCCCGCTGCCGCGTCCGCAACCACGATCAATCCTTCCTCCACTGCATCGGCGAGAATGCGGGACGCCGTCGAAGCGTTCTTGTCGGCGATCCCGAAGCGTTCCCGCAGAGAGGAGTTCGTCATGGGCTGCTGGGTCACGTAGCGGAGGCAGGCGTGCATGTAACAGGCGTGGAGGCGCTCCTGGCGGTCCATTTCGCGGAGTGGCTTGTGGGCGAACAGAAGAGCTCTCGTGGATCCCGGAGGCCTTTCGAATACGGAAGTACGCCGGGTAGTCGAGCGCCTGCAGAGTGTCCTGGTCAGTGAGATGCTCGGCCGCGACGCCGTCTTCGAACGGGAAAGCCAGGAAGATCTGCCACAGCTGCCTTTGCTTGGCAGGAAAGTCCCGCAGCTTGCGCGTCGAGCTGCCAATGCGAATGAACTCGGTCCGCTCGAAGGCCACCGGCTGGCTCGTCGCGCGTTCGACCTGGAGTAGTACGATCCGCGATCCGTCGACCTTGGTTTCCTCGAATTGAAAACGGACATGTGGGTCCAGAAGCCGTGCAAGCCAAGGTTCGATGAGTTCGTTGCCCTTCTTGCTGTCGCCGGGTAGGAAGTCGGTTCCCACCATTTCGTGGGTGCTGTTCCTGACCCCCCACAGGACGTAGCCGTGTAGCTTGTCGTGTAAGGCGGCAGAATTGGCCAGGGCCGATATGTAGCGGCCAACCAACTCGGAACGTCTGTAGTTTTCCTTGAATCTTTGGACAAGGACCGCCGGGGCCGTCCTGTCAACGGCATCGTTCGCAGAATCTCGCGCCCGATCACCGACCAGCCTACGGCACCACCTCCCGCTCCCTCCCCGTCATCCCCAGCAGGTGTTCCTGGAAGTACCGCCGCCGGGCCGCGTCCGTGAACTCCGCGCTCTGCCCCGTAAACCAGTGCGGCTGCTCGGGCACGACGATCAAATCATGCGGCTTCCCGGCCCGGATCAGCGCCTCGACCAGCTTCATCGTGGCCGAGAAGGTGGCGTTGACGTCGCTCGTGCCGTGGATCAGCAGCAGCTTCGCCTGGAGCTGGTCGGCCAGGCGCAGGCTCGAGCCGTATTCGTAGCCTTCGGGGTTCTCCCAGGGACGGTCCATGTACGGCTCGATGGCCCACGCGTTCTGGTCGTGGATGTCGAAGACGCCGTTCACCGCCACGCCGACGTCGTAGAAGTCGGGCTCGAGGACGAGCGCGCGCACTGTCATGTAGCCGCCCCACGAACCGCCGTGGATGCCGACGCGGTCGAGGTCCATCCAGGGCCGGGTCGCGGCGGCGTTCTCCATCGCGGCCCGGTGGTCCGGGATCTCGTTGCGGCCGAAGTTGCGGTAGGCCACGTCCTGGAAGGCCTTGCCGCGCTCGTTGGTGCCGCGCCCGTCGACCATGAACACGACGAACCCCAATTGCGCCAACGCCGCCTGGCTGAAGCCGCGCCCGTCGGTGAACGTCTTCGGGACCCAGCTGATGAAGGGCCCGTTGTAGATGTAGTCGATGACGGGGTACTTCCGCGCGGGGTCGAAGTCGTGCGGCTTGTAGATGACCCCGTGGAGGTCGGTCTCGCCGTCGGCGGCCTTCACGACGAACTCCTCGGGCGGGATCCAGCCGAGTTCGTCCAGCGCGCTCACGTCGGCTTCGGTCACGGTGTACACGAATTCGCCGTCGGTCGTGCGCACGTCGGTGCGGGGCGGGCGGCTCGTGCTCGAATGCGTGTCGACGATGTACGCGCCGCTGGGTGACACCGTGGCGCTGTGCTGACCCTCTCCCTCCGTGAGGCGCATCACGTCGCCGCCGTCGAGCGCGACGCGGTAGAGGTGCGTGTCGTACGGCCTCTCCTCCTCCATATGAGCGTTGAAATAGACGAAACCCGCGGCCTCGTCGACGTGAACGATCCCGAGCACCGGCCACTCGCCCGCGGTGAGCCTGCGGATGAGCCCGCCGTCCATGCCGTACAGGTAGATATGGTCCCAGCCGTCGCGCTCACTGATCCAGAGGAACCGCTCGCCATCCGTGAGCGGGCGGGCCAGGGCGCGCCACGACGGCGTCGTTCCGATTCCCTTGATGAAGGTGGGCTGAGTCTCTTCCAGCACGACGCGCGTCTCGCCCGTGGCGGGATCGGCGGCGACCAGGTGCAGGGTCTGGTAGCTCCGGAACATCCGCTGGAAGAGGTACTCGGACCCGTCCGGCAGCCACCCGACCGGATTCAGGATCTGCTCGTCCTCGCCGACATCGACCTGGACCGCCCGACGCCCGACGACGTCCACGATGTGCAATTCCTGGCGCGGCATCGGATTGCCCGCCTTCGCGTACGGCGCGTACTCGACCTCCTCGGTCTGCTTCAGCCAGTGCAGGATCGGCACCCGCTCCATGTGGCGGCTGTCCTCCTTCGTGGCCACGACCCGGCCCCCATCCGGCGCCCACCTTGCCCCCTCGACGCTCCACGCGTAGCCCTCCTCGCCATCCTCCACGACCGGATGCTCGCGCCCGTCGAACGTCGCACGCACCCAGAGGCCGTGGTCCTTCTCCGTCAGCAGCCAGCGACCGTCCGGCGAGGGCACCTCCATGACCGCGGGCGCCCCGCTGGTGAATCCCTCCCGCACCACCCGGGGAGCCGCACGCGCCGCAGCCTCGGCCTCGGCGGGCGGCCGGGCGCTCACAGAGTAGTCGTCGAGGTCCAGCTCGAAGCCGCGATCCTCGACCGTGAAGCGCACCGTGCGCTCGCCCTCGCCCTGGCCGCCCTCCCCGGCGAACGTGAAGCTGTCGAACGGCAGCCCCTGGTACGGCGGTTCGTGCCCCAGCACCGGCGTCAGCGCGTCGCGTAGCCGCTCGGTGTCGAAGAACGGTTCGGTGGTGCCGGTCGCAGGATCCGTCCGGTGGATCACCGTCTGATCGGGCTGCCCCTCGGCGAACCAGAAACTCTGCCCGTCGGCCATCCAGTTGACGGCGCACGCGGCCCCTCCCAGGGGCCCGACATCCGGACAGATCACCCCTCCCTCGATCAGGCTCGGGATCGACATGTAGCGGGCGTACATCGCGTCCCGCTCGGGGTCGAGCGACTCCTGGGCGGCGGCGGTGACCGGCGCGAGGACGCTGAAAAGAGTGAGGAAGCAGGCGGCGAGGCGCATGACCGGACTCCAGGTGGATTGCAAACGGCAGGGAGGGACTGGCTTGGGAACCAGCCCGAAGTCACTATATCGGCGGCGTGGTCGCCCAACCAGCCACCGCCCCTTCACATTCGCGCCTGCATGAAAGCCACCGAGGTCACAATGCCCACGCTCCTTCACAGACTCCCGCACATCACGGCCGCGCTCGCCCTCCTGGCCCCCACGGCCACCACGGCCCCGGAGCTCGCCGCCCAGCAGGTCACCGAAAGCGCCTACGCCCGCGCCGAGCAGTTCCTGCCCTGGAACGCGGCCAACCTGATCTCCGGCGACCAGGTCGTGCCCGAGTTCTTCGACGGCGACCGCTTCTGGTTCCGCAGCCGCACCTCGTCCGGCCACGAGTTCGTCGTGGTCGACCCCGCCGCCGCCACCCGCCAGCCCGCCTTCGACCACGTGCGCCTGGCCGCGGCGCTCTCGGTCGCTGCCGACACGGCGTACGAAGGGCGCACCCTCCCCTTCGATGAATTCGACTTCGTGAACGGGGGCGCCGCCATCCGCTTCCAGGTGGCCGACTCCGTGCAGTGGACCTGCGACATCGGCGCGTACACCTGCGCCGGGCCCACCAACGCCACCGCCCCCTCCGACGCGGACCGCACCTCACCCGACGGCCGCTGGATCGCCTTCGCCCGCGACGAGAACCTGTGGGTGCGCGATGCCGCCAGCGGAGCGGAAACGCAGCTCACCCACGACGGCGAGACCGATTTCGGCTACGGCGCGATCCCCGAAGGCTGCTGCCAGGAGATCACCAGCCGCCGCGCCAACCGCGAGCGCTCACCACTCATGCAGTGGTCCCCCGATTCACGCCGCATCGCCACCCACCGCTACGACGAGCGCGAGGTGGAGCGCTTTCACCTGCTCGAAGCCGCCGACGGGCGCCCGATTCTGCACTCGTGGGCCTACGCGCTCCCGGGCGACTCGATCGTCCCCACGTCGGAGCTGTGGATCCTCGACGCGGAGGCCGGCACGTCGGTCCGCGCCGACATCCCGCCCCAGCCGGGCAACTTCGCCCGCGGCGACACCGCCTTCGCCGATGTCCAGTGGACCGCGGACGGCAGCCACGTGTTCTACACGCACCGCAGCCGCGACTTCAAGAGCTACCGGCTCTTCCGCGTGGACGCCGCCACCGGCAGCGCGACCGAACTGCTGGAAGAGACCGGGCCGACCTATGTCGAACTCAACAACTTCACCTCGTTCCCGCCCGCCTGGCAGGTGCTCGGCAACGGCTCCGAGTTCCTCTGGTGGTCCGAGCGGGACGGCTTCGGACACCTGTACCTCTACGATGGCGACGGGAACCTCAAGAACCGGGTCACTTCTGGCCCCTGGCTGGTCGCGCAGCTCCTGCAGGTGGACGAGGCCTCGCGCACTGTGTACTTCACGGCGGCGGGCCGCGAGGAGGGCCGCCATCCCTATCACCTCCACCTGTACCGCGTCGGCCTGGACGGATCCGGCCTGCAGCTGCTCAGCTCCGAGGACGCGGTGCACCAGATCACGCCCGCGCCCAGCGGCCGCTACTTCGTGGACCAATACTCGACCCCCGGGATGGCGCCCACGGCAGTCGTGCGTGGGCGCGACGGCCGGATCGTGCAAACCATCGAGACCGCCGACATCTCCCGTCTCGAAGAGGCCGGCTGGATCCCGCCCGTGCCCTTCGAGGCCAAGGGGCGCGACGGCACCACCAGCGTGTATGGCCTGCTCTGGTTCCCCTCCGACTTCGACCCCGCCGCAAGCTATCCGGTCGTCGACTACATCTATCCCGGTCCTCAGATCGGCGCCGTCACCCGCTACGACTTCTCGGCTGCCGGGCGCGGGAACGGCCGTGCGCTGGCCGAACTCGGCTTCATCGTCTTCGCGGTCGACGCCTTCGGCACGCCGCTGCGCTCCAAGGCGTTCCACGACGCCTACTATGCGAACATGGGCGACAACGGCATCCCCGATCACATCTCGGCGCTCAAGGAGCTGGCCGGCCGCTACCCCCAGATGGACCTCGACCGCGTCGGCATCTTCGGCCACTCCGGCGGCGGCTTCTCGTCGACCGACGCGATCCTGCGCTGGCCCGACTTCTTCAAGGTGGCCGTGTCGGGCGCCGGCAACCACGACAACCGCGGCTATCACTTCCCCTGGGCGGAGAAGTACCAGGGGCTGCTCGTGGAGAACGAAGACGGCACGGACAACTACGACAACCAGGCCAATCAGAACCTGGCCGCGAACCTGAAGGGCAAGCTGCTGCTGCACTACGGAACGCTGGACGACAACGTGCACCCCAACATGACCGTCCGCGTGATCGACGAACTGATCGCCCACAACAAGGACTTCGACATGTTCGTCCTTCCCAACCGCAACCACGGCTACGCGAACGAGCCCTACGTGGTGCGCCGGACCTGGGACTACTTCATCGAGCACCTGCGCGGCGAGGTGCCGCCGAGCGAGTACAGGATTACGGGGCCGGGGGGCTGAAGTTGGGGGAAGTTCAACTATAGTTTATCCGGAGTCCGCCGCCCGAAAGCGTTCGCCCATCCCCTCCCGGTCCAGCGCCACCCCACGCAGGTACACCGCGCTGATCGCCCGCGTGTTGGTGATGTCGTCCAGCGGGTTCGCGTCCAGCACCATGAAGTCGGCACTCTTGCCGGCCGCGATCGTGCCCAGGGCGCCGGCACCCACGAACTCTGCCGACGTGCTCGTCGCCGCCACGATCACGTCGGCCGGCGACATCCCGGCCCGCACCATGTCGGCGAGTTCCTGGTGGACCGCCCACGGCGAGCCGCCGTCGGTGCCGAACGAGACCGGGAAGCCCTCCCCGTGCAGCCGCATCATGTTGCGCGCCTGGATCCCGAAGAACTCCTGCGCCTGGAGGCGGTCGGTCGAGCCCTCGTTCATCTCGGCGATCCGCTCCGCGGACACCGTCCCCGACAGCCAGTCGAAGGTCTCGGCCACGCCCGGTCCGGGCAGGTTGGGGACCAGCACGACGTGCGCGCGCTCGCGCCACAGCTCGACCAGCTCGTCGTCGATGTCCATGTCGCGGATGCCGTGTGCGAAGGCATCCACCCCGGCCCGCAGCAGTCCCTTCGCGTCCTCCAGGCGGAAGACGTGGGCGGTCACGCGGAGGCCGTGCGCGTGCGCCTCGTCGATGACGGCGCCGTAGAGCTCCGGCGAGAGCCTCTCGTACTGCCCGCCGCGGTCGTCCACCCAGATCTTCACGATGTCCACCTGCTGCGCAGCCAGCTCCCGCACCGCCGCACGCGCCTCCTCCTCGGTCGTGACCCAGTGGGGCACTTCG
Organism: Gemmatimonadota bacterium; assembly: GCA_009838975.1. Taxonomy (GTDB): domain Bacteria; phylum Gemmatimonadota; class Gemmatimonadetes; order Longimicrobiales; family Gaopeijiaceae; genus Bin94. Next base: position 27,276 of record VXQO01000001.1, on the reverse strand, counting down.
CTGCGGCCCGGCTCCGGAGACGTGATCCCGCGCCCCGCGGTCTGCGAGCGCGCGCCGTCGGCAAGCACTTCGTCGCGCATCTGGAAAGAGGCTTCACCCTCGTCCAGCCCCAGGCTCACCGCGAGCGCGGTCCCGTAGTACGCCGAGTGCTGCAGCTGCTCGGTGCGCGCCTCGCGCTCGGGATTGAGGTGGAAGTGGGCGTTCACGATGGCCGGCATCACGGTCTTGCCGCTCAGATCCACCCGGGCAGCACCCTCGGGGATCTCCGCCTCGCCCGCCGCCCCCACCTGCGCAAAGCCGTCTCCGTCCACGACGAAGACGGCGTCCTCGATCACGGAGCCGTCCCCCACGATGACCCGCGCGCCTTCGAAGGCGACCGCGCTGGACGCCGGCGCGTCCGATCCCGCATCGCAGGCTCCCGCCGATACAACCAGTGCGAAGGGGGCGAGAACGGTCGCCACGAAACGTGCTCTGCTGCTGACTCCGGACATGGCAAACCTCACTTCCGGTGGTTGGCCGTCGGGGCTACCGCGTCCGGCCGGCGCGCTACCCCACGCCGTCGGGCAAACCGTCGCTGACCATGATCTCCGTGGTTCCATCCAGAAGATTGAGGCCGCCGTTCCAGTTGCGCAAAATGGCCCTCACCTGCCCGTTGTCGCGGTTGATGATGATCGCCATCGGGCTGGTGCTCGACGGACCGAGCACGAACTCGCCCTCGGGTCCCGACAGGACCACCCGTTCCAGCGCGCCGTTCACGGCCGCGTCGTAGGGCACGGCGAAGAGGAAGTCTCCGCCGCCGAACTCCAGCGGCGTCGGCGTGAAGTCGAAGGAGAAGACGATGCGGCCGCCGGGACCGAATCCCTCCAGGCGGTAGGGGCCTCCCGCCGTTGGCAGGACCGGATGCGTCTCCACCAGGAAGGCGGGCTCGAGCACGAGCTCGCCCCTGACCGCTCTTCCGCGCACCATGAGCGTCTGCCTGGCCGGCTCGAGATCGCTCGCCGGCTCCCCGCCGTCCCGCGCGCGCTCGGTCCGGATGCGCCAGTTCAGCGCCCGCAGGAAGCTGTAGTCGCTCACCCAGTCGGGGTTACAATACCCCATCAGGTCCCAATGCTGGTCCGGGTCGACGATGCTCCCGTACACCGGTTCGTACCCCCACACTCCGGTACCGCCATCCCTGTAGGGGAAGTTCGGGTCCGGTCCTCCCGCGCCGCCGCAAGGGGCGTGGCGGAGACTCATGTTGTGTCCCACTTCGTGCGCGAAGGTATCGTCCTGACTCAACCCGATGCTGACCGGAAACCCGATGTAGCCCAGTCCGAGAATCCCCGTGAGGTTGGCGCGATGGAAGGCTCCGTAGTAGTACCCGGTGCCATTCTCCATTCTCCTCAATGCCCTGATGTCGCTGATGAGCTGCAGCCAGCCGTCGAAGCTGTTCAAGTCGACCGAGGTGTAGAACGGCTCGCGCACCGTCAGGTGCATCTCGCCGATCGGGAGCACGGTGCGCGCAAACTGAAGCCACTCGTGCTCCGCGGTCAGGTCCTGCGCCCAGATGCGGATCTGCTCGCGGGGGTCGGTCGCGGCGATTACGGGAACCAGCGTCTGCCGGTGGACGGGAAGCTCGATCACGTTGAGATCCACAGTTCCCTCCGCCGGAACCCTGCGCTGGCTGCCGGGGCTCAGGGGAACCGCCCCGTCGGGATCCATTTCGACGAACATCCTGACGCCGGGCTGGATCACGTCTCCGGGAATTGCGGCGTTGAATGACTGGAAGAGCCACTTCTCGTCAACCGCGTCGGGAATCAGATGCGGTGCCTCCATCGCGGCCGTGTGGACGACCTGCCCGTCGCGCAGGAACTCGGCGTAGGCCCGCGGTTCGTAGTAGCTCACCTCGTCACCGGTCACAAACACCCTAAGCAGCGCGTCGCGCCCCGCGATCAGCGGCACATTGCCCTGGAGATTCTGAACCACCTGGTTCAGGTAGACGACGGGTGCCGACAGCCGCACCTGGCTCGGGCTGATCAGGAGCGTGGTGCGAGCGATCAGCCCGGCGGTGCGGGCACCGATCCTGGCCTCGCCGTTGTCGAGCACCGTGAAACCGCCGCCCGGGCCGACCTCGACCATCGAGGGGTCGGAGACTTCCCAATCGACCGGCGCCCACGACGGAGGTCCCGGAATGACCTGTCCGTCCGCGTCGAAGACGGTTGCGGTGAACTCCCCCGCATCCCCGACCTTCACGCGGGCGTCCTCGGGAGAGATCCGCAGGGACTCCGGGACCTGATCCGGCTCGAGCGCCAGGTCCGCGCACGCCGTACCCGTCGCGGCCACCGCAAGATACAGCAACACTCTGCCGATGCTCACCACGGTCTCATCCTCCTTGCAGACGAAAGGTCCAGCCCCCGTACAACAGGCTCCTGTAGAAGCGCCGCGGCTCCGCGAAGCCCGCTTCCCGCGCCAGCTCCACGACGCGCTCGGCCGGAGCGAAGTGGATTCCGTGCCGAATACGATCCTTGAACGCGGCCATTTCCTCGGCGGACATTCCCCGGATCCTCCAGTAGCGCTCCCAGGCCGGCATGTAGCGCTCGTGCTCCTCCGAGCCGGGGTCGCCGTGCAGGTCGAAGAGCACGAACACGCCGCCGGGCTTCAGCCGGCGCGCGATGTCGCGCAGCAACGCAGCCTTGCCCCCATCGTCCGGCACGAAGTGCAGGACGTTGATGAGGGTGGCCGCGTCGAAACGGGGCGCGAGCGGCACGTCGGCGGCGTATCCGAGCTGGAAGGAGATGCCCTCGGCGTCACCCGTCCGGGCGACCCGCTGCCTCGCAAGATCGAGCATCTGAGCAGACGGATCGACGCCGTGCAGCCGCAGATCGGGCCGGATCTCCCTGAAGGTGACGAGCTCGATCCCGGTCCCGCACCCGACCACGAGCACGCGCGCTCCCTGCGGCAGCTCCGGATCGATGACCGCGCTGACCATCGGAAACAGCGTCAGGTATCCCGGAATGACCTGGCGGGCGAGGGCTTCGTAGCCCTGCCCGTAGTCGCCGTCGAAGTTGAAGGCTTCCTCGTCCAATGCCGTGATCCCGCTGTAGGTTGGGAGCTTCGTGAATCCCGCACCAGGATAGAGAAGATGATCGTTCGGCAGCCGGTCGGGGTAGGGTGTTCCCGCCGCGACTTCGTCAAAGCCTCCCCCGCCGTCGCGGCTGCGTTCCTCGCGATCCCCCGCGCCCCCCAGCCCCCAACCGTGGACGGCGACCGCGTCAACGCCATCCTCGCCGACTTCCGCCGGTTCGGCGGCACGCCCGACGGCGGCACCACGCGGCTCGCCTACAGCGACGACGACCTCGCCTGCCGCGAATACTGCGCGGGCGTCATGGAACGCGCCGGTCTCGAGGTTTCCATCGACCTCGGCGGCAACCTGATCGGCCGCCGCCCCGGCACCGACCCCGCCGCGCTGCCCATCGTCGTCGGATCGCACATCGACACCGTGCCGGCCGGAGGCAGCTACGACGGCCACGTAGGCTCGGCCGGGGCCATCGAGGTCGCGCTCACCCTGAACGACCGCGGCATCGCCCTGCGCCACCCGCTCGAGGTCATCATCTTCCCGAACGAGGAGGGCGGCAAGACGGGCAGCCGTGCGCTGGTCGGCCGGGTCGCCCCCTTCGAGCTCGACGTCGTGACCGCGTCGGGCTTCTCCATCGGCGAAGGCACGGCCCGCATCGGCGGCGACCCCGCGCGCATCGCCGAAGCGCAGCGCGAGCCGGGCAGCATCGCGGGCTTCCTCGAGGTGCACATCGAGCAGGGCGCGTTTCTGGAAACCGACGGCATCCAGATCGGCGTCGTCGAGGGCATTGTCGGCATCCGTCGCTGGGCCGTGACCGTGACGGGCATGCAGAACCACGCTGGGACGACCCCCATGCCACAGCGCCGCGACGCGCTCGTCGCCGCCGCCGACCTCATCCTCGCCGTCAACGAGGTCGCGAACACCATGCCGGGCCGCCAGGTCGCCACGGTCGGCAGGATCGAGGCCGTGCCGGGCGCGCCGAACGTCGTGCCGGGCGTGGTGCGCGCCACGATCGAGATCCGCGACCTCGAGATGGGCAGGATCTCTCTCATCTTCGCCGAGATACAGAGGCGGGTCCGCGCGATCGAGTCCGACCGCGAAGTCACCATCGCCCTCGATCCCTTCTACGAAACCCTCGCCGCTCCCACCGACCCGCGATTCCGCGACATCGTCGAAGCATCGGCGAACGGGCTCGGCTACACGAACGTGCGGATGCCCTCCGGCGCCGGCCACGACGCCCAGAGCATGGCCGAACTGGGTCCGGTCGGGATGATCTTCGTGCCCAGCCGCAACGGCATCAGCCACTCGCCGGACGAATACTCAGCCCCGGACGACATCACCCGCGGGGTCAACGTGCTGCTGGGGTCGGTGCTGGCCCTGGATTCGGCGGGATGACTCAGAGGTACGTCAGCCACCCCCACGGATCCGGCCCCTCGCCGCTCGCCAGCTCCAGGTACCGCCGCTGGATCCGCTCCGTCACCGGCCCCCGCTGGCCCGTACCGATCTGCAGCCCGTCGACAGACCGGATCGGCGTCACCTCGGAAGCCGTGCCGGTGAAGAACATCTCGTCCGCGCTGTAGAGCATCTCGCGGGGCACCAGCTGCTGGCGCACGGTCAGCCCCAGCTCCTCGGCGATCTTGAGCACGCTGTGCCGGGTGATCCCCCAGAGCGAGGTACCGTCCAGGATCGGTGTCACCACCTCGCCGTCCATGACCAGGAACAGGTTCTGCCCGCTCCCCTCGCTCACGAGCCCGCCGGGACCCAGCCCGATCGCCTCGGCGTACCCGTGCGCGGTCGCCTCCATCACCATCAGCGTCGACAGGATGTAGTTGCCCGCCGACTTGGCCCCGCTCGGGATCGTGTTCGGCGCCGGCCGGTTCCACGACGACACGCACACGTCGACGCCGCGCTCCAGCGCCCCTTCGCCCAGGTACTCGCCCCACGGCCACATCGGGATGTAGGTCTCGATCGGGCTGAAGTCGGGACGCATGCTCGCCGCCCCGTACCCGCGCAGAACCATGGGGCGTATGTAGCACGCGGTAAGCTCGTTGCGGCGGATCGTCGCCAGCGTGGCGTCGACCAGCTCGTCGATCGTGTACGACGGCTGCATGCGGTAGGTGCGGCTCGACGACATCAGGCGGCGGTAGTGGTCGTGTAGCCGGAACACCGCCGGACCGTTGGGCGTTTCGTAGCACCGGACGCCCTCGAAGACCGACGACCCGAACTGCACCGCGAGACTCAGAATGTGGACGTTGGCGTCCTCCCAGCGAATGAACTCGCCGTCCTTCCAGATCCAGGGGCTGCCCTCCAGCTTGCCGGACATGCCGCTAGCCCTCGTCGCCGGTGGTGTCGCCGTCCCCCGCGCCCGCCGCCGCCCCCGCGCCCGCGTCCCGCAGGTACGAATCGGTCCCGTCCAGCCAATCCTGCCTGGGCGGCGTGAACACGTCCACGTCGATCGTGTCCTCCAGCGCCTCGGCCTCGTGCGGCACGTTGCTGGGCAGGTGCAGCACCTCGCCCGTCCGCACCACGAGCCCGTCGGGCCCGCCATCGCCGATCCTGAACCTGAGCGCGCCCTCGATCACGTACGTGATCTGCTCGTTGTCGTGCGAGTGCATCGGCACGACCGCGCCCTTCTTCAGGTAGACATGCGCGAGCATGGCCCGCTCCCCTGTAATGAGGCTGCGTGAGATGAGGGGATTGAGTGTCTCCCTCGGCTGATCGGCGACGCGGTAGTGGCGGACCGGCGAGTCGCTCATGAAAAGCTCCTTAACAGGAAGGTGTGAGGCGCCCGCGCGGCTCCGGGCCCGGGCGCAAGGCCCCCAATCTGTAACGGCCCCGCCCGATTTGAAAGGCGGCGGGCCCGGGGGCCGCCCTACTCACGCACCTGGTTGCACTGGAGAGCAACACCCGGCACACCGACGGTACATCTCACGTTGCCGTACGCGTTGACCATGCGGCGAATGCCCTGCGTGTAATCCCTGATGTTCTCGGCGATGATCGTCCGGTACTCTTCAGGCGACGTCACCTCGCCGACCTCCGGCATGCGGATCAGTCCCTCCTCCACGCCCTCGAGCGAAATCCCGGTCGCGGCATAGGTTGTCAGGCCTCCGTTCAGGGACAGCACCAGAATCATCCCCGGAAGTCCACCGAAAAACGCCGGACCGCCCGATACGGGTATGGCGGGAGCAAACCACGCCTCCACCTCCTCGCCGAGGACCTCGCCGATGGCCACCAGTACCGGGTAGCCCAGGTGTTCCCGCTGCTCCTCGGTAACGCTCCACTCGACCTGAACCGCCCGGCGGTCGACCCGATGCACGCCGCCACCCAGCGAACTCTTGATGGCGACGCCCGATCCGTCCTCCCCGACGTAGGCCTGCTGCACGATGTGCGGTTCCGACGCGAACCAGGCCTCGAGGATCCTGCCCACTACGTCCAGGTTGCCGCTGGTCGCACGAAATGTTGAACGTGACATCTGATGCTCGATCGGAACCGAGTCTCTCACCATCAGGGATTCGGAGGCGGTGAAGTGAAGCACGAACGGCACCCTGCGGGTTTCGAAGGCCTCGCGCACGGCCGCCATTTCGCCGGGCGCATCGACCTCCAGCGGCGCCACCCAGTTGTACACGATCGTGCCGCTCTGCCCCTCCGCACCCCCGAACGACAGCGCCAGCGCCAGCGCACATCCCGGCAGCGCCCTCATCGGACCCTCCCCGTGCATTGCTCCGCGTCGATCGCGAAGCGTCTCACCACCGTTGCGAGCCCCGAGGTTGCCGCGCCCGCCAACCGCCGATCGAGGATCCATAGCGTGCTGTCCTCCAGAAACGGAACCGGGGCCCCGATGTCCGAGGTCGGAATCAGGGTGTCCGCGCAGCCGTCCTCGCCGTCGAAGCGGGACACGGCCAGGTAGAGCCTCACCCCGGTCATGGAGCCCTCGTCGTCGCGGTCGGCGTCCTGGTGAACCGTGTAGACATTGCCGTGCTCGTCCCTCGACAGATCGCGAACGAACGAGACGCTCTCGAAGAAGTCCAACATCCATGATCGCAGGTCCCGCTGGCTTGTTGCCCGGTCGCTCCGCATGGCTGCGATGAATTCGTCTTCAGCGGGCTCGCCGCGCCGACCTCCGGGGGCGATCCACGCCGTGTCGACCCCATCTCCCGCATGATCGGTACGCAGGAGGAAGCGACTCGCGGTGAACCCGAGAACCACGTCGTCGTCCCCGACGTCGATGAAAGCATGCGACAGCGACCTCGCCAGGGCATGCGCTTCCGCGTACGGCGCCGGCGCAACCCCACGGTTCAGGAGGATGGGCGCTGGTTGCTCGTCGGCCCGCACCGCATTCAGCAGGTCGGGAATGGCGACCGCCCCGAACGTAGCCGAAGACACCGGGTTGATCCCCGCATACCAGAGGGAGTCCTCCGTGACCGCAAAAGAGGAGGTCCGATTGTTCATATCCATCCGCACGCGCCCGGATTGAGCGCCGTCCGCCAACCCAAACAGCTCCAGCCTGCCGCTTTCGTCCAGGAATCCCGCGACAGTCGCTGCGACGAATCCCACCCCACCCAGATTCATGAATTCACCGGGTCCCTGGCCGCCTCGCCCGAATCGCCCGATCAGCCGACCGGTCGTGTCGTAGCGGAGAACGGTCTGGGCGAAGCCGTCCGAAACCAGTACCGACCCATCGGCACCGACGAACAGACCCAGTGGGTTCCCGATGTGGTGCTCGCCCGTCTCTTCCAGCACGAGGCTGTCCAGCAGGATCAGGTCCGGGCCGTCAATCTGGGCAGCGGACACGCCGTTGAATAGCGTCGGCAAGCTCAGCGCCAGCAGGATTGCGAGCGCAGCACCCGCGTGTGTCATCGTCCGTCGCTTTCTCCAGGTAGTCGTCGATCGCGAGTCATCAATCGAAGCCTACATCGTATCTTCTTACCTACGCACCCCGGAGCGTCGGCTTGCACGGTCGGGCTTCCGGGCGCGACGGGAAACCTGCAAAGAGAAGCGGCGGTCCGGTTTGAGGCCATTCGCCCGGAACTTTCGTAGCCTCGGCCCCGCGCGGGCCATCGTCCTGCTACTCGGGGTGACGGCCGTCGCCCCCGCCGCCCCAAACACCGCGGCCGCCCAGCCCATCGTCGGCATCGTCGTCGAAGAGGGCAACGCGCTGCCGGTTTCCGGCGCAATGGTCGTCCTTTTCGACGACGGCGGCAACCGGGTCGACCGCATGCTAACCAACGCCGCCGGCCGCTTTGCCCTGGAGCCGCGCCTGCCCGGGCCCCACTACATCACCGTCGAGCGCATCGGCTACGCGAACCTGACCACCCCCCGTTTCGATCCGGCGTCAGGCCGGGACCTCATGACCATCGAGGTGCCCGTGGAGGCGATTCTGCTGCGGCGGCTGGACGTCACCGCGGGACGGCGCTGCGAGGTCAGGCCGGAAGAGGGGCGCGCGACGGCCCAGGTGTGGGAAGAGGTCCGCAAGGCTCTCGCGGCCGAGGCGTGGACGCGCGAGGCCGGGCTCTACCGCTACACGTTGCTGAGGTTCGAACGCAGGCTGGACCGCGAAGCCGAGAACGTGCTCTCGGATCTCTCGGAGATCGCCGATGATCGCGACGCGGCCTTCGCCTCGGTGGCGATCGAGACGCTCGCGGAGCAGGGGTTCGTGCAGGCCGAGGGCGACTCGATGACCGTGTACTACGCCCCCGATGCGGAGGCGCTCCTGTCGGACCCCTTTCTCGACACGCACTGCTTCGGCCTCACCGACGAAGCCGAGGGATTGATCGGTCTGACCTTCGAGCCGATCGAGGGCCGGCGGGTTCCGGACATCGTGGGTGCGCTCTGGCTGGACGAGGCCACGGCCGAACTCGACCGGCTGGTGTTCCAGTATGTCAACCTGCTTCGGTCCCCCGAGATCGGGGAGCCCGGCGGCGAGGTGTATTTCGCCCGGCTGCCCGACGGTGCCTGGATCGTCCGTCAGTGGAGAATCAGGATGCCCGTGCTGGCCGAGTTGACGCCGTGGCACGTATCGCGCCTGGGGTACCGGGAAGAAGGAGGCATCACCGATGTGATCAGGGACGCACGCGGCCGCAAGGTACTCGATGCGCGCTCGGCGACAGTGTTCGGTGTCGTGATAGACTCGGTCGGAACCGCGCCTCCCCCCGATGCAAGGGGCCTGGAAATCGTGGGCACGAGGCGCATGACACTGTCGGACACCAACGGTTCCTTCCTGTTCAGCGATCTGGCCCCGGGAACGCACGGCGTGCGCGTCGTGGCGCCGCGTTTCTCGGACCTGGGCATGGCCGTACCGCAGACGCCGGTCCGGGCGGAAATCGGCGAGGTCGCCTACGTGCGGCTGCGCGCGCCGTCGCTGGACGACGTGCTGGCCTACTCGTGCGGTGGTGGCGCGCGCCCGGAGGGGACGGCCAGCGTGCTGGGACGCATCGTCACGATCGACGGCGCGGCTACGGCAGGGCTGCGGATTCGCGCCAGGTGGCCCGCCGCAACGGGGTATGCGCCCGCGCCGGTCGCGGCGCCGCTGCGCCCTGACGACGACGCGGATCGTGCGGCGGACGCGGGAGCCGTGTGGACGCCTGGCCGCGACGGGCACTATGCCACGGCCGAGACCTCCACCGATGAGCGCGGCCTCTTCCTGCTGTGCAACGTCCCGCAGGGCTCGCGGGTGCGAGTGGCAGTGACCCGGGCCGAGGACGCGGAAGGCGCCACCGCCGAGGCGCCCGGCACGCCGCTCGCCCTGGAGACGCTGTTCGTGCCACCCGGCCAGGGCGCTGTGATGATGACCCTGGAAGTGTCAGCCCTTCGTCTTGCTGGCGACAACCGGCTCCGGTAGAATCCCCGCGACTGTCGGCAACGTTTCAGCTGGAACGTTTCAGCACTGCTCCCAAGGAGTTCGTGACTCCTCCCATGAACCGAATTCGAGGCAAGACCGCGGTCGTCACCGGCGCCACCGCCGGGATCGGCGAGGCGTGCGCCCGCTCGCTGGCCGCAATGGGCGCGCGGGTCGTCCTCACAGCCCGCAGGAGCGATCGGCTGGCCGCGCTGGCCGCCGACATCGCCGCGAAGACGGGCGCGATCCCTCCCCTCGTCCACACGCTCGACGTGCGCGACCGCGCCGCCATCGACGGGTTCATGGCCTGGCTCGACGACCGGGACGTGGCCGTCGATATCCTGGTCAACAACGCGGGGCTGGCACGCGGTCTGGACACCGTGCAGGAGGGCAGCCACGACGACTGGGACGAGATGATCGACACCAACGTCAAGGGGCTGCTCAACATGACCCGGGCCATCCTGCCGGGCATGATCGAGCGGGACTCGGGGCATGTCCTCAACCTGGGGAGCATTGCGGGCCACTGGGTGTATCCAAAGGGCAATGTGTACTGCGCGACCAAGTATGCCGTGAGGGCGCTGACCGAGGGCACCAACGTGGACGTCGTCGGCACGAATGTGCGCGTGTCGAGCGTCGACCCGGGGCTGGCCGAGACCGAGTTCTCGGTGGTGCGCTTCCGGGGCAACGAGGACCGCGCCCGCGACGTGTACGAGGGGACCGCGCCGCTCGTGGCCGAGGATATAGCGGACGCGGTATGCTACGTGCTCAACACGCCGCCGCACGTCAACGTGCTGCACCTGGTAATGATGCCGACGGTGCAGAGGTCGCCCTACGTGCTCGCGCGCGAGAGCTAGAAGGACAGGAGGACCATGGTGAGCCGCCGCACACACATATCAGCAGCATTCCTCGGCCTCGCGGCTCTGCCGCTGCTCTGGCCCGCGGCCATGCCCCCGTGGTCCGCTTCCGCGCCCGCGCCCGCGTCGCCCGCGCCCCCCTGGGGTGCCGGAGGGCATCGCATGGCTGCCCGCGCCGCCGTATCGGTGCTCCCCGAGGAGATTCCCGCGTTCTTCCGCGAGGCGGGCGAACAGCTCGTCTACCTGAACCCGGAGCCGGACCGCTGGCGGATCTCCGCGCACGAGGAAATGGACCAGGCGTTCGCCTACGACCACTACATCGACATGGAGAACGTGCCGCAGGGCGCGCTCGATGCCCCCAACCGCTTCGCGTTCCTGAGCATCCTCTACGACGCCGGGATCCCGCAGCCCGAGCGGGACGTGGGGTTCCTTCCCTACCGCATCCTTGAGATCTACCAGCGTCTCGTGACCGAATGGCGGCTGTGGCGGGCCGAGGAGGACCCCGTGCGGCGGGAATGGATCGCCCAGCGCATCATCAACGACGCGGGCATTCTGGGCCACTACGTGACCGACGCCTCGCAGCCGCACCACACCACCATCCACTTCAACGGATGGGCGCTCGGAGCCCCGAACCCGGAGCGCTTCACCCGGGACCCGCGCTTTCACGCGCGCTTCGAACGCTATTTCGTGGATGCCCACGTGACCGACGCGGACGTGGCCGGATTCATGGGCTCGGGTCCTCCGACGCCGGTGGTCGGGTGGGCCAAGGAGGCGGTCCTCGCGCACATCCTGCAGGCGCACCATCTGGTGGAGGCGCTGTATCGCCTCGAGCGCGAAATCGGCTTCGATCCCGACGATCCGGCCCAGCCGGCCACGGTCGAGTTCGCGGCGTCGCGGATCGCGGCCGGCGGGCAGATGCTGGCCGCGCTCTGGTTTTCGGCCTGGCTCGAAAGCGCCGACGAGCCGTCGCGCGGCGGCCCGGACGCGTGAGCGGTGTCGCAGGCGTCGTGCTAGCGGCCGGATCGTCCGTCCGCATGGGACGCAACAAGCTGCTTCTCGAACTGGGCGGCGAGACCGTCGTGCGGCGCGCCGTGCGGATCGCGCGTGCCGCGGCGCTGGATCCGGTGGTGGTCGTGACCGGTCACCAGCGCGAGGCCGTGGAAGCCGAATTGCACGATTTGCAGTGCAGCGCTGTCTTTAATGGTGAGCACGCACTCGGCCAGCACACCTCGGTCCGCGCGGGTGTCGCGGCGCTCGACCGGGACTGCGCCGCGGCGATCGTGATCCTGGCGGACATGCCGTTCGTGACCGCCGGGATGCTGCGCACGATCGCTGACCGCCACGCCGAGACCGGCGCCCCCCTGGTCGTTTCGCACTACGGCGGCGATACGATGGCTCCGCCGATCCTCTACGCCCGGCGCCTCTTTCCCGAACTCACCCGTGTGGACCGGCAGTGCGGCCGCCAGGTGGTACAGCGGCACCGCGCGGAAGCGGTCGTGGTCGATTGGCCCCGCGAAGCGATGCGCGACCTGGACCGCCCATCGGACTATTCGGACGCCCGGCGGGAGCTGGGGGGCGCGCGGACCGCGAGGGCGGAGAGTCCGCTGGCAGGGAGCGCCGCCCATGAATAGCCGGCTGCTCCGCGTGGCCGCCCGGCTCCTCGACGAGCGGCGCGCCTACGCGATCGCGACCGTCGTGCGCCGCGAGCGCCCCAGTTCGGCGAGTCCCGGCAACACCGCGGTGATCACCGGCGACGGCGAGGTGCACGGGTGGATCGGCGGCAGCTGCACGCAGCCCGAGGTCGTTCGCCACGCGCTGGCCGCGCTGGCCGAGGGGAGGCCGCGGCTGCTCGGATTCGGTGCGCTGCCGGGCGAACGCGAGGATATTGTTCCGGTACCCATGACCTGCGGCAGCGAAGGGAAGGTGGAGGTGCACATCAATCCGGTGTTCCCGGCTCCCGAGATGGTGGTGGTGGGGTCGTCGCCGATCGCCGACGCGGTGGCGCGGCTCGGCGGCGCGATGGGCTACCGGGTCGCCACGGGCGACGACGCGATGCAGCGCGCGCGCCGCGAACGGTCGCAGGGCAGCCGCCTGTACGCCGTCGTCGCGACGATGGGCCAGGGGGACGAGGACGCGGTCGAGCAGCTTCTGGCCGCGCGGCCGGACTACCTGGGCGTCGTCGCCTCGCCGAAACGCATGGTACAGGTGCGCGACCACCTGACGGGGCAGGGGATATGCGGCAGCAGGGTCGCCGACGTGCACGGCCCGGCCGGGCTGGACATCGGGGCCGAGAGTCCGGAGGAGGTCGCGGTCAGCATCCTGGCGGAGATCGTGGCCCTGGGGGCCGAGCGCGGCCGGGCGGCCGAGGAGGGAGTCGGCGCGCCGGAGACGGCCCGGGCCGAGGCGGCGGCCGCTCCCGCAGGCGCAAATGAGCATGCAACCGACCCGGTCTGCGGCATGACCGTGCCCGCGGACGGATCGCGGCCCTCCTCCACCTACAAGGGCGAGACCGTGTACTTCTGCTGCCCCGGCTGTCGCGCGCGCTTCGACGCGGATCCGGCCGCGTATGTGTAGCTGCGGACGGCGAGCGGCCCGATGAGGCCCGAAATCCGCCGGCTGCAGGGCTTGATGCGCGAGCAGGGGTATGTCGCGGAGCCGTCGATCGTGACCGCGGTGCACCTGGCGCGGGCGATGGAGAAGCCGCTGCTGATCGAGGGCGATGCGGGGGTCGGGAAGACCGAGATCGCGAAGGTCATGGCCGCGATTCGGGGGACCGAGCTGATCCGGCTGCAGTGCTACGAGGGGCTCGACGTCAACACGGCACTCTACGAGTGGAACTACCAGAAGCAGCTGCTGCGGCTGCGGATCGCGGCGGACGAGCGGGGCGCGCACGAAGCCGACGCGCACGAAACGGACGCGCACGAAACGGACGCGCACGCCGCCGACGCGCACGCCGACGCCGACGACCTCGAAGACCTGATCTTCGGGCGGGGCTATCTGCTCGAGCGGCCGCTGCTGCGGGCGATCACGCGGCCGGACGCGGGCGCGGTGCTGCTCATCGACGAGATCGACCGGGCCGACGAGGGGTTCGAGGCGTTTCTGCTCGAGGTGCTGTCGGACTTCCAGGTGACGATTCCCGAGCTGGGGACGATTCGGGCGGCGCACCGGCCGCTGGTGCTGCTGACGTCGAATCGGACGCGCGAGATCGGGGACGCGCTCAGGCGGCGGTGCCTGTACCTGTACATCGAGCATCCGCCCTTCGAGAAGGAGGTCGAGATCGTCCGGACGAAGGTGCCGGGCATCGCCGAGGCGCTGGCGATCGAGATCACGCACTTCGTGCAGGCGCTGCGGAAGCGGTCGCTGATGAAGCCGCCGGGGGTGGCCGAGACGCTGGACTGGGCGCGGGCGCTGATCACGCTGCACAGGGACCGGCTCGATGCGGAGATCGTCGGCGAGACGCTCGGGTGCCTGGTCAAGGACCGGCACGACATGCGGGAACTGGAGCGCGGCGAGATCGCGGCGCTGGTTGGGGCGGCGGTCCACCCTTGATCCTCCGTCCCCGGCTCCTTTAACTTCGACGCCGTGTCCCACCCCCAGCCTTCCCCCGGCCTGACCCCATGAATCCATCGCGCCCTGTGCGCCCGCGCGCCATCCGTCCCCGCGCTGCCCGCCCGCGCGCCATCCGCAGGCTTCGCCAGCCATGAGCCACGTATCCTCGCACCACCACGACGTGGTCATCATCGGAGGCGGCGGGGCCGGACTGCGCGCCGCCATCGCGATCGCCGAGGAGAACCCCGACTTCTCCGTCGCCTGCGTGTCGAAGGTCTACCCGATGCGCAGCCACACGGTGACCGCCGAGGGCGGCGCCGCGGCGGTGATCAAGGACAACGACAGTCTGGAAGACCACATCTACGACACGGTGAGCGGGGCGGACTGGCTCGCCGACCAGGACGCGGTCGAGTACTTCGTGAACCGCGCGCCCGAGGAGATGATCCAGCTGGAGCACTGGGGCTGCCCGTGGAGCCGGCGGCCCGACGGGACCGTGCAGGTCAGGCCCTTCGGCGGCATGAAGATCGAGCGCACCTGGTTCGCGGCCGACAAGACCGGGTTCCACATGCTGCACTCGCTCTTCCAGACGACGCTCAAGTACGGGAACATCGTGCGCTACGACGAGCACTTCGCCACGAAGCTGCTCCTGGACGACGAGGGGCGGTGCCGGGGATGCGCGGCGATCGAGCTGCGGACCGGGACCGTGCGCGCGGTGCTGGGCAAGTCGGTGATCATCTGCACGGGCGGGGCGGGGAAGGCGTTCCCGTTCACGACCAACGGCGCGATCAAGACCGGCGACGGGATGGCGATGGCCTACCGCGCGGGGGTGGCGCTCAAGGACATGGAGTTCATCCAGTACCACCCGACGGGGCTGCCGGGCACGGGCATCCTGATCACCGAGGCGTCGCGCGGCGAGGGCGGGATCCTGGTCAACAGGGACGGCCGCCGCTACCTGCAGGACTACGACCTCGGCCAGCCGCTCGAGGTGGACGACCCCCGCCACCCGCAGACGCGCACGATGGAGCTGGGGCCGCGCGACAAGCTCAGCCAGTGCTTCATCAAGGAGATGTGGGCGGGCCGCACGATCAAGACGAAGGACGGCGACGCGGTCCACCTCGACCTGCGCCACCTGGGCGAGAAGAAGATCGACAAGCGGATCCCGTTCGTGCGCGAACTCGCCCGCAGCTATGCCGGGATCGATCCGGTGTACCAGCCGATCCCCGTGCGTCCGGTCGTCCACTACGTGATGGGCGGGATCGACGTCGACAGCGACTCGGCCACCAACATCCCCGGGCTCTACGCGGCCGGAGAGTGCGCCTGCGTGTCGATCAACGGGGCGAACCGGCTGGGGTCGAATTCGCTGACCGAGCTGCTCGTGTTCGGAGGCCAGGCGGGGACTCACGCCGCGCGCTTTGCGATGGACCATCCCGACTACGACGTGTCCGGACTGGTGGCGCAGGCGGACGACGAGCGCGACCGCATAAGGCGGACGTACTTCTCCTCCCCCGCCAAGTCCGGCGGCGAACGGATCGCGGTTCTGCGCAAGGAACTCCACGACTCCATGGAGGAGGGCGCCGGGATCTACCGCAACGCGGACTCGCTGGAGGCGACCTGCAACAAGATCGCCGAGCTGTGGGAGCGCTACGCCAACATCGCACTCGACGACCACACCAACAGCTTCAATACCGAGCTGACGGCCGCGCTCGAGCTGTCCTCGCTGCTGGACGTCGCGCAGTCGATGGCCCATTCGGCCATGGAGCGGACCGAATCGCGCGGGTCGCACCAGCGCCTCGACCACCCCGAGCGCAACGACGACGACTTCCTCGCGCACTCGCTCGCCTTCCACCGGGAGGACGGCAGCGCGCCCAGGATCGAGTACAGTCCCGTGACGATCACCAAGTGGCCTCCGGGCGCCCGCACCTACGGCGCCGACTCGGGGCTCAAGCGGGAATAGGCGGGAACAAGCCATGGCCGAAACGAAGACCATCACGCTGGAGCTGTTCCGGTACCACCCCGAGACCGACTCCGAGCCGCGATTCCAGTCCTACGAGGTCCCCTACGACGAGGACTGGGTGGTCCTCGACGCGATCAACTGGATCAAGGACTACGTCGACGGCTCGGTCACCCACCGCTGGAGCTGCCGCATGGGCGTGTGCGGAAGCTGCGGCATGATGGTCAACGGCGAGCCCAAGCTGACCTGCGCCGCCTTCCTCAAGAACTACTACCCGTTCCCGATCAAGGTGGAGCCGCTGGTCAACTTCCCCGTGGAGCGCGACCTGGTTGTCGACATGGAAGGCTTCATGGACAAGCTGCAGGACGTGAAGCCGTACATCATCCGCGACGATGTCAACGACACGTCCGAGGGCGAGTACCTGCAGACCCCCGCCGAACTCGCGCAGTACAAGCAGTACTCGATGTGCATCAACTGCATGCTCTGCTACTCCGCGTGCCCGGTGGTGGGCCACGAGGACGACTTCCTCGGCCCCGCGGCGCTCGCGCTCGGCCACCGCTACAACAAGGACTCGCGCGACCAGGGCCAGTCCGAGCGCCTCGAGGTCATGCTGCGAAGCGAGGCCATGTGGGGCTGCACCTTCGTCGGCGAATGCACGGTCGTCTGCCCCAAGCACGTCGATCCGGCGGGCGCGATCCAGCAGGCCAAGGCGATGGGCGCCCAGGAGTACTTCAAGCGCTTCGTGATGCCGAAGGGAGCGGGCGCAACGAAGGGAGCGGGCGCATGAGCGGCGGACAGTACCACCGACCCCACCGGCGGGCGTGGTTCATGGAGCGCCCCGCCTACATCCGCTTCATGATCCGTGAGGTGACGAGCTTCTTCATGGCGGCCTACCTGATCGTGCTGATCGTCACTCTCGCGAAGGTTGGCGTCGGCGAGGCGGCGGCGGCCGAGTGGCTGCAGGCGCTGAGCACCACAGGCTGGAAGGTGGCGCACGCGGTGGCCCTCGCAGCCACGGTCTGGCACACGATCACCTTCTTCGCGGCCGTCCCGCAGGCCATGCCGATCTACATCGGCGAGGACCGCCTGCCCGACCCGATCGCCAAGATCGTGATGGGCTACGGCCCCTGGCTGACCGCAACCGCGATCATCCTCTGGGGGGTGCTCCGGTGAGCAGAGGAAAGAGCGGCCGCCCCACCCGGCCTTCCGGCGAGGCCTTCTGGTGGGCCCTCTTCTCGGCGGGCGGAGTGATGGCGGCGATCTTCGTCCCGGCCTTCATCCTGGCCACTGGCTTCCTCCTCCCGAGCGGCGACCCCGCCGCGGCGGCCGAGGGCGCCCAACGCCTCGCCGCCCTCGCAGGCTGGTGGCCGGTGAAGCTGGTGCTGCTGGGCGTGATCACGCTCTCCCTCTTCCACTGCGCACATCGAATCCGCCACACCCTCATGGACGTGGGAATGCGGCGCCTGGCCGGCTTCCTCAAGCTCCCCTGCTACGGCGGCGCGCTGGCGGGGACCGTGTGGCTGGCGCTGGTGCTCTGGGGGATTTAGCGGTAGCAGCCGAGCAAGCCGCCGCGCCCTTCCGCGCGTGCGGACCGCTACCTCATCCCGACTCTTCCCATACATCCAGGTGGCGCGAGAAGACCTCGGCAAGGTTGATCACACCCATCCGCTCGTTGCCCAGCCGGACGGGGAGCTCGCCCGTGAAGCGTTCGCGCCCCCGGGTGCGTCCGAACCGCCAGACGTCCACCACGTCCTCTTCCGGGTCCACGATCCAGTACTCCCGCACGCCGCACCGCGCATAGAGATCGAGCTTTACGCCGCGGTCCCGGTGGGCAGTGGAAGGGGAGAGGATCTCGACGACGAGATCCGGGGGACCCTGCACGGATTTCTCCCCGATAATCCCCCGTCGCTCGTTGGACACGAACAGGATGTCGGGTTGCACGCGGTCGCCGGTGCCCGGGAACTCGACCAGGCATGGAGCACGGAACAACTCTCCGTGTCCGGCGTCCTCCAGAATCGACATCAGGGCCATTTCGAGACGTTTCGAAATGCGTTGGTGGCGGAGCACGGGCGCGGGCGTCATGTACAGCCGCCCCTCGATGAACTCGTAGCGATTGCCGTCGTCCGGCATGCGCAGGACATCTTCCCACGTGGTTGGTGCGGTCGTCTGCATGGTGGACACATCATACCTCCCCGGTCCCGGGTGCGCGAATCCGTGCGAGCGGGAAGTGTACGAAGGTGCAGTCAGCGGTTCGTCAGGGCGTTCATTCATCGCCGGCAATGCCTTCCAACCCCTCCAGCGCGTCCGGCTTGAGTCCGTAGAGAATCGCGTTGCCGGGGGTGAGTCCACGAAAGCACAGTCCCACGTGTTCCAACAGGTGATCGCGGTCCTCCAGAGGGATGTTTGCCCGCTCTATCATGCGACGGACTCGCGTCGGTTCGAATGCACGCCACTTGAGGACGCAGCGTTGCATCGCACGGCTCGTGAAGAAGCGGTACTCCAGGTCTCCCTTTGCTGGATTGATCGCTTTAGGTCGCAGGTACCGGTACCGTTGCGCCGTCGCGATGTAGCCGTTGACGAACGCTTCGCGCATGAGCGATACGTCATTGAGCTCGTACACGCCGATCAGTCCCCGAATGTACTCGCGGTCGTTGATGCCAAAGAACGACATCGGAGCCAGGTCGGCCTTCAGCAGGGGAATGAGCGCGGCGATCCGCGATGTGCGCTTGTTCACGTCCGCGAACGGTTGCAGGTAGGGAATGTGGACGAGGAGGAAGAACGACTGTTCGAACGGGTCGGTGATCCGCTCTGCCCTGGACACGAGCGCATCGAACTCTTCCTGAAGCGTGAAGCGATCCTCGAGAGGCGTATAGGCGGATTTGCCGATCGCCACCGGCAGCCTCCGCAGGCCTCCGCGGAGCGTGGGATCCGGAATCAACCCGTGCGACAGAAGCGCGTGTATGTTGCGCAGGTCCGGCCACCCGATCTCGATATCGTCGAGGTTTTCCACGACATACCGAATCGCGTTCCTGTGGTTGAGAATCATCGTGGCGTCACGTCCCGGCTTGCCCGGGGATTCACGGGCGTATCGGATCAGCCGATCCGTCTCCAGAAGGTCGTAGCTGTTGCCCTCCAGCCGCGACGATGCCCACGACATGTCGATCTCGAGTTCTTCGAGCACTCGCCGAGCGAAGGTCACTCCCTGAGTGGCCAGAAAGGGATCCGGGGCCGGAGTGCCCGCTTTCCTCAGTTCCGCCCGATCGGGGTCCGTCAGGTAGCGGGACTCGTTCGGGATGTAGCCACCGGCGAATTCCGGACGGTAGGGCATGGGCTGTCGCATGTTCACAGGAACGTCCAGATGAGCAAGCACCACCTCCCGGCCCACCGCCCGGTACCTGGTCGCCCGTCCCTCCCCCACAACCTCCAGCCTGCCCGCATCCACGAGTCTGCGCAGCGATCTCCATACCGTGGACGCGCTCGCGTCGGGGGCGGCTTCGCGGCGGATCTGCGAGCGGGCGCACCCGGGGTGGTTCGCCACGTACGACAGAATGACACGATCTCTGGTCAACATGACACGATTATCCGACATTGGTGCAACGAATGTCCGAGAAGATCGCACGTTGACGCCGGTTCCGTCAAGCTATCGTGTCAGGCTGGTGAAAAGATCCGGCTGTGGGCGGACGGCCAAGTCTACGGCTTCCCGGTCCCCCAACGGTCCAGGTGGCGCGAGAAGACCTCGTCGAGGTCGATCTCGCCCACGCGCTGGGCTCCGATCCGGACGGGCAACTTGCCCGCGAACTGCTCGTGCCCCGGCGTGTCCCCGAATCGCCACACGTCCACCACGTCCTCGTCCGGGTCGACGATCCAGTACTCCCGCACGCCGCATCGCGCGTACAGATCGAGCTTGACGCCGCGGTCGCGGTGGGCGGTGGAGGGGGAGAGGATCTCAACGAGCAGGTCGGGTGCGCCGGTCACCTGCTTCTCGCCGACGATTCCCCGGCGCTCTCTGGACACGAACAGGATATCGGGCTGCACACGATCGCTGGTGCCCGGGAATTCGACCAGGACCGGTGCGTAGAACACCCGGCCGTGGCTGGTCCGCTCCAAAACCTGCCTCAGTCCCGATTGCAGCCTGTGCGAGACGCTATGGTGCCGGATCGAGGGGGCGGGCGTCATGTGCAGCCGCCCCCCGATGAACTCGTAGCGGTTGCCGTCGTCGGGCATCCGCAGGACATCTTCCCATGTGGTCGGTGTGGTGATCTGCATGGTGGACACATCATACCTCCCATGTCCCGGGTGCGCGAGGTGCTCTGAGCGGGGAAGATGCGATGGTGTCATCAGCACTGGATCAGCGGATCATCTGCCTCAGACCCAACGGTCCAGGTGGCGCGAGAATACCTCGTCGAGGTCGATGGCGCCCACGGGCTCAGCGCCGACCCGGACGGGAAGCTCGTCCGAGAAGCGTTCATGCCCCGGCGTGTCCCCGAATCGCCAGACATCCACCACGTCCTCAGTCGGGTCCACGATCCAGTACTCCCGCACGCCGCATCGAGCGTACAGATCGAGCTTCACGCCGCGGTCGCGGTGAGCGGTGGAGGGGGAGAGGATCTCGACGACAAGGTCGGGAGCGCCTGTCACCGCCTTCTCGGCAATGATCCCTCTCCTCTCGTTGGACACGAAGAGGATATCGGGTTGCACACGATCGCTCGTGCCCGGGAATTCGACCAGGACCGGTGCGTAGAACACCTCTCCGTGCCCGGGGTGTTCCAGAACCAGCATTAGCGCTGAATGGAGCCGTCCCGAAATGCGCTGGTGCCGGATCACGGGGGCGCGTGTCATGTAC
The DNA here is from genome assembly GCA_009838975.1 of Gemmatimonadota bacterium. Classification (GTDB taxonomy): domain Bacteria; phylum Gemmatimonadota; class Gemmatimonadetes; order Longimicrobiales; family Gaopeijiaceae; genus Bin94. Next base: position 6,189 of record VXQO01000001.1, on the reverse strand, counting down.
AGCCGTCCCCCGATGAACTCGTAGCGGTTGCCGTCGTCCGGCATCCGAAGAACATCTTCCCATGTGGTCGGTGTGGTGATCTGCATCGCGAAGCTCAAGTCTGGGGCTTCCCGGTCCCCCAACGGTCCAGGTGGCGCGAGAAGACCTCGTCGAGGTCGATAGCGCCCACGTGCTGGGCGCCGATCCGGACGGGAAGCTCGCCCTCGAAGCGTTCATGCCCCGGATCGTCCCCGAATCGCCAAACGTCCACCACATCGTCCTCCGGGTCCACGATCCAGTATTCCCGCACGCCGCATCGCGCGTACAGATCGAGCTTGACGCCGCGGTCGCGGTGAGCGGTGGATGGGGAGAGGATCTCGACGACAAGGTCGGGTGCGCCGGTCACCTGCTTCTCACCGACGATTCCCCGGCGCTCTCTGGACACGAACAGGATATCGGGTTGCACACGATCCCCGGTGCCCGGGAATTCGACCAGAACCGGAGCGTCGAAGACTCTGCCGTGGCCGGTCCGCTCCAGAACCCGTCTCAGTGCCGCCTCCAGCCTGTGCGAGACGTCGTGATGCCGGATCACCGGGGCGGGCGTCATGTACAGCCGCCCCCCGATGAACTCGTAGCGGTTGCCGTCGTCGGGCATCCGCAGGACGTCTTCCCACGTGGTCGGTTTGGTGATCTGCATGGTGGACACATCATACCTCCGGGCCCTAGTGTGTGCGAACCGTTCCGAGAGCGGAGGGTAGCGCACGCGGTCAACGTTCCGTCACCGCGCCGCTCCCGCCGCCGCCCGCCGCCACCACCGCGCACACATTGCCCGCACCCACCGCACCCACCGCACCCACCATCCCCCCCACGGACCTCATCACGCACATCACCCGCTTCGCCGCCGCGCTGCGCGAGGCCGGGGTCGCCATCGCGCTCGGCGACGAGATCGATGCCGCAGGCTCCCTCGTGCACATCGACCTCACCGATCGCGGCGAGGTCCGGCTCGCGCTCAGGACGAGCCTGAAGGTCGAACACCGCGCCTGGCCCCTATTCGACCACCTCTTCGGGCTCCACTGGCGTCCGGGCGGGCCACCCACGCCCCCGCGCGACTCCCAACGGCCCACCAACCGCCGAGCCCCCCGCACCTGGCCGGGCCACGGCAACCCGCTCTCCGAACTCGCGCGCACGATCGCGCAACACGGACGCGTCGGACCGCTCGACGACGCCGACACAACCGGCACCGACACCGGACGCCCCGGCTACAGCCCCCGCGCCCTGCTCCGCCGCAAGTCCTTCGAGCAGTGCACCGACGACGAACTCGCCGCCATGGAGCGGCTCCTCGCCCAGGTCGCCCGCAAACTCGCCACCCGCCGCAGCCGGCGCCTCGTGCCAGCGCCCGCCGGCCCCGCCATCGACCTGCGCCGCAGCTTCCGCCGCTCACTCGCGCGCGACGGCGAACTGATCGACCTCGCCCGCCGCACCCGCGCCGTCGAACTCCCGCGGATGGTCGTCCTCTGCGACACCAGCGGCTCGATGGACCCCTACTCGCGCCTGCTGCTCACGTTCGTGCTGTCGCTGGGCAAGGTGGCGCGCCGCACCGAGACGTTCGCCTTCAACACGTCGCTCACGCGGCTCACGCCGTGGATCACCGCGGGCAACGTCGCGGCCACGCTCAGCCGGTTCGCGCGCGAGGTCGAGGACTGGTCGGGAGGCACCCGCATCGGCCGCTGCCTGGCTGCGTTCGTGCACGATTACTTGCGGGAGACGGTGACCGGTGGTACATCGGTCCTGATCTTCAGCGACGGGCTCGACCGGGGCGACACGGGGGCGCTGGAACAGGCGCTTCTGGCGATCCGGCGCAGGGCCCGCCGGGTGATCTGGCTCAACCCCCTCATGGGCGATCCGCGGTACCGTCCCGAAGCCCGGGGCATGAGGACCGCGCTGCCCCACGTGGACCACCTTGTGCCGGCTCACAATCTGGAGTCCCTTGAAAGGCTGGTGGACCTGCTGTAACGCGAACCGAGGCGAAGCGAAGCGAACCGACCGACTCCAACCGGAGAACCAGTGAGAATCGAAGAAAAGTTCACCGTGGCGGCCCCCGCCGAAGAGGTATGGGCCTTCCTGACCGACCCCGAACGCGTCGCATCGGCGCTCCCCGGGGCCGAGATAACCGACCGGATCGACGACAACACCTGGAAGGGCGGCATGTCGGTCAAGGTCGGACCGCTCGCCGCCGCCTACACCGGCACCGTCGCCTTCGACCTCGACGAGGAGGCGCGCGCGGCGGTCGTGCACGCCAGGGGGCAGGGCAAGGCCGGAATGGGCAATGCGGACATGAAGATGACCAGCCGCGTCGCGTCGCTCGGCGACGGCGAGACCGAGGTCACGGTCGAGGCCAAGCTCACGGTGACCGGCATTCTCGCCCAGCTCGGGCGCGGCATGATGCAGCACGTCAGCAAAAAGATGTTCAAGGAGTTCACAGAAGTTCTGGAGAAGGAGCTAGGATGATTCCGCCGCAGTTCGACTACCACGCACCCGGCAGCCTCGACGAAGCGTTGAGCCTGCTGGGAAGCCTCGATGACGCCAAGGTCATGTCGGGCGGCCAGAGCCTGCTGCCCATGCTGAAGCTGCGCCTGGCGACGCCCGCCAACATCGTCGACATCGGGCGCATACCCGGCCTCGACCAGCTCGGCGAAGAGGGTGGCTTCCTCCACATCGGCGCGCTCGTCACCGAGACCGCGCTGGAGGAGGACGCCACCGTCGCCGCGCGCTACCCGATCCTGCTCGACACGGCGAAGGTCATCGCCGACCCGCTCGTGCGGAACCGCGCCACCATCTGCGGCAACGTCGCGCACGGCGACCCGGCCAACGACCACCCGGCCACCATGCTCGCACTCAGGGCGCAGATGGTCGCGACCGGGCCCGACGGCGAGCGCACCATCGGCGTGGACGACTTCTTCCACGGCCTCTTCATGACGGCGCTCGCGGACGGCGAGATCCTGACCGAGATCCGGATCCCCGCGCCCGGCGCGCACACCGGCGGCGCCTACCTCAAGCTGGAGCGCAAGGTCGGCGACTACGCGGTCGCGGGCTCGGCGGTGCAGCTGACGCTCGACGACGGCGGCACGGTCACGCAGGCCGGGATCGGCCTCACCAACCTCGGCTTCGCGCCCATCCGGGCCGCTGCGGCCGAGGAGGTGCTGACCGGCGCCCGGCTCGTGGAGCGGGGCGGACTGCGCGGGGCGATCGACAAGGTGCGGGACGCGTTCGCGCGCGCCCCCGACGCCGACGACGTCATCGCTGCCGCCGCACAGGCCGCCGCCGACGCCACCGATCCCGTCGCCGACCGCCGCGGTTCGGTCGAATACAAGAGGAACATGGCCCGCGTGCTGACCGGCCGGGCCATCCGCAAGGCGCTGGAGCGCGCCGCCGCCGCCAACTCGCCGGCGGGAGGGTAGTCACATGGCCAGACACAGCGTCACCGTCACCGTCAACGGCGAGGCGCACTCGCGCGAGGTCGACTCGCGGCTGCTCCTCGTCCACCTGATCCGCGACGAACTCGCGCTCACCGGCACCCACATCGGCTGCGACACCACGCACTGCGGCGCGTGCACCGTGCTGGTCGACGGCGTGCCCACCAAGTCGTGCACCGTGCTGGCCGTCCAGGCCGACGGCGCCGACATCGGCACGGTCGAGGGGCTCGCCGACGCCAACGGCATGAGCGCGCTCCAGGAGGGCTTCATGCAGGAGCACGGCCTCCAGTGCGGCTTCTGCACCCCCGGCATGCTGATGACCGGGACCGCGCTGCTCGCCGCCAACGCGAACCCCAGCGAAGCCGAGATCCGCGAGGCGATATCGGGGAATCTCTGCCGCTGCACCGGATACGTGAACATCGTCAAGGCGGTCCAGTACGCCGCCGCGAAAATGGCCGGGGCCGACGCCGACGCCCCCGCCGCCGAGGAGGCCGACTGATGGCCAACGAGACCAACGCACCCAGGACTTCCGCCAAGATCTGCGGCATGGGCCACTCCATGAAGCGCAAGGAGGACCCGCGCTTCCTGCAGGGCAAGGGCAACTACATCGACGACTTCACCCTGCCGGGGATGCTGTGGCTCGACATCGTGCGCAGCCCCATCGCCTACGGGAAGATCGTCAACATCGACACGTCCAGGGCGCTCGAGGTGCCGGGCGTGCTCGCCGTGCTGACGGGCAAGGACCTCGAGGCCTACAACCTGCACTGGATGCCGACGCTCATGTCGGACACCCAGATGGTGCTGCCGACCGATATGGTCATGTACCAGTCCCAGGAGGTCGCGGGGGTGATCGCGACGTCGCGCTATGCGGCCGCCGACGGGGTGGCCGCGGTCGAGGTCGAGTACGAGCCGATGACGCCCGTGATCGACCCGTTCCAGGCGCTCGACGACGACGCGCCCGTGCTCCGAGTCGACAAGGAGGGCCAGGAGGACAACCGGATCTGGCACTGGGAGGCCGGCGACAAGGAGGCGACCGCCAAGATCTTCAACGAGGCCGACGTGGTGGTGCGCGAGAAGATGCACGTGCCGCGCATCCACGTGGCGTCGATCGAGACGTGCGGGTGCCTGGCCGACTTCAACGCGGTCGAGGGACACCTCACCGTGTACATGACCACGCAGGCCCCGCACGCGATCCGCACCGTGCTGGCCCTGGTGGCGGGTCACGTGGGGCTGTCCGAGGAGAAGATCCGCGTGGTGTCGCCCGATATTGGCGGCGGCTTCGGCGGGAAGGTCCCGGTGTACCCCGGGTACGTGATCGCGATTGCCGCGTCGGTTGTGCTGGGCAAACCGGTCAAGTGGATCGAGGACCGGATGGAAAACCTCCAGGCGGACTCCTTCGCGCGTGACTACCACATGGACGCCGAGATTGCGGCCGATTCCAGCGGCAGGATCCGCGCTCTGAGAATCAAAACACTGGCCGACCACGGGTATTCGGACGCGCAGGCTGCGCCGTCCAAGTGGCCCGCGGGGCTGTTTTCGATCTGCACGGGTTCGTACGACATGGAGCAGGCGTTCGCCGAGGTGGACGCGGTCTACACGAACAAGCCGCCGGGGGGCGTGGCGTACCGCTGCTCGTTCCGCGTGACCGAGGCCGTGCACTGCATGGAGCGGATCGTGGACACGCTGGCGCACAAGGTGGGCAAGGACCCCGCGACGCTCCGCGAGGAGAACTTCATTCCGAAGGAGGCCTTCCCGTACCAGTCGCCGCTGGGCTGGGAGTACGACAGCGGGGACTACCAGGCCGCGATGGACAAGGCCAAGGAGATGATCGGCTACGACGACCTGCGCCGGGAGCAGGCCGAGAAGCGCGAGCGCGGCGAGCTGATGGGGATCGGTGTGTGCAGCTTCACCGAGGTGCTGGGGGCGGGGCCGTCGAAGGACTTCGATATCCTGGGCATCAAGATGTTCGACTCGGCCGAGGTGCGTGTGCACCCGACGGGCAAGGCAATAGCCAGATTCGGCACGAAGTCACAGGGACAGGGGCACGAGACCACGTACGCGCAGATTATTGCCGAGGAGCTGGGGCTGCCGGCGGCGCACGTGCAGGTGGAGGAGGGCGACACGGACACGGCGCCGTACGGGCTGGGGACGTATGCCAGCCGGTCGACCCCGACGGCGGGGGCGGCGGGCGCGATGGCCGCGCGGAAGATCCGCGACAAGGCGGCGAAGATCGCCGCGCACCTGCTGGAGGTGAGCGAAGAGGACCTGGACTGGGAGCCCGGGACGTTCTCGGTGAAGGGTGCGCCGGATAAGAGCGTGACGATCCAGGACTGCGCGTTCGCGGCGTACACGAACCTGCCGGAGGGCCTGGAGCCGGGCATGGAGGCGACGAACTACTACGACCCGCCGAACCTGACGTTCCCGTTCGGGACGTACATCTGCGTGGTGGACATTGATCGGGGGACGGGCGAGGTGAGCGTGCGCCGGTTCGTGGCGGTGGATGATTGTGGGAACATCATCAATCCGATGATCGTGCAGGGGCAGATCCATGGCGGATTGACCCAGGGGCTGGGACCGGCGTTGTACGAGGAGATTCCGTATGACGAGGACGGGAATAATCTCGCCGGGTCGTTCATGGACTATCTCGTGCCGACCGCGGTGGAGACGCCGGCGTGGGAGACTGGGCATACCGTGACGCCGTCGCCGCATCATCCGCTGGGGGCGAAGGGGGTGGGGG
>VXQO01000146.1 GCA_009838975.1 Gemmatimonadota bacterium | reverse complement strand
GGGTGGAGATTTCATCCGGTGGTGGCCTCGGGCCCGTGGGGGGTGACAATTCGCTGCGACAAGGTACGGTCGCGGCTCACCCCGCCGCACCACTATTCCCCTCCAATCCGCTCCTTGTGGTTCATCGCTTCGATCTCACGTTCGAAGTCCCGCCTGGCCGCCTCGAGTTCGCGCTCTCGATCGCCACCTCCAATCCGCTTTAGTGACCGGACTCCCAGATACACTCCTCCTGCTACGATCCCGAGCAACAGCAGTTCGCCAATTCCTATTCCGAGCGGCACAATTCACCTCCTCGATCAAGTCCACCGGTCGACGACAATGCGCCAACCTCGCCCGGATACCGCTACCGACGCAACCGCCAAACCTGCGGATGCTGAACGTCCAGTTCGCTGGTCCACACGCCAAGGATCTCGTCCAGGCCGATCTCCCGCACCAGGAAGTTCTCGGGCATTTCAACGCTGCCGAGCCACGATCCGTCGGGCCCGAGCACCAGCCAGTGCTCGGGTCCGCCCAGTTCGCTGCTTCCCCTGAAGGGGCGGAGCCAGACCGCACCCGTAGGGTCGACGAGCATGTCGGCATAGGCCGGGCGGGTCTCCGGTGACGGCATGCCCTCCACGGCCTCGACGAAGGGTGGCGGGAGAGATGTCACCCCCGGCGGAAGCGGAGGGTTGAGGCGGAGGTTCCGTTCCGCCTGGACCTCATCAGGGGTCAGGGTCAACGGGTAGTCGGGGATCCGGAGAATGCGAAGAGTTTCGCCGTTCGCGTCCACCTCCTCGACCTGCATGTGGTCCGAAGAGCCCAGGAAGATCCTGTCGCCGTGGGTGTCGAGCACGGAGGTCTTGCCGAAGAGCGGAACCCCCATGAGCGCGTCGGTGACGTACTCTTCCGAGCCCGGGGTCCGGGCGATGCTGTCGCGGCGCACGCCATCCAGGTCGTACACCAGGAGCGCTTCGGGATGCCGTACCAGACCGTATTCCTCGGGGTATTGCATCAGTACTCGCACCAACATCGTGCCGTTGCCCAGGTAGCGAAGGCCCCTGTTGAACGGGTGGAGTCGCATGGTGCGTACGTGTCGCAGATCGGGACCGAATAGCGTGACTCTGTAGATGTCCCGAACGAGCAGGGAATCGCCGACGAGTTCCACCTGCTGCACGTTCGTCAACTCGCCCGGTCCCTCGCCGTAGCCCCCGGCCGAGCCGACGAACGTTCCGTCTGCCGTGAACTTCCGGATCTCGGCGGAGCCCCGGTTCACGACCACGATGCCCCCGTCGGGTAGCCGCGTCACGTTCCGGACCCGGTAGAAGTTGTGCGCATCGCCCGTGCCGGATTCCGCCAGATCAAGCAGGGGCTCCGCGCCGACCCGCCAGCGCGCCGTATCCCCCCACGCGGGCGAGAAGGACTCGACGATTGCGATGCCCGCGCTGTCGCGCTCGACAGCGAGCGGTGGCGCGTCGCGGGTCGGGGTGCAGGAGGCACCGAAGATGCAGGCGCCCACCAGCGCCCAAAAGGCGGCGCGTAGGCCGGGTACAACCAGGCGTGTCTTCATTCGCCGTCCCTTCTCAGGCGCAACACCTGTGGATGTTGCACGTCCATTTCGTCTTGCCAAACGCCCAGGACCTCGTCCATGCCGATGTCCCAGACGCGGAAGTCCTCGGGCACCTCCACGCTGCCGAGCCAGCGGCCGCCCGAGTCCAGCACCAGCCAGAACTCGGGTCCGCCCTGCTCGCTGGCGCCCCGGAAGGGCTGCAGCCAGACGGCACCCGAGGGATCGACGATCAAGTCGGCGTAGGCGGGCCGGGTCGTGGGCAGCGGCATGTTCTCGATGAATTCGCGCAGCCGCTGAACCCGTGGCGGCATGGGCGACTGTTGCAGCAGGGGAATGTCGAGCCGGTGGTCCCGCTCGGCCTCGGCCTGCGCGGGCGTCAGCGCCAACGGATAGTCGGCGATGCGCAGAATCCGCACCGTGTCGCCGTTCGCCGCCATCTCCTCGACCTGCATCAGGTCGGAAGAGCCGGTGAAGATGCGCTCACCGCGGCTGTCCGCGACGGCCTCCTTCTGAAAAAAGGGAACCTGGCCCATGTCACCCAGGGTGTAGTCCTCGAAGCCCGCGATCCAGCCGATGCTGTCGCCGCCGCTTCCATCCAGCCGATATGTGAAGAGGGCCTCGGGGATGCGCACCAGAGCGCCGGTTTGCGGGAGTGAGGCGACGGCCCGCGTGACGAGGCGGCCGTCGCCGATGAAGTGAACCGCCCGGGTGCGCGGGTGGAGGCGCACGTCGCGGATCAGCTCCGGGCCGGTGCCGAAGAGGCTGAGCATGGAGTCCCAGTCGAGCACCAGGATCGTGTCGCCCGCCAACTCCAGCTGACGCGCGTTCGTGAATTCGCCGGGGCCCTCGCCCGTTCCGCCAAAGGAACCCACAAACCGCCCGTCGGCCGAGAACTGGCGGACCTCGTCGGAGCCCGCGTTGAGGACGACGAGCGATCCGTCGGAGAGCCGCTTCATGCCGCGGACGGCGTAGAAGTTGTGGGGGTCACCGGTGCCGGCCGTCGCCAGATCGAGCAGGGGCTCCGGGTCGAGCCGCCAGTGGGCCGAATCACCCCAGGCGGCCCGGACGGACGCGACGATCGCGATCCCCGCGCTGTCGCGCTGGGTGGACGCCGGCGGGAGGGCGTCGGAGGGCGCGCAGGCATGCAGGAGGGGGAGCAGAAGAATCGTGGGAAGGAAACGACCCGATGTGACGCCAACGGCGCGGGGAATTGTCATTCAGCGAGGCTATCGAGGGGTGCGGATCCCGTCAACCGCGATTCCCTGCTCCCTGTGTTTGCCTCGGACGTGACTTGATGATATCGTTATGATACCAGAATGGTATCATTTAGCCGCAGGAGGTGGAGGAGGATGGCCGACCTGGCGTTGCGTGGCATCCCGGACGAGCTGCATCGAGAACTCAAGGCGGCGGCGGAGAGAAACCACCGCAGTCTGAACGGCGAGATCCTGTCACGGCTGGTTGCCTCGATCCGGCCGGCCCCGGTCGATGCGGTTACGCTTCTGGCGCGGATCGAGCGGCGGCACCGGGAGCTGGGACCCATCGCGCTGGACGAGGCCACGCTGCGCGACCTTCGTGCCGAGCCCCGGCCATGATCGTCGTCGACACGAGTGTGATGGCGCGGCTGGTGGTCGGGGGGCGCGCCGGCGCGGAGGCGGCGCAGCTCTTCCGGCGGGATCCCGAGTGGGCCGCGCCCGCCATCCTGATGAGCGAACTGCGCGCCGTGCTGCTGGCCATGGTGCGCCGCCGGACGATCACGGCGGATCAGGCCAGGGCGATGTGCGACGACGCGGCTCTGGCGCTGGGCGGCCGGATCGTGGCCGTCCCAGCGGTTCGGGTATTGGACACCGCGCTGGATTGCGGGCTTCCGGCAGGGGACGCCGAATTCGTGGTGGCGGCGCGGGAACTGGGCGTGCCGCTCGCGACGGGAGACCGGGCTGTTCTGGCAGGCGCACGCGATGTCGCGTTCTGGGTGGGCGGGGGGTGAGGAGCAGGGGCCTCCGGACCCGTTCTTGTCACGGAACATGGTCCAGTGCGGGCGCGCCTGATTGGTCATCGGGTGAGGCTCGGTATTAGCTTCAGCGTCCCGCCTCGCGCAGCCGTTTTCAGTAGAACCAGGACCCACCCATGGCCTTCACCCGGATCGAGTACCGCAGCCAGCGAGAGCCCACCGAGCGCGAGTGCCGCAACTGCATACACTGGGACGGCGATGACCGCTCGTGGGCGGCACGTGCCGGCGCCTCGGGCCGGTGCGATTGCCCGGGCTCGAAATGCTACGGGAGGATCACCAGGGCCGTGGAGAGCTGCGACCGCTACCGTTGGGAGGGGCGCAGCGCCTGAGCCGACCGGGCGGTTGCGGACGGGCCGACGGACGAGACCTCACTCCTCGCGCCGCACCGCCCTGGACATATAGATGTCGGGCCTCCCGGACCCGTTCGCGTCCGGCATCACCCCCGTGACGACGTAGCCGAGCCTGCGGTAGAAGAGAAACGGGTGGCGGTCGCCGAGGTCGCGGAGTTCGGCGATGTGACGTGGGATGTCGGAGTAGAGATCGACCCCGGCAAGCGACGTCTGGCCGCTGTCGTCATCGGTGCCGAGGGTGAGGGTGCAGGCGCCGCGGCGTCCGGCCTCGTCCTCGAAGGCGGTGACGAGAGCACGGCCGATTCCGCGAAGGCGGCGGTCCGGCCTGACCACGAGCGGATGCAGTTCCCAGACGCGCCCTTCGTACTGCGGGAGGCCGCCGATCCAGCCGAGGAGGAGGTCGTGCTCGAGCGCGGCGAAGGCGAAGCCGCTGGCGAGAACGTGGTCGAGCTCGCGGGTGGCTGCGTGCAGGTCAGGCCATCCTCTGGGGCGGTCGAACCCCTCGACGAGGAGCACGGCGGCCTGGCGGCGGATGGCGCTCGGCTGGTCGGCGAGGTCGGCGATGGTCATGGGGCGGCTCGAACGTTGCTGCACGGGTGACTGTCCGCGCTGAAGACAGGGAACGGGAAGAGAAGGGCGACGTCTAGTGTAATGTAGACATTACAGAACGTAAACCGTACATGTCGCAAGATAGAATGCAGGTAATACGCCATATATGGTAAATAAAATTGACATAACAGAATTATACGCCGGATATGGCGCTATAGACATATACGGTGTCCCCAGCTAGCTTGGTGCGTAGAGGAGGTCATCGATCCATGGGAGCCATCGTTGCCACGAGCCGGACCCCGGACGTACTGCGCGAGGTGGGTGCGCGGCTGAAGGCGCTTCGTCTTCAGCAGAATCTACGGGTCAGCGACCTCGCCGCCGACTCCGGGGTGAGCCCGCGCACGATCAATCGCCTCGAGGCGGGGCACAGTGTCGGAACCGAGAATCTGGTGCGGGTCATGCGCGCATTGGGGCGGCTGCAGGCGTTCGAGGCGTTCATCCCCGTGCCCGAGGTGTCGCCATACGATGTCGAGAGATTGAGGGGCAACGTAAGACGCCGGGCGTCGAGGAGAGGTCGTGAATGGTGATGTGAGGGTCCGTGTCGGCATCTGGGGGCGCGAGATCGGGATGCTCAGGGAGGGGCCGGAAGGACGCATCACCTTCGAGTACGACCCCCGTTTCGTGACTTCCGGCCTCGAAATCTCGCCGATCCATCTGCCCACGGAACGCCGGGGTCCGACCTCGTTCCCGGAGTTGACACGGAAACCGGCCTTCCTCGGTCTCCCCGGTGTCTTCGCCGATGCCCTGCCGGACCAGTTCGGCAACACCGTCATCCGTCGCTATTTCGAGCAGCGCGGCCGGCCGGGTGACGCCATGTCGCCACTGCAACGCCTCCTGTACATCGGAGATCGCGCCATGGGAGCGCTGCGATTCCATCCACCCCATGATCCTGGCCCGGGCACCGAGGAGGTGCTCGCGGTCCGAAAACTGGTCGACCAGGCCCGGCGAGTGATCGAAGGGGACGTATCGGTCGCAGTCCCGGAGATCATGCAGGTCGGCGGCAGTGCGGGAGGCGCCCGGCCGAAGGCGCTCATCCTGTGGGATCGTGGGGCCAACCGGGTGCGATCGGGATTCGCGCGCCCCGATCCCGGCGAGGAGCCGTGGCTCATCAAGTTCGACGGGGTAACGCGCGAGCCGGCGGGGCAGGGCCTGCGCGCCGCGGGAAGTCCGGGCCCCTGGGGCCGGATCGAATACGCCTACTCGAACATGGCGAGCCGCTCGGGAATTGAAGTGCCCGAGACGCATCTCCTACGCGACGGGGACCTCGCGCACTTCATGGTGCGGCGTTTCGACCGTGCGCGCGACGAGGCGACGGGATCCCTCCAACGCTTCCACTTCCACAGCCTGGGAGGGCTTCAGCACATCGACTTCAACGACCAATACGTCTTCAGCTACGAAGGCTGGTTCGACACGATGCGCGCCATCGGACTCGGCCAGCGCTGGGTGAACGAGGCGTACCGCCGCATGGTATTCGCGGTGGCCACGGTCAACTTCGACGACCACGTCAAGAACGTCGGCTTCCTTATGAGTCCGGCCGGGAGTTGGCGTCTCGCGCCCGCATACGACCTAACCTACGCCGAGAACGACGCCTGGACCCGCCAGCACCAGATGTCGGTGAACGGGAAGTTCCGGGAGATCACACGACGCGATCTGCTCGAGGTGGGCGCAACGTTCGATGTCCCCCGCGATGGCAGGGAGATCATCGGGGAAGTGGCGGAAGCGGTCGGTGAGTGGCGGCGTCATGCCCTCGCGGCGGGCGTGCCGGGCGACATGGTGGATTGGATCCAGGGCCGGTTGCGCGAGGTGGCGGAGCGGCTGTGATCCGAAGGACCTGAAGTCAGGTCGGGCAAGCGGTCGACCGCCCTCCGCACCGCCCCGCTGATGGCTGGCGTCATGTCAATGCCGGGCAGGGGCACGGAGCAGGACCGGTTCACGCGCCGGGAAGCGGAACCCCCTCCACGACGTGTCGCTGGATCGCCTCTTCCCAATGGCCCATGTAGCGGTCGAACGCCTCGCCGAATGCTCGCACGTAGTCGTCCGCATCGGGTGAAAGCGACGTCATCCGGTACCGCACGGACGCACGGCTTCGGGCATTGCCGTCGGCGGTCACACCGACGTCCACGATCGCCGTGTGATGGTCCGGGTACACGAACACGAACGACGCGGCGCCGCTGGCGGGATCATGTCCGGTCTGGGTCCACGTCGCGGTTCCCACACCCTTGCGGGTGGTCTGGAATACAACGCCCTCTCCGACACCGGACCCGGCCCGATACAGGTAGCACGGAACCCACCCTGCCACCCATCGGCGCTCACCTTCTGCGTTGAACAGCGGGAACGCTTCGGCGGCAGGCAGGGCCATGCGGACCACGCCGGCCCGCTCGATGTGGACTCGATTGCCGGATTCAGCTGTCATGGTCGCTCGCCGGAGGTGGAATGGAGGCAAAGAGTAACAGGATTCGCGACGACGTGACGCACCGGCACCCATGGTGGGTCGGCCAACCCCGGTAGCCACTTCCCCGATCGAGGTGGAGCCGTCAGCGATTCCCGCCTCCCGCGTGTCGGACTGGCATGCGCACACTTCTCCATTTCGCCGCCTTCACCCTCCTCGCCGCGCCCGCCGCGCTCGACGCCCAGGCCCCGTCCAACGGGCAGCCGCCCCCCATCACGCAGGCGTCCCGGACTACGGCGCCCCCCGTCATCGACGGCCGCCTCGACGATGAGGTCTGGTCGACACTCGATCCCCTCAGCGGATTCACCCAGCGCGAACCTTCCGAGGGCAGACCGGTGTCGCAACGCACGGAGGTCCGCATCCTGCAGGACGACGCGGCGCTGTACATCGGCGCGTGGCTGTTCGACGACGAGCCGGAGGGAATCGTCTTCGGCCAGACGCTGCGTGATGCGTCGCTCAACGACTCGGACGCCTTCGTCGTCGTGCTCGACACCTACATGGACCGGCAGAACGGGTTCGTCTTCGGCACCACGCCGGCGGGGATCGAGTACGACGGGCAGGTGATCGGCGAGGGCGTGGGAGGTGGGCCGGGCGGCGGACGCCAGCAGCGCGGGTCGGGGGGCGGGCCCCGGGCCG
>VXQO01000021.1 GCA_009838975.1 Gemmatimonadota bacterium | reverse complement strand
GTGGCGGTGGGCGGCGCGCTGCCGGGCGAGTGGTACCTCGACGAGGCGCCGCCGTCGCCGATCGCGGGGGAGGTGGACCGGTTCGTGGGGGCCGGCCTGCCGCCGCTCACGCGTGTGCTGCCGGTCGTGGGCGAGGCCGGCGGGACGGCCCTGCATCTGCGTCTGGGCGGAGCGGGCGAGTCCCGGGCGGCGCTCATCCTGCGTGCGGACGGACCTCGCCGGGTGGGTGTGGTCCTGGCACGGGGCTTCTGGCGCTGGGCCTTTCGCGGGGGCGAGCCGCGCGAACATTACCGCAGTCTCTGGGCTGCGGTAGGAGGGTGGATGATGGCCGACGAGCCCCTCGCTGCCGGGCCGGGCGTACGACCTGCGAGGCCGGTGTTGCAACGAGGCTTGCGGGCCCCATGGTTCGGACGCGGCTACGAGAACGAGCAGATCGTCCTCACCGTCGCGGCCGCGACCGGCGACGTCGTCCTCGACTCCACCCTGACCGTCCCGCAGGGCGGACTCTTCACCACGGCTCCGCTCGCGGCGGGGACCTACACCTACACCGCCGTCGCGGCAGCGGACACCATCGGCGGCACGTTCCACGTCGAGGCCTTCACCGACGAGATGTTGCAGCGCCCCACCGATGTGGCCGATCTGACCATGCGCGCGTCCGACGGCGACACGGCGGCCGAGCGCAACCGGCCCCTGCGAACCTGGCCCTTCCCGTACCTCGTGATCCTCGCCGCCGTCTGCGCGGAGTGGATCGGGAGGCGCCGCGCGGGACTGCGCTAGGAATGGCCCGGAAACGCTCGCCATGAACTGGGCGCGGGCGCTGCGCCGTGTAGTCCCTCCGGCTTTCCGCAGGATCGACGCCGACATGCTCGAGGAGCTGGAGGAGCGCCTCATCATGGCCGACTTCGGCGTACAGGCGAGCATGCGGTTCGTCGATCTGGTCGAGAAGGCGGCCCGCAAGGGGGCCGCGCGCGACGAGGCGGGGCTGAGGCGCATCCTGCGCGGCGCGATCCGCGATGTCTTCGACGGCGATGGGCCCGGCGATAGGGGCGGCCGCGGGGACGCCGGCGCGGCGGACGCGCTGACCGTGGCCGACACCCCTCCCACGGTCTACCTCGTCGTGGGCGTGAACGGCGCCGGCAAGACGACCACGATCGGGAAGCTGGCGCACCTCCTCGGCGCGCGTGGCCGCCGCGTCATGGTCGCCGCGGCGGACACCTTCCGCGCGGGCGCGGTCGAGCAGCTCGAGCGGTGGGCCGAGCGCGCCGGGGCGGACTTCATCCGGGGCCAGCCGGGAGGCGACCCGGCCGCGGTCGCCTTCGACGCGATCGGCGCGGCCCGCGCACGCGGCACCGACATCGTGCTGATCGACACCGCGGGACGACTGCACACCCACGGCGGCCTCATGGACGAGCTCGCCAAGGTCGACCGCGTGACGGCCAAACACCATCCCGGCGCCCCCCACGAGACGCTGCTCGTGCTGGACGCGACCGTGGGCCAGAACGGCCTCGTCCAGGCCCGCGAGTTCTCGCGCTACGTCACGGTGACCGGGATCGTGCTGGCCAAGCTGGACTCGACCGCGCGCGGCGGCATCGTGGTCGCGCTGCGCGAGGAGCTCGGCATCCCGATCCGGATGGTGGGCACCGGCGAACGCCTCGAGGACCTCAAGCCCTTCGACCCGGACGAATTCGTCGAGGGGGTGTTGGCGGCCCGCGCATGAATCCCCGCGGCATTCGAGCGCCGATGCATCCGCGCTGGATCGCGTCATGACCCTCACCCGCCTCGACAAGCCCGTCCAGTTCCTCAAGGGCGTCGGGCCGAAGCGGGCGGAGCACCTGCAGCGGATGGGGATCCTGACCGCGCGCGACCTCCTCTACCACGTCCCGCGCCGCTACGACGACGCCTCGACGATCACGCCGGTCGAGCTGGCCCAGGTCGGCATGGACGTGACGCTCGTCGGCGAGGTGCGCAACAAGGGCGTCATCCCCACGCGGTCGGGCCTGCGCATCTTCCAGGCCGTAATTCAGGACGACTCCGGGCTCATCACATGCTCCTGGCCGGGCCAGCCCTGGGTCGAGCGCAGGGTGCGCCCGGGCGACCGCATCCTCGTCACCGGCCCGGTCCGGTTCTTTCACGGCCGCCAGATCCAGCCGCGCGAATTCACGGTCCTGTCCCGCGCCAGCGCCGACGCGCCCGCCGAAGATCCCCCCGGCACCATCTTCTCCACCTACCCCGCGGCGGAAGACCTGCCGCAGTGGATCTTCCGCCGACTCTTCGAACTCAACCTCGACCAGCTCCTGGCCCAGATCCGCGACGAGGAGTACCTGCCCCCCCGCGACCGACGCCAACACGGCCTCGTCGAGATCTCCGCCGCGCTCCGCGACCTCCACCGCCCGCGCGACAACGCCCGCATCGCCGCCGCGCGCCGCCGCCTCGCCTTCGACGAGCTCTTCTTCCTGCAGCTCATGCAGGCCCGCGTCCGCCACGACGCCACGCGCGAGCGCCCCGGCATCGCGTTCACCCGCACGAACCGCCTCATCCGCGCGCTGCACGACTCGCTCCCGTTCACCCTGACCGGCGCGCAGGCCCGCGTCCTCCGCGAGATCTACGCCGACATGACCTCGCCCGAGCGCATGAACCGCATGCTCCAGGGCGACGTCGGCTCCGGCAAGACGCTGGTGGCCCTCTTCGCCATGCTCCTCGCCGTCGAAGGGGGGTACCAGGCCGCGCTGATGGCGCCGACCGAGATCCTCGCCGAGCAGCACGCGCACCGCATCGGCGATTTTCTCCGCGACATCCCCTGCCGTCTCGAGATCCTCACCGGCTCCGCGACGGGCCGCCGCCGTGAGGAGGCGCGCGCCCGGGTCGCAAGCGGCGAAGCCCGTCTGGTCGTCGGCACACACGCGCTGATTCAGGAGGGAGTGGAGTTCGACGCTCTTGGACTCGTCGTGGTCGACGAACAGCATCGGTTCGGAGTCCGCCAGAGGATGGCGCTCTCCGAGCGAGAGCCTCGCCCGGACACGCTGCTGATGTCCGCGACCCCGATCCCGCGCTCCCTCGCCATGACGCTCCACGGCGAACTCGACCTGTCCACCATCGACGAGCTTCCCCCGGGACGCGTCCCCGTGACCACCCGGCTCGCCAGCCCCGAAGACCGCCCCGCCATCCTGCGCGAACTCTGCCGCCGCCTCGACCGGGGCCGCCAGGCCTACCTCGTCTACCCCGCCATCGAGGAGTCCGAACGGGCCGACCTCCTCGCCGCCGAGACCGAGTTCGAACGGCTGCGCAGCGAGGACCTCGCGGGCCGCACCCTCGCGCTCATCCACGGCCGCCTTCCCGGCGACGAGAAGGACCGCATCATGCGCGCCTTTCAGCAGGGCGAGATCGACGTCCTCGTCGCGACCACCGTGATCGAGGTGGGCATCGACGTCCCCAACGCGACCATGATCGTGATCGAGAACCCCGAGCGCTTCGGACTCTCCCAGCTGCACCAGCTGCGCGGCCGCATCGGGCGCGGCGACGAAGGCGGCCTGTGCGCGGTGATCGCCGGCCGTGCCGAGGGCGAGGAAACGGGCGACCCCACCCCCACGACCGATCGCCTGGCCGCGTTCGCGCGCACCAACGACGGCTTCGAGATCGCGGCCGAGGATCTGCGTATCCGGGGGCAGGGGGACTTCTTCGGTGCCGAGCAGCACGGCCACGGCACCGAGCTGAAGTTCGCCGACATCATCGAACACGAGGACCTGATCGGGCCCACGCGGGATCGCGCCCGGGCGCTGATCGACATCGACCCGCAGCTGTCCGCCCCCGCTCACGCGGTGGTCCGCAACCACCTCGACAGCCGCTACGGCGACCGCGCGCAGCTCTTCGGGGTGGGTTGACGGTTGACGTGAGCCCGGAATCCAATCGAGACTTGTGGCGCTGAAGCCGGGACGGATTTTGATCGCGTTTGCAGGAGCCCCCGGATGGGAGAGGTAGAGCACAGGGACGGACATGTCGTGGTCGGCGCAAGCGTCGGCCCTCCCGACACGCACAGGTTGTGCGCGGGATTGCATCAGGCGGCGCAACGCGGGAACGCCCGCATTACGCTGGATTTCTCCGCCTGCACTGGAATAACGCAGGCCGTCATGCTTCCCTTGATGCCCATTGTCACAACCTACCGGGAACGCCGTGGCGTGGTGTTCAGGTTGCTCCTCCCCTCCGATGACGGGCTTTCAAGGCTCTTCGTTAACACGAACTGGGCTCACCACATCGATCCGGATGCCTTTCAACCCAATGTGCACGAGGGTGGCCATGTTCCCGCCCTGCGTTTCGAGGACGATGGCGCCAACGGTCAGGACGCCATCCTCGTGAGGGTGATGGAGTTGATTCTGCGCAACCTGGACACGAGCCGTGATACGCTGAAGGCGGTTGAATGGTCGCTCGGCGAGATCATGGAAAACGTGCCGATCCACGCAGAATCCCCGGTAGGCGGGTTCGTGCAGGCCACCGCCTACAGCGGCGGCAACGCGGTCGAGTTCGTCGTCGCCGACGGCGGGATCGGAATCCCCGCCAGCATGGGCGCCGCGGACGACCAGTCGGCGCTGACGGACGCAATCACCGAAGGGGTCACGCGAGACCCGAAGCGAAACGCGGGAAACGGTCTCTTCGGCAGCTATCAGGTCGCTGTTCTCTCGGACGGAGTCTTCGAGCTTCGTTCAGGGTGGGGACTCCTCCGGCGGATCGGCGACGGCGATCTGAGGACAGAGCCGTCTACCGCACCGTATCCGGGGACGTCGGTTCGCTGCCGCATCGGTTTGGGAGATCCGGGGCTGCTCGCGCGGGCGCTCAGGTTCAGGGGACAATCGCACGATCCCCCGCATGACTATCTGCAGCGGGAGTATGAGGACAATCACGGCGCGATGATCGTGAACATGAAGAAAAAGGCATCTCTCGACTTCGGTTCCCGCCGCGGCGGCAGGCGCATGCGCCGGATGGTGCGCAACCTCCTGGTGGGACATCCCTCCGTCGTGCTCGATTTTGATGGCGTGGGAATCATCACGAGCAGCTTTGCGGATGAGTTCTTCGGACGCCTGTTCGTCGCGATGGGGCCGCGCGCGTTCATGACCCGCATTCGCATGATCAATGTGGATCTGACGGTCGAAGGCCTTATAGACCGGGCGATTCTACAGCGCTCCAGACTCGGCAACAGCGAGGATTGAGTCGAATGAACCAGCAAGTGAAGGATCTGTCCCGCCATGCGGGCGAAACGGTCACCGTGTCCGGGTGGATCGCGGCGCTGCGCGTGCATGCGCGGGTCGCGTTCGTCGTGCTGCGCGACGGGACCGGCGTGGTGCAGGGGGTGCTCGTGAAGTCGCAGCTTCCCGCGGACCTCTGGGAGCTCGCCACCTCGCTTACCCAGGAGAGCTGCATCGCGCTGACGGGGGGCGTCCGCCCCGACGAGCGCGCTCCCGGAGGACACGAGCTGACCGTCACCGGCATCGAACTGATCGGCGCGAGCGACGAGTATCCGATCCAGCCGAAGGAGCACGGGGTCGAGTTCCTGCTGGACCACCGGCACCTGTGGCTCCGTTCGAGCATGCAGCGGGCCGGCCTGCGCGTGCGCGCCGAAGTCGAGCAGGCCATCCACGACTTCTTCTACGAGCGCGATTTCGTGCGCATCGACACGCCGATCCTCACCGGCGCGATCGGCGAGTCCGCGGGCACCCTCTTCGAAACCGACTACTTCGGCGACCGCGCATTCCTCGCCCAGACCGGCCAGCTGTACGTCGAGTGCGCCTGCCCGGCCTTCCGCAAGGTCTACTGCTTCGGTCCGACCTTCCGCGCCGAGAAGTCGAAGACACGCCGCCACCTGACCGAATTCTGGATGATCGAACCCGAGGTCGCCTTCGCCGACTCGAACGACAACATGGACCTCCAGGAGGACTTCATCTGCAGCATTGTGGCGCGCGCGCTCGATCGCTGCGGGCCGGAGCTGGAGGTATTGAAGCGCGACCTGACCACGCTGGAGCGCGTCCAGCCGCCCTTCCCGCGGATCAGCTACAGCGAGGCGGTAGCCCGCCTGAACGCCGAAGGCCGCGACTTCGAATGGGGGCGCGACCTGGGCGCCGTCGAGGAGACCACCATATCGAGCTGGTTCGACCGTCCGGTCTTCGTCTACAACTATCCGAAGGGCGCAAAGGCCTTCTACATGAAGGAGAACCCCGACGATCCGCGCACGGTGCTCTGCAACGACCTGCTCGCGCCGGAGGGATACGGCGAGATCGTCGGCGGCAGCCAGCGTGAGGACGACTTCGACCGGCTTCTGGCGCGGATCCGCGAGGAGGAGCTGCCCGAGGACGCGTACGACTGGTACCTCGACCTGCGGCGCTACGGGACCTTCCCGCACTCCGGATTCGGCCTGGGGCTGGAGCGGACGGTCGGCTGGATCACCGGACGCCCGCATATCCGCGAACTCGTGCCGTTCCCGCGCCTGATCAACCGCCTCAAGCCCTGAATCGGTGGCCACCCTCGTCATCGACCTGCGCGACAAGCGTCCCATCTGGGAGCTGCCCGACAGCGCGCGCGAGGCGATCATCGCGGCGCTGCCCGACGGCTGGACGATCAGGTTCATGGAGACGCTGGCCGACGCCTCGGGCGACGGCATCCCCAACGTGACCGACGAACTGCTGGACGCGGTGGCCGACGCGCGGGTCTACATGGGCTACGGGATCCCAGCCGAGGTGCTCGAGGCCGGGCCGCGGCTCGAGTGGGTGCATTCGGGCGCCGCCGGGGTCGCCACGTCGCTGGGCCCCGCGATGATGTCGCGGGACGTGCTCTTTACCAACTCCGCCGGGATCCACGCCGTGCCGATGGCCGAGACCGTGATCGCGATGATCCACTATTTCGCGCGCGGACTGGACGTGGCCGTGAGATCCCAGCGGGCCGGCAAGTGGGGGGCGCCCGCGTACTGGGCGGCCGACGCGCCCGTGCGCGAGATCGGCGCCTCCACGGTGGGCGTCCTCGGCTACGGGGGCATCGGGCGCGAGGTGGCCGTGCGCGCGGCGGCGCTGGGAAGCAGAGTGATGGCGATGCGCCGGCGCCCGCGCTCCGGCCCTCCCGTCGGCGACCACGCTGGGGTCCATGTCGGTGCGGGCGCCTCCATGCTCGAACGCGCCATCACCGAGTCGGACTACCTTGTGCTCACACTGCCAGAGACGGACAACACGCGCGGTATCCTTACGCGCGAACGCATCTTCTCGATGAAACCGGGATCCGTGCTGATCAACGTCGCCCGGGGCCGGCTGGTCGACGAGGACGCGCTCCTCGAAGCGCTCGCACCCGGCGGCCCACTTCGAGGCGCTGGCCTCGACGTCTTCCACGAGGAGCCGCTCCCGGCGGGACACCCCTTCTACAGCCACCCCCGCGTCCTCATGACGCCACATGTTTCCGCGACCACGCGCGGCTTCTGGGCGCGACAGACCGCCCTGATCACCGAAAACCTGGGCCGGTTCACGCGCGGCGAGCGGCTGCGCAACCTGGTGGACAAGCGGGCGGGGTACTAGCGGGGCCTTCACCTCCCAACCGATGCACCACCCCCTCCGGGTCCCGTCGTGCTCTTAGTTCAGTTTATTATCAAAACCGATGGAGTGGACGCCCCCTCCCGGCGGCATCGCAATGTGCCAAGGATGGT
>VXQO01000053.1 GCA_009838975.1 Gemmatimonadota bacterium | reverse complement strand
CCCCCCCCCCGCCCCCCCGTCCGGCGGGGGGGGCTCGCTTCTCTCTATCACCCCCCCGGCGGCCCCCGCCCCCCCGCGGCCGCATTGCCGAGCGCTTCGCGGGGCTCGCCGCCGAGAGGCGGGCGGGTTTTGTCCCGTACGTGACGGCGGGCTATCCGACCCTCGACCACACCCGCGAGCTCGTGGCGGGGCTGGCGGAAGCGGGGGCGGACGTGATCGAGCTGGGGATCCCGTTCAGCGACCCGATGGCGGACGGGCCCACGATCCAGCGCTCCAGCCAGGGGGCGCTCGACGCCGGCACCACCGTCGGCGGTGTCTTCGAGGTGCTGGCCGAACTGCGGGGCTGCAGCGAGGTGCCGGTGGTGGTCTTCTCGTACCTCAATCCGATCCATTCGCGCGGTGCCGGGAACTTTGTTCGAGAGGCGGCGGAAGCCGGGGCCGACGGGATCCTGCCCACCGACCTGCCGCTGGGCGCCGACCCGGATCTCGAAGCCCTCCTGTCCGATTCGCCGCTGGACCTGGTCCGGCTGATCGCGCCGACGACCCGCCCGGCCCGCGTCCGCGACATTGCGCACGCGAGCCAGGGGTTCGTCTACTACATTGCCCGCACCGGGGTTACCGGCGCCCGCCGCGAGCTGCGCAGCGAACTGGCGCGTGAGGTCGCCGCGGTGCGCGCGGTCTCGCCGCTGCCGGTCGCAGTCGGCTTCGGAGTGTCCACTCCCGGGCACGCCAGGGCCGTAGGGGCGGCCGCGGACGCGGCGGTGGTGGGAAGCGCGCTCGTGGACGCTCTGGACAGCGGTGGCGTGAGCGGGGCGCTGGACCTTGCGCGAGCACTCAGGACGGCGCTCGACGAGGTCGGCCCAGCCGGTCCCCCAGAGATGGGTCCGGCGTAGCGAACACCGTCTGCACCCGGTCGGGGATCACGGCCCCCGGCGGGGCCCCGCGGGGCTTCCTGACCCACTTTCGCCGCGTCCAGTCGACCGGGACGTGACGCGACCCGCGCGCGCCGGAGTGGTTCGCGGCGAGGACGGCGGCTTCATTGAGGTCGGCGGCTGGCGGCCGTTCGGGGCGCGTCCAGCGCATGATCACGTGGGCGCCGGCGGCGTGGCGCGCGTGCATCCAGACGTCTTCGGGACGCGAATGGCGGAAGGTGAGCGCATCGTTGTGCCGGGCTCCCCGGCCAACCCGTATCTCGATCCCGCCCGAGCTCGTGTATCTCCTGTAGGGAAGGGTCGAGCGCTCCGTCCCGGGACGGGAGCGGCGCCGTCGGGGCGGGGAGGGCGCCGCCGCCGGAAGGAGCGCCACCGCCTCTTCGCGGGAGAGTTCGCCGGCCTGGTGGCGCGCGCGCAACGCGGCGACGCCGGCGAGAGCCTCCTCGGCCTCGGCGATCCGCCCGGGCAGCGCCTCGGCCGCGCGCTCCAGCCGTGCAGCGCGCCGGAAAAGGGCGTCCGCATGCTCCTGTGGGCGCACGCGGGGGTCGAGATCGAGCGCGCGCTCCACGCCGTCGAAACCGGTCAGCGACACGCGCTCGGCTCCGCGCCGGATCAGGTGAAGCGACGAGAGGATGAGCGCGCCGTCCTCGCGCAGCCGTGCGGCACGGGCCGTCTCGCCCATCTCCCTGCGCAGGTGCTTCAGCTTGCGCGAAAGCCGCCGCGACTCGCGGGCGAGATGGCGGCCAAGCCGGCCGTGCTCGACCCTCGCGTCGGGGCCCGCGGCCTCCCGCACAGCCGCCATCGCGCCCAGGAGGCTGCCGGCCGACTCGGCGCCGGTGCCGGGAAGCGGCCACGGGTACGGCTGTGGCCCGGACGGAAGGTGGAGGATGTGCGGGGCGACATCCACCGCCTCGGCCATCGCAAGCCAGCGCCGGAACCCCTCCTCGGGGTCGGGCGCGGCGAGGACGTGCCCGACATTCAGTCCCGACAGGTATTCCACACGCTGCAGCAGCGCCAGGCGTGCTTCCCGGGGCGTGGTCCCCTCGACGAGACGGCGCCACCCGCCGAGGTCCACCCGGGTCCGCGCGGCAGCCCCAATCCCCTCGCCCGGGGGAAACCACGGCTGGCCGACCGGATGAGGACGCGACCGCACGATCCCCAGCCGCCTTCTCACCCTCGCTTCGGGGCCCTCCGCAAACACCACGTTCCAGCGGTTCGTGGCAAGTTCCACGATCAGCGACGGTTGCGGCTTCCTCCCGCGCACGCGACGGAAACGCATCACGATCACGCGCTCGTCCCGCACGGCTCCGACTTCGGCGAGCACGGCCGGAAGCGGCTCGGCATCCGCGTCCGGCTCCGACGGCGGCCCGACCACGATCACCCCACGCCCGGGCCCCAGGTCCACCTCAAGCGTGGCATCGCGGAAGTCGACCTGGACCACGCGGGCCTCCCGGTGGAAGGACACGGCGCGGGCGCGGGCCCCCGACAGCCGGGCCCGCAGTTCGGCGGCGACCGCCCGGGCCAGGCACGGGTCCCAGATCACGGGCGGCTCGGAGCGGTCTTGTCGTAGTGCGTCACTTCATGCATCTCGTCGCGCGTCGGAGACGAACCTGCGAGCAACCTCCGCGACGGTCGGGATGCTCGCAAGCCGGATGGGTTATCTTTCCCGGGCACGGCGTACCGTGCTCCCGCGAACCCTCCGCTTCTGGCATCCTCTGGTGAACGGTCTGTAGATGCGCGGTCTTGTCAGGATGGCGCTGCTGTTGCTGGCCGTCGTGGCGGTGATCGTGCTGGTCGGCTCCGGCCTGGCCCAGTGGATCCCCGACAACAGGACGCCCGGGGGCGGCGCGCTCATGACGGCGGGCGAGGACCGCGTCACGATCGACGTGCGCAACGCCGGTGGAGTGGACGGGATGGCCCGGACGGCGACGAACCACCTGCGAGCGGCGGGGTTCGATGTCGTGAGCCTGGGCAACGCCGGCACCTTCGGACACGACACGACCGTAGTCGTGGACCGTGTCGATGACATGGAGAAGGCGGCGGCGGTGGCCCGTGTGCTGGGGGTAACGAGGGTGACGAGCGAACCGGACTCGAATCTCTTCGTCGATGTGACGGTACGGCTGGGGTCCGACTGGTCGGTCCCCGTCAGGACCGAACGGGGCGAGGCATGGGCCGAAGTGGTGGAATGGTTCCGCAATCTGGGAGGGACGCGGTGAAGAACGGGTTGGAGCGGTAGGCGATGGCGCGGAAGAAGGGCGGGTCCGGGAAGCAGGCCGGCGAGAAGAAAACGAAGACCGCGGACACACGCGCGAAGGAGCGCCCGCAGGCGGAGAAAAAGGGCGGTCGCGGAGGCGGATTGGCCGAATGGATGAAGTCGTTCGGCGTCGCCATCGTCATCTTCATCATCTTCAGGTTCTTCCTGATCCAGACGTTCGTCATCACGTCGGGCTCCATGGAGAACACCCTCCTGGTGGGTGACTTCCTGGTCGTGAACAAGGCGGCGATGGGATCCCGCATTCCCCTCACTAACGTCCGCATCCCGGGCTACGCCGAGCCGCGGCGGGGGGACATCCTGGTCTTCGACCCGCCTCACGAGGACACGCTGATTCTCGTCAAGCGCCTGGTGGGGATGCCCGGCGACACCGTGGAGATGCGGGACAAGGCGCTGTACGTGAACGGTCGGCCGCAGCACGAGCCGTACGTGGTCACCACCCGCCAGCCCGACTACTCCGACCGGGCCATGCTCTGGCAGCAGGAATACCTGCCGGGCGGGCCACGCGACGACTATAGGCCTTCCCGCGACACGTGGGGACCGATCGTGATCCCGTCCGACCGGTACTTCATGCTGGGGGACAACCGCGATTCGAGCCTCGACGGCCGCACGTGGGGACTCCTCGAGCGGTGGCGTCTGGAAGGGCGCGTGTGGGCCATCTACTTCTCGTACAACCGGGGCTCGTTCCTGCCTTTTCCGTGGATCAGGGAGATTCGCTGGAGCCGAATCGGCGACCGCGTTCGCTGACTACCGGCTGGCGCGTCAAGTCGGGGCGCCTGCTGGCACGTAGCTGACCGCACGCGGCGTCGATGTCTCGTCCCCTTGGCTCCCGCACCGCCGCGGGAACACCAGCCCGCTCCAACCCCTCGCGGAACGCGCGGATGCGGCCAGCGAAGCTCGGCTTCCACGCGACGTAGGGGATGGGATTGAACGGAATCAGGTTGACGAACGCCTGGACCCGGACGGCCAGCTCGGCCAGCCTCGGCAGGAGCTGGAGGTCGTCGTTGACGCCCCGGATCATCGTGTACTCGAAGGTGATCCGGCGGCCTCCCTTGCGATTGAACCCCTCCAGGGCGGCCATGAGCTGTTCCAGGGGGTAGCGCTTCTCGAGCGGGATCAACTCGGCGCGAAGTTCGGAGACGGGCGCGTGCAGCGAGAGTGCCAGCCGGAACTGCTCGGGGCGTCTCGCCAGCGCCTCGATCCCGGGTATCACCCCGACGGTCGATACGGTGATGCGCCGGGCGCCCAGTCCGTACCCGCCGTTCAGGATCGAGAGCGCCGGAAAGACCGCCCTGCGGTTGGCGAGGGGTTCGCCCATGCCCATGAAGACCACATTCGTGACGGGTCCGCGGCCGTGCTCCCGGGCCCACCGCACCGAGGCGCGGTACTGGCCCACGATTTCCGCCGTCGACAGCTGGCGCCCGAAACCCGACCACCCGGTCGCGCAGAAGCGACACCTGAGCGCGCACCCCGCCTGCGACGAAATGCAGAGCGTCAGGCGGTCGCCCGCAGGGATGAGCACGCTCTCCACGACCTCGCCCCCGCGCAGCGCCCATAGGTGCTTGACGGTCCCGTCGGCCGACTCGGACACCGTGTCGACGCCGGGCTCGTCGAGCCGAAAACGCTCGCCCAGGGCATCGCGTTCGCGCAGGGGAAGGTTGGTCATGTCCCCGAAGCCGCGCGCGTCACCGGCAGACAGCCACTCCCGGACCTGTCCGCCGCGGTAGCGCGGCTGCCCGCGAGCCTGGAAATGGCCGTCCAGCGCCTCCGCGAGCGCCGGTGGGGTCAACCCCAGCAGGTTCGGGCGGTCGGCCGGATTCGGGAGTTTGACGGACACGATACAGGGAGGCCTTTCTCTTCGGGCGGGTGCGACTGGCGTTGAACGCCCCTTGAAGCGGGGATTAAGTTTACCGCCGGAAAACATCCGGCGCCGCCTCAGGCAATCCATAGTGGAATCTCCGCGTGGCACCGTCGGGTACGGAACCCCATGGCGCACCGGAGACGGACCTGTGTCGAGAGCCGAACAGAATGCGACGACGATGCGTTCCGCGGGAGCGGGCGATGTAACGCTGGAGATGGCCGGCGGAGAGGTCAGGATCGCCGGCTGGGTACACCGCCGAAGGGATCTGGGCGGGCTGGTCTTTCTGGACGTGAGGGATCGCTCGGGCCTGCTCCAGGCTTCGGCGGGGCCGGGGTGGTCCTCGCCCGCCGCCATGGAAGCGGCACGGGGGGTGGGTCCCGAGGACGTGGTGGCGATACGGGGCGTGGTGACGCCGCGTCCGGAGGCGGCGCGGAACCCCGACATGGCGACGGGCGAGGTCGAGGTGCAGGTCGGCGAACTGGTGATCCTCAACAAGGCGCGCACACCCGCCATACCGGTCTACCTTCCGCCGGAAGAGGAGCTGCCTTCGGAGAGGCTGCGGTTGCGGCACCGCGTACTCGATCTTCGCCGCCGGGAGCTTCAGGCCAGGCTGATCCTGCGCCACCGGCTGGTCCTGGCGGCGCGGAACTACTTCCACGAACAGGGCTTCGTCGACGTCGAAACCCCGATGCTGACCAAGCCCACGCCCGAGGGCGCACGCGATTTCCTGGTCCCGAGCCGGGTCCATCCGGGCGAGTTCTTCGCGCTTCCGCAGAGCCCGCAGATCTACAAGCAGCTGCTGATGATCGCGGGGTTCGACCGCTACATGCAGATCGCGCGCTGCTTCAGGGACGAGGACATGCGCGCCGACCGCCAGCCCGAGTTCACGCAGATCGACGTCGAGGCGTCGTTCGTCCAGCCCGAGGACATCTACGGGTGGGGCGAAGGTCTCATGGCCAGGCTGGCCGAGGTCGCCGGGGTCGAGGCGGAGACGCCCTTCATGCGCCTCCCCTACCACGACGCCATGGAGCGCTTCGGCTCCGACCGCCCCGATCTCCGCTACGATCTCGAGATCGTTGACGACACCGCGGTTCTGGGCACGCTCGACTCGAACATCCTCCGGGGCGCCGTCGCGAAGGACGGCCGGATCCGCGGCCTCCACCTGGCCGGCGGCGCCCGGCTCTCACGGAAACAGATCGACGCGATCGAACAGGCGGCAAAGGCGGCGGGCGCTCCCGGCCTCCTTTGGGCCAAGGTCCAGGAGGACCGCGCCACGGGCCCCCTCGGCCGGTTCTTCCGGGACGATACCCGCGCCCATCTGGCCCTCTCGCCCGGCGATCTCCTCCTCGCGGCCGCCGGGCCCGACCGCGTAACCTCCCCGGCGCTGGACGCCGCGCGCGCGGCCTCGATCGCCGCCCTGCAACTCCCCAGGACCACCGAGCACGCGTGGCTGTGGGTGACCGGCTTCCCCGTCTTCGAGGAGGGGGCG
The DNA here is from genome assembly GCA_009838975.1 of Gemmatimonadota bacterium. Taxonomy (GTDB): domain Bacteria; phylum Gemmatimonadota; class Gemmatimonadetes; order Longimicrobiales; family Gaopeijiaceae; genus Bin94. Next base: position 60,919 of record VXQO01000053.1, on the reverse strand, counting down.
GACGGGGCGCTGGCCGCCAACCACCACCCCTTCGTCCAGCCCGACCCCGCCGACGCGCACCTCCTGGATTCGGACCCGCTGGCGGTGCGCGGCCTCGCCTACGATCTCGTCTACAACGGCACGGAACTGGGCTCGGGGAGCATCCGCGTCCACGACGCCGACCTGCAGACGCGCCTCCTGGGCATGCTGGGCCTGGAGCCCGACGAGATCGCGGCCAAGTTCGGCTTCCTCCTCGAGGCGCTGCGGTCCGGCGCGCCGCCCCACGGCGGCATCGCGCTGGGCGTGGATCGCCTTGCGGCACGCCTTTCGGGCGGCTCAAGCTTGAGGGACGTGATCGCGTTTCCCAAGACGACGGCGGTCCGCGCGCTCTTCGAGGGCGCTCCGTCGCCCGTCGCCGCGGCCGAACTGGCCGCACTCGGGATTTTGGTTGGAGGCCGAGAATGACGAGCGGTACGATGGTCGAGCACCACCTGAACGCCGAAGGCGCCGACCACTTCATCCTCGCCGGCGTGGGAGATGCCAATTTCCGGGAACTGGCGTCGCTGTTCGGGGTGCAGGTCGTGCTGCGCGGCGAATACGTCAAGATCGCCGGCGAACTCGAGGCGGTTGCCGATTCGGCAAGGGTCGTCGAACACATGATCGAGCTGGCGCGGCTGGGGAAGGGCTTTCCCGCGTCCGATGTGGCCCGGTTCGCCACGAGCCTGGAGTCGCGCGACGGGCCGGACATCCGCAGCGGCGACGAGCGGCTGCAGATCTCGCTGCCGGGGTCGCGCCGGATCATCGCGCCGCGTTCCGAAGGGCAGCGCAGGTACCTCCAGGCGATGGAGGACTCGGACATAGTGATCAGCATCGGTCCAGCCGGAACGGGGAAGACCTACCTGGCGGTGGCACGCGCCGTGGACGAACTCTTTCGCAAGAGGGTCCGGAGGATCATCCTTGCGCGTCCCGCCGTCGAGGCCGGCGAGAACCTCGGGTTTCTCCCGGGGGACCTTCAGGAGAAGGTCGACCCCTATCTGCGCCCCCTCTACGACGCACTCGAGGACATGATGCCGGCCGCCAGGGTCCGAAGGGGCATCTCGGAGCGCACGATCGAGATCGCGCCGCTGGCGTACATGCGCGGCAGAACCCTCTCCGACGCCTTCGTCATCCTCGACGAGGCCCAGAACGCCACCGCCGCCCAGATGAAGATGTTCCTGACGCGCATCGGTGTCGGCTCCCGGGTCGTGATCACGGGGGACAAGACCCAGATCGACCTGCCGAATTCGCAGGTCTCGGGGCTCATTCAGGTCGAGGATATCCTCAAGGACATCGACGGGATCGAGTTCGTCTATCTCGACGAGCGGGACGTCACCCGCCACCGCCTGGTCAAGCACATCGTCCGGGCCTACGCGGCGGCAGACCAGCGCCGGTCGGACGGCCGCGACGATGAGCGGTAGGGGGCGGCGCCGCAGCCTGTTTTCCGGGACCCCCGTGCGGCCCTGGCCGGACGCGGTGGTTCACCACGGCGCGCGGTGGCTGCTGCTGCTCTCCCTCGCGGGGGGGCTGGTCCTCCTGTACCCGCCCGATCCCGGCGTCTTCATCGGACGTCACGAGCTCGGCACGGTCGCCGACAGGGACATCATCGCGGTGAGCGGCTTCGACGTCCCCAAGGACGCGGAGCAACTGAGGCAGGAGCGGTCAGCGGCGGCCTCGTCGGTGATCCCCACCTTCAACTTCGATGGTTCGGCGCGGGCAGCGGCCCTGGAATCTCTGGCCGGGTTCTTCATGCGCCTCGACTCGGCGGCCACGGGGGCCGGGGTGGCCGGCATCGCCAGCGTGCTCTCCGCCGCCGGAATCGAGGCGAGTCCGGAGCAGACCGAGGTCCTCGTCGACAGGAGCCGGGCCACGGCCATCTACGAGAGCGCGACCGAGGCGATCGGCCGACTGCTCGACCAGGGAGTCATGGCGCCGGGGGCGGCCTCGGAGGTCACCACCGACTCGATCCGGGTGTTGAGGTCGGGCCAGGAGATGCTGGTGCCCCGCACTTCGGTCCTTTCGGGGAGGGAGTTCTACGAGGCCGCCCTCGCCGGCCGGGAGGAGGGTTCCGAGACGGACCTGTTGCGCCTGATCCTGGCGCGCTACCTGGTCGCCAGCCTGGCCCCGGACACGGCGCGCAACGCGCGCGAACGCGCCGTGGCGCGCGATTCGGTCGCCGTGACGGCCGGTCGGGTCCTGCAGGGCGAAGCCATCGTGCGCGCCAACGATCAGGTGGGACCCGCCGAACTGCAGAAGCTCGACGCATACCGCAACCACCTCCGCGCGAACGGGATCAGCGTGGACGAGTCGAACCTTGGCGCAGCGTTCGGCGGGTTGATCCTCAACGCCGTCATGCTCTCCATCTTCGGCGTCCTTCTCTTCTTCTTCAGACCGGACATCTATCCCGAATTCCGCGATCTGCTGGCGCTCGCCGTGATCGCGGTCATCTACTTCAGCGGAGCCTTTTTCGTGGCCGGTGCGGCGGCGTTTCCGGGCGCCGCGCTCCCAACGGTGTTCGTCACGGTCGTGCTTGCCGTCATGTGGGACGGACGGCTGGCCCTGCTGACGGTATTGGTGTTGTCCGCTCTCACGGCGGCGCAGGAACCCTTTGCGTCCGTGGACACCTTTCTCGTCGCGCTCGCGGGAGGCGCCGCGGCCGCGCTCGCGGTGAGAGGCTACCGGCGCCTGTCCCAGATATGGCGTATCATCGCGATTACCTTCGCGGCGTACGCTCTCGCGCTGGCGGCGGTGTACCTCAAGGGGGCGGAATTCGAATTCGCCACGACTCTCGCTTGGGCGCTGGCCGGCACGGTGATCTGGGCCATACTCGGCATCGGATTCCTGCCGGTGTTCGAGTGGCTGACGGGGATCACGACCGACCAGACCCTGGCCGGCCTGGCCGACCCCAACCGCCCCCTCATCAAGCGGCTCGCGGCCGAGGCACCCGGCACCTGGGCACACACCATCCAGGTCGCCAACCTCGCCGAGTCCGGGGCGGACGACATCGGCGCCAACCCCACCCTGTGCCGCGCCGGCGCGTACTATCACGACGTGGGCAAGATGGTCCATCCCGAGTTTTTCATCGAGAACCAGAGCGGCGACAACCCGCATGACGCGCTGGACCCCGAGGCATCCGCCGCGATCGTGCGCGGACATGTCGTCGAAGGGGTCAGGATGGCCCGGAAAGAAAAGGTGCCGGCCGTTCTGATCGACTTCATATCCGAGCACCACGGCGACCAGACCATCGGCTTCTTTCTCCAGCAGGCCGTCGACAAGGCCGAAAAGGAAGGCCGGGAGCCGCCTGATCCGGCGAAGTTCCGTTACCCGGGACCCCGGCCCCGCACCCGCGAGACCGCGATCCTCATGCTGGCCGACTCGGTGGAATCGGCGGCCCGGGCCCTCAAGGAACCGACACCCCGGCGCATCTCCCGGCTGATCGACGAGATCTTCGCCACGAAGCTGGAGCGCAAGCAGCTCAACCGGGCCGGCTTGACCCTGCGCGACCTGGCCCTCCTCAAGCGGCGATTCCGAAGGATTCTGGGCGGCATCCACCATCGGCGCATCGACTATCCGGGCACGCGGCATCTGACCGCGAGGAGCACGCCGTGATCACCATCCACGTAAACGCCCCGGGCAACGGCCGCGTGCCTCGCGCACTGATCGACCGGGCGCTGCGCGAAGCCCTGCGGCAAGAGGGCGTGCGGCGTGCGGAGCTGTCCGTGACGTTTGTGGACGACGAAGAGATTTCCAGGTTGCACGCACGCTATCTCGGCTCCGCCGGTCCCACCGACGTGATCTCCTTCGCCCTGCACGGGGAGGACGAGGACCCGTTCGGCGACGTTTACGTCGGCCGCGCGCAGGCCCTCAGACAAGCGGCGGAAGCCGGCGCCACACCCGACGAGGAACTCGTGCGACTGGCCGTCCACGGCGCGTTGCACGTCCTGGGATACGACCACCCCGACGGCCCGGAGCGCCGGTCCAGCGAGATGTACCGCGTCCAGGAGGCGGTGGTCAGACGGGTGGTGTCGCCGTGAGCTCCGAGAAGACCTCGGTGGCGGTGGACCCCGCGAAGCTCGAGGAGCTGCGAGCGCTCGCCCAACAGGGAGAACACATCGAGCTTCCGGATTGGGTGGCCGGAATACACCCCTCGGACATCGCCGACCTCGTGGCTTCGCTCGACTCCGAGGCGCAGCAGCTCGAAATCCTCGAGGCGCTCCCCGACGAGGTCGCCTCCGAAACGCTCGCCGAGATGGAGGAGTACGAGGACCGGGCCGAACTCCTCTCCGCGCTCGACGAGACCCGGGGCGCAGCGCTGCTTCAGGAGCTCGCCGACGACGATGCGGCGGACCTCCTGGGCGAGATGGAGCCCGACGACCGCGACCGCATGCTTGCCGCGCTTCCCTCCGCCGAGGCGGGCGAGATCCGCGACCTGCTGCGCTACGGCGAGGAGACTGCGGGCGGCCTGATGACGACCGCCGTGGTCGCGGTGGCCGCCGCGTCGAGCGCCTACGACGCCATCGCCGAGATCCGCAGGCAGGGCCGCGAGATCGAGGACTTCTATTCGGTCTTCGTCGTCGACAACCTCAACCGCCTCCGCGGCACGGTTCCGCTGGCCGACCTCATCCTCGCGGACCCGGACGCGCCGGTCGAGTCGCTGGTCGAGCCGATTCTGGCGGTCGCGCACCCCGACACCGACCAGGAGGAAGTCGGCCGTGTCATGGGGCGCTACAACCTGGTCAGTATCCCGGTCGTGAGCGAAGAGGGTTCGCTGCTGGGCCAGATCACCTTCGACGACGTGATCGACGTGATCGAAGCCGAGACCACCGAGGATATCCTCCGGCTGGCGGGCGTGTCCGACGAGGAGGAACTCAGGGCGGGGTGGCTTGAGTCGGTGCGCTCGCGGCTCCCGTGGCTGACGCTGAACCTGGTGACCGCCGGCCTGGCAGCGTCGGTCATTCTCAGCTTCGAGGCTGTCATCGGCCAGTGGACCTTTCTGGCCTTCCTCATGCCCGTGATCGCGGCGCTCGGCGGCAACACGGGCACCCAGGCGCTGGCGGTGACCATACGGCGGATCGCGGTTGGTGACGGGTTGGGCCCTAACCATTTCGAGGCGGTGGGGAAGGAAGTGCTGGTCGGGCTCCTCAACGGCTTCGTCCTCGGCGTGATCTTCTCGCTCTTCGCCTTCTTCTGGGAGGGAGGCGACCCGCGCATCGGGCTGGTCGTGCTCGTGGCCATGTGGTCCAACATCATCGTGGCGGGTTTCGCGGGCGCGCTCGTGCCGACCGTGCTTGACCGGCTCGGCGTCGACCCGGCGGTTGCCTCCTCGGTCTTCGTCCACACTCTGACCGATCTGGTGGGGTTCGTGATGGTCCTGAGCCTCGCCAGCACGCTGCTGGCGTGACCCGCTCGGGCCGCCGCCGCCTGGCGGAAGACTTCCGCCAGGGCCGCCGCCCCGCACTCGCCCGCGCAATCTCGATGGTCGAGGCATCCCGCCCGGGCGTGGCCGACCTGCTGGACGAGGTCCTGATGGTCGAACCGCGCGCGCGCCGAATCGGGATCACCGGGCCGCCCGGGGCCGGAAAGTCGAGCCTGGCGACCCTCCTCGCCAAGCTGCTGCGCGAGCGGGACGAGGATGTGGCGATCGTGGCGGTCGACCCCACGTCACCGTTTTCGGGAGGCGCGCTCCTCGGCGACCGGATCCGCATGAACGAACTCGCGGTCGACCCGGGCATCTTCATCCGCTCGATGGCCACGCGGGGCTCGCTGGGCGGGCTGGCGGCGACCACGCGCGAGGTGATCGACCTCCTCGATGCCTTCGGCTTTTCCAACATCATCATCGAGACCGTCGGCGTGGGGCAGACACAGTTCGAGATCCAGGCCGCGGCCGACTCGACCGTCGTTGTGCTGGTGCCCGAGTCCGGCGACGGAATCCAGGCAATGAAGGCGGGCCTCATGGAGATCGCGGACGTTTTCGTGGTGAACAAGTCCGACCGCATCGGCGCGGACCGCCTGGTGCGCGAGATCGGTCAGGCGCTCATGCTGCGGAGCGGGCGGGCTTCGCACGACGTCCCCGCTCATCACGGCGTCGACCTCACGCGCATCGGGCGCCCCGAGACGGCCCCGCCCGGCGGCGACCCGGCTTCCGCCGCGGCCCGCTGGGAGATCCCGGTCCTCAAGACCTCGGCCGGGCGCGGCGAGGGCATCGACGAACTCCTCGCGGCGATCCTGGCACACGGCCGCCATCTGCGCGATTCGGGGGAGCTCGAGACGCGCCGCGAGCGACGGGCTCTGGGGCGCATCCGCGACGTCGTGGAGCGCCGGCTGCACCGCCGTGCGGAGCGTTTCTTCGCGTCGGACCCCCACCTCACCGAATGGGTAGCACAGGTGAAGACGGGCCGTGCCACCGCCTACGGAGTGGCGGATCGAATCGTACCCGCCATATTGAGTAGAGCGCCGGAGGTCCACGACCGGGCAGCAGAGGACTAGTCAGATGTCGACAACCGAACCGCGTTTGCGCGACCCGGACGCCCTCGTCGAGGAGATCGAGCGGCGGCGGCGCGAGATCGAACGGCTGAACGCGGAGCTGGCCGCCTGGGAAGCCACCAGCGAGGGCACGCCGAAACGCCTGCCCTCCTTCACCTCCATCTCGGGCAACGAGGTGGACGCCCTCTACACTCCGGCGCACGTGTCCGGAACCTACGTCGACAAGCTCGGCGTGCCCGGCGGATTCCCGTACACCCGGGGGCCCTACGCGACCATGTACCGGACCCGGCTCTGGACCATGCGCCAGTTCGCCGGATTCGCGACCGCCGAAGAGACAAACCGGCGCTACAAGTACCTGCTGGCCAACGGCCAGACCGGCCTGTCGGTCGCCTTCGACTTTCCCACGCTGATGGGATACGACAGCGACCACCCGCGCTCGCTGGGCGAGGTTGGCGTGTGCGGCGTGGCCATTTCGTCGCTGGCGGACATGGAGACGCTCTTCGACGGGATACCGCTCGACCAGGTGTCGGTTTCCAAGACGATCAACGGTCCGGCGATCATCCTCTTCTGCTTCTACGTTGCGGCCGCCGAGCGCCAGGGCATCTCGCCCGACCGGCTGCGCGGCACTGTTCAAAACGACATCCTCAAGGAGTATCAGGCGCAGCACGCCTGGGTCTTCCCGCCCGAACCGGCCCTGCGGCTCATCCTGGACATGTTCGAGTGGTGCTCGGAGCACGCGCCCCGCTACAACCCCATCTCCATCTCGGGCTACCACATACGCGAGGCCGGGGCCACCGCCGGCCAGGAGCTGGGCTTCACCCTCGCCAACGGCTTCGAGTACGTGCGCCGCGGGATCGAGCGCGGCCTCGACGTGGACGCCTTCGCACCGCGCCTTTCGTTCTTCTTCGACGTGCACAACGACTTCTTCGAGGAGGTCGCCAAGTTCCGCGCCGCGCGGCGCATCTGGGCGCGCCGCATGCGGGACGAGTTCGGCGCCCGCAACCCGCAGTCCTGGCGGCTGCGCACCCACGCCCAGACGGCGGGCGTAACGCTGACCGCGCAGCAACCCGAGAACAACATCGTGCGCGTCGCGTACCAGGCGCTCGCAGCGGTGCTGGGCGGCACCCAGTCGCTGCACACCAACTCCATGGACGAAACCCTGGCGCTGCCGACCGAACGGGCGGTGCGCATAGCGCTTCGGACCCAGCAGGTCCTCGCCTACGAAAGCGGCGTACCCAACACGATCGACCCGCTTGCGGGCTCGTACTACGTCGAGGCGCTCACCGACCGGCTCGAAGCCGAGGCCGAGGAGCTTTTCGAGCGGATCGAGGGGCAGGGTGGGGTGGTCGCCGGCATCGAGAACGGGTGGTTCCAGCGTGAGATCGCCAACTCCGCCGCGCGCCAGCAGGCCGAGATCGAGGCAGGGCTCAGGACGGTGGTGGGCGTCAACAGGTTCACCGGCGGGTCCGGGGAGATCGAGATCGACACCCTGCAGATCGATCCCGACGTCGAGAACCGCCAGCGCACAAGCATGGCCCGGCTGCGCGCCGTACGGGACGACGAACAGGTCACCGCATCGCTGGGCCGCCTCCGCGCCGCTGCCGCCGGTGGCGCCAACACGGTCCCCTACATCCTCGACTGCGCGCGCGCCTACTGCACGCTCTACGAGATCCGGGCCGCCATGGAGGACGTCTTCGGGGCGTACCGGGAGCCGGTGTTCTTCTAACAGCCCTGCTGGCCCAACCGCGGCGGGCCGCCCCATGTTGAGGAAGGTCCGAGCATCCGCCCCGCATCGCAGGAGTTCTTCCATGAAGGCCATCGTTCCCGCTCTCGCACTCATCGCCATCGTCGTGGCCGGCGCCCCCGAAACCGCCCGCGCGCAAGCTCCCACGCCTCTGTCCCTCGAGACCTGGCTCGAATGGGAGCGCGTCTCGGATCCGCGCATCTCGCCGGACGGCTCGCAGGTCATCTACACGCGGGGCTGGGTGGACAAGCAGAACGACCGCTGGAAGTCGTCCATTCGCATCGTCGGCGCCGACGGAACGCGCCCGCGGAACCTGATCGACGGCTCCTCGCCACGCTGGTCGCCCAGCGGCGACAGGATCGCGTTTCTCGCCCCCGACGAAGACGGCAACACCCAGATCTTCGTGCGCTACATGGACGCCGAGGGTGCGGTCACGCAGGTCACGCGCGTCGAGGAGAGCCCGTCGGCGCCGGCCTGGTCGCCCGACGGCGCGCGGCTGGCGTTCACCATGAGCGTGCCTGCCGAAAACCCCAGCTCGCGACACTGGCAGGTCTCGCTGCCGCGGCCCGAGGGCGCCGACTGGACGCCGGGGCCGCGCATCATCGAGAGCCTCGTCTACCGGCAGGACGGCGTCGGATTCCTGGACGAGACGTTCCGTCACATCTTCGTCGTACCGGCCGACGGAGGTACGCCGCGCCAGCTCACCAGCGGCGATCACAACTACGGCACGCCCGTCTGGGAGCCGGGCGGCGAGACCCTGCTCTTCAGCGGCCTGATCGAGGACGACGCGCTGTATCGCTGGCAGGAGACCGAAGTCTATCGGCTCGGCGTCGGTTCGGGCGATCTGCGGCAGGTAACCACCCGGAAGGGGCCTGACGGAGCACCGACCCCCTCGCCCGATGGAAGCATGATCGCGTACGTCGGTCACGACACGACCACCTTCGACTACATCGAGTCCACGCTCTACGTGATGAACGCCGACGGGTCCAACGCCCGCGCGCTCACCGCCGAACTCGACCGCACCCCGCGGGGCCTGCGCTGGGCGCCGGACGGACGCGGGGTCTATTTCAACGTGCAGGCCGACGGCTACGCCCAAATCATGTACGCATCGGTCGGCGGCGACGTGCGGGCCATGAGCGAAGGCCCGCAGATGTTCGCGCTCAGCGACGTGAGCGCCGGTGGCATGGCGGTCGGGACGTGGGGCGACGCTCACGAACCGGGTGATGTCTACGCCTTCCCCGTGGACAACCCGGAACGGCGAACACGCCTCACGGACGCCAACGGAGACGTGCTGGCCGGGGTGACACTCGGAGAAGTCGAGCAGATCTGGGCCGAGTCGTCACACGACGGTCTCGCGATCCACGGCTGGGTCATCAAGCCGCCCGGATTCGACCCCTCGCGCGAATACCCGATGATGCTCGTCATCCACGGCGGACCCCACGGCATGTACAACGGGGGCTTCAACTTCGGCTGGCAGGAACACGCGGCCAACGGCTACGTCGTCCTGTACACGAACCCGCGGGGGAGTTCCGGGTACGGCACGGAGTTCGGCAACGCGATCCAGTACGACTACCCGAACAACGACTTCCATGACCTCATGTCGAGCGTTGACGAGCTGCTGTCCCGGGGCTACGTGGACGAGGACAACATGTTCGTCTACGGCTGCTCGGGCGGCGGCGTGCTTACCGCGTGGGTGGTCGGCCACACCGACCGCTTCCGCGCGGCCTCGTCGAACTGCCCGGTGACCAACTGGCTGGCCTTTCCCGGCGAGGTGGACGGGAACTTCCTGCGCTGGTACGCGGACTTCGAGCACTTCCCCTGGGAGGACCCGAGCGAGCACATCCGGCGCTCGCCGATCATGTACGTCGGCAACGTGACCACACCGACCATGCTGATGACGGGCGAACTCGATCTGCGCACCCCGATGTCCCAGACCGAGCAGTTCTACCAGGCGCTCAAGGCCCAGAAGAAGCCCACCGCCATGCTGCGATTCCAGGGCGAATGGCACGGGACCTCGCGCATGCCGTCGAACTTCCTGCGCACCCAGCTCTACCTGCGGAAGTGGTTCGAGCGCTGGGGCACGCACGACGACGCGAGGGCGGCCACGGACCGGTAACGGCGCCGGTGGCCGACACAATGATATCGTATTGATATCGTAATGCTATCATTGCGGGCGTCGTGATTCGTCGGCCAGAGGTGCGAGAAGCTCCGCGCTGACCTCCAGCGCGCGCCGGACCTGGTCGGCCGTCAGGCGCCGACGGAGGTCGTCCCGAACCTGCCTCGCCTCTTCGTGTCCCTGTTCGGCGGCGAGGAACAGCCAGGCGTAGCGGCTGACCGGGTCGCTCTGCATGTATTCGGTCGCCAGGTAGTACTGTGCATCGGCGTAGCCCCGCTCGGCCGCGGCGCGGATCCAGTGAACGGACTCGCCCAGGTTGCGGGGCGTGCCCAGACCGAGGTCGTACATGTAACCGAGGTTGTATTGGGCGGTGACGTCGCCCTGTTCGGCCGCCGCGCGGAACCACCTGACGGCCTCGGCGGGGTTCGGCTGCACGCCCCAGCCGGTCGCATGGGCCTGTCCGAGGTGGCTCTGGGCACGGGCGTGCCCCTGTTGGGCGGCCGCGCGGAACCACCTGAGCGCTTCCGCCTCGCTCTGCGCCACGCCCTCACCCCGCAGGTACAGCAGGCCGAGTTGGTCCTGCGCGCCCGCGTGACCGGCCTCGGCCGCCGCAAGGAACCACTCCGCGGCCGCGGAGTCGCTTGGGGCCACGCCATCGCCGGTGAGGTGGAGAAGGCCCAGGTCGTGCCGCGCCTGCGCGTGGCCCAGCGCCGCGGCCGCGCGCAGCCATTCGACCGCGGTGCTGTCGCCGGGGGCCACGCCATCGCCCCGTCGGTACATACGGGCGAGCCGGAACCGGACCTCGGCGTCGCCTTCTTCGGCAACCGAGCGCAGCAGTGCCAGCGACTCCGGGTGCCCCTGCTCGGCGGCCCTGACCAGCCACGCGAGACCCGTCGAGTCCTCCTGCGCAACGCCCGCGCCCTCCAGATACATCCGGGCCAGGCGGTGCTGCAAATCGACACGGCCGTACTCCGCCGCGGCGAGCAACCATTCCAGAGCCTCCTCATCGCCCTGCCCGGCCCGGTCGAACAGGGCGTCCGCGAGCGGGGGTTCCGGGACCGGTGGGGGAGGGGCCGGGTCGCAGGCTCCCACGGCAAGCAGGGCGACCAGGGTGACCCCCCGTGGAAGCGCCCTCGCACAGATCAGGTGACTCCGCATTCCGGGAGGATCGCCTATCTTTGTAGAGGTGGCAATGATCTCACGGAGAGAACTCGTGCGATACAGGATAACGACATTGCTGGCGTTGCCCGTGCTCGTCGCAGCCTGTTTCCAGTCGGGGCCCCTCCCTCCCTCTCCGGCTCCGGGTGCACCCGCCGGGCCTCCCGGTGCTCCCGCGGACGCGACGGCCAACGCAGAGCCCACGCCATCCCCGTCGGACGCCGAAGCGGCCACCCGACCCACCATCGAGAGCGAGCGGGCGCTCCAGATGGAAGGCGCGGTCCGCACGCGCCTCGACCGCCTTCAGCGCCTGCACGATCTGACGATGCCCCTGCTGCGCGGGGGACTCGAGATGTGCAAGGGGCATCTGCGCAACGAGTTGGGCTTCCTGTACGCCACGCTCGACCAGTATCCCGCCGACGCGGAGCGCAGGGTGTACGAGACCGTACTGGGTATCCGATCCTGGCCCACTGTCCTGTTGGTCGTCTCCGGTAGTGCTGCCGAGCGGGCCGGCATCGCGCCCGGCGATTTCATTGCAGCGGTGGGTGGGGTCACGGTGCCGGGCGGACGACCCGGCCGCGACACGATCGCCGCGGTGACCAGGCGGTGGCCGGCGGAAGGCGCGCTTCCCGTGCAGGTCGAGCGCAACGGAGTGGCGGTCGATATCCGCTACCCGGCCGAGACGGTGTGTGACTATGACATCGCGGTGACGGAGGACGACGAGATCAACGCATGGGCGAGCGGCGACGCGATTCATGTGAGCCGGGGGCTCATGCGGTTTCCGATGTCGGACACCCACCTGCAGGCCGTCCTCGCGCACGAGATCGCCCACAACTCCGAGGGCCACCTCGCGGAGATCACGAGCAATCTCGTGCTCACGGGGTTGCGCGGCTCCGTCCGGGATGCGGCGGCCGAGGCGGCGAGGCCGCTTTCGCAGGTCGAGTTCAGCCGCACGCAGGAGCACGAAGCCGATTACGTCGGCATGTACTATCTCGCCCGCGCAGGGATCGACACCGGGGAGGTCGGGCAGGTGTGGCGCCTCCTCGCCGCAGAGAACCCGGAGGACGTGCGGGACCGCGGCGAGTCGACGCATCCGTCCCTGCCCGAGCGGTTCCTGCGCCTCGAGGCCACGCACCGGGAGATCACCCTGAAGCTGGAAGCGGGTCTCCCGCTCCTTCCGAATCGCACCCGCGACGGTGCCCTGATCGTTCCGCGCGTCGGGTAGCGGCGCAGGGCCGCGGGGCAGGGTGGCGCCGCACTGGCTCCACACCGTCCGTTCCAGCATATTCAACGAGGCCGCACCGCAGTTGCCCGGGGAGTTCCGCGGGCCGTGCCCGGTGCCTCGTTCCCAGGGGGATCCTTGATCGCAGAGTTGGCGCTCCTCGCACCCCTCGCATTGTCGGTCCCACAGGATGTGCTTTCCGACCGACCCGCGCGGCCGATTCCCGGGGACCGTGCCGCGGCCGCCGTGTACAACGGCATGGACGGGCAACTCGACGTGGTGCCCCCGCGCCTGGCGAGCCCGGGAATCGATATCGACGGGCGGCTCGACGACCCCGCCTGGTCCGAGGCGGCGCTCCTGACCGGATTCTCCCAGTTCGACCCCTCCGAAGGGATACCCGGCACCCAGGAGACCGAGGTTCTGCTCCTCATCTCCGAGGACGCCGTCTACTTCGGGGTGCGGGCATTCGACGACAACCCGGGCGGCATTCGGGCCACGCTGGGGGAGCGCGACACGTTCTATCGCACCGACGACTACATCCAGTTCGTCCTGGACACGTTCAACGACCAGCGGCAGGCGTACTCGATCGTGGTGAACCCCTACGGGGTCCAGCAGGACGGCCTCTGGATCGAGGGCAGGGTGGGGCGCTTCGGCCGCAACTTCGGTCCCCCTATCGACTGGAACCCGGATTTCGTCTGGGACTCCGAGGGCCGGGTGGAGGACTGGGGATACGCGCTCGAGGTCAAGATACCGTTCAAGAGCATCCGCTTCCCCGAGTCGGCCGACCAGGAGTGGGGGCTGCACGTCTTCCGCAAGATCCAGCGCGCGGGCTTCGACGAGTCGTGGGCGCCGGTCACCAAGGACGTGGCGAACCGCCTGACGCTCTCGGGCTCTCTCAGCGGGCTGCGCGACCTCGAACGCGGCCTCTTCCTGGAGCTGAACCCGGTGCTCACCGGGACGCGCCAGGGGACCTATGACGCAGGCGCAAGTGCATTCACACGGGAGCCGGTGAGCGGCGAATTCGGCTTCAACGCCAAGTACGGCCTCACCTCCAACCTCACGCTCGACGGGACGTACAACCCCGACTTCAGCCAGGTCGAGGCCGACGCCGGACAGATCGCGGTCAACGAGCGCTTCGCGCTGTTCTACGAAGAGAAGCGGCCGTTCTTCCTGGAGGGGACCGAGATCTTCACGATGCCGAAGAACCTCGTGTACACCCGCAGCATCATCAATCCGGTGGCGGGGGCGAAGTTGTCGGGGAAGGCGGGCAGCTTCCAGCTGGGATATCTCGGCGCGGTCGACGAGGTTGGCGACTCGGGTGAGCCTGCGGAGAGGCCCGTGGTCAACCTGCTGCGGGCCCGGCGGGATCTTGGCAGCGCCTCGACGCTTGGCATGGTGTACACCGACCGCACCACGAGCGGCGACGAATACAACCGCATGTTCGGCTTCGACGGCCGCTTCGTAATGGCGCGCCGCTACACGCTGACGGTGATCGGCGCGGGGAGCCGGACCGCAACGCCCGACGACACCCCGGAGACAGGGAGCTACCTGGCGCTCCAGTTCGAGCGCGCCAGTCCGACGCTGACCTTCAACCTGGACCTGGAGGATGTCGCCCACGGCTTCGACGCTGGCAGCGGGCTCATTCCGCGCGTGGGCGACACGCGCCTCCAGTCGCGCCTCGAGTACAACTTCCGGGGCGAGCCCGGCGCTCTCGTGGAGCAGTTCCGGCCCGGCTTCGACGCTTCGTTCTTCTGGGACCACGAGTCGTTCTGGCGGCGCGAGGTCTTCGAGGAGGCCGAGGTGCGCTACGGGGTCACGACCTCGTTCCGCAACAACATCACCGTGCTGCTCGCCGCCACCGCCCGGCGCTACGATTTCCGCGCCGCCGACTACGACGGGCTGTTCGTCGACGACGGACGGGGCGCCGAGGTTCCCTTCGTCGCCGACCAGGACCCCTTCGGTCTCCTGCACGGAGTCGGCGGGTTCTTCTGGGTCAACAGCTGGGACGTGCTGCGGGGGCGGGTGCGCTGGGGCTACAGCCAGGACGCGGTGTTCGATCTCAGGTACGGCGTGCCGATCGAGGTCGGTACCGGCTGGGACGCGGACATCGCGATGTACGCCTACCCGTCGCGCCACCTGTCGGCCGAACTCGGGCTGCGCTACCAGAACCTGGTGCGCCAGAGCGACGGCACCCTTGCGCTCGAGGCAGTGATTCCGCGCATCAAGACCCAGTACCAGTTCAACCGGGCGCTCTTCCTGCGCGCGATCGTGGAGTACGGGGCCCAGATGCGCCACGGCCTGGTCGATCCGGTCACGGGCCGCCCGCTCCTGAGTTGCAGTTCGGGTGACTGTTCGCTCCGCAGCGGCTCGGACTCCAACGACTTCGGGATCGAGACGCTGCTCAGCTACGAGCCTACCCCCGGCACCGTGTTCTTCGTGGGCTACTCACGGCAGATGGAGGACACCGGGCGGCTGCGGTTCCGCGACGTGCGGCCCACCGCGGACGGGCTCTTCGCGAAGGTGAGTTATCGGTTCAGGCGGTAGCGCGCGAGCGTCTCGCCATGCACGTCCACCCGTGTGTTTCGCGTAGCCAATGACGCTGGACATCCTCGGCAATCTCGGCGAGTTCGTCGGCGCCATCGGGGTCGTGCTGTCGCTGCTGCTGGTGGCGCGCCAGATGAAGCGCGGCGTCGAACAGACCAGGCGCAACACGAAGAGCGTGCGCGCCGCCGCGTTCAACTCGATGGTCGAGAACAGTATCCGCCTCCTCGAACACGTCTTCCGCGACCGTGAAATGGCCGATTTCCTCGCGCGCGCCGCCAACGATCCAGGCCGGCTGACGCCCGGAGAGCGGCTGCGCTGGGATGCCTACATGACCGCGATCTTCCGCCACTTCGGCAACCTGATGTACCAGTGGGAAACGGGTGCGATGGAGGACAGGATGTGGCAGACCTACCGCCGCTCCTTCAAGGATCATCTGGAGGACGAAGCGTGGATGATCTGGTACCTCGACCACCCTCACCTCTTCGACCAGCGTCTCGCGGACGAGGTGCGCGGCATCCTGGAGGACCTCGCGCGTGAGGGCGTGCCGCACGCGGTGACGTGGAAGGACGGAGGGGGCCGCATAGGATTCAAGGCGTCACTGGGGGTCGTGACTGAGGGTTGAAGGGGGGCGCCCGCCCGGTCTCGAGGCGAGCGCCCGGTCTCAGCCGCCCGCGCCCGCCTTGCGCAGCCCCTCGATGTCGATCTTCCCCATCTTGAGCAGCGCCTCCATGACGCGCTTCGGATCGGCGCTCATCAGCTCGCCCATGTTTGCGGGCACCACCTGCCACGACACCCCGAAGCGGTCGTCGAGCCAGCCGCAGTAACCCTCGCGGCCGCCCGCCGCCAGCGCGTTCCAGTAATGGTCGATCTCCTCCTGGGACTCGCAGTTCACGACGAACGAAATCGCGGGGGTGAACTTGAACATCGGGCCGCCGTCGATCCCCTGGAACGTGCGTCCGGACAGCTCGAATACCACGAACGAATTGCCCTCGGCCGGACCGCCGCCCACCGTCGCGACCTCCACGATCCGGGAGTCCGGGAAGAGCGAGACGTAGAACTCGGCCGCTTCGACCGAGCGGTCTTCGAACCAGAGGCAGGTGCCGATACGGTCAGCTTCGGGCATCGTTGTCTCCTTCGTCGGTGGGCGTTCGGCCCGTGTGGTCCTCCGTCCATTCCAGGCTGCGGTCCCAGAGTTCCCGCGCCAGATCGTCGTCGCGGGCCTGCGCGCTCGGCTTCTCCTCGTCGAGTTCGCTGAAATACAGCCCGTTCACGACATCGTCGCGGGCAGGATCCCGGACGAGGTTCATCACCGCCGCTCCCCCGACATCGGGCTTGTCCATGAACCATGTGAACGGCCGGAGCAGAATGCGGACGAGGCGCGGGGTCTTCTTCCAGATCTCGGTGGCGAGCACGCCGGGATGCACGGAGTTGGCGGTGATCCCGCGGTCGCCCCAGCGCCGCGCCGATTCGGTGGTGAACAGGACGTTGGCGAGTTTCGAGTCCCCGTAGGCCTGAAGGGCACCCTCCCAGGCGCGCCCCCGGGCGATGTCCTCGAGTGGCGCGCGCCTCAGATCGCCGCCCCGGTGACCCCGCGAGCTCACGTTGACGATGCGCCCGCGCCCCGTCTCCAGCCGTTCGAGGAGGAGGTGGGTGAGGAGGAAGTGCCCGAGGTGGTTCGTGGCGAAGGTCAGCTCGAAGCCTTCGGCGGACTCCACGCAGCGCGCCTGCGAGACGCCGGCGTTGTTCACGAGGATGTCGATGGCGGGCAACCGGGCGGCGATCCGCGCGGCGGCCCCGCGCACGTCGTCGAGTCGCGACATGTCGGCGAGCTCCAGTGCCACGTCGGCGCCTGCGGCGGTCGCGAGCTCCCGCAGTTCCGCCAGCGCCTGCGCGCCGCGCTCGCGGCTGCGGCAGATCATCGTGACATGAACGCCCGCGCGGAGGAGCATCTCGGTCGCCGAGCGGCCGACGCCCGAGTTGGCTCCGGTCACGACCGCGACCTCGCCGCGGAGTGGGGCCGGCGTCACCGGTCCGATGTCGCCGCCCTCCTCTCCTCCTCTTCTCCGAAGTGCTCTGCAAACCACTCGAACATGCGCTGCCAGTGGTCCGCGAAATCGGCCGCCGTGCTCGCGCGCCCGGCCCCGTGGCCGCCCGCCGTGTAGTGCACCCACACCACCTCCTTCCCCAGCCGCCTCAGCGCGTAGTACATCTCGCGCTGGTTCGTCGCCGGCACGTTCCAGTCGCCCTCGCCCGAGAGCATGAGCAGCGGTGTTTCGATCCGGTCCGCGAACATGACCGCCGAGTGCTCGATGTACTTGTGCGGCTGCTCCCAGAGCGTCGCGCCGATCCGGTCCTGCCCGACCTCGGCGGCCGCGTAGTTGCGCGTCGTGATCTTCGGCGAGTCGCCCAGGAACGAGATGATGTTCACCTTGCCGGACACGTTGGCCGCCGCCGCGAACCGGTCGGTCTGGGTGATCAGCAGGTTGGTCGCGTAGCCGCCGTAGCTCTGCCCGTAGACGCCCACCCGGTCCGGGTCGACGAGCCCCCGCTCGATGATCTTGTTGATCGCGTTGGGGACGGCCTTGAGCCACGCCTCGCCGGGGAAGCCCTCCTCGAAGCGCACAGACGGACGGAACCCGAACCACCCCTGCGCGGTGATCAGGTTCATGTTCTCGTTGAAGCCGTTGTCGAAGTACTGCTCGTAGATCTCGGCCACGAGCGGGTACTTGCGCCCGGCCTCGTAGTTGGCCGGGTAGTAGAGGATGCCGTAGAGGGTGTTGCCGTCGACGTCGAGGTACTCGATGAGCTCGCTGCGGGTGAGGGCGACCTCGTCGAGCTGGGGGTTGGAGGTGGTGAGCTGCCGGGCCGCCGAGAGGTCGCCGCGCGCGACGTGGATCTCGTCGGGGTGGTCGCCGTCCGACATGGTGTAGACGATCGTGTTGCCGTCGTCGGCGATGTTCCAGGAGCGGTAGAGATTGCTGTCGAGGGTGAGGGTTTCGATGTCGCCCGTGGCCACGTCGAGCCGCTTGAGCCCGCGCTGCCAGCGGTCGCGGGCGGAGTAGCTGAAGTGGACGTGGCGTCCGTCGTTGCTCCAGCCCTGGACCTGGCGGCGGGGGCGCGTGTCCTCGTCTTCCTCGAGTTGCAGGATGGTGCGCATTTCGTTGCTGCCGAGGTCGAGGAGGTGCCAGGCGTCCTGCGAGGCGAGCAGCAGCGCGTCGCCGTCCGGGCTCCAGCGCTGGACGGAGAAGCGGATGCGGGTGGACTCGGCGCTCGCGTCATCGCCTCCTTCCGCGTCGGTCCCGGCGTCGGCCGGCGGGTCGCCGCGGTGATCGGCCGTCACGTCCACGGCCTCGTCCTCGTCGAGCCGCCGCACGTACACCGATCCGTCATCTGCATACGCGAACGCGTCACGCGCGTCGTTCCAGGTCACATTCATGCGCTCCTCGCCGGTGTCCCGCAGCGACTCGGGCTCGCCGCCGTCCGCCAGGTCGAGCCGGAAGAGCTCGTACTCCGTCCCGTCCCTCCGCGTGTACGACGTCTTCGTGCGCGTGGCCGTCGAATACGTGATGTACGACCCGTCCTCCGAGAAGCCCGGCCCCGAGGGCGTTGCATCGCTCAGGATCTCTCGCACGCTGCCATTGTCGAGTGAGACGAGTGCGGTGATCTGCCGCGCGGCGATGTTCCTCACGCGGTCCCAGGCCAGGAAGTCGTTGCGGGAATCCTGCACGATGACCGGCGCCTCGGTCAGGGCGACGAAGGCCGCGCGCGCCTCGGTGGCCCACCCGGCGGGGCGCAGGCCCAGGAGCACGCTCGCGCCATCGGGAGCCCACACGAGCGGCGACGACGACGCGATCTGCATGTCGGTGCCGAGCGCCACCGTTTCGGCGCGGCCCGCGTTCGCGTCGAAGATGCGGAGTCCGTGGTCACCGTCCTCGACGGCGAAGTACGCCAGCCGCTCCCCGTCGGGCGACCACGCGAAGCCGCGGATCTGCGCGGGTTCCTCATGCACCCACGTGCGCTCCCCGCTCCGCGTGTCGATCACCATCAGCCGTGTGGACACCGGGGAGATGTACGTGGGGTCGCCATAGCGCTGATGGTCGACATCGGTGCGGTCGCGCCGGGTGCGCACGGTCGCGGCGACGCGGGTGCCGTCGCGGGTCACCGCCGCGATGCCCACGCCGCGGACGTCGAGGGCGAGGGTGCCGGCGAAACCGGCGACCAACGGGAGCGTGGATGGGTGTCGGCGACCTGTCATGACGGCTTTGCTCCTTGGGGTCGGTGGGCCTTGTGGCGGAACCTACACCCGCGCTGATGAGGAGCGAAAGACGGTCTTGATAGACTTGACCCCGTCACCTCCCGGAAGTGCCGGCCGCGTACGACTCAGCCAGGGCTCGCGAGCTGGAGGACACGATCGAGCTGGACCGCTATCGACCTCGGACGACCGCGCATGGATGATCCACCGACGCCAGCAACATGTAAAGCAGACACGTCACTATGTCATGTCTGGATTACATCTGTCGTTTCGATGCGAGCATCCACAGGCCCAGGGCGACACCCGGGAAGGAAGCCGCCCACAACCAGTAACCCGCGAGGAGACCCGTTACACTGCTTGAGTCGGCCACCCAGATCGGCCAGTACACGAGATTCAGAACACCTGCCCCGCCCAGAACCAGTGGAAGCCAGCGGCCGCCCACGAGCCGACTACGGGTCCACCTGGCCCGCAGCGTCGCCAGGCTGGCGAGCATGAGCAGGTTCGTGAGCGCGCTCACCTTCCCGGTCCACTCCCCAAAAAACAGTGCATTCAGGAACGCTTCCCAGCCGAGCTCGGAGCCCCCCTGGACATAGGCCGGCAAGACGAACGAAACCGCGAACACTGCCCACGCGGCGAACACCAGCCGACGCCATTGTCTGTTTTCCTGGCTCATTGGATCACCCTTTCAGATTTGATGCCGGCCCCTGTCCTCAGCCCGGCGCCCGCAGGGCCCCGGCCGACACCCACCGGCCCGTACGCAACCAACAACCCGTCGCTACGAGCAACTGCGCGATGGTCCAGGTCCAGAACCCGACGAGGAAGCTGCCGGATCGGATCGTATCGCCGACTATGATGGCGCTGTTGCCTCGGACGAGCTGGTCCATTCCGACAACCACCAGGTAGAACGCTGCAGCAGCGTTGAGCCAGGCCAGTACGCGACTTCTTGAGGGATCGTAGCGCCCTGCCTCCCACAGCGTCAGGAACAGGGGCAAACAGATCGGCCAGCGCTCCCAGAAGACGTCATATCCGTACCGGATCGAGAACTCTCCGAATACCGGAAGGAACAGGGAGACTCCGAACAGCGCCCAACCGGCAACCACAAGCTGGCGCCATCTGATCCAACCCGCCTTCGCGAACTCTCGCGAAAGCGCACTTGCCTCGCCGATCTCATCCAGGACATCCCGAAGTGTCCCGGCTGGCTCCACCCCCCCGTTCAGCTCCAGTTCCACCTCGAGTCTCGCCCGGAGATGGTCCTCCAGCTCGTCCACCTCGCGTACCGTCAGCCCGGACCGTCGCTCCAGCTTCCGGCGCCAGTGCTCGATCGCCCGCTCCATGTCAGACATGCCCGCCTCCCCATGACGTTTCGAGTACCCCGTGGACCATGCGCCAGTTCTCCCGATCCGTAGCCAGCTGCCCCTTTCCGCGGGCGGTCAGCCGATAGTACTTCCGACGCCGTCCCTCGTCGGTGAGTTGCCAGCGGCCGTTGATCAACCCGTCCCGCTCCAGGCGGTGAAGGACCGGGTAGAGCATTCCGTCAGACCATTCGAGCCTGCCGCCCGATAGCAGCCTGACCTGTTTCAGGATCTCGTATCCGTAGTTCTCGCCTCCCGCCAGGATGGACAGGACCATGGGCCGCGAGGACGCTGCCACGAGTTCCTTCGATACCGGCCTCTTCACGGTATGCCTCTCATATCTTGTGAAACAATGTACCTTGATGTACAATGTATGTCGGTTCGCTGCGAGATCAAAGGCCTGTCGGACCATTTCGCACCGGCGCGGACGGAAGCTGTCGGCGGAAACGCTTGCACGAAAAAGGGGAACTGGACATGGGTCTCGGAATGAGTACGGGCGCACTCAGGGTATCTTCCGGGCGCACGCCGCACCACCTGCCGGCCGTTGTCGCGGCGTGCTGCGCCCTCCTGGCGGCAGCGTGCGGCCCCGTGGCCGAGCGAGTACCCGATATCGCGATCAACAGCGCCGGCGTCCAGATCGTCACCAGCCATCCGGCGGACTCGGATGCGACGTGCGCAATCAGCGACGAACCGACTGCAGCAATCGGCGAAAACGAGGGCGACGAAACCCAGTGGTTCTCCTATATCCGGGGCGCAGCTCGCTTGTCGGACGGGTCGATCGTGGCGGTAGACCGAAACAGCGCCGAGGTGCGCATCTACGACGAAACCGGCGCACACCTGCGCACCATGGGCCGGCACGGCGAGGGACCCGGCGAGTTCCGGGATCCCTTCCTGCTGTGGATTACGGCGGGCGACACGCTCTGGGTCGGCGACTACCGTCCATGGCGCTACAACCTCTTCACACCGGAGGGCGAGTTCGTCCGTCAGGTCAATCCCTCACCGATTCTTCCCAATCCGCCGGCGTCAGGCGGCGTCCTGGACAACGGATACAGCCTGAATACGAGCAGCAAAAGGGCTCGCAACGAGAACTTCAGCGTGGCTGACACCCTGATGGTCCTGGTGTACGATCCCGATGGCGGGCTTGTCGGCAACCTGGCTCGCATTCCCGACCGGACCAGCGGCCAGGTCAGTGATGCCGAGAATTTCTGGCTATACCCCCTCTTCCAGTCGTTCGCGGAGGTCGACGCGGGCGGTTCCACTGTCGTGCTGGGGCACGGCAGCGAGACGGAGGTGAGGGTGTTGGACGACCAGTTCAACCTCCGATTGATCGTGCGCTGGACCGAGCCCGACAGGGAAGTCACCGCCGCCGACGTGCGCGCCTGGCGTGAAGACTACATCGCGCGTCGCCGCCGACCGGGAGAGCGGGAGTGGGGAGAGTTCGACGACGCCAGGATCAGCCCGGAACGCCCGGTGGCTGAACTGTTCCCGGCGATTTCGTCCATCATGATCGGGCGCGACGGGCGGATCTGGGTCGCCCAATACGATCGGCCGCGCGAGGACCGCGGCTGGCTCGCCTTCGAGCCCGACGGTCGTTTCCTCTGCCACCTTCCCGCCCGGATACCGGGCTCGGTTCGGGAATTCGGAGCCGACTACGTGCTGCTGCAACGCGAGTCGGAGCTCGGCGTCCAGAGCGTGCACCTGCACCGGCTGGAGGTGCGCTGAAGCGTCGAGGCGGGGGACGGCCCCATCGACCGCCCCCCGCCTCAACACCCCCAGGCTTCAGCCCTCAGTCGTGCCCGAACGGCGCGAACGACTTCTGCCAGCCGATCGTCAGCACCCAGTCGGTTGCCAGCTGAGGCCCCTGGAGGTTCTGGTAGACCGGGATGTGCCACTCGGCGGCGATCCGGTGCCCGCTCAGCGCCCCATCCGGGAAGTAGAAGTTGAACCCGAGGGGCAGATCGACGCGCGTGCCTCCGCGCCGCTGCTCATTGACCGTGGGGACCATCATCAGGTTGCCGTAGGCCTCGTCGTGACCGGAATAGTTGCCCCAGGTCCTCGTGAGCATGCGGGCCGAGAGGCTCAGCCGGTCGCCCGGCTTCACCGCGAACCACAGTGTCGCGTCGGTCTGGCCGCCCTTCGTGTAGCCGCGGCTGTTTTCGCCCATCCGAACGACGGTCCTGGCCTGGAGTCCCCAGGACACGCTCTCGTTCATCCCCAGGACAGTGACCCCCGGGGTGAAGTCCCATGTGCCCGAGCCCAGCTGCATGGGATAGGGCATCTGCACCGCGCGGCCCATGCTCATTGGATTGACGCCGGTCTCCTCGATGGACCCGGTCGGGATCGACACGCCCGCGTTCAGGTGCATGCGAACGGGTCCGGTCCGCTTGACGCCA
Organism: Gemmatimonadota bacterium; assembly: GCA_009838975.1. Lineage (GTDB taxonomy): Bacteria > Gemmatimonadota > Gemmatimonadetes > Longimicrobiales > Gaopeijiaceae > Bin94. The sequence continues at coordinate 37,640 of VXQO01000053.1, read as the reverse complement.
ATGAGCGCGCCCAGGCTGGTGTCGCCCAGCCCGGACGAAGCGGCCTCGAACATGCCGCCGGGGCGCGTCTCGTGGTTCATCGACTGGTCGAGCCAGTTGGTCATGACCAGGAGGGTGACCATGTCGCTGGGCGCGTACATCAGCCCGGCCATGTGCATCGTCATCGTCATGTCGAGCGGCGCCACCATGAAGCTCCGGTGGATCTCGCTGACGTCGAGTTCGTCGTTCCCGTCGAGGTTCCCCTCCATGAACATCCGCATGAAGCGGTAGGAGAGCATGAATTCGCCGTGCTCGTGGGTGTGATCGCCCATGACACCGATGGGCGCGTGACCGTCCGGACGGGACGAGGTCCATTCGTACTGGGCCTGAACGAGTGCCGGCGAGACGGCCGCAAGCGCGATCGCCGCACCCAGGCATACCAACATGCGCATATGAGTATCCTCTCTTGATTGAATCCGTTGAATTGCTGTTTCGCCGGGCATACGCACCGGCAGCGCGCGCCGGGGTCGGCGCCGGATTCACACGAGAGGAGGACCGTTCGCGAAGGGCAGGGTGTAGGGGGCGCGCCGGGCCGGAGCGCGGTCGACGGTGGGGGTGGCCCGGGCTGGGGAGGTGGCCTGAATCGCCGGGGCGGTCGCGACGGGACCCGCGGCAACGGAGGGCCCGGCGGATGTAGGGCAGCTGCCGACGCATGTGCAGGGCGGGGGCAGGGTGCCGTCGTGGGCGTCGTGGCTCGCGGCGAGCGCCGTGATATGCTCACCGGCGCTGGCGTGGTCCGCGGCTGCGCTGTGGTGGACCGCTTCGTGAGCGTGCTCCTCCGCATCCGCATGCCCGAGGTGGTGGGGACACCCCAGGTCGAACAGGTCGGGCGCAATGGACGGCAGCAGCACGAGCGCAACAACCGCGCTCGTCCACCTCATGGCGATCCGCGCCCGGCCTGATCCTGTCATGGGCTAGAGGACCACGTCCCCACCGGGGTCACGCCTTCGGAGGCGGTCCAGCACCTCTTCCGCCTCGCGCAGTCTGGCCATGCGCAACTCCTCGTCGACTGTCGCGTGCGCCCAGGCCGGGCTGTCCCCGAACTCCGGAACCCGCAACACCGCGCCCTCTCCCACGCCGGCAGGCAGGAGTGTCACGGGCACGTCCTCATGGTGCGCGTCCTCATCCCGAACCAGCACCGCCACGGCGCCTTCGATGCGGTCGACGACCCAGACGCTCTCTGGCCGGCCGCTGCCCGGATCCCTGTCCACGTACCGACGCCTCAGTACCGGAACACGGCCACCGTCACGCCTGTTCCGTCGCGCAGTGTCGCCGTATCGCCGTTGTTGTTCCACACCGCCCTCCCCATGCCCATGTAGTAACGTTCGCCGTCGGGCCGTCCCGAACCGGTGTAGACGACGACCGTGCCACCGGCCTCCAGAACCGCTCCCGCCGGAAACCGGAAGCAATGGCTGGCGCCGTCGCAGAGCGTCCACCCGCCGATGGCCAGGCCCCGGCTCCCCTGATTCTGCAATACCGCGTATTCTCCGTTGAGGTTCCGGTGGTCGTCCCCGGGCGCGTCGGCGTGCACGCTCACCCGTACCCCGGCACCGGTCGCGGCGGCCGCGCCGCCACCGACGACCGCTGCCGGGCCAACCGCCTCCCCCACCCGAACCCGGTCCCGGTCGCCCGTTCCTTCCGTCCTCAGCGACGCCAGCTGCTGCCCGTGCGCCACCCCGTACCCACCATCCCGGTACCCCTGTATGGCTACGTGCCCGTCGATGTCCGTACGAAACACCCTCGCCCCGCCTCCCGCGTACGCGCTCAACGCGGCTGGCCTGGGGTGCCCATGGCTGTTCCTGCCCACCGAGATCACGACCACCTCGGGCCGTCCGGTCCGCAGGAAACCCGGCGTAAAACCGTTGTCGCTTCCGTGATGGGGCGCTTTCAGCAGCGTCATCCGGGGAACGACACCCCGGCCCACCAGGTCCGTCAGCTGCCGGATCTCCGAATCGCCGCTCAGGAACGCGGTGAAGCTTCCGAAACGCACCACCAGCGCTACGGACCGGTTGTTGTGATCCGTCGTGCCACGGGGCAGCAGCGGCAGCACCTCGATGTCGGCACTCCCCAGCGAAATCGTCCTCGGCAGCGCTTCCAGGTACGTGATCTCCGGCCGCGCATCGAGGGCACCCAGCAGCCGCCGGTAGGTCGCCGTCGAATGCGGATCGCCGTTGTCCATGTAGAAGCGCACCGGCATCGACTCGATCACGCGCGCCATCCCCCCGATGTGATCCGCATGCGGATGCGTCGCCACCAGCAGATCGATCCGCTCCACGCCCATCTCCGTCAGAAGCGGCACCACGTCGTACCGCCCCGCATCAACGAGCGCGGTCTGCCCCTCGGGCGCCTGCAGCAGCACGGCATCTCCCTGGCCCACATCCAGGAAGGTCACGCGCAGGACGGTGTCGGAGGGATGGGAGAGGGCGGCGCTGCCGATCGCGGCCTCCGAGGCCTGGAAACCGCCCGGGTGTCCGTCGCGGGGAGCCTGCGGAAACACCGCGCCGGCAACCACGGCGAGAAGCGCACACGTGGCCAACCCGGCCGCGACAAGCGCGATCGCGCGGGGCGTAGCGCTTCCGGCCGCTGGCATGCTCCGTTGGGACATGGGGAATGCTACCGGTCGAACCAGCGCAGTGACAAGGCGCTCGCGATTGCCGTCTGTTGGCCAGGACGGGGGCGTATGCGCGCACAAACACTGGCGTGACAACCGATTGGTCGAATCGGACGACCGTGTTCGCAGACCACGAGCGCGCCCGCGGAGACGCCTGCGGGCCCAAACGGGAATGAAGCGAACGCCCATACCGCCCGTAGGCGATTGACACTATTTCCGGGCCGGGCGAAGTTCCGAATCCACCGCGCGGCGGCCAGGGGTCCAGGAGGAGTCAAGGGAGCACCATGCTGAAGTCATTTCGTGTCCGGCTGATCGTGATACTGGCGGCGCTGGGCATTGCGATCGGATACTACGTCACCGAGGGCCTCAAGCTGGGCCTCGATCTGCAGGGAGGCATGCACCTCGTGCTCGAGATCGACGACCCCGACGGCACACTCACGCCGGAGGCCAAGGCAAGCGCCATCGAACGCGCGGAGCGGATCATACGCACGCGCGTGGATGAGTTCGGCGTCGAGGAGCCGCTGATCCAGAGGAGCGGCTCCGACCGCATTATCGTCGAGCTTGCGGGTCTGGATGACGAATCGCGGGCCAAGGAGATCATCAACCAGCAGGCGTTCCTCGAATGGAAGCTGGTTCTCTCGAACGCGGATGTCGACCAGGCTCTGGAGAGGCTGGACCGGGCCGTGGTGGTCGCCCTGGGCGCGGAGACGCTGCGCGAGATGGGGCGGGACACCGAGGCGGGGGAGGCCGGCGCCTCCTCGATCGAGCAGCTGCTGTTCAACACCTCTGACTCGGTGCAGGCAGACGACAGCGCGGCCGCGGACAACCCGGAAGCGGAGGCCGATCCCGCGGACGCCGTGCCGGAAGACGAGGCCACGGCCGAGGACGAGGCCGGCGACGAAGTGGGTGAGGTCAACTTCCGCCCCTTCTCGGGACTCCTCAACACGGGCGAGGTGGGGACCTACCTCGTCGACGCCGAGGACATCGATGACGCGACGGCGTTCATGGCCCTGCCCGAGTTCCAGCGGGCGCTTCCGCGGGGCGTCAGCCTTCAGTGGGGGTGGGACTCGATTCCGCGTGCCGGCAGGTTCTACCGCGAACTCTACGTGCTTGAGGAAGACGCCTTCCTCACCGGCGACCAGCTCGATGACGCGACCGCGAACCGGGACCAGCAGTTCAACCAGCCGCAGGTTCTGTTCGAACTGAACCGGCGCGGAGGCCGGGACTTCCAGAGGTTGACGGCGGCGAACATCGGCAACCGAATCGCGATTGTCCTCGACGGCGAGGTGGTGAGCGCGCCGGTGGTGCGCGACCGAATCGGGGCCCGCGGCACGATCGACCTGGGTTCCGCGGACATGTCGGAGGCCACCGACCTGGCGCTGGTGCTGCGCGCCGGTGCGTTGCCGGCGCCGCTGAGCATCATGGAGGAGCGCACCGTGGGGCCGTCGCTGGGTGCGGACTCGATCGAGCAGGGGCAGATGGCGGGCATCGTGGGCGTGATCGCGGTCCTCGTGATCATGATGGTCTACTACAGGATGGCCGGGATCCTGGCCGTCGCGGCGCTCGCGATCTACCTCATGCTGGTCCTGGGAGGCCTGTCCGCGCTGAACGCCACGCTTACACTGCCGGGGATCGCGGGGCTGATCCTGTCCATCGGGATGGCGGTCGACGCCAACGTCCTGATCTTCGAGCGCATTCGGGAGGAACTGGAACGCCGGCGCGCACCCAGGACCGCGGTCGACGAAGGCTTCGGCAACGCATTGTCCGCAATCGTGGACGCCAACATCACCACGCTCATCACAGGTCTGATCCTCTTCCAGTTCGGGACCGGACCGGTGCGGGGATTCGCGGTCACGCTTTGTATCGGAATCGTGGCCTCGTTCTTCTCAGCGCTCTACGTGACCCGCACGCTCTTCCTGATCTACCTGACCAGGAAACGCGGTTCGGACCCCATCAGCATCTAGGATCGGCACTCGGGAACGGCATCAGCCAGCAATCGGGGACAGACCAGCCATGTGGCTTTTTCACGACGCGAAGTACGGTTTCATCAACATGCGCCGCAAGGCGTACGTGGTCTCGGCCAGCGTTCTGGCGGCCGGGATGGTGGCAATGGTGGTCAACTTCGCCACCATCGGCAACTGGCAGAACTACGGAGTCGACTTCACCGGGGGGGTTCTGGTACAGGTGGCCTTCGATCCTCCCACGGACGACACCGAGTTGCGCGAGGCGCTGGGGGGCACGCAGGCCCCGACCATCACGAGCTTCGGCGGTGAAGGCGACTACGTGATCCGCGCGGCCGTGGAGGAGGGAGTGAGCATCGACGTAGTAGCCGCGGGCCTCTCGGAGCAGATCGCCGCGAGTTACGGCGAGGACCGCTTCGAGGTCGTGCGCACGGAGTCGGTAGGCGCCAAGATCGGCGAGGAACTGCAGGGCAGGGCCGCGCTGGCGATCATCTTCTCCCTCTTCCTGACGCTTCTGTATATCGCCATCCGCTTCGAGTTCCGCTTCGGCGTGGCCTCGGTGATCGCGACCACGCATGACATCCTCATTGTCCTGGGACTTCTCGCGCTCTTCCGGGTCGAGATCTCGCTGCCGACGGTCGCGGCGCTGCTGACGATCGTGGGGTACTCCCTGAACGACACGATCGTAGTTTTCGACCGCATCCGCGAAAACCTCAACGCGCGCGGCGGACGGCGCGAGGACCCTTACAAGCTGGTGAACCGCTCGATCAACGAGACCCTGCCCCGAACGGTCCTCACCTCGGGCACCACCCTGGGCGTGCTCTTCTCCCTTCTGGTGTTGGGAGGGGCCGTCATCCGGGACTTCACCATGGTGCTGATCCTCGGCGTGCTGATCGGGACCTACTCGTCCATATTCATCGCGTCTCCCGCGCTCCTCGAAATCCAGAAGCGGTACGGTACCGGGGATGTTCGCGACAAGCAGAAGGCCAAGGCGAGGAGAGCAGCCGCGGTGTGAGGTTTGCGGACTCCCACTGCCATCTGACCGACTCCGCCTTCCTTCCGGACCGCGAGGCGGTCCTCGAGAGGGCTCGCGAGGCATCCGTTGCCCGCATCGTCTCGATCGCCTCAAACCAGGAGGACTCGCTGGACGCTCTCGCACTCGCGTGCCGCCACGACGACGTGTGGTGTTCCGCGGGCATTCATCCCCACTCGGTGGCATCGTGGCCTACCCCGGAAACCGGGACGGTCCGTGACGTGGCGTCTCACAGGCGCTGTGTGGCGATCGGCGAGACCGGGCTGGACTACTACTACGACAACGCACCCCGCGAGGCGCAGCGGCAGAGCTTTGCGCGGCACGTCCGCCTTGCGGAGGAACTGGGGTTGCCCCTGGTCGTCCACTCCCGCGAGGCTGCGGACGATACGGCCGCCGTCCTGCGGGAATGCGCGGGACGCGTGACCGGGGTGCTGCACTGCTTCACGGGCCCTGCCTGGCTTCTTGAGGTGGCCATGGAAGCGGGGTGGTTTGTTTCGTTCACGGGAATCGCGAGCTTCAAGAGCTTCGACGCCGCGTTGGCGCGGATGGTGCCCTCGGACCGATACATGATCGAGACGGATTGCCCCTATCTTGCCCCGGTTCCGAAACGGGGCCGGCGCAACGAGCCCGCGTTCGTGGTCCATGTCGCCGAAGCGCTGGCCCGGCTGCGTGACGAGACGCTGGAGAAAGTGGCCGGGGACAGCTGGGCCAACACGGAGCGCTTCTTCGGGCTGCCGGGAGACAGCCCGAAGAACTGAGGACTTCCATGGTGACGCGCTCGCGAATCCGGGTCCTCCCCGACCACGTGGCCAACCAGATCGCGGCCGGAGAGGTGGTGGAGCGGCCCGCCTCGGTCGTCAAGGAGCTTGTGGAGAACGCGCTGGATGCCGGGGCGGGCACGGTGCGCATCTCGATCGAACGGGGCGGCAAGGGACGCATCCGCGTATCGGACGACGGGTGCGGGATGACGCGGGAGGATGCCCTGGTCTGTCTGGACCGCCACGCCACCAGCAAGATCCGCCGCGCGGAGGAACTGCGGGAGATTCACACGCTGGGTTTCCGGGGCGAAGCGCTCCCGTCGATCGCGGCCGTATCCCGCCTGACGATCGAGACGGCCATCGAGGGCGAGGAGGTCGGAACGCGGCTCCGGGTGCTGGCCGGACGCATGCAGGGGGTCGAGGACGTGGCCCGCCGCCGCGGAACGACCGTCGATGTCGCCAATCTCTTCCTCAGCACGCCGGTGAGGGCGAGGTTCCTGGCCAGTGTCCCTGCCGAGACGAGGGCGGTGAGCGACGTGATCCACTCTCTGGCATTGGCCCACCAGGGCACGCGCTTCGTGTTCGAGTCCGGGGGTCGCACGGTGCTCGACCTGCCGGCGGATCGGGGGTTGCGATCGCGCGTCGAGGCCATCTGGAAGGACGCCGAAAAGGCTGGCCTGATCGACCTCTCCACAGGGCAGGGCGATCTGCGCCTGGCGGGCGTGATCCAGCGGCCCGACCTCGCCCGGCCCGGGTTTCGGCGCAGCCACCTGTACGTGAACGGGCGCCCCTTCCGCGACGGGCGCCTCGTCGCGGCCGCCGATCGCGGCTACCGCACCACGGTGCCGGAGGGCACCCGTCCCTGGCTCTTTCTCTTCCTGGGAATGCCCCGGGTCGAGGTCGACGTAAACGTCCATCCGGGCAAGGCCGAGGTAAGGTTCCGGAACCGCCGCCAGGTCGAGGGCTTCGTCGAAGCGGCGGTGCGCGAGACGCTTGAGGGGATCGAATCGGCGGCCAGGTGGGACGCCGGCCCAGAGATGGTCCGGGAGGGTACCGGCACCCGCGGGCGCGGGCCCGTGCCCGGTGCGGGCCGGACCGACCGCACGGACGGCGCGGCCGAATCGGGCGACGGCGATCGCGGGCAGATGCAGCTGTTCCGCGGTGCCGCGGGCGGCGTTGAAGGCGCCGAGGACGAGGCGTCGGCACAGCGCGCACCCCGCCCGGCGCTCCTGCAGGTCCACAACAGCTTCATCCTGGCCGAAACACGGGACGGCGTGATCATCGTGGACCAGCACGCGGCGCACGAACGAGTCCTCTACGAGCGGATCATCGCCGGCTTCGAACGCAGGGACGGGGAGGGACAGCGGCTGCTCTTTCCCTTCACGATCCGCCTTTCCGGGCCGGAAATGGATGTAGTCGAATCGGTGCGTGCGCCGTTGACGCGGCTGGGCTTCGAGTTCGAGCGCTTCGGCGACGGCGCGCTTCTGGTCCAGGCCGTGCCAAGTCCGCACGCCTACTTCGACGCCGAAAGGTGCATGCGCGAGATGATCGACGAACTCGTCCACGGCTCGGAACTGATGAAGGGCGCGCGAAACCAGAACGAGCGGGTGGCGATGAGCTTCGCCTGCAAGGCCGCGATCAAGGCGGGGCAGAAGCTGTCCGACGAGGAGATGCAGGAACTGTTCGACCAGCTCTTCGCGACGGAGCTGCCCTATCACGACATCCACGGCCGGCCCACGACCGTGAACCTCAGACTCGATGAGCTGCGGCGGAGCTTCGGGCGCACGTAAGTCGGCGGGGCCCGACTTCCTGGCCATCGTGGGGCCCACCGGCGCCGGGAAGACGGCGCTCTCACTCCGCGTGGCCACGCAGATCGGCGGCGAGATCATCTCGATGGACTCGCGGCAGATCTACCGTGGCATGGATGTCGGGACGGCCAAGGCGAGTCCGGATGAGCGGGCGGTGGTCCCGCACCATGGCCTCGACATACGGGACCCCGGGGAACGGTACAGCGCCGGCCAATTCGGCCGGGACGCGCGCCGCTGGATCCGGGAAATCAGGGGACGGGGCAGGGTCGCGCTGCTCGTCGGGGGTACCGGCTTCTTTCTCAAAGTCCTGACCGACCCGATCTTCCGGGAGCCGGCGCTCGATTCCGGGCGCCGCACAATCCTGGAGGACTTCCTGGGCAATCTGCCGGGATCCGAGCTCGAACGCTGGGTCCGACTTCTCGATCCCGCCCGGGCCCGGGTCGCGGCACAAGGAGGCAGGCAGCGCATGGTTCGCACGATCTCGGTCGCTCTTCTAACCGGTCGGCCCCTGTCCGCGTGGCACCGCCGCCGGCCGGCCGAGGCCGCTCCCCTCAGTGCCCTGACGTGCCTGCTCGAGGTGCCGCCCGACGTCCTCGACGCACGGATCGGTGAGCGCGTGCGCGCCATGATGGAGGAAGGCTTCGTCGAGGAAGTGGACGGCCTCCTGGCAGCCGGCCACAACCGAGCCGATCCGGGGCTGGACGGCGTGGGATACCGTGAGATGGCGGACCACCTGGGGGGTGAGATCAGCCTGGAAGAGGCGATGGAGCGAACCAGGGTGGCCACCCGGCAGTACGCCCGCAGACAGCGAACCTGGTTCCGTCACCAGCTGGGGCCCGGGACCGTGAGGGTCGATGGCACGGCGCCGCTGGAAGCACAGTGCGTGGCCGTGGTGGGAGCATGGCGATCCTGCCTGGCCCGAGGGGCGACATGAAGATCGGGATCACCTGCTACCCGACATACGGCGGTTCGGGCGCCGTCGCGACGGAGCTCGGAATCGGGCTCGCGGCGCGGGGGCACGAGGTGCACTTCATCTCCTACGCACAGCCGTTTCGCCTGTCCGGCTTTCACGAGCGGGTGTACTTCCACGAGGTCGAGATCGAACGCTACCCGCTCTTCGAGCACAACCACTACACCCTCGCGCTCGCAGCCACCATCCACGACACCACACTGCGCGAGGGGCTCGACATTGTGCACGTGCACTACGCCATCCCGCATGCGACGTCCGCCTGGATCGCCGGCGAGATGCTGAACGGCGAGGCGGCCCCGCCGCTGGTCACCACGCTGCATGGCACCGACGTGACCCTGGTCGGCACGCAGCCATCGTTCAAGCCCATCACGCGCTTCTCGATCCTCCGGTCACAGGGCATCACCGCCGTCTCCGAGTTCCTGAAGGACGTGACGGTGCGCGATTTCGACGTGCCGGCGGACCGGGTGCGCGTCATTCCCAACTTCGTCAACACGGACGTCTTCCGTCCCGCCTCCGACCCGCGGCACCGCGGGATCTTCGCGCCCGCGGGAGAGAAGATCGTCATGCACATTTCGAACTTCCGCCCCGTGAAGCGGGTTCAGGACGTGATCGAGGTGTTCGCGCGGATCAGACAAACGATCCCGGCCCGCCTGGTGATGGTAGGCGACGGACCCGACCGCCCCCGCGCGGCCCAGCGCGTCGGGGAGCTGGAGCTGGAGCGCGACGTGGTCTTTCTCGGCAAGCACGCCTCGGTCGAGGAACTCCTCGGTCTGGCCGACCTCTTCCTGCTGACCAGCGACAGCGAGTCGTTCGGGTTGGCCGCGCTGGAGGCCATCTCCTGCGGCGTGCCCGTCGTCGGGTACCGGGCGGGAGGCTTGCCCGAGGTGATCTCCCACGGCGAGAACGGCCTCCTCGTGCCGGTCGGCGCCGTGGACGAAGCCGCCGAGGCGGGCACCTTCCTGCTGGGGGACCCTTCGGTCTGGAGACGCTTCAGCGAGGCCGGGAGAGCGGCGGCGCTCGATCGGTTCGCCACCGCAACGGTGCTCCCCGGGTACGAGGACTTCTACCGCTTCCTGCTGCGGTGACCTGGTACGAGGCGCTCCTTCTCGGCTTCGTCCAGGGGGCGACGGAGTTCCTGCCCGTCTCGAGCTCCGGACACCTCGTCATGGGTCAGGCGCTCCTCGGTGTCCAGGTCCCCGGCGCGGGCCTCGAGGTCGCCCTTCACGCGGCGACGCTCCTTTCCGTCGCAATCGTCTACCGCTCCAGGCTCGGGGCGCTGGTGGCGGGCGCCGTCCGCGGTGACCACGAGCAACTCGCCCAAGCGGGATTGCTGGTTCTCGCGTCGGTCCCGGCGGCCATCGCCGGCCTCGGATTCGGCGACTTCCTCGAGTCGCTCTTCGACCGCCCCGCCGTCACCGCCGTGGCCCTGATCGTCACCGGTTGCGTGGTCTGGACCGCGAAGCGCGCGCTGGTCCGGAGACCCGCGGGCGAAATCGGCGCTTCTTCCGCGCTGGTCATGGGGCTCGCCCAGGCCGCGGCGATAGTGCCCGGCATCTCACGTTCGGGCAGCACCGTCGTCGCGGCCCTCTGGCGCGGGGTGAGTCCGTCGGAAGCCGCCGCGTTCTCCTTCCTCCTGTCGCTCCCGGCGGTCGGTGGCGCCGCGCTCCTCAGGCTCCCCGACGCCATCTCCTCCGGCGGCGTTGCGCCACCCGCTCTCCTCCTGTCGGCCGCGGCCGCATGCGTCACCGGTGTGGCGGCGATCCGAATCTTCCAGGCCATGCTCGCCAACCGTTCCTTCCATGTATTCGCCCCCTACCTCTGGGTCGTGGGCGTCCTCTTTCTGTGGTTCACGATCCGGTGAAGCCCCCTCTGGGCAGCTGGCAGGGCCGCTCCACCCGCGCCTGGGCCGAGCGGCTGGGGGTGGCGACGGCCGAGTTCCACGCGCGCATCAGCTCGACGAGCGACCGCGCAAGGGAGTTGGTGAAGGAAGGGCGGCCTCTCCCCGCCATCGTGTTGGCCGACCGTCAGCTTGCAGGCAGGGGGCGGCAGGGGAGGAAGTGGGCCTCCGATACCGCGCGGGGACTCTGGTTCACCATGGCCCGCCCCGGATCCGGCAACGCCGTGTCCACGCTGCCGTTGCGCACGGGGCTCGCGGTCGCCCGGGCCCTCGACGCGACCGCCCCCGGGATCAGGACGGAGGTCAAGTGGCCCAACGACGTCATGCTCGCGGGCCGCAAGGTGGGCGGCATTCTGTGCGAGCATGTACGCGGTGCCGTCCTGGTCGGCATCGGCATCAACCTGAATCAGCCGCCGGAGGAGCTTCCGGCGGGACTCGTTCCGCCAGCGACCTCGCTGTTGCTCCACACCGGCCGCCCGGCGCGGAGAGCCTTCGTCCTCCAACGCCTCGCCGACGAACTCGCGGCGGTGTGGCGCGCGTCCGCACCGGAGATCCCCGCCGACGACCTGGAGGAACTCGATGCCCGCTCGGCCGTGCGGGGACGGCGGTTGTCCGTGAGCGGTGTCGTACGCCATTCTTCCCGACCCCCCCGCAAGGTCGAGGCGCTCTCCGCAACGGGCGGAGCCGTCCTCGCCGACGGGGCCCTGGTAATACGAGACGACAACGGGGTCCGGCTGCATGTGATCGCCGGGTCCGCCGCATTCCGGAGCTGAACCATGGATTGTCAACTGGTCGCCGACGTGGGGAACACCGAGACCGTGTTCGGCCTCCTGGACCTTTCCGGAGACGAGGTCATGGAGACCTGGAGGGTCAGCACGCGCGCGCCGCGCACGCCCGCCGAGTACAGGGTCCTCCTCAACGCGCTGCTTGCCATGCAGCCTGTGCCGGGGTCCACGATTCGCAGAGGCGTCATCGGCTCCGTGGTGCCCTCGGTCACGCGCACGGTCGCAGACGCGATGGCGTCGGTCGTGGACGGCGCCGTCTTCGAGGTGAACGCGACTTCCGAACTGCCGATCGAGCTGGACGTGGAGGAGCCGCTCACCGTTGGCGCCGACCGTATCGTGAACACCCTGGCCGCCAAGACCCGCTTCGGGCGCGACACCGTCGCGGTGGACCTGGGCACGGCCACCACCTTCGACTGCATTACGGCGGAGGGCGTGTTCCGCGGGGGAGTGATCGCTCCCGGCCTCAGCGCCGGCCTGGACTGGCTCGCCCGCAGCACCGCCAAGCTGCCCCGGGTCGACCTCGTGCCCCCAGAGGCTGTGATCGGACGCCGGACGGAGACGTGCATTCAGAGTGGCGTCTTCTACTCAGCCGTTGACGCGGTCGACGGCATCGTGGCACGGATCCGGGCGAGCTGGAGGCCCGAGAACCTCCTGGTGGTCGCTACGGGCGGCTTCGCCCCCGTGATCGGACCGCACGCGGCGTCGGTGGAACGGGTGGAGCCATACCTCACGCTGCAAGGTCTCGGGATCGCCGGAGCGCACCTCGCCGGGGCTGGCTGAGCGATCCGACGTTCCGGCTTGACACTCCGGCCTGCTCCTGCGAGACTCCTTCGCTGACTTATTAGCACTCGACGAGTACGAGTGCTAATGCCGTGGGCACGGGTCTCGATCCCCTGCCCGCAAAGAGACCCCAATCAACACCCATTTTCCAAGGAGTAGCGCATGTCAGCTGCAGAAAGGATCCAGCCCCTGGCGGATCGCGTGGTGCTGAGGGCCCTGGAAGAGGCCGAGCAGATGCGGGGCGGCCTCTACATCCCCGACACCGCCAAGGAAAAGCCCCAGGAGGGCGAGGTCGTCGCCGTGGGACCCGGCAAGCTCGATGAGGACGGAGACCGGATACCCATGGAGGTGAAGGCGGGCGACCGCGTGCTGTACGGCAAGTACAGCGGCACCGAGGTCAAGATCGACGGGGAGGATTTCCTGATCCTTCGCGAATCCGACATTCTCGCCAGGGTCAACTAGCACACTCATCCGGCGGCGCCCTCCCAGGGGCCGCCCGGGAACATACCAGGAGAAAACGAAATGGCAGCGAAGGAACTGGATTTCGACATCGAGGCGCGTTCACGGCTGAAGGCCGGCGTGGACCAGCTCACGCGCGCGGTGATGGTCACCCTTGGACCCAAGGGCCGCAATGTGGTCCTCGATCGCAAGTTCGGGTCGCCGACGGTCACCAAGGACGGCGTGACCGTCGCCAAGGAGATCGAACTGGAGGACCCGGTCGAGAACATGGGTGCCCAGATGGTCAAGGAGGTGGCCACCAAGACGTCCGACGTCGCCGGCGACGGCACCACCACCGCCACCGTGCTCGCCCACGCGATCTTCGGCGAGGGCCTCAAGAACGTGACCGCGGGGACGAACCCGATGGGCATCCGCCGAGGCATCGACAAGGGCGTCGAGGTGGTCGTCGACTCCCTGCGCGCCACGTCCACCGAGACCAAGGGCAAGCGTGAGATCGCGCAGGTCGGCGCGATCTCGGCGAACAACAACATGGAGATCGGCGAGCTGATCGCCGAGGCGATGGAGAAGGTCGGCAAGGACGGCGTCATCACCGTCGAAGAGGCCCGCGGCCTCGAGACCGAACTGGACACGGTCGAGGGCATGCAGTTCGACCGCGGCTACCTGTCCCCCTACTTCGTCACCGATCCGGAGCGGATGGAGGCCGAGCTCGAGGAGCCGATGATCCTCATCCACGACAAGAAGGTGTCTTCGATGAAGGACCTTCTGCCGATCCTCGAGAAGGTCGCGCAGATGGGCAAGCCGCTCCTCATCATCGCCGAGGACGTCGAGGGCGAGGCGCTGGCGACGCTGGTGGTCAACAAGCTGCGCGGCACCCTCAAGGTTGCAGCGGTCAAGGCTCCGGGATTCGGTGACCGGCGCAAGGCCATGCTGCAGGACATCTCGGTCCTGACCGGCGGCCAGGTGATCTCGGAAGAGGTCGGCTTCAAGCTCGAGAACGCGGTGCTGAGCGACCTCGGGAGCGCGAAGCGGGTCGTCATCGACAAGGACAACACAACGATCATCGACGGCGCCGGCGCGGAGGACAAGATCCACGGGCGCATCGAGGAGATCAAGGTGGCGATCGACAAGTCCACCTCGGACTACGACCGCGAGAAGCTCCAGGAGCGGCTGGCCAAGCTGGCCGGTGGCGTGGCGGTGATCGATGTCGGCGCGGCCACCGAGACCGAGATGAAGGAGAAGAAGGCGCTGGTCGAGGACGCCCTGCACGCCACCCGCGCCGCGGTGGAAGAGGGCATCGTTCCGGGTGGCGGCGTGGCGCTGCTGCGCGCCCAGTCCGCACTGGACGCCCTGAGCTTCGACCGCGAGGACGAGCAGGTGGGCGCGAACATCCTGCGGCGTGCGCTGGAGGCGCCCATCCGTCAGATCGCGGCCAACGCGGGCGCCGAGGCGTCGATCGTGGTGGCGAATGTGCGCGAGGGCGAGGGCGGCTTCGGCTACAACGCGCAGACCGACACCTACGAGAATCTCGTGAAGGCCGGCGTGATCGACCCCACCAAGGTCGTGCGCAGCGCGCTGCAGAACGCCGCGTCGATCGCCAGCCTGCTCCTCACCACCGAGGCGGTCGTCGTGGAGCGCCCCGAGGAGGAGAAGCCGGCCGGACCGCCGGGCGGCGGCGACATGGGCGGGATGTACTAGCCAAACCCGTGCAAGTGTAAGGACAACACGACAATATGTAATGTTGGCCTTACATCAAGGTCGGTGAGGTAAGCCGGCAGCGTGAAGAGAAGGGGTCCGGGCGCGGCAGCGTCCGGGCCCCTTTGGCATAGGCGAGAGAGAATGCCGCTATCCGCTACGGCAGCTCGTACCGCTCCAGATGCGCCAGGTCCACTTCGTTGAAGGCGACAATGTACACGTGCGAAGGGCCGAAGCCGGTCACGATCCGGTCGCCTTCAAGGGTCAGCGCCTTGACCAGTTGCCCCCCGCGGCTGAACACGTCGTAACGGGTTCCGCTGTCTGCGGGCAGGTGCCGGCGAACCCAGGCCCGACCGAGCGGGTCCACGCGCACCACCGCGTTGTGAAAGGCCGGCTTGACGTCGTGCCACGTGTAGTCGTCGAAGTCGACCTCTTCGTCGGGTGGCCCGAATCCGCCGCGCGAGAACCTGGTGGTTCTGGTGCCGTCTTCGTTCAGTCCGGAATCGATGGAAACCCCGCCGTGCCGTTGCGCGGCCCGCAGGTCCTCCGCCATATCCGCCCTGGTAACGGGCACTGGTGCATACGAAATGGTGTCGCCCCGGGTCACGGCACCGTTCGGCCCGAACCAGTTCACGCCATAGTGTCCGGCACGGGCAATGACGACCGATCCGTCGGGGGCCACGCCCCATGCGTCCTGGGGCGACAGTCGAATCGGAATGACGTAGGTGCCGTCGTCGGTCTCGGTGATCTCGTACTCGCGCAGCTTGTATCTGGCTACCGTGTCCACCGTCGCGGTAGTCAGACCCACCCGCAGAATCGCGCCGCTGTCCGGTGGCGGATAGCCTCCCAACACGGATACAAAGGCGTTGCCCTCCCCATCGACGGCGTCGGGAAGCACCATGACCGGTGCATCGTCCCCGGCGAATGTCGCGATCGGGCGACTCCCGCCGAACACGAGATCCGGCCCGATGCGCACCAGCCGTGCATTGCCCAGGTCCACGAGGAGAATGGAGTCGCCCCGGAAAGGCCAGACCGCGTCGGGTTGCAGGTATTCGCCCGGCCCCTGGCCCAGGCTCCCGATGACGGCGCGCGTACCGTCTTCCATATCGACGCGGTAGAGCGCCTTGCCGAGCGGGTCGGCCACAAGGACATGACCGCCCGGAAGCTCGACCGCGGTATGCACATAGCCGAAGTCATCGGGAAAGACGGCGTCGGGCGGGCCGAGCGATTCGGGTTGTACTTGATCGTCCGCGCTCATGCCCCCGGGGCCGGAATCGCCGCAGGCCGGGACACAGACCGCCGCTACGACGGCCCACACACGCCGCGTCCGCCGGATCGGGTGTGCTGGCCGCACGGACTCGGTGCCGGGATGGGTCAAGCGCCTCACGCGCCCGGTTGTGCCCCCGGATAGTCGTCCACCAGCACGTCGGTTCCCAGGTACCGGTCCCCGGCGTTGGTGAACCAGCGCCGCTCCACGGGAATCCGCATCCCCGTGACCTCGCGCTCGCCGTCGAGCAGGATGTACTCGCCGTCCCCGGCGGCCTCGTCGTGGTAGAACCGGTAGCCCACCATCCGATAGGTGCCGGGGTCGAAGTGGAAGTACCAGGTGTCGCTGCCCACGCCGGGGTCGTAGGTGACCCTCAGCGTCTTCGTCGCCATGCCGTCGAACTCGGCGTCGCCGATGGCCGGGTCTATGTTGGTCCCCGGATCACGCAGCTTCATCGGCAGGCCCCAGAGGTACAGGTAGTAGTTCCGCATACGCCGCACGTTCGCGCAGTCCAGCCGCAGCCTGGCCGCCTGGTCCTCAGTGGGCGCTGCGCCATCGACGCTGGAGAAGCACTCGTCTCCGTCGGTCCCCTTGACCAGGTGCCCGTCCGCCGTGTCCTCCTCGTAGCGGTAGTCGCTGGAGGCGGCGTCGACGAATATCGCCGCACGGCGTTCGCTTCCGTCGGGCCTGGACTGGTCGATCACGAGCGTGTGGCGAAGGCGGGGCCATCGATCGTCGGGGTCGTGGTACCGGATCGCCGCATCGAGAAGCTCGGGGCCGGTGGTGGGTGGACCGGAGGGTGCCTGCTCCCCGGCGCAGGCGAGAAGGCCGAACGCGACCGGGATGGCGGCCACGGTGAGCCTGCGGCAGCCTGAGAAGGCCGGCGCGGGCAAGCTCCTGGGCATCATGGCGACATCTCCTGGCTGGTGCGCTCTGCGGGGCAGCACCCGGCTGCAATCGAGAGACCCCAAGATGCCCCGTCCGTGCGGCGAAGGCCAGCCGGGCAGACGAGCGGCGCCACTGGCGACACGCTGTCCGCGCCCCCAACTTCGGCTTCACTCCGCCGACCGCATTAACCGCTTCGCGAGGATACGAACCGTGAACAGCACCAGACACCGTCGCCCTTCACTCCTCCTCTCACTCTCCGCCTTGCTCGTCCTGTCCGTCGTGGCGGTTCCCTTCGCCTCGGCCCAGCAAGTCGGTCCCGCGAACGGCAGCCTGATCGTCGCCGGCGGCGCGCTGTCGGATCCGGCTGTGTTCGCGCGCTTCGTCGAGCTGGCCGGCGGGCCGTCGGCGCCGATCGTGGTCATCCCAACGGCCGGCGGTGGCGACTCCTACGATCAGTACTTCCGGGGGCGGCGTCCGTTCGAGGCTGCGGGGGCGACCGACATCACGATCCTGCACACCTACGACCCGGCCGAGGCCGACACCGACGCATTCGTCGAACCGCTGCTCGACGCCCGCGGCGTGTGGTTCACCGGGGGGCGGCAGTGGCGGCTTGCGGACTCCTACCTCGGCACGAAGGTGCACGACGCGCTCTGGGATGTGCTCGACCGCGGCGGCGTGATCGGCGGGTCGTCGGCGGGCGCTTCGATCCAGGGGTCCTACCTGGTCCGGGGGGACACGCGCACCAACACGATCATGATGGGCGACCACGAAGAGGGGCTGGGGTTCCTGAAGGGCGTCGGCATCGATCAGCACCTGCTCATGCGGAACCGGCAGTTCGACCTCATCGAGGTGATCCGCGCGAAGCCCGAGCTCCTGGGGATCGGGATCGACGAGAACACGGCGATCGTGGTGCAGGGCGATCGCTTCGAGGTGGTGGGGCAGAGCTACGCCGTCATCTACGACGCGAACGCGACGCTGGACAGCGGCGGACTCTTCTACTTCCTGGCGCCCGGCGACCGCTACGACATGGCTGCCCGACAGGCGTTCCGGCCATCGCGCGGGGAGTCGGCCATGCAGCGGGTCACCGGCACGCCCTGGCCGCCGGGGAGGTAGGGACGGGGCGCCGGACCGGGTTAGCTTTACCGGCATGAACACACCCGACATCACCATCCGTCTGCCCGACGGCCGCGCCCTCACCCTGCCTTCCGGATCGAGCGCCGCCGACGTGGCCGCCGCGATCGGCCCGGGCCTCGCGCGGGCGGCGCTGGCCGCGGTCGTCGACGGCGAGATCGTCGACCTGAACCGGCCGCTTGCCGACGGCGCGTCGGTCCGCCTGCTGACCGACCGCGATCCCGAGGCGCTCCGCGTGCTGCGCCACTCGGCCGCGCACGTCCTGGCCACCGCGGTGCGCGAACTCGTGCCCGGCGCCGGCATCGGCTTCGGTCCCGCGATCGACGACGGCTTCTACTACGACTTCGACGTCCCCGAGCCCTTCACCCCGGACCAGATCGAGGCGATCGAGGAGCGCATGGAGGCGGTCGTCGAGGCCGACCACCCCTTCGAGCGGCGCATTGTGAGCCGGGAGGAGGCCCGCGAGCTCTTCTCCGACGACCACCTCAAGCTCGAACGGCTCGACGAGTTCGACAACGGCGAGGTGATCACGGTCTACCGCGACGGGCCCTTCCTGGACCTTTGCCGCGGGCCCCACATCCCCAGCACGGGCCGGCTCAGGCATTTCAAGCTCCTGAGCGCGGCGGGCGCCTACTGGCGCGGCGACGAGCGCCGGCAGATGCTGCAGCGCATCTACGGCACCGCCTTCTTCCAACGGAAGGATATGCGAAAGCACCTCCACCGGCTGGAAGAGGCGAAGAAGCGCGACCACCGCGTGCTCGGCAAGCGCCTCGACCTCTTCTCGATCCAGGAGGAGGTGGGTCCCGGTCTGGTGCTCTGGCATCCCAACGGCGGCCGCGTGCGGCGCATCGTCGAGGACTTCCTGCGCGACACGCTGGTCGAGCACGGCTACGAGATCGTCTACACGCCGCACGTCGCGAGCGAGGAATTGTACCGCATCTCGGGGCACCTCGACGTCTTCGCCGACGACATGTTCCCGGCGATGGACGACGATGGGGACCGGTTCCGCATGAAGCCGATGAACTGTCCCCACCACTTCATGATCTACCGCTCTCACGTGCGGTCCTACCGGGACCTGCCGATACGCTTCGCGGAACTGGGAACCTGCTACCGCTACGAGCGCTCCGGCGCGTTGCACGGGATGTTGCGGGTCCGCTCGTTCACCCAGGACGACGCGCACATCTTCATCCGCGAGGATCAGATCGAGGAGGAGTACGACCGCCTCCTGGACCTGGGCGACTACCTTCTGAAGGTGTTCGGCTACGAGTACCGGACGGCGCTCTCCACCCGTCCCGAGAAGGCGATCGGCGACCCGGCGGTCTATGACGCCGCCTCCGACCGGTTGGCCGGCGTGCTGCGCGACCGCGGGCTCGACTTCGAGCTCGACGAGGGAGGCGGCGCCTTCTACGGCCCCAAGGTCGATATCCTGGTCACCGACGCCCTGGGACGCGAGTGGCAGGGGGGCACCTTCCAGCTCGACTTCCTGATGCCCGAGCGCTTCGGGCTCGAATACGTCGGCGCCGACAACCATCGCCACCAGGCCGTGGTGATCCACCGTACGCTGCTCGGGTCGATGGAGCGATTCATCGGGGGGCTGATCGAGCACTACGGGGGCGCGTTCCCGCTTTGGCTCGCGCCGGAGCAGGTGCGGATCCTGCCGGTGTCGGAGCAGTGGACCGGGTCGGCGGCCGAGCTGGCCGGGGCACTCGGGGCCGCGGGGCTGCGCGCGGAACTGGACGACCGGGACACGCTGGGATACCGGATCCGCGCCGCCGAGATGCAGAAGATTCCCTACATGGGGATCGTGGGCCAGCGCGAGGCGGAGGCCGGAACGGTTTCGGTGCGGATGCGGGGCGCGGGCAGGAAGCAGGTGACGATGGATCGGGCGGACTTCGTGCGGCGTCTGAAGGACGAGGCCGCGGCCAGGGCCCTTGAACCGATTGCGGCCCCTTGACACTCGACCCGCTTCCTTGACACTCGACCCACGAATTGTCGATAATAAAGGTCTGTGCCCCCTCGGCTGGCGTTTATTCATCGGCCAAACGAAAAATCAGGAAGAAGAGGACTGACCGCCTCTCACCCTCGTAGCTGACGAGCTTCCGGGTCTTCAGGTCGGCGGCGGGTGATTCACCCGGCCGGCAGGTCGAACGGCCCGGATACTCCGGGCTTTTGTACAGGTCGGCGGGGGCGCGGAAAGGGAAGCAGGCGAAAAAACCGGGGACCGCCGCAGCCGTCCCGAAACCAGGGAGAGTGCCAAGATCGCAGAAAAACGCGTCCGGGTGAACGAACAGATCCGAATCAGCCCGATTCGACTGATCGACGAGAAGGGCGGGCAGATCGGGATCGTGTCGTTGGACGACGCGCGTGCCCGGGCCGCCCAGCGGGGCCTCGATCTCGTGGAAGTCGCGCCGGATTCCAGACCGCCGGTGGTCCGCCTGATGGACTACGGCAAGTACAAGTACAAGGCGGCGCGCGCAGCGCGGGAAGCCCGCAAGAAGCAGCATACCGTGCAGCTCAAGGAGGTCAAGTTCCGTCCGGGAATCGAGGATCACGACTACGATTTCAAGTTGCGCCACGCGCGGCGCTTCCTGTCGGAGGGCAACAAGGTCAAGCTCACGATGATGTTCCGGGGCCGTCAGGTGACGCACCCCGAACTCGGACGGGAGGTGCTGCTGCGCGCTACCAGGGACCTCAGCGAACACGCGAAGGTCGAACAGTATCCCAACTTCGAGCGGAACCAGATGACCATGATCCTGAGTCCGCTCAAGAACTAGGCCAGAGAGGATTTTGGAGAATCCGATGCCGAAGATGAAATCGAACAGGGGAGCCGCGAAGCGGTTCCGCAAGACCGGGTCGGGCAAGCTCGCGAGGAGGCGGGCCTACAAGTCCCATATCCTGACCAAGAAAAACCGCAAGCGGAAGCGGCGGCTGGGCACGGGCACGGTGGCGGCGGACGCCGACGTGAAACGTGTGCGCCGGATGTTGCCGGGCACATAGCGCCGGGAACCGCAAGCAGACAGAATCGCAAAGGAGACCATGGATGGCGCGTTCCACGCGTTCGGTTGCGCGCAAGAAGCGCAAGAAGAAGATCCTGCGTGCGGCCAAAGGGTACTTCGGGGGCCGCAAGAACCTGTACCGGACCGCCAAGGACGCGGTGGAAAAGGGATGGGAGCACGCGTACCGGGACCGCAAGAAGAAGAAGCGGAACTTCCGCCGGCTCTGGATCACCAGGATCAACGCCGCGGCCCGCCAGAACGACATTTCCTATTCCCGCTTCATGAACGGCCTGCAGCGCGCGGGCATCGAACTCGACCGCAAGGCGCTCGCCGATCTGGCGATCCGCAGCCCGGACACCTTCGCTTCGCTCGCCGAGCGCGCGAAGTCCGCGCTGAGCAACTGACCCCCGCAGGCTCCCGCCAACCGTTGCACGGATCTTGATCGACGAGCTCCGCAGGCTACGGGAGGAGGCGCTCGACGCGTTTGCCAAGGCGCGCGACGCCGGGGAGCTCGAGCGGCTCCGGGTCCGCTATCTGGGGCGGAAGGACGGGCTGGTCTCGGGGGTGCTGCGCCGTCTGGGATCGCTGAGCCCGCAGGAGCGGCCGAGCGTCGGGGCGGCCGCGAACCGGGCCAAGAAGCTGCTGGCCGAGGCGCTGCAGGACCGGTTGGGCGAGGTCACGGCGGCGCGGCCGGAGACTGAACGGGCGCTCGATCTCACTCTGCCGCCCCGCCGCAAGTGGCGCGGGAGCATTCACCCCGTGAGCCAGGTGATCGACGACATCTGGAGGATCTTCGAGAGTCTGGGCTTCGCGCGCGCCCGCGGCCCCGAGGTCGACACCGAGTGGTACAACTTCGTGGCGCTCAACACGCCGCTCGACCACCCGGCCGCCGATGAGCAGGACACCCTGTACCTGGCGCCGGGGTTGTTGCTCAGGAGCCACACGTCGCCGGTGCAGATCCGCACCATGGAGCGGTATCCTCCGCCGATCCGGATCATGGCGCCGGGCATGGTCTACCGGCGCGACACCTACGACGCGACCCACACGCCCGCCTTCGCGCAGATCGAGGGGCTTGTCGTGGACGAGGGCGTGACCTTCGTCGACTTCAAGGCGACGCTCGCCGAGTTCGCGCGGCGGTTCTGGGGGCCGGGAACGCAGGTGCGCTTTCGCCCGTCGTTCTTCCCGTTCACGGAGCCGTCGGCGGAGGTGGACGTGAAGCGGGTGATCGTGCGCGAGGACGGCAGGGAGGAAGAGACCGACTGGATCGAGATCATGGGCGCGGGCATGGTCGACCCGGCGGTGCTCGACAACGTGGGGTACGATTCGGAGCGCTACACCGGATGGGCGTTCGGGATGGGGCCGGCCCGGGTGGCGATGCTGCGGCACGGGGTGAGGGACCTCAGGCTCTTCTACGAGAACGACATGCGTTTCCTGGGGCAGTTCACGTGAAGGTCTCGTACCGCTGGCTGTGCGATGTGGCGCCCGGGATCGGGCTCACGGTCGAGGAAGCGATGGCGCGGCTGGCGCTCAGGGGCGCCCCGGTGGAGGAGGTCGAGGATCTCGCCGCGGGGTTGCGGGACATCGTCGTGGGCCAGGTGCTCGATGCGAGGCCTCATCCGAACGCCGACCGTCTCACCCTCTGCCGCGTGCTGGGCCCCGACGGCGAGGTTCCGGTCGTGTGCGGGGCTCCGGATGTCCGCTCCGGTTCCTTCTATCCCTTCGCGCCGGTGGGAGCGCGGCTCCCCGGTGGGTTCAGGATCGGGAAGCGCAAGATCCGCGGGCACTTCAGCCAGGGGATGCTGTGCTCGGAGCGGGAGCTGGAACTCGGCGACGATCAGGCGGGGATCATGCTGCTGGAGGGCGCCTACGAGGCCGGAGCGCCCTTTGCGACGGCGGCGGAGCTGGACGACCACCGCCTCGATGTCGAGGTCACGCCCAATCGCGGCGACCTGCTATCGCATGTGGGGATCGCGCGCGAACTGCACCCCGTCGGACAGGGGGGGATCGTGCTGCCGGCGTTTCCCGCGAGTGCGGGCGCGGGTGCCGGGCTGGAGGGTTCGTTCGCCCGGGGCGGTTCCGAGAGCGCTTCCGCCGGAGTTTGCATCCGTATCGAGGATCCGGAGCTCTGCTCGCGCTACCTGGGCGCGGTGATCCGCGGCGTGACGGTGGGCCCGTCGCCCCGGTGGCTGGCGAACCGGCTGAGAGCGGCGGGGGCGCGGTCGATCAACAACGTCGTGGACGCGACCAACTACGTCATGCTGGAGCTGGGGCAGCCGCTGCACGCCTTCGACCTGGACAGGCTGGCCGACGCCACGATCGTCGTGGGGCGGGCGCGTCCGGGGGAGACGCTGGTCACGCTCGACGGAGAGGCCCGGCCGATCACGCCCGAGATGCTGATGATCCGCGACGCCGACCGGCCGGTCGCCATTGCGGGGGTGATGGGGGGGCGGGACTCCGAGGTCTCGAGCGAGTCGACCGACATCCTGCTGGAGTGTGCCCACTTCGAACCGAAGCAGGTGAGGGCGACCCGTCGTGCGCTGGGCATGTCCACCGACGCGAGCTACCGCTTCGAGCGCTGGGTGGATCCGGCGACGATGGAGACGGCGGTGCTGCGCGCCGTCGAACTCGTGCTGGCCGCTGCGGGCGGCGAACTCGACGGGGAGGTGATCGACGCTTGTCCGGCGCCCTGGGAGGCTCCGGTGGTGTCGCTGCGCCCTTCGCGCGTGCGCCATCTGCTTGGAGTCGAGTTTTCGAGCACGGAGCTCGTCGCGCTGCTCGCGCCGCTCGGTTACCGGGAGGCCCGAACGGGCTCGGACGTGGTGGACTTCGTGATACCCGGACACCGGAGCTACGACACGCTGCGCGAGGTTGATCTGATCGAGGAGGTGGCGCGCACCTACGGCTACGACACCTTCCCCTCCGCACTGTCCGCCTTCCGTCCGGGCACCGTTCCCGACGACCCGGTGTTCCAGCTCGAGGACCGGCTGCGGGTGCGGCTCGCCGGCGACGGCATCAGCGAGGCGCAGACCCCTGCTCTCGGTCCCCCCCGCCATGGCGACGTCCCCCTCCTCAACCCGATGTCCGCCGACGAGAGTCACCTTCGCCGCGACCGGCTGCCGGGGCTGCTCACTCATCTGGAGCGCAACCTTGCCCGGGGCGTGCGGGATGTGCGGCTCTTCGAACTCGGAACGGCCTTTTCGCCTGGCGAAAACGTGGCCGCGATCCCACGCGAGTCGGCGCGCGTGGCGGTGGTTCTGCACGGACGGCGCGCGCCCCTGCAGTGGTCGGGCGCCAGCGGCCGCTTCGACGTCCACGACATCGCGCGGGTCTTGGAGTTGATCGCGGGCGAGGCCTGCCCGGGCGGCAGCGTGGTGCCGGCGGAAGCATGTGCCGGCGGGCGGCGCGGGCCGGTGCTGGACGGTGCGCCGCTGCTCGTGCCTGAACGCTGCTACCAGCTGGTGGATGCAACGGGTGCGGTTGTGGGGTGGGGGGGCGAGATCCGCGCCGGAGCGATGGACCTGCCTCCGTGGGCGGGAACGGTCGTGGGCGCCGAAGTGGTGCTGCCGTCGTCGCCGGCCGCCGCGGTCGCCGTTACGGCGCGGGAGTTGCCGGATCAGCCCGCGTCCCAGCGCGACATGGCCTTCCTGCTGCCAGCGGGGACAGGGGCGGGCGATGTACTCGAGGCCGCGCGCGCGGGGGGCGGGAGGCTGCTGGAGGAGGCCGAGATCTTCGACCTGTACGAGGGCGAGGATCTTCCGCCCGGCGCCCGCTCGGTGGCCATTCGCTTGCGTTTTCGCGCTCGCGGACGGACCCTGACCGACAAGGAGGTCGACAGATCCTGTCGGCGAGTGCTCAAGAAGGTGAAGGGGGCGACCGGTGTCGAACCGAGAAGCTGACGCGGCCGTCGCGGAGATCGCGGGCGTCGCGCCGCTGGAGTCGGCGATTCGCCGGCTGATCGGCGAGTTGCGCGATCTTCGCGGGGCCGCGGAGGAGGCACGGGAGCGGGCCGAGCGCAGCGAAGCGCTTCTGCGTGACTTCGCCGAGGGCCGCCAGGATCCGGCCACGCTCTCGCTCCGCATGGAGAAAGTGGAGGCCGAGAACGACGACCTGCGTGGCCGCATCGACCGGGGACGCGAGCGAATCGACCAGATTCTCGCGAGCATCCGCTTTCTGGAGGACCGGCGATGAGTGAGGAAGCACCACGCACGTCGATTCGGGTCGAGATCGCCGGGGAGTGGTACACCCTGCGCGCGGACGCCGACGAGGAATACACGCGTCGCTGCGCCGCGCTGGTCGACGAGCGCATGAGCGCCGTCTCCGAGCAGGCTGGCGTGACCGCCAAGAATGCGGCCATTCTGGCAGCACTGTCGCTCTCCGACGAGTTGCTCCGCCAGCAGTCGAGGGTAGAAGATCGCCTGCGGGCCCTGACCGCGCGGATCGAGGCGGAGTTGGAGGGACTGGACTAGCCAGCGATCCGGCCGGACAGGGCCGTGAGTCAGCCGCACACCCACACGAGACGGGAAGGACCGACCATATGGCAACGGGACCACGAAGACAGTTCTCACGCCGGGCCTGGCTCGCTGCGGCTTCCGGCACGGCGGCGAGCGGACTGGTCATGACACGGTTCGACGCCGTCAAGGCCACGGTGCAGGAAGTGCCGGCCCAGAGTGTCGATCCCACCAGGGTGCCGGGGCGCTTCGTGTCGGAGGTTGGTCGGCGGGCGCCGGGTGAACAGCCGCGCCGGCTGGTGCGCACGCTGGCGCTTTCGAGTTCGTCGCGCACGCCGCTCCAGGATCTGCAGGGCACGATAACGCCCTCCGATCTGCACTTCGAGCGGCACCACGCGGGCGTGCCCGACATCGTGGCCGAGGAGCACGAACTGCTCGTTCACGGAATGGTGGAGCGCCCGATGGTCTTTCGCATGTCCGACCTGCGCCGCTATCCGCAGGCCTCGCGCATCTGCTTCATCGAGTGTTCCGGCAACGGAGGCGGTGCGTACAACCGCAACCGCATGCCGACCGCGATCTCGCCCCAGCAACTCGACGGGCTGCTCAGTACGAGCGAGTGGACCGGGGTCATGCTCTCGACGATCCTGCGCGAGGTCGGAGTGCGCCCCGGGGCGAGCTGGATCCTGGCCGAGGGCCGCGACGCAGCCGTGATGGCGCGGAGCGTTCCCCTCGACAAGGCGATGGACGACTCGATGCTCGCCTACGGTCAGAACGGCGAGGCGATC
The DNA here is from genome assembly GCA_009838975.1 of Gemmatimonadota bacterium. Taxonomy (GTDB): domain Bacteria; phylum Gemmatimonadota; class Gemmatimonadetes; order Longimicrobiales; family Gaopeijiaceae; genus Bin94. Next base: position 11,332 of record VXQO01000053.1, on the reverse strand, counting down.
CGGCCCGAACAGGGGTATCCCGTGCGGCTGCTGCTCCCGGGCTGGGAGGGCAACGCCCAGGTCAAGTGGCTGCGGCGGATCGAGGTCAGCGACCGCCCGACCATGACCCGCGACGAGACCTCCCGCTATACCGACCCCCTGAAGGACGGCACCGCGCGCCAGTTCAGCTTCGTGATGGACGCGAAGTCGATCATCACCTTCCCATCGTATCCCTATGTCCTCCCGGATCGCGGCTGGTGGGAGATCGAGGGGCTGGCGTGGACGGGAAGGGGGCGGATCACCCGGGTCGAGGTCAGCACAGACGGCGGCCGCTCGTGGGCGGACGCGGTCTTGCAGCCGCCGATCCTGTCCAAGTCGACCGTGCGCTTCCGGCACCTCTGGAACTGGGACGGGCGCGAGACGGTGATCCTGAGCTGCGCGACCGACGAGACCGGCTACGTCCAGCCGACCGTGCAACAGCTCTGGGACGCGCGCGGCGAAGGCACGTCGTATCACCACAACCACCAGCGCGCGTGGAAGGTCGCGTCGGACGGAAGCGTGACCTTCGGCCTGGGAGACCTGGTATGAATCGCCCTGTGGTGGGAATGCTGACCGCCGTGCTTGCCGCCTGTACTCCCGAAGCTCCCGCAACCCCGGGCGCATCGGACGCGACCGGCCCGGGCGGGGAAGCCGTGGCCGCGCTGCCGGCGGGCGCCCCGGAGCAGTTCGGCTTCGGTGCCCATGCGTCCGAGGACCGCATCGCGCTGTGGGACATCGACGTCAAGCCCGACGGCGAGGGTCTCCCGCCCGGCAGCGGCTCGGTCGGGGAAGGCCGGCGCGTCTACGAGCTGTCATGCATGCAGTGCCACGGACCAACCGGCACCGAGGGCCCGAACGACCGCCTCGTGGCGGCGGGCGAATGGGAACAGTGGCCGCCGGGGCGGGCCTTCGGCGCCTTCTGGCCGTACGCGACGACGTTTTTCGACTACACCCGCAGGGCGATGCCGCAGCTGACGCCCGGCACCATGTCCGACGACGATGTGTACGCCGTCGTGGCGTATGTGCTGCACTTGAACGGGCTCCTCGCCGCCGATGCGGTTCTCGACGCCGAGTCCCTTGCCGCGATCGAGATGCCCGCGCGCGACCGTTTCGTTCCGGACGACCGTGCGGGGGGTCCGGAAATCAGGTAGCCGAACCGGCTGTCAGCGCGCCGTCAGCGCTCGGGTTGCGCACCCCTGGAGCCTTGGTCTAATGTAGTTGGCTGAATCAGGAAGCCGGGCCCGGAATGCCCGCGCCCGGGTTTCCAAGTCGAATCTTGTGACCGGACGCTGTTCGGTCTTGGAGAGAATACATGAGTCCGCTGGGTTTGTCCCTGGCGGTCGGCGCGGCGGTGCTTGCCGCGGTTGTGGCATACCTCCTGGGCAGGGGCCGGGAGCGCGCGCGACAGCGCAGGGAAACAGAAGCGGCGCGGGATGATGCGTCGCGTATTCGCAAGGCGGCAGAGGAGGAAGTCCTCAATCTTCGCCGCACCGCCGAATTGCAGGGCAGGGAACAGAGCCTGCGTCTCAGGGAATCCTGGGAGCAGGAAGAGAGTCGCCGCAGGGAAGAGGTCGAGCGGGGCGAGCGAAGGCTCGTCGAGCGCGCCGAGGCGGCCGACCGCAAGTCCGACCAGCTCGACCGGCGGCAGGATTCTCTGGATGACCGTGCCCGCAGGCTGGAAGACCGTGCGCTGACGCTGAAGGCGGGGGAGCGGGAGGTCGCCGAGAAGCGGGAGGACGTGACCCGGGCCCTGGCCACGGCGCGGGAGCGCCTGGAGGGACTGGCCGGGATCACCGCTGACGAGGCGAAGGAGGAACTCGTCGCCGAGATGGCCGACCAGGCCCGCGCCGAGGCCGCCAACCAGCTGCGCGAGATCAAGGAGGAGGCGCAGCGAACGGCCGACCGCGAGGCCAAAAAGGTGCTGGCCATGTCCATCCAGCGGATGGCCGCCGACGAGACCGCCCAGTTGACCGTTTCGGTGGTGCAGCTTCCGTCGGACGAGATGAAGGGACGGATCATCGGCCGGGAGGGGCGGAACATCCGCGCCTTCGAGCAGGCCACCGGAATCGACGTGATCATCGACGACACGCCCGAGGCGGTCGTGCTCTCGGGCTACAACCCGGTCCGCCGCGAGGTGGCGCGCCTCGCCCTGTCCCGGCTGATCGAGGACGGGCGCATTCATCCAGGACGGATCGAGGAGGTGGTGGCCAAGAGCGAGCAGGACGTGGAGACCGAAATGCGCGAGGCCGCCGAGGAAGCGCTCTACGGGCTGGGCATCCACAGCGTCCACCCCGAGATCATCAAGGTGCTCGGGAGGCTGAAGTTCCGGACCTCGTTCGGTCAGAACCAGTTGGCCCACGCCCGTGAGGTGGCGTTGCTGGCGGGGAACATGGCCGCCGAAATGGGACTCAACGTCCAGCTCACCCGTCGCGCGGGCCTCCTGCACGATGTCGGGAAGGGGCTGACGCACGAACAGGAGCTTACGCACGTGGAACTCGGGTACCGCCTGTGCAAGCGCTACAAGGAACCCGATCTCGTCCTCAATTCGATCAAGGCACATCACGACGAGGAACCCCACCGCTACCCCGAGGCGTGGCTCGTAACGGCGGCCGACGCGATCAGCGGCTCCCGCCCCGGGGCCCGGCGCGAGATGTTCGAGGGCTACGTGAAGCGCCTTGAGAAGCTCGAGGAAATCGCCACCGATCACCCGGGCGTGGAGCGCTGCTTCGCGATCCAGGCGGGGCGCGAACTCCGGGTCATGGTCGAGCCCAACCGCGTCAACGACGAAGGCATGGCCCGGATATCCGAAGCGGTGGCGCGCAAGATCGAGAACGAGCTGCAGTACCCCGGACAGATCAAGGTGGTCGTCATCCGCGAGACCCGAGCCGTCGACTTCGCCCGCTGATTGCGTGGTGCACCACCCAGCCTGAACCCCTCAACCCCGGTTAACAGGAATCGAATGGCCGCCAAGATCATCTCAGGAAAGGACATTGCCCGGGAGATCCGGGACGAGCTCAACGAACGGGTCGCAGCGCTCGCAGGGGACGGACTGGTGCCCGGCCTGGCCACGGTGCTGGTCGGCGAGAACCCCGCCAGCCGCCTCTACGTCGGAATGAAGAACAAGGCCGCCGCCGAGGCCGGGATCCACTCGCGCCAGGTCACGCTGTCCGAGTCGACGAGCGAGACCGAGCTGCTGGGCGTGATCGATGACCTGAACAACGACCCGCAGATCCACGGGATACTGGTGCAGCTGCCCCTTCCTCGCCAGATCGACGAGTCCAAGGTCCTGCTGGCGATCCATCCCGACAAGGACGTGGACGGTTTTCACCCCGTGAACGTGGGACGGCTCGCCACCGGCGATCCGAACGTGCTGGCACCCTGTACCCCCCGAGGGGTAATCGAGATGCTGCTGAGGAGCGGCGCCGATCCTTCCGGCAAGCACGTGGTGGTCGTGGGTCGGTCGAACATCGTCGGCAAGCCGATGGCGCTCCTGTTGCTCCGCAAGGCCGCTGGAGGCAACGCCACCGTCACCGTAGCCCACAGCCGCACCCCCGACCTGGGCGCGATCACCCGCACCGCCGACATCCTGGTCGTCGCGGTGGGGTGGCCGAACACGGTCACCCGGGACATGGTGAAGCAGGGCGTGACCGTCATCGACGTCGGCACCAACCGGGTCGACGACCCGACCCGTCCCCGCGGATACCGCGTGGTTGGCGATGTGGACTTCGAAGGGGTCAGCCAGGTGGCGTCGGCGATCACCCCCGTGCCCGGGGGCGTCGGGCCCATGACCATCGCGATGCTGCTGGCCAATACGGTGGAGGCCGCAATCAGACTGGGGAAGGCCGGCGGTTGAAGGCACGCAACCTGGATCTCTTCGCGGACCGGACCACGGAGCCGCCGGGCCCGCCGGCCCCGAAGGTGTGGACGGTTTCCCAGGTAAACCGCGCCGTGCGCCGCCTGCTCGAGGAAACGCTGCCGCAGCTGTGGGTCACTGGCGAGGTCGCGAACTTCAACCGCCACCGGTCCGGGCACTGCTACTTCACCCTGAAGGACAGGTCGGCCCAGATCCGCTGCGTGATGTTCCGGCGCGAGGCCGCCACGCTGCCGACCGACCCGGAAGAGGGGATGACGCTGCGCGTGTTCGGGGGCCTCACCCTCTACGAAGCCAGGGGCAGCTACCAGTTCGTGGTGACCAGGCTCGAAGCGGAGAGCGCCGAGGGGATGTGGAAGCTCGCCTTCGAGCGTCTGCGGCAGCGGCTCGACGCCGAGGGCCTCACCGATCCGGCCCGCAAGCGATCCCTGCCCGACTTCCCGCGCACGGTCGGGGTGGTCACCTCGGCCACCAGCGCGGCGCTGCGTGACATTCTCGCGGTGACGGCGCGGCGGGCGCCGTGGGTGCGGGTGCTGGTGCGCGGCACGGGCGTCCAGGGGCCGGGCGCCGGGAGGCAGATCGCCGCCGCGATCGACACCGTGGCAGCCCAAGGCGTCGACGTCGTGATCGTCGCCCGCGGGGGCGGCTCGATCGAGGACCTGTGGGGATTCAACGAGGAGCCGGTGGCGCGCGCCGTCGCGGCCTGCTCCGTGCCCGTCGTTTCGGGGGTGGGGCACGAGACGGACGTCACGATCTGCGATCTGGTGGCGGATCTGCGTGCGGCGACCCCGTCCGCGGCCGCCGAGGCGGTCGCACCGGATGGCCGGGCGCTGGGGCGACGATTGGCAGCGCTCGGGCAGCGGCTCGGCAGGGCGCTGTCGGGCCAGGCGCGTGCCAGGCGCTGGCGTCTCGACCGGGCCCGGGAGCGGCTGTTCGGTGGTGCGCGCAGGCTGACGAGTGCGTATCGGCAACGGCTGCAGGGCGGTCGCGTGGGCATCTCGCAGGCGATGCAGGGGCGGATCCGGCGCCGCAGTGCGCGACTGAAGGAAGCCGCGGCGGCCATGGAGGCGCTTTCCCCCCTGTCCACCCTGGCCCGCGGATATGCCGTGCCGCTGGACGCGAATGGCCGCCTGCTGCGGGGCGTCGGTGACTTTGTCCCCGCCGAGAGATTCCGGTTGCGCGTCGTCGACGGGAATGTGCCGTGCGAGGTGGCGGACCGACCCACCCGCGAATCGTAGGGAGATCGATCATGGAAGCTGACGCGGGGCTCGACCGCAGACTCGAGCGCATCGAGGAGATCGTGCGGCTGCTGGACTCGGACTCGCTCGGGCTGGACGAGGCGCTCGCACTGTTCGAAGAGGGCGTCGGGCATATCCGGCGGGCGCGGGAGGTGCTTGCGCGGACGGAACTCAGGGTCGAGGAGCTGATCGGGGAGGAAGGCGAGGAGGTGCGCGAGTTCGAGCCGGCCGGCGACGGGGGCGGCGACGACGCCGAGGATGGCTGAACAGGCTTTCATGGCGCTGACGCGGGGCCACTCTGCGCAGGTGGAGGCGTCGTTGCGGCGGTGCCTGGATGGGCTTGCCGAGGTGGTGCCACAGCCGGTTCATAAGGCGGCCGCGGCAGCCGTGCTGAGCGGGGGAAAGCGCCTGAGGCCGCTCCTCTGCGTGACGGCCTGTGAGGAGCTGGGTGGGGCGCCGCGGCCCGCGTTGTACGACCTGGCGGCGTCCATCGAGGTGATTCACGCCTACTCGCTCGTCCACGACGACCTGCCGTGCATGGACGACGCGGAGCTGCGGCGGGGGCGTCCGACCGTGCATGTGTCGCACGGGGTCGCGGTCGCTACGGCAGCGGGGGCGGCGCTAATTCCGTGGGCGGCGGCGTGGGCCTTGGACGCGGCGATGCGGTTGGCCCGGACCGACGGGGAGGCGAGGCGTATCGTGGCGACGCTGCTGGAGGCTGCGGGCGCCGGAGGGATGATCGGTGGGCAGGCGCTGGACCTCCTGGCCGAAGGGGCGTCGCTTACGGAGGGTGAGCTCGCGGGCGTGCACGGGCTCAAGACCGGTGCGCTGCTGGCCGCGTCGCTGGAGATGGGGGCGATGGCCGCGGGAGCGTCCGCAGAGGAGTTGGCGGCGGTCGGCGGATTTGGCAGGCACCTGGGGCTGGCGTTTCAGGTGATGGACGACGTGCTCGACGCCACGGGGTCGGCGGAGGTGCTGGGGAAGCTGCCCTCCGACGCGGACTTCGGGAAATCGACCTATGTTTTGCTTCTGGGCGTGAATGGGGCGCGGGAGCGCGCGGCATCGCTGGTGGACAGGGGACTGGCGGCGCTGGATGACGCCGGGCTCGCCGCACCCATGCTACGCAGCCTCGCTTCCTTCGTTATCGAGCGCAGCCGGTGACCGACATGAATTCTCGACATCGCTTCCAGCGCATCGCCGTAGTCGGGCGGGCCGCGGAGGGAGGGCCCAACGGGCGCATCGGCGAGGCCTGCCGCAGGATCGCGTCGGTGGCCGCGGGGTTCGGCGCCGCGGTGGCTGTGGAACCGGGGCTGGCCGACGCCGCTCCCGGTCTCGACACCGTGTCGCTGGACGGTGCGGACGTCGATCTGGTCGTCTCGCTGGGCGGCGACGGGACACTGCTGCGAACGGCGCGGATGGTGTTCGGGCGCAACATCCCGGTCCTCGGGATCAACCTCGGCAACCTCGGTTTTCTCACCTCGGTCTCGGCGGACGGGATCGACGAGGGCCTCCGCAGCGTGCTGGGCGGCGATGCCTCGATCGAGGAGCGCCGGACGCTGCGCGCCGAGATCCGCACCGCGCGGGGCGAAGTCCGCGACACCTTCACCGTTCTGAACGACGCGGTGGTGCACAAGGCCGGCGCCGCACAGGTGGTGCGCCTGGACCTGTGCGTGGGGCCCCAGGACGACCTGGAGGAGATCGGCAGCTTCTCGGGCGACGGCGTCATCCTCTCCACCCCGACCGGCTCCACCGCCTACTCGCTCTCGGCGGGCGGCCCGGTGATCGTGCCTCACCTGAACTGCTTCCTCGTCACCCCCATCCTTCCCCACACCCTCGCGCTGCGCCCCGTGGTGGTGCCGGGCGACGACGAGATCACCGTCAAGGCGCTCGACCGGCGCGAACGACTCTTCCTGACGGTCGACGGGCAGGAGGGCGGGCCGGTGGGCGACGACGAACGCGTCGTCGTGCGCATGGGCACCTTCAAGGTGGCCCTGGTCCGCCTCCCCGGACACTCCTTCTTTGCCACCCTGCGCCGCAAGCTGAGCTGGGCCGCCAGCCCCCTGCCCGGAGGGTGAGCCGGATCGCTGCCCATTCAGCCATGGCCGCGCCCGCGGCAAATCCCGACAATTGAAGCGCCATGATCGTTGAGCTGCGGATCCGGAACTTCGCCGTCCTCAGGGACTGCAGGCTGCGCCTCGAGCCCGGCCTGAACGTGATCTCGGGTGAGACCGGCGCGGGCAAGTCGATCGTCGTCGACGCGCTCGAAATGCTCGTTGGCGGCCGCGCGTCCTCGGGTGCCGTGCGTAGCGGGGAAGCGCGCGCGGTGTTGGAGGGGGTGGTGGATGTGAAGGGCGTCGCCGGCGTCCCGGCCGCGCTCGACGAACTGGGACTGGAGGCAGACGACGATCACCTGGTGTTGAGGCGCGAGATCCGGAGCGGGGGACGCAGCCGCGCCTGGGTCAACGGTTCCCCGGCGACGGCCGGGGTGCTGCGGCGAATCGGCTCGTTGCTGGTGGACATCCACGGCCAGCACGAACACCAGCGCCTTATGTCGGCCGACTTCCAGCAGCACGTGCTGGACGCCTTCGGCGAATGCACCGAACTCGCGGCGTCCGTGGCCGCGCACTTCCGGCGGGCCGCCGAGCTGGAGGCGGGTCTGGCGGCGCTCTTGGAGCGTCGGCGCGAACTGGAGGCCCGCGCCGACTTCATCCGCTTCCGGCTCGGCGAAATCCGAGGCGCCAGGCTGCGCGCGGGCGAGGACGAGGAACTGCGTATCGAGACGAGCCGCCTGGCCAACGCCGACCTGCTCCTGCGCGAGACCCTGGCGCTGCAGGCGCTGCTGCACGACGACGAGGACGCCGTCGCGGACCGCCTCTCGGATGCGGCTGCGCGCCTGCGCCGGCTGGCCGAGCTCGACCCGGCGCTGGAGGCCCGCGCGGCGGCGCTCGACGACGCCTACCACACCGTGGCCGACGCGGCCGCCGAGCTGCGGTCGTACGGCGACGCCATCGACCACGACCCCACGAGGCTCGAACGCCTGCACGAACGCCAGGCCCTCCTCCAGGCGCTGATGCGGAAGTACGGCCCCACCCTCGCGGCGGTGATCGAAACCGGGAAGACCCTGGCGAGCGAACTGGACGAACTCGAAACGGCCGACCTCGACGCGACCGCCTTGCGCAAGCAGATTGCACATGCACAAGAACATTGGGCAAAAGCCGCGGACGAGCTGTCCCGGCGGCGTCGCGAAGCCGCGGACCGCCTGGCGAGTGCGGCCGAAGCCGCGTTTCCCGGCCTCGGGCTCGAGGGCGGACGGTTCCGGGTCGATTTCGAGCGGCTGCCCGAGCCGGCCGCGCGGGGACGCGAACGCATCCGCTTCCTGGTGTCCATGAACCCGGGCTTCCCCCCGGCGCCGCTATCGCGCATCGCCTCCGGCGGCGAGCTGTCGCGCGTGATGCTCACTCTGAAGTCGATCCTGGCCGGCATCGACGAACTGCCCGCCCTGGTCTTCGATGAGATCGACGCCGGGATCGGGGGCGGGGTCGCGGCGAGGGTGGGGGAGCGGCTGGAGGAAGTGGCGCGGGGACGGCAGGTGCTGGCGGTTACGCATCTCGCCCGGATCGCGGCCCGGGCGGCCAATCACTTCGCGGTCGAGAAGCGCACGGTGGACGGCGCGGCGGAGACCAGGCTCACGCGGCTGGGGTCGGATGAGCGGGTGCGTGAATTGGCGCGCATGCTGGGTGGGGACCCCGATTCAGCATCGTCGCTGGAGCATGCGCGGGAGTTGCTGGGTGCGGCGCGGGAGGGCTGATCTCTTCCGCTAATGAATCGTTCGGTGTATCTTCGGTATCCGGATTCACCAGCCTCTTCCAGGGAGCGTGCCGCATGGGCCAGCGAACGTCGATTGAGTGGACCGAGGTCACTTGGAACCCGACGACCGGCTGCACCAAGGTGTCCGCCGGGTGCGACAACTGCTACGCGGAGGCGCTGTCCCGGCGGCTGCTGAGCAGGATCTATCGCCGTCGATTGCCGGTTGCAGTGGCCGCGAGGGTGCCCTTCTTCTTCAAGCAGTGGGGAGGTCGGACGCCGAAGGCGGGAGGACGGCTGCTGGATGGGAGGGAGTGGAGCGAGTTTCCGGGATGGGGCGGGGCGGCAGACCGTGAGAACCGCAACGCGGGAGAGGTCTCCGCATGACTACTGCTCCGCCGGCCCCCTCCGTGCCACCCTATCCTCCGCACTCGGCGCGCCGGGCCCGCCCGCTGCCGCCTCGTGCCCCGGCAGCAAACCACCGGGGCCGTGGGTTCTGCCATTTCGGGCCTCTCCCTAACCACCCCCCTAAACCCCCACAAACAGCCTGAACCCCACCTCCAGCGACCGCGTCACCGGCATCATCCCGCTCCCGCCGACCGGATGCCGATAGATCACCCGGATCTCCAACGGCGCACCGCCCACCCCGTCTTCGTCCACATACGCCGCCCGGTTGTACACCATGCCCAGCAGCGCCTGGCCCACCGAGCCTCCGCTGCCCGGAACCAGTATCGCCGGATCACTCTGCCTGGCGCGGGCCGCCGCCGTACCCTCGTCCACCACCACCACCGCCGGCACACTGAACGAGTCGTTCCCCTTGCGGAAAAACCGGTACCCGGCCGTCAGCGCCAGCGGCTCCGTGATCCGGTACCAGGGCGACAGCTCCATGAACTGATAGTCGCCCGGATTCCAGTCGAGGGTGGCCTGGGTGATGCGGGGGGCCAATGCGACGGCGGGATCGAACACGCGCCGCACGGTGCTGCCCGGCATCTGGAGGCCGTAGCGGACATCGGCCCACAGCCCGAGTCGCCCACGCCAACGCCCGTTCATCCACACACGACCCTCGACGTCCATCTGCCTGTCGCCGCTCCCCGAGTCCAGGAAGTTGGCCGCGTCGTCCTGCGTTCCGGTCGGTAGCCGCACCATCGCGCCGGCGCCGGCAGTGAGGTGCGTGGACGCGCCCGGCTCGCCGGTCTCGATCACTCGTGCATCGGCCCGCACCTCGATGTCGCCGAGCCGCCAGAGCGACCGCCATTGGTCCAGCGGGTGGGTCGACTCGATGCCGAAACCGGGTTCGCTGATCAGCCGCCCCACGTCTTCGGTGGTGAGCAGCGTGCTCGCCAGCGGCAGATCGGCAACGCCCGGCACCCCGGCCGCTTCGAACGCCTCCGAGAACGCGGCCAGCCTTGCGTCCAGTGCCATGCCGGCGCCGGACCACGACAGCGGCGCGAATACGCTCCCGTACATGAGCGACAGGAGCGAGTGGAAGGAGCGCGCATCCGCCAGCAGCGCCGTGGCGTCCCTGCAGACGTTCGACATCGGGTCGGCCGCGCATGTCTCGCCACGAAACGCGTCATAGGCGCCGATCGATCCCTGAAAGCCGGACAGAAACCCCGCAACCGCCGCCGGGTTCTCCAGTCCGGGGCCGAAGCCGGCGGTGGCGCTGGCCGAGTCCGCCGCGAAGGTCGTCGTGAACTCGGTCTCGTTCTGGACCAGCGGCACCATCGCGCCCACGGTCAGCCAGTCGAAGACGCCCACGTCGACCGACACCGGCACCCAAGCCGTGCTCTTCTCCAGCACCGACGACATCGTCCCGAGGCTCATCTCGTAGTCGTCGTCGATCGCCGCGCGCACTGCCGCCTCGGGCTCGGCCAGAAACGGAAAGATGCGGCTGCCCGCTGGACCGGAGAAAAGGCCACCCAGCCGGTGCGGCCCGCCGGTCAGTCCGCCGATCTCGTAGAGGTCCGAGAAGGACGAGTACTGCCCCAGCAACCCCACACGTACGTTCCCGCGCGGCACCAGCGGCGAATACGGCTCCTGGGCGCTCGTGCCCGCCGGGGCGACGCTCGTGCCGGCGGAGGCGAGGAGGAGGGCGAGGAGGGCGAGGACTGTCGGGCGGCTACCGAGCACGGCACATCCGGAAGGGGGAGGGAAGCGGTGACAAGTTAACAGTGACGGTTGCGGGCGTGAATCGCCCGGGCGGCGGCGCGGGCGGCGGTTGACACCCTGCAACCGCTCGTCTAACGTTGCTGTCCCCCTGCGACGAAATCCTCGCGCGGAACGTTGGCCGCGGGGGGTGGATGGCCCGCCCCGGGCCTCCTTTCATGCGGGAATAGCTCAGTTGGTAGAGCACCACCTTGCCAAGGTGGGGGTCGCCGGTTCGAGTCCGGTTTCCCGCTCT
>VXQO01000015.1 GCA_009838975.1 Gemmatimonadota bacterium | reverse complement strand
GGTCATGGCGTCCTCCTGGGTCGGCGGGGCGGCGGGGCGGCGATGACGGACACCATAGCCGGGCCATTCGACGGACCGCCAGCGGCTGCAGGGCAGCTCGGTCACTCCGCCATGTACTTCCCCGATGCCGGGACGCGATGTCGGAGGACGACTCAGCCAGTTGCGGCCTTCGCGATCGCGGCGGTGTTCGCGATCAACCAGGCGGACGCGGCGCACAGCTGCAACCAGTCCCCGGGTGAGCTGATCCCGGACACGAGCACGCTGGCGATCCAGCACAGGCTGGCGGCCGTTTGGCCGACCCGCTCGACACGCAACGCCCGCTTCATTCGCCTGCGCTTCGGAGCCACGGGCGCTGGGGCGTCGGCACGGTCGATCAGCATACGCACTCCTGTCCGCAGCAGGAAAGATCTTCGAGGTACATGCCCCACGTCCTGTACATCTCAAGCCCCTCGGCGGGCAGGCCCAGCGAGGTCGCGATCGCCTTGGCGACGACCGCGAACCGTTGCCGGTACTTGTATATGAAGCAGAATATGTGCTTGTCGTGCCGCACGGACGCCCCGCAGAGGTAGATGCCGGGGACGGTCGTCGATTCGTCGTGCTTGTTGAGGAGCGGGAAGCCGTCTTGTCGTGACTCGAAGTGGTCCATCACGAGCGGATGGCTTCCCGCGAACCCGCCCGCGAGGAGGGGCTGCACGGGCGTGTGAAAGAGCAGCCCGTCATCCGTGGCGACCTCGAATCCGGCATGTGCGGTAGCCACGGCGGTGACTGCGGTGTCTGGAAAGAGCTCCACGTGCTCCGCGTACGAACGGCGTCGTGTCCGCTCGAGCGAGAAGGTGGAAAGCGCAACGCTGGGATCGGAGCTCTCGGGCGCCCAGGGACGCCCCCGGTCGAATAGGCGCACCCGTTTGCCTCGCTCGGCCAGGTGGCTGGCGACGTCCACGCCGCTCTCGTAGCCGCCGACGACGATGAAATCGTTCCCGTCCAGCTCGGCGTAGCTGGAGAGCAGAGCCGTGTGCAGGCACAGCTCGCTGCCCTCGAAGTCGTTCAAGCGCGGGTACTGAAAGTCGCCTGCGGCCCAAATGACGTGCCGGGCCCGCAAATGTCCCGCCGTCGTCTCGACCACGAACTCTTCGCCGCGCCGGTCGATCCAGAGCACATCGACGCCCTCCTGGATCGGCAACTCGAAGTGCCTGGCGATCGCCTTGAGAAAAGCCGCATACTCACGCCCCGTGGGGTGTTCGACCCCCAGCGTCACGGCGGCCGAGGTCCCGATCACGACAGAGTTCAGGTCGAGCATACCGACCGAATTCGTCGGGAACGAAGGTGTGATGAAGCGGGTCTCGGCTGGCCACCGGGCGAACGAGGCGCCCACCGAGTGGCGTTCGAGCACGACGAAGTTCTCGATCCCCGCGTGCCCGAGCGCGACCGACACGCCCACACCGGCGGCCCCCGCACCGACGATGACCACATCAAACAGGTCGTCCGGAGCCTGAGTGTTCATCGGGCTTCCTACTCGACCATCCGGAGCTCGGGGAAGGGGTTCGGACGTCCCGCCCAGAGACGGCTGTCGGCGGCGGCAAGGGCCTCGTCGAGCAGGCACGCGTCGAGTCGCGCGCGTACTGCGGGCTCGTCCATCTGCTGACCGATGAAGACGAGCGCTTGGTGACGATCCCCGTACCGGGGGTGCCAACCCGGCTGCTGGTCCGGTCGCTCCCCGTCCGGGTGCTGCCAGTACTTCCTCGGCATCGCGGCCCACCACATGCCCATCGCGCTGACGGAACTCACACCCCCGGCCTGCGTCCACTCGTATGCAACCCTGTGATCGGCGGCGACCCAGAAGAAGCCCTTCGATCGCAGTACGCCGCGCCAGTTCTCGTCGTCGTTCAGGAAGGCCCACAGCTTCTGCGCGTCGAACGGTGCCGAAGTCCGATAGGTGAAGCTCGAGATCCCGTACTCCTCGGTCTCGGGCGTGTGGTCTCCATCGAGCTCGCGGATCCATCCAGCGGAGCTCTCCGCTCTATCGTAGTCGAACAGGCCTGTGTCGAGCACGCGCTCGAGCGGCACCCGCCCATGTGTCGCCGGGTGAATCTCCGCGCCGGGGTTGAGCGTGCGCAGAATGGCCTCGACCTCACGCGCATGGTCGTCGGTGACGAGATCGAGCTTGTTGAGCACGATGATGTCCGCGAACTCGACCTGATCAATCAGCAGGTCGGTGACCGTCCGCTCGTCCTCCTCCCCCAACGACTCACCGCGGTCCTGCAGCGCCTCGGCGGCGTTGTAGTCCTTCAGGAAACTCGCTGCGTCTACGACGGTTACCATCGTGTCGAGACGCGAGATGTCGCCGAGGCTCACACCGTACTCGTCCTCGAAGGTGAAGGTCTGGGCGACCGGGATGGGTTCCGAAATCCCCGTGGACTCGATCAGCAGGTAGTCGAAACGCCTCTCCCGGGCCAACCGGGAGACTTCGGCGAGCAGGTCCTCCCGTAGCGTGCAGCAGATGCAGCCGTTCGTCATTTCGACGAGCGTCTCCTCGGTCCGCGAGAGCTGGGCACCGCCGCGCTCCACGAGGGCCGCGTCGATGTTGACCTCGCTCATGTCGTTCACGATGACCGCGACCCGGCGTCCCTCCCGATTGTTCAGAACCTCATTGAGGAGGGTGGTCTTCCCGGCTCCGAGGAAGCCGGACAACACCGTGACGGGGAGAAGCTCGTCACGAGTGACGGTGTTTGGATCGCTGCTCATCGACCTTCCTTTTCCGGCGCTTCATAACGTCGGGGTTGCGGGGCGGACGTGCCGCACGACCTGGACGCACGCGCTTGCTCCTGCAAGCGGCTTGCGCGTGGAAAATACGCAAGTGGCTTGCATGTGCAAGTGCTTGTCCCTAGCGTTTTCGAACGTCAGTTCCGCCGCGCAAGGGGAAGGTCCATGCGAATTACGAAGGACGAGGCCCGTCGTAAGCTGCGCGCGCGCGGTCTGCGCGTGACCGCGCCGCGCGTTGCGGTGCTCGGCATCCTGGCCCGCGCCGAGGGTCCGGTATCCTTCACGCAGGTGCTCGACCTGCTCGGCGACTCGGACTGGGATCAGGCGACGATCTACCGCAACCTGGTCAAGCTGCGTGAAGCTGGCATCGCCCCCGTGGTGAGTCGGATGGACGGCATCGATCGGTACACGCTCGCGAGAGACCACGAAGACGGCCATCGCCACCCGCACTTCCTGTGCGAGGACTGCGGCCGGGTGGCCTGCCTGAAGGATGAGGTCACCGCGGCGTTGCCGACCGATGGGCGGTGGGCCGAGTCCGTCCGCGGCGCGATGGTGCAGCTGCTCGGCCACTGCCCGGACTGTCTCGCTCAACCCGATATCTGAGATCCGTCAGGCCAGTTGGGTGCGGCCGATCCTCCAGATGGGCGCCGGGAAGATTATCCACGCACTGCTAGCCTGACGACGAGCCGAACTCGACGTGGACGCTGTACCAATCGAAGTTCTGTCCTCTGGCGTCCAGGGTGACGGGCTTCGACTCCTGGGCATTGAGACCGGTTCTAGGCGTCGGGCCGAGTTCGGCGCCGTTGGACAGATGGATCTCAACGCGCACGTCGGAGACCGCCGAGTTGGTGGTGTTGGTCACGGTGCCATTGAACCGCTGGCTTGACGAGTCATAGTTCAGGACCAGTGTAACGCCGCTGCGGGTCTCGGTCGCCGTCTCGTTGGGATTCCACCGCGTGCCCGATTCGCCGGCCTCGGTGAGGCTGTCGGCACAGGCGCTGAGCATGATCATGAGTGCAAGGGCCACGGCGCTGCCGCTCTTATTATGTGTTGTCATTTTTCTTCTCCTTGTGTTGTTGTAGATGTAGGGCTCCGCGCACCGACGCCGGGAGATCGCTCCCGTCGCTCGCGGAGTTCATGCTCGCCCGCCTCCCCGCGTTCCTGCGGCCACGCACCTTCGAGAGCGCGCCGCTCCTCGTGGGACCGGTCGGCACCGGGCGCCACTGCCGGAGCGAACAACGGAGCGAGGATCAAAAGGCCCGCCACGCTCACATGCCGCCATGGGCCCGACGGCGTTTGGAGCGAGCGATTCCCGGTCATCAGACGCCGGACACGGAGTTCCAACTGTGAGCGACGTCTGCCGATGCACGGAACCGGGCTGTGGCGGTCGCGCCGAACGACCCACTGCGCCACCTCCGTCAGGCAGCTTGCCATGGTGAAGTGGTCGCCGGCGTGGCTCGCGGCCCAGTCGTCGCACAGTTCCTCGGCGGCGAGTCGTACATCGCCCACGGCCAGCCGCAAGAGAGGTTGGAAGAAGAACACGGCCTGAAGCACGTGCAGGACGGACAGCCGGATCGTGTCGCGGCGAAGATGGTGCGCGACTTCGTGACCGAGGAGGGCGCGAAGCTCTTCCTCGTCGAGTTCATGGAGCGCGCGCACGGGGACGCATATCTCGCGACGGGTGCCCACGCCCAGCGCAACCGGCGAGCCCAGGTTGTGGCTCTCGGTGAGGCGCGGCGGCGGGTTCAGGGCTGCGGCTCCGCCGAGTGCGGCCAATGCATCGGTGGCCCGCGGATCGGTGACCGGCTCGCGATCGCGAAGGCGCCCCCGCAGCCTCCCCAGCCGGACGAAATGGAGGGCGAGAAGGCCACCGGCCAGGACGAGCCACAGGACACCAGCGGATGCCACCCAGCTGGCGCTGGCCGCATCGTCCTCGCCGTGCGCTTCCTCACGCGTGAGCAGGGAAACGGAAACCGCCCCATCCCCATGGCCCGGTTCTCCTTCGGGCCCATGCTCCCCGCCGGCAATGAGCGAGGGGACGGGAATCCGCCAGATCGCCGAATTCGGCGAGATCAGCGCGTGGGCCGTCGGAGTGATCAGGCTGGCGGCCAGCGCCATGTACCAAACCGTTTCTCTCAGGCGCGCGCGGACGGCGGGGAAGAGGCGCAGGCTTAGCCAGGCAAGCCCGCACCACAGGGTGCTGTGGACCGCAAAAGTGAGGAGCCAGGAGGTCATTTCGTTCCCCTTTTCCGCTTCCTCGAGACGATTTCGCGGAGATCCTCCAGATCCTCGGCGTCAATCTCGCCGGATCGAACCAGGTGGTTGACCAGGGCCGCGCTGTCGCCGGAGAACAAGCGCTGCACGAATTCTGCTACCATCCCCTGCCGAACGTCCGCCTCCGCGATCGCCGGCCGGTAGATGAACTGCCGACCGTTGGTCCGGTGCTCCACGCACCCGTACTCCTCGAGTTTGCGGAGCATCGTCTTTATGGTTGTGACGGCGAGTCCTCGTTCTTCAAAGAGGGCCCTGTGAACCTCGATGGCCGGAGCTTCGCCGCGCTCCCACAGGACTCGCATGATCGCGAGTTGCAGGTCTCCGAGTTGCCGCTTCCGCTTCATCAGTGGTCTCCGTGTATCAGGGGATTGGGCGATTACCGAGGTAGTTACTACCCGGGTAGTCATTTGGAAGTTCCCCGTGCCGCGACACTACCGCGACCTCGCAGCCAGAGCGACCTCGAAGGCGTGCATCTCGCCGCGCAGGATCTGGAGCTGGTTGTGAGCCGGCCGGTAGGACGCGTCGCGCGGCCGGGCGTCCTCACCACCGCCGTGCTCGCCGCGACCCTCACTGCCTCCTTCCCGGCCACCGTGCTCGCCGACGCCTTCGCCACCTTCCTCGCCACCAACGCCATGGCCCTCTTCGGCGCCGACTTCGGGATGACTCACCCAGGCGCTGAACTCATTGCCGAAGGCACCCAGTTCCACGGGTGCGGTCTGGCCCGGACCCAGGTCGATGCGCTTCGTCGGCCCAAGTTCCGTGCCGTTGTCCAAATGGACTTCGACGCGCACCTGCGTAAGTGTCCGAGCGGTGGTGTTCGTTACCGAACCGACGAACACCTGCGTCGTGGGGTCGAACTGCAGGACCAGACGAGTTCCGTTCCGGAAGAGCTGGTTCTGCCTCGCCATCTTCGGCAGGTAGGCACTCCCCTCCTCATTCCCCCGCGCGCGCTCGCGTTGCTCTCGACTGCCGTGCCCGGCGCCCTCACCGCCTTCTCTGCGGCCGCGGTGCTCGCCACTGCCCTCGGCGCCCGCATGGCTGTCTGGCCGACCCGCTCGCGGCCCTGCCACGTAGGCGCCGAGCCCTGCCGCCAGGCGCAGCTCACGCAACTCGGCGCGGAGTTGCCTCACGAGATCGTAAAACATGTCGCCGTCCGCGCTCGCCTGCACCGCCTGCTGCTCCTCCACACTCGGCGCGACGGCCGGTTGGCCATCGACGGATTCGTAGAGGCCGAACCAGGCGACACCGAGCACTATCAGCCCTATTCTTGTGATCTTCATCTTCGTTCTCCCATGGAATCGGGTAGCGCGCCAAGGCGTCGCTGCGCCTCCTGGACGACTACCGCACTAGTTGACTACTCTGATAGTCTAAGCAGGCCGGAAAAGTTCCACAAGGCTGTGCGGGCCCGACCAGTGGTCGCGTCGCCCCCTCGATGCGAGTCGGTCATCGAGAGGCAACAGCGGCAGGATCTTCGACGGGGAGGGGACCCCGGCCGCTGACGCGAACGGTCAGCCAGGTACCTCGATGTCGATCTCACGTGCCGCCGTTGCCAAGTGGTGCACGTTCCACGTGATGATCGTCCTGGCGCCGGCCTTTAGCGCGCATGCCGCGATGAGCATGTCGTAAGTCTGCCCGCCGATCACACGCCGCCGCTGAGCTCGGCGCAACGCACGCCAGACCTCGGTTGTGGTCAGCTGCACGACGGGCGTCCCCCGCCAGTTCGCTTCCAGCAGCGCGATCGCGTCCTTCATCCGCGAGGATCATGAACTCGGCCAATCGGGCGGTCCGCCCGTTGCCGTCGCCGAATGGATGGATCCACGCGATATAGAGGTGAACAAAGACGGCGCGGAGAATGGCCGACGCGATGCGGTCTTCGTGCCGATCCGGGCGGACTGGCCAATCGTCTCCCTCGAGCCATCGACAGAGTCGGTCGAGCAGGAAGGCGCAATCCCTCCTTGGGGCGCCTCGGTAGCGCGACGCTCCGACGGGATGCGCCGGTATCTTTCCCGGAACCACGCCCTCTTCAAGGTGCTCCTCGAGACCCGCAAGCAAGCGCCTGTTGGCTCCGGCGATCCATTCCGGTGTCAACACGGGCGGCTCTCGTCCGGTGATGCCCTTGAAGATCTCATTGACGGGCCTCAATGTTGGGATCCGGAGTCGGGCTGACGGGAAATCGGTCTTCGAGTGAGCCCTACCGCTCCCAGAGTTCGCTGAGCGGCACGGCCAGCATCCTCTCGTCGGACAGCGGCAGAATGTCCCGGCCGTTGTAGAGAAGGATGCCGCCTGCGAAGTCCTTGCCGCACAACGTTGCCAGGTGCGCCATTCCGGGCCCGGCCGAGCGTCCCGGCGTGCTGGTTGCCTTCACCTCGATGCCCCATGTACGCGCGCCGAGGGTCATGACGAGGTCGACCTCCCGTCCGTCCTTGTCACGAAAGTGCCAGAAGCGAAGATCAGGGTCGGTCCAACCCGCCAGCGTTGCCAATTGCCGGGTCACGAAAGACTCAAGGAGATGTCCCATGCGATCCCTCTTCTCGATCCAGTCACTGGGCCCGAGACCGGCCAAAGTGGCGGCCAGCCCACTGTCCACGACGTGGATCTTGGGCGTCCTGACCAGTCGCTTGCCGACATTCCGATGCCACGGCGGGAGGCGGCGGACGAGATACAGTCGCTCCAACACCGCGATGTACTTCCGCACCGTGCCGCGGTGGAGACCCAGCTCTCGAGACAGACGGGCCGTATTGAGGAGTTCGCCGTTCCGTACCGCAAGTAGCTGCAGCAGGCGCGCCACACCGTTCGCTTCCCGGACTCGTCCCACATCCAACACATCGCGGTCGACGATGCTCTGCACGTACTGCCGATGCCACTGCCGGGCGCGAACCGGGCTTCGAACGAGCGGTTCCGGGTAGCCGCCGGCCACCAGCCGTCGTGCGAGATCATTCGGATCCGGCAGCCGTCCGCCTGCGCGCAGAGCGGGAGTGACCGCGTCTGCCAGAAGGTCGGCAAGGAAGAGCCCGGGACGTCGTTCCTTCTCGGCCTCGGACAGAGGCATGAGCCGGGCGGTCTCCATGCGCCCGGCCAGCGACTCGGTTACCGTGGGCAACAGGAGAAGATTGGCCGATCCGGTCAGGACGAAGCGTCCAGGACGACGATCAACATCCACCGACAACTTGATGGCGGGTAGCAACTCCGGGGCGCGCTGAATCTCGTCGATGGTGACTTCTCTGGGGAGCGCCGCGACGAACCCCACAGGATCCGCTTTGGCGGCCGACAGGTAGGGGCCGTGGTCAAGGCTGAAGTAGGGCCGCTCGGGCATCATGGCACGAACAAGCGTGCTCTTGCCGCTCTGGCGAGGTCCAGTCAGGCACACCACGGGCGTGTCGGCCAAAGCGTCATGCAGGACCGACACGAGTGGGCGCGGGTACAGCGCAGGGGAATCGAACATGACCGCAATGTAGCGGCTATATGTCGATTGGAGAAGTGGCTAATTGACGGTTAGACATTCGGCTATGTGGCGGTTTGGCCAGGCTGCCACCGTCCTGTCGGGCCCCGCGTCCACGGCTTGGACCACCGAACTCCGCGTGAGCACACGGAGGTCGGTCAGAACGGATTCTCCCCGATCTCATACCAGTCCAGCGCCAGATCCGGAACTCCGTCGGCGTCGTCCGCCCCGAGCGGCCGGTCAACCAGCACGACCAGCGTCGAGCCCAGGACATCGAAGCCCCTGATCCGATCCCTGACCCTCACCGATCCCACGTACGCGGCGTTTTCGTACACGTCCAGGTAGGACCATTCGGCCATGTCGCGCTGCGTGGCGATCCAGTAGCGGCCGGCGGCGTCGATCAGCTGCTGGGCTGTGGACAGATGGTAGTTCTTCGGGGTGGTGCGGTAGCGCTCCATCGCCTCAGTGAGGTTCATGGACTCGGGGACGCCCAGATCCCTGTTGAAGGCCTTGAGCTCCTCCTCGCGCTCCGCCACCTCCTGCTCGTCCGGGAGTTCCGCTACGTACATCGGCGCGCGGAGTACCGTGGCGTCGCCGGTGTCGCCCGCGAAGATCAGGTGACCTTCACAGGCAACCAGGACCCATCCATCGGCCCGGTTCGGGATGCCACCGACGGCGTCCCCGCATTCGATATCCCACGGCCCCGGCGGCGACCCCTCCCGCCGGACGACCTCTCCGGAGGCAGTGTTCACGTCGAACCGGTTCATTCTGTAGCCATCGCCGCCCATCAACGCCATGATGTCCACCGACGCGCCCGTGAGAATGTCCCCGAACGATGAGAGCGGCGAAAACGCAGCGCTCGGCAGAGCCACCTGGGACACATGCGCACCCGATGGCTCAAGGACCGTGAGGCGGCCCAGCCGCAGGTTGGCCACTCCAACCGTGCCATCCTCGCCGCGAGCCAGGAAGGCGGGACTGGCAAACTCCCCGGGCCCTTCCCCCTCGCTCCCGAAGACTCCCACGACAGCGCCATCCCTGTCCACGCAGCGGACCCGGACCTCGTAGGACTCGATCACGCAGGCCGTCTGTCCGTCGGCGAGAAGCGCGACCTGGTCGTCCTCGCTTGGGGTCAGGGTTGTCGGGCCAGAGTGGGACACGCTCTGCACGAGGTCAATGGAGTGGCTGCCGCCAGCCGCGGCGCAATGATGACGGAACCGTGATCGCACCCTTGTACCCTCCTCCCCCGGAACGGTTCGCGCACCCGAGAGCGGGGAGGTATGATGTGGCCACCATGCAGGCTCAAGCACCGACGACATGGGAGGATGTCCTCCGGATGCCGGACGACGGCAACCGCTACGAGTTCATCGGGGGGCGGCTGTACATGACGCCCGCGCCCGTGATCCGGCACCAGCGCGTCCTCGGGCGACTTTGGTCGGCTCTGATGCGGATTCTCGTGGACTCCGGACGCGGAGAGGTGTTCTCCGCCCCGCTCCTGGTGGAGTTTCCGGGAACCGCAGAGCGGGTCCAGCCCGACCTTCTGTTCGTGTCCAACGAGAGGCGGGCGATCATCGGCGAGAAACAGATCCTGGGCGCGCCCGACCTCGTCGTCGAGATCCTGTCGCCGACCACCGCGCACCGCGACCGCGGGATCAAGCTGGATCTGTACGCGCGTGTCGGGGTGCGGCAATACTGGATCGTGGATCCGGTCGAGGATTCGGTCGATGTCTGGCGCTTCGTCGACGCGGCGGGGTACGGGCGCTTCACCGGCGAGTTCCCCGTCCGGCTTCGTTCCGAGCGCCTGGGCGTGATCGACCTCGACGAAGTCTTTTCGCGTCATTTGGACCTGCGGGAGAGCAGGGACTGACCGCGGTGAGCGATACTGGACCGCCGCCTGAAACAGGGTTAGCGGCCGAAGCCGCCGGACAGCTTCGCTGAACTTGTCCTCACCGCCACCGCAAGCGCCCCACCGCCACCGTCCTTAGGTCGAATTCGTCCTGTTCGATGAATGCAACGAGCCCGTCGGGGCCGAAGGTGGCCAACCCAACTGGACGCACGGGTGTCTGCAATCGGATCGCACCCGCCGGGAACGTGCCGAGGTAGCGACCGTCCATGTCCACTACGTCGACGGGGCCGTACCTGTCTGCCGGATCCTCTCCGTGGCGCTGAACCCAGATTTCGCCGTCCCAGCCGGTCTTCAGGTTACGGATGATGGAGACCTCTTCGAAGAACTCCAGCTGTCCGATCCGCTCAAGGGCCCTCGAACGGCTCCGTTGGGCCGATTCACGCACGCCGCTGAGCACGCTTCCGCGACCCGAAGCGCTCTGTAGTTGACGCTGTTTTTCCGCCTCGATTACCCGGTTTGTCACGGGGATCGGTTGAGAGGGCGCCTTAGGATTCGCCAAACGCCCACTCCGGGGCGGGCGATCTTGACCACGTAGGCCGACGAGTCCGAGAACGCCACGCTTCCATCCGGGAGGACGCCAACCAGCATGAGCGGGCCGAAAGTCTTGCGCGGCGGGAGGCCCGTGGTCCGCTGGGTTTCCGACTGCGTGCGAACTCGGGCCGCTATCCGGCAGCCAGCCTTCCGCAACCGTGTCCTTGCTGGCCACCCCCTCTGTCAGCGTGATGCGTTCCACCGGGCGTGTCGTGTGCGGGATGGTCGGTACGGAACCTCCAATAACCAGGCCCAGGGTCTGACCTCCAACCGCCGAAAAGAACGCCTGCCCACCCGGAGCCGGCAGGAGTTCCGTCAGCGTCAATTGGCCCGGCTCGGACGCCATGCGGACCCGGCGTTCGAATTCGCCATTCGCGTGGAACACGTGGTATGCACGATGACCGATGTCGGCGATCACCACCCTGCCCATCCCGCAAGAGTCTTCAGCGGCTCCTTCCCACGATGAGCCCGCGACGGCCCTTTGGTCTCAGCGGATCGCGGCCGGCAGACGCCTCACGACTATAAGGGGGACATCGAACTCATCCGCTTCGACAAAGGCGACGAGACCGCCGGGGCCGAAGGCGTCCGGCATGGGGAGGACCTCCGGAGCGATGGTACCGACGTAGCGACCGTCCCTCGCAAGCACGTCGACGGGGCCCGCTTCTTCCGCGCCCGGCTCCGGGCTCCGCTGAATCCAGAGGGTTCCATCCCAGGTGGAGCGGACGGCCGCGATTACCGGTACCTCGGAGAAGAACTGCATGTTCTCGACCCCTCGCATCTGGCCCTCGATGATCGCGTTCATGAACGCGATGCCCTCGCGCCCCGGGTTGCCCGTCACGCTGCTCGGCCGGTTTCGCAGCCGCTCGATGCGGCGCTCGCGCTCAGCCTGCCTGATATCCTCCGTCACTGACCGGGGCCGGATCGGCCGGCGCAGGATACGCGACACCGCACCGGACGGGTCGGTGAGCTTGATCGCGTAGGCCGACGAGTCCGAGAACGCGACCGCGCCCGATGGCAGAGCATCGAACAGCAACTCGGGTTCGAATCCCCACACGGCGCGCAACATGTCGTCGATGTCCTGGGCTTCGTGGGCTCGCACCTCCTGTTCGCGCGGCTGCCAGACCTCGGCCAGTGTCAGCGCCTCGACCTCGGCGGACGAGAGGTCGAAGCGGAGGATCGCCCGCGTCGAGGCGTCCCAGGAACCGCCGATGACCTTCCGGCCGCCCGTGCGCTCCGGGCGCATGTCGCTCCCCGCCTCGTTCCTGACCATTCGCTCGAAGACGCCGCCCGGGGCGAAGACGTGGTAGCCCCTGTGCATGATGTCTTCGACGAGCGTGGCCCCGTCGGGCCACACGATCATCTGCCGGGGCACCCGAAACTCGCCGGGACCTTCGCCGGAGCGACCGAATTCACGTGCCAGCCTGCCTGTCGCGTCGACGACGACGATGCGGGCCTGGCCCGTCAGTCCTCCCGTGCGGTCCATGAGGTGCAGGTTGCCCGCAGCATCGAACCCGAGGCTGGAGATGGTGGAGAACAGCTGCCACTCGGTCGCCGCGCCCGCCGACCCAATGCTGTACACGTGCTCGAGATCCGGTGACATCAGGCGGTCCTCAGCCGGGAGATCGACGACCTCCTGCGCGGGCGCCGGCTGCACATGGAAGCCAAGCGCAACGAGGACCGCAGCCGCACACACCGCGCGTGCCTTCATCGGGTCACCTCACGCAGTTCGGCGATGATCCCTTGCAGCGAGCGCTCGGCCTCCGCCAGTCGCAGGTCGAGACCCAGGGTCTTGATCTCACTCTGGATTTGCTCCGCCGCCCCACGGAGGCGGTCGTCGAGTTCAGACGCCTCGGTTTCCGTTTGGTGTCCGGCCGCGGAGAGGTCGTACTCGGCGAGCTGCCGTGCGACCGCCTCGGTTTTGTCATCGAGGCCGGACCACCGAATCGTCTCTGTAATCTGTCGGAGCCCCACCTCCCATCCAGCCAGGTCCTGTACCAGGCGCCGCGCCCCATCCCGCTCACCGTCCCGCATGGCGGACCTCAGCTTCGAAAGGTCGTTGCGGTAACCTGAGATCCTGCCGTACAGGATCATCGCGCCCGAGTATGACAGCCACGCCTCCAGATACCCGTGCATGACCGTGAACATCAGGTCGCGCCATTGGCGCGCCTCCGCGTCGAACGGCTGGTAGATGCCGTCGACGCTCCATATGCGTTCGACCCCGTCGGGCGTCCGCGTGACCGCGAGGCGGTGGGTCTTCTCGCCCTGCGACTCAAAGACGAGCCAGCTGTCTTCGCCCAGCGCCTGGACCGCAGCTCCGTCGGCATTCAGGGTGACATCCCCCTCCGCACGCATGCAGAGCAGCCTGTCCCCGACGGGTCTCGCGATCGTGACTCCGCCGTCCGTCCATTTCCAATTCGGGACTGTCCTGCCGTCCCCACGGAGATAGAACGACCGGATCGAATCCTTCGAGGAGGGAATACACTCGATCCCCCGCAACACGGCCTGCGTCGCGGTCTGGTCCCGGCGCGATTCGGCCGCCGTCTCAGCCACGATGGCGGCCTTGGCGGCGGTCTCGCGGGAGGCTTCGCCCGGAATCTCAGCGGAGGCCACGGTTGGTACCGGGCGCACGAACGCGACCGACACCCCTGCCGCGCCGATGACCAACAGTGTCAGGGCGGTACGCAGGAGGCTGGCGTGCGGACGGCGCCGTGCGAGTATGGACTTGATCCGCCGCTCCAGCTGCGAGGCCTGCACGATGGGCAGCGCAAGCGCCCTCGGACCACCGCGGGTGAGGCCGCTGGCCAGGAAGAGGAGGTGCCGGGCGTACTCCGAGGGCCGCGTGCCGAGGCTCAGCACCTCTTCGTCGCAGGCCTTCTCGCTCGCCAGCGCAGCCTGGCGCGAGGCGATCCACGCGAGTGGGTGGAACCAGTAGAGAGCAAGCATGGTGCGGCGCATCAGCCGTCGAAGCGCGTCCCGGCGGCGTACATGGATGAGTTCGTGCGAGAGCACGACGGCACGCCGCTCCCGGCTCCAGGATGCCGCCGACTCGGGAAGCAGAATCACCGGTCGCCGGAGTCCGCCCGTCATCGGCATCTCGACCGCCGCGTTGGACAGGATCCGTACCTTGGTGCGGACGCCCAGCCGGTGCCGCAGCTCCTCGGACTGACGCACCCAATCGGGATCGCGCACAGGACGCGCCGTCCGCACCAGCCCTCGCAGCCGCAGGGCCGAGACGGCCAGCAAGATTAGCGAAAGTCCGCACCCGATGATCCACGCAATCCATGCGATCCGAACGACAGCGTGCCACGCGGTGGCGTTCGCAGAAACACCAGCGGCTTCAACTGAACGTCCGTCCAGCCGGGCCCGTTCGGCCAGCACGAGAGCCCTGCGCATGTCGGCGGTCTCTGGCGGTGGGACCGGCCCCATATCCTCGAGCAGCAGCTCGCGGCGGGCAGAGCCCGAAGCTGCCTCGAACTCGCCCGCGAAGGCCGGAAGGAGCGGCACGTTCCACGATGGACCGATGTGGCCGAGGATGGGGAGCACGAGGACGAGGACAAACGTCGTGGTCCACAGCAGATGGAGAATCCCGGGCGACCCGCGGCGCCCGAGCCACGCGAGCGCGAGTGCCAGCAGCAACAGGCACGTAACCTGTGCCGTCAGCGTGACCGTCGCCGGCGCCAAACCCAAAAGCGTGGCGCCCCCGGTGTTCACCGGCCCTCCTTCGCGGCCTGCTCGATCATCTCCGTGATCCGGGCGTGCTCCTCTGGAGTGAGCTCGTCCCCGCGCAGTTCGAGCAGCGTAGCCACGGCTCCCTCCACGGAGCCGCGGAAGAAGGTCCTGAGAACGTGGCGCATCGCCGAACGGCGCGCGCGCTGTGCCGGCATCGTGGGCGAATAGACGTAGCGGGCGCCGTCCCGCTCGCTCACCAGGTGTCCCTTCTCCATCAGGATCCGCAACGTCGAACGTACGGCGGAATACGTCGGCGGGTCGGCCATGTTCTCCTGGATCTGGGCGGCCGTGGCGTTCCCCAGTTCGTGTACGATATCCATGACCTCGCGTTCGCGTCTGCTCAACGCCGGTAGCGCGTTCACTTTGACTGCCTCCTTCTCTCGGGACAGGCCGACAATCTCAACCATGGGAGGCACCTTAACACAGAAATGCTGAAAAATCAACACTTCGTGACCGCCCGCGCGTTTTCAACCCCGGATGGCCCGGCCGCCCATGGCGACCCTCCCTCGATGTTACCTTCGCGGATCACGGGGATTTTTCGCGGATCGAGGTCAACTGGTGCAGTCACCTGAGTCGGGCCCCGTATCACGCAGCTGGGACGACGAGTACCGCCGCGGCCGATACCGCGATGAGCCACCCATCCCGTTCGTCGGGCGCATCGTCGACATCCTTCGCGATCAACCGGAGATCATGAGAGGACGGGGCCTGTATGTCGGCTGCGGCAACGGACGGAACTATGTCCCTCTGGTCGATGCGGGACTGACCCTGATCGGGCTTGACGTCTCGAAGGAAGCCATCGCACAACTCCGGGCGGGCCACCCGCATCTGGCACCGGATCTTGTCCGGGCGGACTTTCACGACTTCCATTCAGAGTTGCCGTTCGAGTATATCGTCGCCCTCCAGGTCTTCCAGCATGGAACCGCAGCGGCGGTCGGATCGATGTTCGCGCGCGCAGCGAAGCTGCTGAAGCGCGGAGGACTGCTCTTCGTTCGCGTCAACTCCGCCTCCACCGATGTCTACCACTCCCATCGGGTCGTCGAGCGCGGCGATCGAGGCGGGTTCACCGTCAGGTACGACGAGGGGCCCAAGCGCGGGCTGGCGATCCGCTTTCTGTCGCTCCCGGAGCTGAGTGAGACACTTGACCCATGGTTCACGCCTCTGGTCCCGACGAGGGAGCAGGTAACCGCGCGACAGTCTCCCAAGCGTGGCTCGTGGGCCCAATGGGAAGGCGTCTGGGTCAGGCGGTAGGTGACGAGCGTTCCCGCGCCTGGTTGCCGGGCCGACCCCCGCCAGTAGCTTCAGCCGTACAGCTCCACCCCCGGCAACAACAGGAGGACAACGCGATGAAGCAACTCACATGGGTAGCCGCCGTCGCGGCCCTGGCAATCATCGCGTGGCTCGGATCAGGGACGGGCGCTCCGGAAGAGATCTCGCCCGCCCCGGAAGAAGGCGTCTTCGCCACCATCGCCCCGTTCCACAGTTACGGTGTCGTCCACGACGCCGACAACGTCGAGGCGATGCGCCCGCGGGTCATGGGCACGCACGGGGTCATCTCCTCCGGGCACTACCTGGCCACGCAGGCCGGCTACGAGGTGCTCAGGGCCGGGGGCAACGCCTTCGACGCGGGCGTCACCGCGGGGATGGCGCTCAAGGCGCTCAAGATGGACTATGCGGGGTGGACCGGGGTCGCGCCCCTCATCCTCTACAGCGCCGCGGAGGACCAGGTGATCACGCGGGTCGGTGCCGGGACCTCGCCCGCGCTCGCTACCCTCGACCATTTCCTCGAACACGGCAAGTCACCCGTCAATAACGCGCTGATTCCCGCGGATGTCGATGTCTGGCTCGCCACTTTAGACCGCTTCGGCACCCTCAGCTTCGGCGAAGCCGCGCAGCCGACCCTGCGCATCGCCGAGGAGGGCTATCACCTCTACAAGATGCAGAAGTGGATGATCGAGGATCAGATGGACGGAATCCTCGCCTTCCCCTACAACGGCGACTTCTGGTTCCAGCACGGGGTCGGCGAGCAGCGTCTGGGCGATCTGATGATCAACGCCGACCTGGGACGGCTCATCCGCTACATGATGGATGCCGAGGAGCAGGCGCTTGCCGCCGGCGGCAGCCGGTCCGAAGGTATCCGCGCCGCGCGGGACGCCTTCTACAAGGGAGAGCCCGCGCGCGACGTGGACCGTTTCTTCCGCGAGCAGGGCGGGATCGTTCGCTACGAGGATCTGGCGGGGTACGAGAGTCGTTGGGAGGAACCGCTGGGCACGAGCTTCCAGGGCTACGACGTGTACACGGGCGACGGATGGAGCCAAGGGCCGCGCATCGTCCTGATGCTCAACATGCTCGAGAACTTCGACTTGCGCGCGCTCGGCTACAACACGCCGGCGTACATTCATCTCATCTCCCAGGTCATCAACCTGGCGATGTCGGACGCCCACAAGTACGTTGGCGATCCGGACTTCGCGCCTGCGCCCGACGGGCTCTACGGGAAGGAGTACGCGCGCCAGCGCATCGGGCTCATCGACCAGAAACGCGCGTTTCAGGACATGCCGCCGTGGGGAGACCCGGCGGCGATGGCGGCGGTGGCGGACGGCGCGCCGGCGAGCTTTGTGGTAGCGAGCGGGGACGGGGGCGCGGATGAGCCGGCCCGTTCGATCGACACCTCTTCCCTCAACGTGATGGACGGCGAGGGCAACCTGTTCTCGCTCACCGAGAGCGATGGCCACACCTTCACGCCCATGATCCCGGGATGGGGGTTCGGATTGGGCAACCGCATGGGCCAGTTCAACCTGGACCCGGAACTCGCCAACGTGATGGCGCCCGGCAAGCGCCCGCGCAACACCAACTCGCCTCTTCTGGTGATGAAGGACGGGCAGCCGTTCATGGGACTTTCCACCCCCGGCGGCGACCAGCAGCTGCAGTCGCTCCTGCAGGTCTTCCTGAACGTGGTCGTCTGGGGGATGTCGCCCGAGCAGGCCTTGGACCAGCCCCGCTTCGGCAGCTACAACTTCCCGGCCACGGGCAGCGAGGTGAACACCAGTCCCGCGGTGCTCCGCCTCGAGGACCGCATCCTGGCGGAGACGGCGGAAGCGCTGCGCGCGATGGGGCACGACGTGCAGTCCTGGGGCATGTGGAACTGGCGTGCGTGCGCGCCGACGGTGACCTGGCGCGATCCGGAAACGGGCGTGATGATCGCGGCGGGGGACGTAAGGCGGGAGACGGCGTCGCTGGGGTTTTGACGGGGGATCAAGGCCGAAGCTGACGCATGATGCTCATCCTCAGGGTCACGCTCTTCACGGTGGTGGTGCCCGGCACGGTTGCGGGCCTCCTGCCGTTTCTCATCGTGGGTGACAGAGCTGTCGCCGGCGGAGCGTCACTGGGATTGGCCTGCGGACTCTTCGCGTTCGGCCTCGTCATCTATCTGCGCTCGGCGCGGGACTTCGCGGTGTTCGGGAGCGGAACCCCGGCCCCCATGGACGCGCCGAAGCGACTCGTCACTCGGGGGTTCTACCGCTACACCCGCAACCCGATGTACGTGGCCGTGCTGGCCATGGTCATGGGGTGGGCCACCCTCTTCGGAGCCGCCGTCCTCGTGGGGTACGCGATCCTGCTGTTCGTGGTTTTCTCCCTCTTCATCCGGCTCTATGAGGAACCGCGCCTCGTCCGGGAGTTCGGCGAGGAGTACGCGACGTACTCGTCGGAGGTCGGGCGCTGGCTACCTCGCCGGTCTCGGGGGCGGGTGTGATCGTGTAGCTAGACGTGTAAATTACACATGACATTCTGTCATCTTAAGATGACATTTTTCACAATTCACCGGGAAACGAGCAGCGTCACCCGGTGCCGCTCGGCACCTGGCGGACTCAGCCGCCCGCCATGCGGGTCGCGCAACGTGAACGGGTGGTGGATGACGATGTCCTGCCTGCCGTCCCGATTGAGGTCGGCCAACCAGGTGTACTCCGCGTCGTTGGGCAGCTCGACCGCCACGGTCTGGGGATTCCGGGCGAAGAGTTCCGGGCCGGGCACTCCGGCGAACACGTCCAGCGCCCTGGGCGTGGTCTCGATCAGCAGATCCGAGCGGCCATCCCCTGTCACGTCTCCGATGAGCAGCGTCCGGTTGAACGCGCGCCGGTAGTCGTCCTGCGTCCTGCGGCTCTCGTGGAGCCCGCCGTGCAGCACGATGTTCAGCGGCACCCACCCTCGCTCCCTGTGGCTGGGGGCGCCGTCGAGCGCGATCCGCCGGACGGCATTGGCGGCACTGCCGAAGACGCCCCGCTCCGCACGGTGGAACTCGAGGTGCAGCCAGGTGTCGTCGCCCATGGCCCCCTTCAGCCTCTTGAAGAGGCCGCCGCTCAGGGACGCGACGTCGATGGTGGTGAACATCAGTTCGGCCTGGCCGTCGCGATCGAGGTCGTGCCGGTCCAGCGCGAGCTGGATGCGGCCGGGAGACCGAAAGACGATGTTGGCGCTCGGTGCGAATTCCGTCCGCCCGTCCGGTGTCCGCGTTCCGAGATGAACCTCGTAGCTGGACTTCTTGCTCGATGCGCTCGTGCCCTCCAGGGCCAGGATCGCGATATCCTCAACACCGTCGCCGTTCACGTCGGAGAGCGAGTGCAGTACCCTGCCCGTCATGTCTCCGGTGGCAAGCGAGGAGAGTTTGTCGGAGTCGAAACCGACCTCGGTCGCGAAGGTCTCGGTCACCGCGCGAAACCGGCCGTCCGCTTCCTGTAGATGCACCGCAAAGTGGTCGTCGTCCCGGAACGCCAGGTCGCGTCGGCCGTCGCCGTCGTAGTCGATCGCATGGACGCGGCTCTGGGACCAGGGGTCGTAGCGGTATCCGCCGGCCCCGCGGATCCGGGTCATGTCCGTCGAGGCACCGATGCCCACGGGGTCGGCAAAGGCGCCGTGGTGAGTCTGGACGAACACCTGGAATCCGGCGGAGTTCGGCACGACCAGATCGTCGCGGCCATCCCCGTTCACGTCTCGCGTGATGTCGACGTGCGGCACTTCGCGGCGCCGTGGCGATTCGAAGTCGGCCGTCACCGCCACCAGCAGCTCCTCGGTCCCGCGCTCCGGGTCGAACCAGCTCAGCCGGCCGGGTTCGTAGGTGACGAGCCGATCCTCGCCCCCGATGTTCGCAACGTCCACGAAGCGCACCTCGGGACGCAGCGCGATGTCGAGGCTCGGCCGCCAGACGCTGTCGGCGAAGGCATGGATGCGAAGCCGGCGGCCGTCGTGCTCGTCGACGCTCACGACGGCGAGTTCGGCAACCGGGCCACCGAGGAGGAACCCGGTGAGCACTGTCTGGCGCTCTGTCGAGTCCATTGCGACCTCGTATCGGTCGAAGGCGACCTGTGGCTGGGTGGGCGGACGCTGGCCAGGGGTGACCAACTCGCCGGAAGCGTCGTGAATAGTCCGTCCGCATGCCTGGAGCGCGACAAGGGCAAGAGCGGAAAGGAGCGGGTGCCAATCTCGTCGGCCCATCGGCCTCACCGCGCCCGCATCTCAAAGCACTGCCTTCCGGACCCGTGCGCCCACAGGTCCCGAAGCCCAGGGTGCGCAGCCGCCGGATCGTCAACCCCGGTCCCAAGGGGCGACCCCGAGGCATGGCAGGCCTGGCAGCTCCTCTGAAGGATCGGAGTGCTGCCCGTCGGTCCTGCGGACTCCGCGGCGAAGGTGGCGCACACCTCGTAGCGTCCATCGTCGAGCGCCCGGTATCCGTACATCTCCGAGGTGGTGGGGTCGCGGGTGTTGACGCTTAGGCCGGGCTCGGCCACCAGATCGTCGAGAGATGCCGGCAGCCGTCCATGGCGAGCCCAGTAGAGACTGGCGGCAGCCGCGATTCCGTGGAGGTCGCCCGCCCGCCGGTCATCGATCCGGCGCTCGCGCTCCTGCGCGGGGTTCCCCAGGAGTACCAGTGCAACCCCCACCGCAGCGACAACTGCCGCTCCCGAGGCTCCCAACATGATGGTTCGGGGCGAGAGGTTCATTCCGCCACCTCCTCCCTGCGCACGTCACGGAGGAAGTATCCGAACAACGAGCCGGTGATCGTGGCGACCGTGAGGACCTTCAGGGTGAAGCGGACCGTCAGTTCGCCGCCGAGAAGGTTGTAGACGATGCTGGTGACCACGCCGATGAGGGTAGCCGCACCCACGAAGAGCGACAGGTACGTGAGCGATTGCCGCACTCGCGAGAGCCGTCGGCCCGGGTCCTTCCGGACGGCACGATCATTCGTCCAGAAGACGAAGGAGAAGACGGGAAACATCGCGACCAGGAAGGAGACCGACCACCGGATCTCTTCGCGCGCCATCTCCATCGCGGCCGCAGGGTCCAGGGAAGGGTCGGGAAACGCCTGATGGATGAAGGCGAAGAGGAGGCTCCCGAAGCTGATCGCGCTGCCATACAGTGTGCCGAAAAGAACGAGGTAGACGAAAGCCTCGCGTGCGGACAGGTATGGTGCCGGGCGAGGGACGGGGATCGGAAACGCGACATCGGCGAAACCACCCAGGGCGCGTCGAACCTGGTCCTTCGGCCAGCCCGCCTCGAGAAGCACGTCCTCGAGTTGCTCTCGGGGCAGGCCTCGCTCCAGGCCCGCCTTCAGGAATCCGGAAATCTCGTCGTTGACGGCCATCTGTCTCTTCCTCCCGTTGAGTTGGTCGATTCCGATTCTGTTGTCGGAAATACCTTAACGTCTAGTGTTGACATTGTCAACATTGCTGACCGCCCATGAACCGATCACCTTTCGGCCATGACCCTCGACGGCAGCTCGTATCACCACGGAGGCCTGCGGGCGGCACTTCTCAGCGAAGCCGCCGCGATGATCGACGAGGGAGGGACCTCGATCGTGACGATGCGAGCGCTCGGGAGGCGCCTGGGCGTGTCGCGGTCCGCAGCCTATCGCCACTTCGCAGACAAGTCCGCGCTCCTGGTGGCGGTCGCCACCGCCGGTTTCGACCACCTTCGAGACCGCCTGGACGCAGTGGGCGCGGATGCCCCGGGCGCGGGGATCGATCGGCTCCGGCAGTTCGGTGAGGTGTACGTGCGGTTCGCGCTCGAAAACCCGGGGCACTATCGCCTGATGTACGGAAAGGAAGCGATCAGTCGCGAGGACCTTCCCGAGCTCCGCCAGGTCGCGAACGGATTGTTCGACGAACTCGTGAACGTTTTCCAGTCATACCAGCGGAGCGGAGCGATCGAGCGGCAGGATCCCCAACTGCAGGCCTACGTGGCGTGGGGTGCCGTGCACGGTCTGGCGTCGCTGCTGATCGAGGGACAGATCCTCACTGACGTGGATGTCGATGGGCTGATCCGACGGACGACCTCCACGCTCCTCGACGGGATGCGGGCCGGTCGCTAGAAGTCGTACACCAGCGAGACGGCCACCGCATAGAACGCGATGTCACTCAGCTCCAGATCGAAAGTTGCGGGCCTCCCACCTTCCTCCAGCACCGGTGCATGGCTTCGCAGCAAGTCCCAGTGCCCGGGCTTCCGGACATCACGGTAGCGTGCATAGCGCCCTCGAAGGGCGACGCTGAACCGCTCGTTCGCTTCCCACGCCACCCCTCCGATCAGATTCGCGCCGAGCGTCGATTCGGCCAGGAGGAGTGACATGTAGTCGGCCGTGCCCGCCGCGCGCGTCTGCCACGCGGGAATGGCGATGTCCGCTGCAGGATCCACGCCGCCCGCAGGCTCGAACCCGTTGGCGAGCGTTCGCCGGACCCGCAATCCCTCGAAAGCGAGCACCACGGTGGATACGCCGCCTCCGACACCGACAAACGGCGTGAAGCGTGACGGGTTGTCGAGGTCGAGGTGCACGTTCAGGAACACGTCCGAGAGGGTGAGCCCGGATACCCTGGCTGAAGGCGGCTCGACCGCACTCCACTCGCGCACGTTCTCCCCTGCGTGCGGGCCCGCGTCCAACAGCGGCGCCGAGGTTCCGCCCAGCGCCGTGTTGTTCAGTTCAGCCTCGAGCCGGATGCGGCCAAGTGAGTACCCCAGCGCAAGAGCGGTGGCGCTGGTCATCGTTTCCGCGCCGCGATCGAACCGCACCGTCGCGAACACTGCGGATCCGAGTCCGGTGCACGCTGGATCGGGCGGGACCATCGTGGGGCCGGAACGCAATAGCCGGTCGCAACGCGTCGGTAGATCCACACCCTTGAAGCTCCCCTGAAAGGTCAGCGCGTCCGAGTCCCCGAAATCGATCCGCAGATAGAAGCCGTCTTGCCCCTGGGCGGTCGCCGCCAAGGGGGCTGCGAACCAACTCGGCGCGACAAGGACAGCCGCCGTCGCGAGACGAACAGCGGTGGCGATTCGCCAAGCCCGTAGGAATCGGGTGGCAATCTCTTTGTTGATGGCCATCTGGTTGTTCCTCCCGCGATGGTCGATCCGGGTCTGGTTGACGGCGTCAACTTACCCGATGACGTTGACGCTGTCAACATCGAATGGGGCAGCTCGCCCAGCGTCCGGCCACACCTTGACCTCACCCGGACCCCCGGGTAGTCCTGATTGGCCGAACCGATCCGCCGCGCAGCCACCACACCCTCGAAGCACACATGCCATACGGCCCCTCCGCTCCCTAGACCGGCTTTTCCTGACGGTGCGGTCGAAGGACCTTCTACCGACTGACGCTCTTCACGCGGATCATGCTCGCCGCAGGCTTCATTCCGACGGGCACGGTCAAGCTGTGGCTATGGGACTACGACCGATTCAGAGGATTTCCGACATCCCGGCCGCTCGAGCTACCGCACAGCATTCCGGCGTTGCGGCTCGACCGCTGGGAGCGAATCGGATTTGGTGTGTGGGCGGTGGCGCTGCTGACTTTCTTCGCGTCCACGCGCAGCTTCCTGCCGGCTTCGGTCGGCCGCCTGGCGATTCCACTGGGCGTCGTGGCCGGCGTGGCCGTGCTTCTTCGATTTGTCTTCGCTTCGCGTCGTCGAGCAAGCGGTGATTCGTGAGTGGGGGCGGCGTTTCTCGTGGCGGACATCACAGCAATTCTCGACACCATCCACCGCTCCGACCCCGTTTGACATTGTCCGGCCGCACACTTCTCGTGATTGAGGATCGTCCGGTGCCGGAGCTTCCCCTTGGCAGCCGCGCGATGTCGATTCGTTCCAGCGACAGAATGGAGCAGCCGTTGCTCAGCGACCGGGACTACAGGGCCGTGTTCGAGGCGTCGCCGGACGCGATGCTGATCGTTGACCCCGACGGCTTGATCCGGGACCTGAACCCGCAGGCGCTGACGATGTTCGGATGGCGCCGCGAGGAGATGGAAGGCTCCGGCGTGGAGATGCTGGTTCCCGCCGCGAGACGCACACGGCACGAACGGCACCGCCTGGGCTACGCCGAGGCGCCACGTCCGCGTCCCATGGGGCAGGGACTGGAGTTGCAGGCTCTTCGCAAGGATGGTACAACCTTCCCGGTGGAGATCAGTCTTAGCCCCGGCGAGCTGGCATCGGGACCGGAACACGTGATCTGCACGGTCCGCGACATCTCGGCCTGGAAGCGGATGCGGTGGCTTTCCCGAATGAAGGTGATGGCGGCCGAGAATGAGCGAAGGCATCTTTCCCGCGAGTTGCACGACGAATTCCTCCAGTTCCTCGTGGCGTTCAAGATCCGGGGAAAGCTGCTGGCGGAGGAGACGGACCGGGAGGAGAGAGCGCGTGCATGGGCCGTGATCTCCGACGAGATTCTCGATGCGATCCGGGGGGTAAAGCGAATGATTCGGGGGTTGAGGGCCTCGAAACTCGAACAGCAGGGGCTTGTTTCCGCGCTTGCCAGCTTTTTTCGCGACATACGGAAGGTGCACGGCGTTACGATCCACGCCAGCCTCAGGCTCAAGTGGGTGGCCGACGAGCTGGATCCGATCACCGTTTTGGCCCTGTACCGGATCGTGCAGGAGGCCGTGACCAACGCAGCCACGCACGCGAATGTGAGCGAAGCCGCCGTGACGCTCAGATCGACGGAAGGGGTGATCATCGCGGAGATCCGGGACGAAGGATGCGGGTTCGAGTTGCCTGATCCCGGCATCGCACCGGACGATGGCCACATCGGCCTCGTCGGAATGCGTGAGAGAGCGGAAGCAGTCGGGGGAAGTCTGACCGTGGAGACCTCGCCGGGCAGGGGAACCACGGTTCGGGCCGCCGTGCCGATGATCGCTCCAGATGGCGAACCATGGTGAGGGTGCTGCTGGTCGACGACCATCACGTGGTGCGCGCCGGCCTGAGGGCGCTGCTCGAATCCATGGGGCGCGTGGATGTCGTGGGCGAGGCATCGTCGGGGGAGGAGGCGGTGGCAAAGGCGCGGACACTGGAGCCGGACATCGTCATCATGGACCTGGCGATGGCCGGAATGAACGGGATCGAGGCGACCCGCCACATCACTGGACTCGGACTCGACACGAAGGTCCTGGTGCTCACGATCCACGACGAGGACGAATTCCTGATCCCCGCCCTCGACGCCGGCGCCGCGGGCTTTCTGAACAAGTCCGTCGCCGACACCGATCTCATGGGAGCCATCGAAGCGATCGTGCGCGGCCATACCTATCTGCCGCGCCGTGCGACCGCCCTGCTCGCGAGGCGGAAGGCAGAAGGCACCTCGAGCCGCAAGCCGGGGCCCGAGGTGCTATCCTCTCGCGAACGTACCGCGATTGAATTGTACGCGAAGGGCTTTTCGACCTCCGAGGCCGCCGAGGAGATGTTTCTCAGCCCGAAGACCGTCGAGGGCTACATCGGCCGCGCCAAGACCAAGCTCGGGCTGCGCACGCGACGCGACATCGTGCGCTTCGCGCTCGAGGCTGGAATCCTGCAGGCCCAAGGCGAGCAGTAGGGCACTCCGCCTCTCTCTTCCGGGCAGGGGGAATCACCCCCAGGCAAGGGAAACCACCCCCATGGCGTGGGGGTGATTTCCCTCATGAAATGCAGGGTTTTCCCGCTATCGAGCCCGATACCGCCATGCCGATACTGTGGTGTGCCGGACCGGACGCGCCGGTCCCGGTCGACCCAGGCGGGCCGCGACGGGATGCGGTCCGAGATAGAAGGAGGCACACCATGTCAGCACGCGCGATGCCCGCGATCATTCTCACGCTCGCCCTGATGGCGGCCTGCGAAGAGGACCCGGTCGCACCAGACTACCAGCCTGCGGACGAGCCCGTCCAGGAACTCACGCAGGACGAGTCCGTGGCACTGTTCCGCGGAATCACCCGGCTGTCGCTCAACGACGAAGACAACCCCATCCACCCCGGCAGCGTCGTGGTCCAGTGTCCGCAGGGGGGACAGGTCGAGGTGATCGAGACCATCGATGAGTTTCAGGCGCAGGGCGACCAGGAGGGGACGGACATGAGCCTCACGATCGTGCCGACCGCGTGCCGGATGAGAAACCAGGGCTATGTGTTCGTGGTCGACGGCGATCCGCACCTCCGCTCCCAACTGCACTTCGAGACCGTCCCGCCGGGGTCGTCCACGGAGGTCGTCAGGATCCAGGGCTCGATCACCGGTACCCTCGGCTGGAAGCTGAACCTGCGCGCGGGCAGCTGTCGGATCGACGGCCTGATAGAGGCAACGGCAAGTGTGCTTCCCGATCCCGACAACCCGGACACGGGCTTTTTCGCCGGGTCGGTATGCGGCCACGAGGTGAAGATCGACATGTCGGAATCGCTGATGCCGCTGAACTTCCCGATCTGAACGGATGCAACCGGTTGTGGAAGAGTTGGGGCGGCGCCCGCTCCGCGTGAGGTGCCGGCCCGATCCGCTTCGTTTGCAACAGGAGGCTTGAGATGATCGTGACCATCAGGGTCCAGCCGTCGCAACACGGCGGCGGGGACGAGTATGTACGGCTGGCCGACCCGGCGACCATGGGCGAGATCTTTGAAGAACTCGCCGTTACGGCACAGCACTACACCAGGATCCGGGACCGGTACCACCGGGCTACTGCCTGGTCTTCCAGCGGGAAGATGTTGGCGACAGTCGGGGTGAGCCCGGACGCGCTTCCGTTGGATCAGCGGAACACGGATGCCGTAGGCCACGGCACGGAATCGTCTAAGTTCAATCGGGACTGCACGATCTGCCATTCTTTCCGTGGAGCACGACTCAGTCACGCGTTGCCAAGACACCGGGGGTTCGCGAACTGGATTGGCGGGAGTCCCGCCGCGTCCACCTCGCCAAGCAGCGCGGTGTGGCGGTGCCGGAGGGGCTTGGCCGGGGATTCCTGTGGTGGGCGAACGCAGCGCTGGCTGGTGCCTCAACTGGTTCTACTTCGTTGGACAACCGAGGGCGATGTTAGACGATGGCCTTTTGCGCCTTCCCGAAGCAGCACCGGCGTCGCCCGTGAAACGAACCAACACGGAGTAGAGCCCGTTCGCCACGGTCGGGCTGCGCCGATCCATGGCGCAGCGGCTCAGGAAGCTCAACGTTTCCGAATTGATGCGGGACCTGTCAGGAGGAAGGGGATTCGAGGCCGGAGAGCCCCTCCCGGAGCGGCGGCGGAAGGTCTGAGGTCCCCCTGACGGCACATCCTTGAGGGAGGTGTGAATTCGTGGACGGCAATTGTCATCAGTGTGGTCGGCAGGAATTCCTGCCGGGACCCATTCGCATCTTTTTCCACACCGTGACTGCGCTCGGATCGCCCGTTCAAGTGGAGCGGCCGTTCACCTGCGCAAACTGCGGTCAGGAAATCCAAACAGAGGTTTCTTACCACATGGGTCAAGCCAAAAGAGCGTCGGGAGACCGAAGCCATGGCAGGGTGGAGAACATGCGAGCGATGATCAGCATGAGGGACGACACCGGGCAGTTTGCTTCTGTGCAGTATCCGGCTGTCTGGCTCACCGACACACGCGAAGTGTTGCCAACCCGAGAGGGAACGATCCAGGATGGCACCGTAGTGGATCGACATGGCGACCCCGAACTGATGGCGCGTTTCGCGGCGCATTACCTTTCGGCGTATCGGGCGGCCATGCCCAACGGGCGACCTCCGAGGTCGGTCGTGGAGATTATGCCTGCTCTCCACCTGCTGGTGATGGCCACTGAACTCGTTATCAAAGCTGATCTCATGCGCTCTGACAAGGACGCTGGCAATCGTCACTCGCTCAGGGAGTTGTACGAGGCACTCGACGATGCGCACCGCCAGGACGCGGATGACAGATTCGCTCGTTGCGATCCCAATGCGAAATTGGCAATGGTGGGGCAGACGACGCTGACGATCTCAGATGTACTAGCCGTTTATGACAGCTCGTACGGCGGCGCTAGCAAGGTGTATTTGGACACGCGATATTACGCGGAACCGACAACGAAGTTCAGGGAGTCCACCGGACTTCATGGCGCAAATCTCGTCAAGGCAAGCACGCCTTATCCCATCTTTCTTCCACACGTCGTCGAGCACTTGATTGCGACCTTCCGGTTTTTCGATGGAGCGGCAAGGCTACAACGCCTCGGAGGGCAGGTAAGACAAGGTGCCCGTGCCGCTATCGAGAATAACCATGGGGACTGGGGTCTCGTGCCTAGTTCGTTGGACCTTATCGTTCTACAGGTTGCACAAAACGTCTGGATGGATGCCAACGGCGGAGAATTGCCTCAGTTTCGGCGTTGGATACACTCGCGACCACCGATCTTTTCGACCGCGTGGAAGTACGGTGGAAGCAGACTGCTCTTCTATCGACCCGAGGAGCACACACCATCCGATTCAGAGCAGAACATCGACGGCATCCGTTGCAGGATCTGGCGCGACACGGCGCTAGGGATGCACTCACGCGATCTGTATCGCCTAGCCAACGCGCTTGAATCGACCATTCCCGAGCGAGCGTCATTGGCATGATCGTCTGCTCAATACACCACCAAGATCCGCCTAAGGTCACACTTGCCTTAATCCAAGATCGTGGATGAAGCACTCTTCTTACGGATTCGCCGAAAAATCTCGCGCGCTAGGTGCCCGTGCGCGGCTGAACGAAACTCCAAGTCCGTCATCACCCGGGAGAAGATCTCTTCGTTGCCCTCCATTCGCGCGATAAACAACTCGTCGAGCGTCCGTTCCAGATACGCGGCAAAGTTGGCGAAGCTATTGGCGCGAGCAGCTTCGGCGATGGTCTCGTCCCTTTCGGCCGAGGCCCGTATCTGATCGAAGAACAACTCATCTGCCTCCGTGAAGTCAGTGCCGAAACGCTCGTTCAAGCGGTCGATCAGGCTCGAAAGAGACACGTCCTTGTCCTTGGCGCGTGCCGTGCCTACATCCGTCGGTCCCTTCAAGGGATCGGCATCGCCCAGCGAGAGGCCGATAGAGCCATCCCTCACTTGCTGAAGCCGGAAAAACCGCAGCGCCACTTCGTCGTCCAATACGAAGGCGTGGCCGTCACCCGGGGGCGGGAGCTTCGCAAGCAGGCTCCTCACGAACGCGTAGAGCCGCTCCAGATCGCTGTCCTGATAGGGTATGATCTGTGAGAGGAATGCGTATAGACTCCGGTAGGCATTCAACTGGCTACGGAACTGCTCTCGGTCCTTTTCCTCTCGATCCAGAAAGCGCTGAACAACGGCATCGAGAAGGGCGTTCATCACGCG
Organism: Gemmatimonadota bacterium; assembly: GCA_009838975.1. Lineage (GTDB taxonomy): Bacteria > Gemmatimonadota > Gemmatimonadetes > Longimicrobiales > Gaopeijiaceae > Bin94. The sequence goes on along the minus strand of VXQO01000015.1, from coordinate 38,544 downwards.
ATGGTCTCCTGCCGAGTGGTTGCGCTTGCCACGATACCAAACCTCGGCGAACCCGTGGACATCGGCGGGCGCAAAGATCGCCCACTCAAGGAGGGCATGTTGCAGCTGCGACAGGTGATGCGGATCGGCGTTCTCGCCAACGGGCGTCGTCTCATAGTACGGCTTGAACGCATTGTAGATCTCACGTTCCTCATTCGCGAAATCGAGGACGAAGATGCGCGACTTGCCCGGTGCCATGCGGTTAAGCCGGGAGAGGGTCTGGACCGCCTGAACACCGGCTAACCGCTTCACCACGTACATGGTCTGCAACAAGGGCTGATCGAAGCCCGTCTGGTACTTCTCCGCGACCAGAAGAACCCGGTAATCGTCCCGCTCGAAGGCCTCCGGGAGTTCGCGTTCGGCAAGACCGTCGTTCATCGCGACTTCGGTGTAGGATGTCCCAGGGTCGTCGGGATCTTCGACCGTGCCCGAGAAGGCCACAAGCGAACGGATGCCAACATAGCCCCGATCCGCAATGTAGCGGTCGAAGGCGAGTTTGTACTTTACGGCGGCGAGGCGGGAACCGGTGACGACCATCGCCTTGGCGCGGCCACCGAGCTCGTGCATCACATGGAGACAGAAGTGTTCGACGATGACGGCAACGACCTGGTCGATGTTGACGGGATGAAGCTCCAGATAGCGTGTGAGGGCGTTCCCGGCTTTCCTACGCGGCACATCCGGATCATCCTCGACCTGCTTGATCAGGCCGAAGAATCGCTTGTAGGTAGTATAGTTCTGAAGCACGTCCATCACGAAGCCCTCCTCGATGGCTTGTCGCATCGAGTACTCGTGGAAAGGTGACGCGCCCGATGGCCCAGGTTCGTCGAACAAGGCCATTGTCTTGAACTTCGGGGTGGCCGTGAAGGCAAAGAAGCTGAGGTTCGGCTGGCGGGCTCGTCGTAGTGCGTCGCGCAGCACCGCCGCCTTCGCGTCGTCGGAGAGATCCTCGTCCTCTTCGTCGGAAAGCTGGGCTGCAATGGCCGCCTCGATCCCCGCCTTGTTCAGCATGCCCTTGAGAGCGGTTGCGGTCTCTCCACTCTGGGACGAGTGTGCCTCGTCGACGATGACGGCAAAGCGCTTTCCAGCCGTGTCGATCCTCACACCCGCGCCCCTCTTCTCCAGAGTCGAGAGGGCCTGCGAGATGAAGGGGAACTTCTGGATCGTGGTGATGACGATTGGCGTGCCGTCAGACAATGCTCGGGCGAGCTGCCGGGTATCCTCGTCGATCTTTTCCACCACACCGGCCTTGTGTTCGAACTGATAGATAGTGTCCTGCAACTGCTGATCGAGCACGCGCCGGTCGGTTACGACGATGACGGAGTGAAACACCTTTTCGTCGTGGTGGTCATGCAGACTGGCCAACCGGTGCGAGAGCCATGCAATCGAGTTCGATTTTCCAGAACCGGCCGAATGTTGAATGAGGTAGTTGCGGCCCGCGCTGTTGGCCTTGGCGTGCGCAACCAGCTTCCTAACGGCGTCAAGCTGGTGGTAGCGCGGAAAGATCATCTTCTCCTTCCGCACGGTACGCATACCCTTGTGGATCTCGACCTGTCTGTCCTTCACTTCCAAGTGCATGAAGCGTTGCAGGATCTCCAAGAGGCTGTCGGCTTGGAGCACCTCGTCCCACAGGTAGTGGCTCTTCCAGTTGCCCTCGACCGGCGGATTGCCCGCCCCGTGGTCGTTTCCCCGGTTGAACGGCAGGAACTGGGTCTCCTTGCCCCTGAGACGGGTCGTCATCCATACCTCGTCCGGGTCCACGGCAAAGTGGACCAGGGCGCGTCTCTTGAAGGCGAAGAGAAGATCTCGTCCGTCCCGATCATCCTTGTACTGGGCCACGGCGTGGGCCGCCCGCTGGCCGGTCAGCGGGTTCTTGAGTTCGGCGGTGACGACGGGAAGGCCGTTGACGGCAAGCGTCACGTCGATGACGCAGCGCCGGTTCTTGCCATTTGCCTTCTTCATTACCGAGACGAAGGACACCTGGCGCGTGATCGTCAGCCGGTTCTTGGCGTATTTTCCTGCTGCTTCCGGGTTCATGGTTGTGTTCGGGCGGAAATAGGCCATACGTAGGGTCTTGCCGTAGCACTTGAACCCGTGGCGCAGGACGTGGAGCGCGCCCTTGAAGTCAAGCTCCTTCGACAGGCTATCGACCACGGTCACGGCGGTCTTCGGTCCGAGAAGCGCCTCCAGTGATTCCCACTTTGCCGGTTGGCTATCCTTCAAGAAGCCGACAATGTCGTCTGGGAAGAGAGCACGCACTTCGTCAAAGCTGCTCGGACGCCGCTTCCGAAAGCCCCCTCCGCTGGTCAGCCCGACTTCGATCGCCGTCTCGAAATCACGTTCGGTGTGACCGGGCATGGATCAGCTCTCCGGTGCAGAAGTAGTTTCTAGGAGCGTCGCACGCCCAAAAAATGTCAGGGCGAAGGGACTCATCGCAATTCCTCAAGTTGACCAGTTACCGCAGCCGTTATTTGTGCCGATCTGTATTCTTCCAGCCGCGCAATGCTATCCTGTATTTGGTCAGTCGCTGCACGGTGGTCATGATCTACGTCCTGACAAGACCGCGCGATCTCTCTCTGTTCGTCCAGACTTGGGACCGGAATCGGGAATGCTCCGAGCGCATCTCGGTTCACTTTGGGCATCGCAACCCGAAGCGACTCAAGCTCCGCATAAGAGGTGAATGCATCCGTCAAGAGGAAATAGAAGAGATAATCGCGAACGAAATCACGACCAGGATCAATTGCATACATATCAGCGCTACAAAGGCATTCGCCGCTGTATAGTGCAACCTTCCGGAGGGAAGGGCGGATTTTGGAGTATAGAACCGCTCCTTCTGGGCACAGGTATTTTCCACTGATTGCCCCCTGCTCGTCTGCGCTCGCAACCTTGGTCAAACGACCTGTACTGCTTTCAATGTGGTTTGGTGCGATCAACAGCATCGCCGCGTATTCGGGCTCTCTTGGATCGACCTGACCACTTTGGACCTGACAACGCCACTTGAAGGGGATGAGCGACCAATGCGCCGGGATGTCTCCGAGCCATTCGATACCCGAGGGCTTCATCGGGGCGTCTCGGTTGAGTCCCTTGGTGACGGCTCGGGTGATGAGCGCCTGCCGTTTCTCGGCCAGTCGATCCAAAAGCTCCCGCTTCTTCTCGATCAGCCCGTCGATCCGCGCCGTCTTCTCATCCAGGAATCGGGCAATCCGCAGCTGCACGTCGAGCGGCGGTACGGGCATACAGATCGTTACAAGCTCGCTTGCGTTGACGGCCGGATAGCCGACACCGACGGATCGCGCTACGACTTCCGACACGAAGGTCTCCGCCATTGCGGCCCACCCGAGAAACCTGCTGTCCACGCCTTCGCTCGGACGGACCACACAGAAGCCGGTTGAAGCGATCATGTCCGGGGATGCCGCTTCGACGTTCGCAATCGCGCGAAGATAGGTGCGAACAGTGGAGATTAGGATATCGCCGTCACATACCTTTCGCCTGGCCCGGGACGGAGCTTTACCAAAGGGCATCCGCTCGATCCTCTCAATGCCCCGAGACAGAGAGACTCCTGAGATCTCAACGTAATCGATCTCCCAATCTTGATCGGTGCTTTCAGGAAGAACATCGTCGTTGTAGGTGGCGAGGTACTTCAGCGGCTTTTGCGACCAGCTCGATGGAAGTGCAAGGTCAATCATGCCACCAGCCCCTTCAGTAACTCGGCAATCTCCCTTTCGAGTCTGATGATGTCCGCCTCGATCTCATCGAGCACCCGCGGTGGCTTGTAAACGTAGAAATGCCGGGTGATTGGGATCTCATAGCCGATTTTCGTCTTGCCGTAGTCCACCCAGGCATCGGGCACGTGCGGCAGCACTTCACGCGTGATATAGGCATCGATGTCGTCCCGACAGGCATCGACCAATCGGTCGTTGGGCTTGTTCGGTCCGAAATCCATGGGCAGTGGGAGTACCGTGCCGGGCGTAAGAGGGACGTTCTCGGTGTCCCGAAGCTCGCTATCGGGCTCAGGGCGGCCCTTGCTGTCCATGCAAATCTCAGCGTCCGGGTCGCGCTCACCGAGGGCTTTGAAGATCGCCTTCTTGATCGGAGCAAGGATCTTGACACCGGCTGCCTTCGCGGCGTTCAGCACGTCAGCTTCGAACAGTGCGCGGTCGATGTAGCGCCCTTTGGTTTCGAGCGTCGCGAGCACCGCACGGATCGCGTCCTGCTCCTTACGGCCCTCCCGGATCTCACGCGCGGCCGCCGCCGCGTCCTTGCGCTTTCTCGATTTCGCCAAATTGGCGAAGGCTGTTTGGCCATCGAGCCTCGCGACGCGCTCGCAAGTTGCCTCGAAGTTCATTCGCAAGGGGCGCTCGACCGTCACCTTGAGAAAACCGAACTCGCGGTTTTCGAAGACGCGGGAAATGACGCGGGTCTCGGTCTCGCCGTTGATCGACGTAGCTGCCGTCTCGCCGTCACGGCAGTTGCCATAGACGCGGGTCAGGTGGCGGATCTGTGCTTCGGTGATCTCGTTGCGCTTGTTATTGAGACTCTTTTTCATCTTCACGAAAAAGCGAGTGCCGTCGATAAGCTGCACCTTACCGCGCCTCTCGGGCGGCTTTCGGTTCGTAACGAGCCAGATATAGGTGAAGATACCGGTGTTGTAGTAGAGCTGATCCGGCAGAGCCACGATGGCGTCGAGCCAATCTTTCTCAATGATCCAGCGGCGAATGTTGGATGGTCCGGATCCGGCGTCGCCTGAGAACAGGGGTGAGCCGTTGAAAACGATGGCAATCTTCGATCCGGTCAGGTCCTCATCGCCCTCCTTGTACGGGTGCATCTTGGAGATCATGTGCTGGAGGAAGAGGAGCGAGCCATTGTCGATGGCGGGAAGTCCGGCCCCGAACCGGCCCACCAGGCCGAGGGTTTCGTGCTCCCGCACAACGACTTTCTTCTGATCCTTCCATTCGACGCCGAAGGGCGGGTTCGCCATTAGGTAATGGAAGCGATGGCCCTGGAAGCCGTCACCAGTCTTGCCATCGCCGAGGGTGTCACCGAGGACGATGTTGGCCGTGTCCTCGTCCTTGATGAGCATGTCTGAGCAGCAGATCGCCCAGGACTCCTCGTTGTATTCCTGGCCAAAGAGCGCGAGCTCCGCTCGTTCGTTCTGCGAGAGGATGAGCTTTTCGGATTCGGAGAGCATGCCGCCCGTTCCACACGCGGGATCATAGATGGTGCGGTAGATGCCGGGCTTGTAGACATCCTGTTCGCCGGTGTAGATGAGGTTCGCCATGAGGCGAATGACCTCGCGCGGCGTAAAGTGATCCCCTGCCTCTTCGTTGGCCTGCTCGTTGAAGCGCATCACCAGGTGCTCGAACAGATAGCCCATCTGGAGGTTGTCGATCCTGTCGGGGTGAAGATCGACATCGGCCATTGCCTTGACGATGGTGAAGAGGCGGTTGCTGGCGTCGAGCTTCTCAATCTGATCGGCGAACTTGAAACGCTCGAAAACGTGCCGCGCCGTTGCCGAAAAGCCGTTGATGTACGACACGAGGTTGGGCCTTATTTCCTCGGGATCCGCGAGCAGCCGGACAAACGTGTAGCGGCTGGTGTTGTACAGGGGATGTTTCCGGGTCGGATCGGCAGCCTTGCCGAGGAGGCGATCCATGGCCGATGCGGGCATTCGCTGCGCCTCAAGTTCATCACGCCTCTTGAGAACGGCATCCTTCGTCGGCTCCAGAACACAATCGAGCCGACGCAAGACAACCATGGGAAGCATCACCAAGCGATATTGGGGAGGCCGGTACGGCCCCCTCAGTCGGTTCGCGATCTCCCAGATCTTGGCTTTTAGCGCTTCGTGAGTCCGGGTGTTCAACGGAAAGATCGCTCCTTCGGCAGGAGCGGCGCGGCGTGACTCCTGGGTGGGCCACGTAAGTGTACCCCCGCGATCTGGGTACGTTGATCTCCCCGCCTACCCATGCGCGTTGGCCCTCTCCACAATCAGGGCGCACCGCTGCATGAGCGCGTCGAACGGCTCGTTCTCGTCCAGCAACATCCCGATGGAGATCATTCTCCCGTAGTCTTCGGCAAGCGCCTCTTGGGCGGTGCCCGACGGAACGAGCCTCAGGTTTCCCGAAACGGCGGAGTGGTAGTCGATCCGCTGGCGGTCGGCAGCGTTCTCGCGGAAGAACATCGCCTTGTGCCGCGCGACAGCCAACGCGAGTTCACGGTCCGCCAGAGCCCGGGCGGCGATCCCGGCGTCGTCAAGACGGACAAGGTCGTGCCAGTGCCGCGACCAGCGCTCGCCCCGGACGCGGCCCTGAAGGCAGTAGACGTGCATCGAGGTCGCCTTCTCCCAGAACGTGCGTTCCGGAAGCATGGTGGCTGGCATCGCTTCCGGAAACGCAAGGCCCGGAAGGTGGGCGGCGGCGTCACACACCACTGGGTGGGCGGCGTGAGGCTCTCCCGTCGAGCGCGCACCGAAGTCCACCTGGACCTCGGGCCTCACGATGCCGCGTGGCTCGAACAGCGGTTCGTATCCGATGTAGAGCCGCTCGGCCTCCGTCCGTACCCGCGCCGGGAACCCGGCGCGTTCAAGCTCTTCCCTGACGAGCGGACCGGCGGTGTCGCGCACCCATTCCGCAAGCCGAGGACGGATCGCCCGCGTCCAACGCCTCTCCTGGCTGCGCGTGGGCGGAATCGCCTCTTGGTCGCCGCCCACAACGAGATCCGGGGCAAAGCCTCGAATGTCGTAGGTGATGTCGAGGTCCTCGGAGAACCGGCGGATCGCCCGCCACACCTTGGACAGCGAGGTGCCGCCCTTGAACACGAGGTGCCGTCCGAACGGAGCCTCGAACAGGACGCCTAGGGCTGCCACAACCCAAGTGTCCTTCTCCAGAAGGAAGGTCTCCCGTCCTCCCCGCCGTGCGGCGACATCCAGGGCATCTCTCCTCTCGGTCGCGGAGAGACGCTGGAAGCTGGTTTCAACCATGCGCTAGCCGCCTGCCCAGCGGCTCCGCCATCCACGCGGGCATTGCGGCCCGGGCGGCGGCGAGGTCGCTCAAGTCCTCCCCCGTGAGCTGCGGCATCACGGCATCGAGGCTCTTCTCGACCTCGTTGGGGCCGAGCCACGCCAGCGCGCGGATGACCACACCGGCGGTCCGGTGCGGCGCCGTCAATTGCCACGCCGGTGCGTGACGCAACTCCACCGCGTGAGCGCCGAAATGCAGGAGGCGGCCGGGACCGGAGGTGAGGTAGACCGAGCGAACGGTGTTCTGCGTCGTCAGCCCGAGCCAGTTGGCCGCGCCCCCTCCGTTCGGCACGATGACGTCGCCCCAAAGCGCCGAAAGGGATGCAAGCGCCTTCTCCAGGCGCGGCGCCCGGAGGCCGAATTTCGTCTGGATCGGACGCATGTAGACGCCCCGGCAGATTCGCAGGAGCCGTTCCGAGCGCGCGAGTCGGGATAGCGCCCGGACCACCGCGGCGCGGTCGCCGAGGTGCAGCAGGTCGTCCGCCCGTATCGGCGTGGCCTCCGGCTTGGCCTCGGCGTACTCAATGATCCGGCCGGGGAGGCTGTTCATCGCGTTCGCGTTCTCCGTCGCAAGTCGAATCGGTCAACCCAATATAAGCGTCCGCCGGGAACGAGCGACCACAGGGCGGCGGAGGTCCATTCCGCTTTCGGGATCTGGTGATCGGGGTGCCGGTCCGAACGGTGCGACCTAAGGCATTCTGGAGACCCAGACGGCGCGGGGTACGACGCGGATCTCCCCGGCGAATCGTCAGCAAGCTGCCGTACTCGGCGTTGACGAGTTGGAAGCACGATCTGGGCGGATCGGAGTTGGCCGCTTTGCTCGGTCTGCCTACTGCGACTCCGAGAGGTGAACGCGCGGACCGGCTGGGTGCGGCGAACGATCTATGTGCGGGTGGCCAAAGGTCGCTTCGCCCAGTACGTCTCGGTGGGTTCGCGCTCCGTGGGCCGAATCGTGTTGGGAGAGCGACCAATGAATCCGCCAGCGGCTCGCAGAAGGCCGGGACGGCGTAGACACGATCGCTCAACCAAGCATGGACTAAGGTTAGGTTTCGGCATATATTCGGTATGCTATGTTTCGAACGAGCCGTCGATCTCACCGAGCCCCGCGCCGAAAGCTCCGGGTCGGTCCGGGCTCCGACGACGAGGGGACGAATGGCACAACGCACCGCAATCGAATGGACCGATGTCACTTGGAATCCCACCACCGGCTGCACTCCGGTGTCCGAGGGCTGTGACAACTGCTACGCCGAAGCCCTCTCGCATCGCCTGCTCAAGAACGCCTACTCCCGCGCGCTTCCGGTGGTGGACACCGTCGCTAATCGGCAGAACCCGTTCGCCGTGCGGATCTGGCGCGACCGGCTGTCCCAGCCTGCACGCTGGCGAGAACGGCGTCTGGTTTTCGTGAATTCCATGTCGGACCTCTTTCACGTAGACGTACCGGAGTCCTTCGTTCGTTCCGTCTTCAATGTCATGGTCGACGTGGACCGGCACACCTACCAGGTGCTGACCAAGCGCCCGGCCCGTGCGGCGCGGTTCGTACGCGGCGCCCGTGATCTGTTTGGCGACGCCGGGTTGCCGGAGCACATTTGGATCGGCGCCTCGACCGAGAACCAGGAGACGGTATATCGCGCGCGCCACCTTAGGCATGTCCCCGCCGCCGTGCGGTTCCTGAGTTGCGAACCACTGCTAGGTCCCCTGAGCATCGGCGCCGAATTGAGCACGGGTGACATCCATTGGGTGATCGCGGGTGGCGAGAGCGGCCCCAAGCACCGACCTATGGACGATAGCTGGGCAACGGATCTCCGTGACGAATGCGTGATGTTCGGCGTGCCCTTCTTCTTCAAGCAGTGGGGCGGGCGCACTCCGAAGTCGGGCGGGCGGGAGCTCGAAGGCCGGGAATGGAATGAGATGCCGCAGATGGGATGCGGAAGCGGTCACGTTCGAGCACCGAACGGCGCAACGGAGGCGGGGCGTTGGCAGTGACCGGAAGCCCTTCAAACCCAAGGTTCGGAGGAGAGTGGACCGAGGAGAAGCTCGGTATTCTCGAAGCATACCTCAATGCCTACACCACGGCGCTCAGAAATCAGCCTTCTCGAGAAAGCCCCTTCAAGCTCGTCTACATCGATGCGTTCGCAGGGACGGGCGAGATCGAACAGGGCTTGCAAGACGATCCGGTTTCGCAGGCTGACACGAAGCACCTCGTCATGGGATCCGCGGAGAGGGCGCTTCGAGTCGACGACCGCCCATTCGATCACCTAGTCTTCGTGGAGCGCGATCCAGACCGATGCCGGCAGCTTGGAATTCTCGCCTCCAACCACCTCGGGCGGTCCATCGAGATTATCACGGCCGACGCGAATGATCACCTCGTCAAGCTGCGCCCAAACGAGTACGGTGCCACCTGGCGCGGAGTCCTCTTTCTTGACCCGTTCGGAACTCAGCTTGAGTGGGCTACCGTCGAGCACATCGCCAAGCTCAACAGACTCGACACGTGGCTTCTGTTTCCGGTCGGAGCGATAGGCCGGATGCTTCCGGTTTCGCGGGATCCGGGTGACGTCAGCCCAGCTTGGGACCACCGTCTCACCCGTGTCTACGGCGACCGAAGCTGGCAGCAACTCTATTCGGAATCTCCCCAGACCAACCTCTTCGGGTCGCTCGAACGCGAACGGCAAAAGGGAGTGGACGGTCTCCTCGAAATCTACAAGGAACGGCTCGGGACTGTCTTCGGATCCCGTCTCCTGCGTGAGTCTCACGCTCTGAAGAACTCCAAGGGATCGCCTCTCTTTGAGTTCCTCTTTTGCGTTGGGCATCCCGGAGGCTCAAAGGTGGCCAAGCGCATCGCACGCCATCTGGTCTGGTCGCAATCGTAGGCATTCATAGAAAGCGAGCGCGGAGAATCATCCCGTCAACGTGGCGACCCGGACGCTGACCGTATCGTCGCTACGTATTGTCCCTCCGAGTCGCGTCACCACCCTTGACGAACGTTACAACCGTTTGGAAACCCAGACGGCCCGTCCCACGATATGGACCTCCTCGGCTGGCCGCTCGTGGCTGTCGTATTCGGAGTTGACAGGCTTGAGAACCACGCGGGGAGGGTCGGAGTGCGGGACATGCTCGATCCGCTTCGCGACGAGCGCGATGCCGTCCCAGATCACGAAGATCCCCGGCGGCGCGGGCACCGTGCGGCTCACGTCGATCAGGATGTGGTCGCCGCTTGAAAGCAGCGGTTCCATCGAGTCCCCGTCCTCCTCGATCATCCACAGGTCGCCGGGATCGGCCCGGAGCCGGTGGCGGATGAACGAATCGGCGAACAGCCACGCCTCCCCGGTTTCCCGCAGCTCGCCGTTCCAAGCCTTCGCGTCCGGATCCAATCTGACATCGGCTTCCGGCACGACGCTGTAGCCGACCGGCGCGGAGTAGGCGTCGGAAGGCGGTGGCGGCCGCTTGGCGTGCGTCGAGAGCCGGTAGCTCCGGCCGTGCTTGAGGAGCTCGGGCCGGCAACCCAGATGCTCCGCCAGGATCTCGCGGTCGTCCTCGGCGAGGATCTTCGGCGTGCCCCTGTGAACGAACTGTTGCAGGTAGGCCTCGTTGCGGCCCATGGCAATCGACGCGGCCTGCAAGGTCGAGCCCTTCGTAGTCAGGAGCTGGAGTAGCCGCCGACGCACCGGATCGAGCCGCGCCGAGGCCGTCGTCCTTTTGTTTTTCATGGATTGAAATAGTCCCGATTCCGGTCGGCTTCGCAAGGCGGAGGGGGGGAACCGCCGACCGACGGCCCGGCATCGCCTTACACGTCCGGATACGTGGCCCGCCACTCGCTGGCCGGCGACGCCGAGTCCGCCGTTTCCGCGCCTACCGCACAGGCCACCTTCAGATCGTTTCGGGAGACTGCCCGCAAGCGTGCGCGGGGGTGCTTCACCGCCCCGCTGGCGGCGGAGTCCAGCGTCAACTCGACGGTATTGGATCTCCTCGACGTTATCGACACTTAGGCGATCTCCTAGCTGTTGACTCCCCTGCGCACAAGTCTTCACCGTTTTCGCCATGAAGACGCGAGAGCAGTACGGCCATGGAGACGTTGGAGCGGTACTTCAACGCGCGCGTCGCCGCGTTTCTCGACCGCACGGGCATGCCGCCGACGACGTTCGGCATGAGGGCCGTGGGCGACCCGAACCTGATGCGCCAGATCGCCGCCGGGCGCTCGCTGTCACTACGGATGGCGGACCGAATTCTGGCCTTCATCGACGGCTACGACGCGGACCCGGACGGCACGCGCGCTCCACCGCACGGCCACCGGCGCCGCTGGTCGAAGGCAGCCGCGGGACGAACGAGAGGGAGTGGAGCGATGGCCGATAGGCCGAGCGAGAAGAGAACGGACGAGCCGATCCGCTTCATCCGGGCATCCGAGATCGCGGCCCGGCTGGGGGTGGCGCGGCCGACGATCTACGGCTGGGTGGAGGCGGGTCGCTTTCCCCCGCCGATCCACCTGGGTCCGCGCGCGGTCGGCTGGATCAGGTCGGAGTTCGACGCGTGGGTCCGCAATCGAATAGCCGAGACCCGGGGCGGTGGAGAGTCCGTCGCCCCAATGACCCTTCAGGGAAAGGACGAGAGACGATGAGAACGTTGCTGACGACGATGCGGGGAGCCGCGTGGGCCGTGCTGCTCATGCTGACGCCCGGTGCGCTGATGGCGCAGGGCACGAGTCCGTGGGTGGACGCGGTGAACGAGCTACAGACGCAGTTCACGGGACCGATCGCGCGCGGTCTGTCGCTGATCGCGATCGTGGTGGGCGGGCTGATGTTCGCGTTCGGCGAGGGCGGGAGCAAACGCACGCTGGCCGGGATCATCTTCGGGATCGGGATGGCCGTGGGCGCGGTGAACTTCCTCGGCTGGCTGTTCTGATGCGGGGCCTCGGGCGCTGGGCGGGTTACGCGGCGCTGAACCGTCCGCTCACCGTGCTGGGCGTGGAGCGGCGGCTGTTCCTGCTGGGCGCGACGCTCGCCGTCGCGGTGTGGAACGCGACGGCCTCGCTGGTGGCGGGCGGCGTGGTGTTCGCGGGTTGCTACGGCGCGGGCTGGCTCGCGGGCCGTAAGGACCCGGCCATGCTCGCGGTGCTACGGGCGGCGGCGCGCCATCCGGCGCGGTTCGATCCGGGCAAGTGGGCGGACGAGCCGTGGCATCTCCGCATCCGGACGGACTCGAAGTGAGAGTCGCGGAGGAACGCCGGGCCTACGAGGCGGCGGGCTCGCTGGCCGAGGAGTTGCCCTACTGGGGCTGGCTGGAAGACGGCCGAACCTGCCTGACCCGTTCGGGCGAGTTGGTCGCGGCGGGGCGGATCCGGCCCGCCGCGGTGGACGGCCGCGAGCCCGAACAGATCGACCGCGTGCTCGGGCTCTGGCAGCGGCTGTTGTCGGGGCTCGGTTCCGACACGCGCCTCCAGTTCCACACGCTCCGGCGTCCCAGCCTTGCCGAGGGTCCGGACGACGGCGGCTCGGACATCGCGTCGCTGTCGGGCCGCAAGCGAGGCGCGTTCCTCGCCGGGCGCGTCCAGCGGCTCGAAGCCTTCGTGGTCTGGTCGCACGACCCGGGCCTCCGCCCGGCGGGCGGGGGCTCCGGGCCGGGACCGTTTTCGCGACTCAAGCGGCTTCGGAAGCGCGGCGGCAAGACGGCAGCCACCTACCTGGCCTCGGAGATCGAGGCGGCGGCGGGCCGGTTCCGGGCCATGATCGACGCGGGCCGCTCGCTCGTGGCCGAGCACACGCCCGTTGAGATGCTGGGAGCCTGGGAAGCGTCCCGGCTTCTCTCCGAACTCATCAACCGCCCAGGCACGTTCTGGGACGGTGCGACGGGCAGCGGCATGAACTGGCGGCTCGCGCTGTCGGAGCTTGAAGCCGAGCGGTCGCATCTCCGGCTGGACGGCGAGCCGGTGATCCTGTACTCGCTCCTGTCGCCGCCCGGACAGGCGCACGCGAACCTCCTTCGCGAGCTGTACTGCTTGGACGCGGTGACGACCGTCTCGCTCGAATGGCGGCCGTGGACGGTGGAGGCGGCGCGGCGCCGGATCCGAAGCGCGCAGCGCCACTACTTCTCTCGCCGCTACTCGATGATGGCGCACGCGCAGGACGCGCAGGGCACGGCGGCGGCGATGGTCGATTCCGCGGCGGCCGCCGAGTCGGACCGGCTGGGCGCGGCGCTCGTCGAACTCGAAGCCGACGGCGTGGCCTACGGCGAGGCGTCGCTGACCGTGGCGCTGCACGGCGAACTCGACGAGATCGAGCGATTGGACGGCGACGTGCGGCGCCTGTTCGCCGCGCACGACGCGAAAGTGATCCGGGAAGGCTACGGCCAGATGCCCGCGTGGTTCGCCCGGCTTCCGGCCCAGCCGCGCAAGCGGCAGGTGCGGAGGGTGTTCGTGTCGGCCGGTCTCGCGGCGTGCCTCGCGCCCGTGTTCGGCCCGCCCCAGGGGAACCGGAATAGCCGGCATCTCGACCGCGAGCCGCTGGCGGTGTTCGAGACGCCGTGGCGCACGGCGTACCGCTACGACCTGTTCGCGGGCGACGTGGGCCACACGCTGATCCTTGGCGCGACGGGATCGGGCAAGAGCTTTACGCTCAACTTCCTGCTCGTCGAGGCGCTCAAGTACGATCCGCGCATCCTGATCCTGGACCTGGGCGGCTCCTACCGATGGCTGACCCGGTTCCTCGGAGGCCGGTATCTGGAGCTCGCGCCCGGCGAGGCGGAGCCCACGCTCCGGCTCACACCCTTCGCGCTGCCCGCGACCACGAGGACGTTCCAGTTCCTGACCGGCTGGGTGCTCCGGCTCCTGAAGCTCGGAGGGTACGAGGCCGACGGCGCGGACACGAGCGAGATCCGCGCGCGGATCGAGGACCTCTACGCGCTCGGCACCGAGCGCCGGACTCTGAGCGTGCTGGCCGGTTCGCTGCCGTCGGCGATGTGGCCCGCGCTCAGCCGCTGGACGGAGGGCGGCGCGTGGGGCGCGTTCTTCGACAACGCGCCATCGGGCGTGGCGGACATCGAGTTCCGGGACTGGCAGGTGATCGACCTGGCGGGCGCGGCCGAGCACGCGGACCTGTGCGAGGCGGCGCTCGCCTACCTGCTGGAACGCATGCGGCTTGAGATCGAGGACCCGGCCGAGACCGCGCGGCTCAAGCTGATGGTCGTGGACGAGGCGTGGCGGTACATGCAGGACCCCGCCGTGCTGAACTATCTGGCCGAGGCGGCCAAGACGTGGCGGAAGAAGAATGCCGCGCTCGTGCTCGCCACGCAGTCCACCGTCGATGTCACGGGAACGCCGGGCGCCTCGGCGCTTCTCGAATCGATCCCCACCAAGGTGTTCCTCGCCAACGCCGAACTGCCGGACGAGGCCGGGGCGCTGTTCCGGCTGAACGCGTCGGAGGTCGCCCGGATCCGGACGCTGACGCCCAAGCGCGAACTGTATCTCCGCCGCCCGGACGAGGCGGCGGTGCTCCGTCTCGAAGTCGATCCCGAGAGCTACTGGCTCTACACCTCCTCGCCCCTCGATGCCGAAAGGCGCGCCGAGGCCGTGGCGAGGCACGGCCTGGCCCGGGCGCTCGAAGCGCTCGCGGGCCGAACCCACCCCACCCCAGCAACCGAGAGGACGTGAACACCATGAAAGCAACTCCAACCGCAGCGATCCTGCTCGGGATCGTCGTAGTCCTGCTGACGCTGCTTCTGGCCGTGGTTCCCTGTGATGCCGCCGCGCAGCAAGCCAAAGGCGATGCCGCCTACCTGCGCGTGCCCGTGCCGGAGGAAGGCGAAGAGCGGATCCCCCGGCTCCGCGCGCGCGTGCGCCACACCACGGTCATCGTGCTTCCGGTCGGGGAGCGGATCCTCGACTTCGTGGCCGGCGACTCCGAGTACTGGCACCTGACCGGCGCGGCGAACGTCGCGTACCTGAAGCCTCTGGCCGAGGACGCCTCGACGAACGTGGCGCTCGTCTGCGAGTCCGGCCGCATCTACTCGTTCCTCGTCCATGAAGACGGGGAGAAGCCGCCCCACCTGGTCGTGCGCGTCGAAGCCGGAGCGGAGGGGGAGACCCTGTCCGGCGCTCCCGGGTTCGTCGCCCGGAGCGAAGTCGCCGCCTATCGCGAAATGGCGGCCGAGGCGGGCGAAGCCGCGCGCCGCGCACAGGAACAAGCCGAGGCGGGGATCGTCGAGGCCCGCCGGCGAGCCGAAGCGGAGATCGAGGCGCTCCGCGCCGAGTATCCCACACGCATTGCGTTCGAGTACCGCCTTGACCGCGCGGCCACCCGGCGACCGTTCCTGGTCGAGGCGATGTGGCACGACGGCAAGTTCACCTACATCCGCTCGGGTCGCGAGGAGTCGTTCGGGGTGTACGAGCTGAGGGACGGCGAGCCCGCGGTCGTCCCCGTTCAGCTCGCCGGAGGCGGCCTCTACATCCTGCATCGCGTGGTGGGCGACGGGTGGCTCCAGATCGGCGACCGTCGGGCCAGGTGGCGGTTCGAGCCCCGGGAGGGTTCGAGATGAGCCTCTGGAAGCGGTTGGTGAAGGAGCCGAAGGGCGCGCTGCCGGGCGGCATGGTCACGAAGGCGGGGGTCGTCCTGATCGCCGTGCTGGTCGCCGGACTGCTGTTCTCGTCGTCGCTCGCCGGTCCCGGTGAAGACGCGACCGCCGCCGGAGCGCCGGTGCAGCCGCGGGCGGTGAACGACCGGGAGGGCCGGTCGTTCGATGCGGGCATCCGCGACGAGACGCAGCGCGAGACGCAACGGGCCGCAGCCGATTCCCGCAACAGTCCGCCGGACAGCGCGGCCGGAGCCCCCTCCGGCGCCGGGTCCGCCAGGGCGAATGACGGCGCAGGCGGCCGAGCCCCCGGCATGGGCCGCGCCGAGTTCGAGTTGCGCGAGGCGCTCCGGCTGGAGGAGGTCGAGCGCGAAACACGCTCGCTCCGCTCGTTCCCCGTCGCGCAGTCGCACCGGGATCCGAACGGACCGCCGGATGCCGCGGCATCTCCCGTGGCGCCCGAGTCTCCCGACGCTGTACTCGACGGCGCGCTCGCGTCCCTCGGGCAGTCCCTCGCCGCCCTTGAGGCCGAGATGGCGGCCGGACTGGCGGGCGGAGGGCTGCCGCCCGGCTTGGGCGGTTCGGCGGCGCGGACGGGTCTACCCGCGTCCAGCGCATCCGAGCCCGGCCGTCTGGTGCGGCCGGTTGATCCGCCGGGCTGGGAGCGCATCCACGAAGGCACGTTCCTGGAGGCGGTGCTGGTCACCCAGTTGTCGGGCGAGTTCCCCGGCCCGGTGCTCGCCATGGTGTCGGCGCCGCTCTATTCGGCCGACCGCCAGCGGGTGCTGATCCCGCGCGGCGCGCGCGTCGTCGGCGCGGCCCGGGCCGTCCAGAACCGCGACCAGAGCCGCCTCGCCGTCTCGTTCCACCGTTTGCTGCTGCCGGACGGAAGCTGGGTGGATCTTGAGTTCACCGGCCTCAACCAGACGGGCGAGAGCGCGCTCCGCGACCAAGTCAACCGGCGCTACCTCTCGACGTTCGCCGCCGCCGGAGCGGTCGGCGCGCTGAGCGGTCTCACGCTGGCCGGAGCGTCGCCCTACGGACTCCGAGCGGGCGTCGGCCAGGGGCTCGGGGGCAGCGCCACCTCAATGCTGGACCGGTACCTGAACCGGCTGCCCGAGATCACGATCCGCGCGGGCCACCGGCTCCGCATCTGGTTCACCTCCGATGTCCTCGTCCCGCGCGATACGACACACCGATGACACGAAAGGACTGTTTCATGCTTCACCGCACCCTCGCCCCCGCGCTTCTCGTCCCCGTCCTGCTGCTCGCGGGTGCCCGTCCCGCGAGCGCGCAGTTCGACTTCGGGAGCTGGTTCCAGCGGGCCACGATCATCGCGAACCAGATCACGCAGATCTCGCACCAGGTCACGCAGATCCGGTCGATGGCCCGCCAGCTTACGGAACTCGAAGACCAGCTCGACCACATGGAGCGCGCCGCCAAGGGCGAGATCGACGCGCTCCTCCGGCCGTTCTCCGACCTTGCGGCCGATCCCGTCGGCCTCGTGCGCGACGGACTCGGTTGGCGCTCGGACTTCACCGGCCCGGCGCGAGGCACGGTCGATGCAGTCCGCGCGATGGGGACCGGGCGCTCGTTCACGCGACACTGGCGCACCGCCCGCAACGCGGCCGACCGGGTGACGGACGCCGATATCCTGGCTCTGTTTGCGAACCTCCCGCCGCAAGCCGCGACGCGGGCGCTGGAGAACCACCGCAGCGCCCGCGAGGCCGCCGACCGGCAGCGCGTGCTCGACTACGCGGCGCTGGATGCGGCTGCCGCGCTGGCCGGGACCATCGAGAGCGCGCAGGGCTCGTTCGGCGATCTCACGTCGAACCGGAACCTGTCCAACACGGCCCTTCAGCAGGCCGAGGTTGCGGCCGCGCTGAGCCAGGGGAGGATCAACGCGGCGCTCGGCCAGGTGCTCGCCCACGAGTCCGCCCGCGAGGCGAGCCGCACCAGGCAGGCCGAACTCGCCCACCTCGAATGGCTCGGCCGCTGGCATGACGGCCGGACGCGCGCGAACGCGCTCGCGGTTACGATGCGGGACGCGGCTTCGCTGAACCGGGCCGCGCTCCGCGATGGGCTGCTGTTCCGCATCCCGTCGTTCTACCGGTAGGGGCGCGCCCGGCCATGCAACTGCCCCCGCAGTCCATCGACCCGAACGTCCCCACGCAGATCCCGGCCGATCAGCTTCAGGACTTCAAGAGCTTCCTGGACATCGTACTCGACTCCGTCGTCGGCGGGGCCGCGCCCGACATTCAGACCGTCGGGCTCCAGCTCTGGGGCGGGCTCGCCGCGGTGATGGTCGCGTGGACGGGTCTCAAGATCGCGTTCAGCGGCACGTTCCACCCCTGGGAGATCGTGCGCCTCGTGATCGGGATCGCGATCCCGCGCACGCTGCTCCACTACTACGCCGTCCCGATCCCCGGCGTCGGGTTCACGTTCCCGGCGATGATCGCCGGGGGCGGGATCTGGCTCCAGAACCTGTTCCTCTCGGACGTGGTGTCGGCCGGGTATTCGGAGATGACGGCGCTCGTGCAGGCCTACGGCGCGCACCTGGGCGCGGCGTGGTCGAGCGGGAACCTCCTGTCGGTCGTGACGGCGGGCGTCACCGTGCTCTTCTCCTCGCTCGTGTCGCTCGTGATGGGCGCGTCGCTGGTGCTGAGCCTGCTGGCGCTCTTCTGCGTCACCTACGCGCAGGTGATCTGGGCGCAGGTCGCCCTCGCCATCGCGATCCTCCTGGGTCCGGTGCTGATCCCGTTCCTCCTGTTCGAGCCGCTCGCGTTCCTGTTCTGGGGATGGTTCCGGACCATGATGGTCTACACGCTCTACGGCGTCGTGGCCGGTGCCGTGCTGCGGGTCTTCATGGGCGTCGGCATGGGCTACATCACGACCTACGCCGATGCCCTCATGGGCACCGGGACCGCCGATCCAATGGAACTCTGGCTCTGGGCCGTCGTGCTCATGCCGCTGGTCGCCTGCGGCCTCATGGCCGGGCTCAAGGTCGGCGAACTCGCCTCGATGCTCGTCTCCGGTTCCGGCTCGTCCGGGTCCGGGTTCATGGCCCTCGTCATGCGCGGAGCGGGCGGCGCGGCCGCCCCCGCCAAGCCCCCCGTTTGAGCGGAAGGAGATCCAATGATGAAAAGAGACCGTGACGCGGGCCGCGAGTACGCCGAGATCTGGGGCGAGGCGGTGCAGGCGAACCGGAAGCTCCGGACGATCCTGATCTTCCTTTCCGCGAGCATCGTGCTAGGCGTCTTCGTGCTGCTTCGGATCGCGGGCGCGGAGCCGCCCAAGCCCATCGTGGTGCGGGTGGACGAGGTGGGCCGCGCCGAGGCGCTGGCCTATGAGGCCGCGACCGCGCAGGCCGATCCGCTCGATCCCACGACAAAATACTTCCTCAACCGGTTCGTCCACGACTTCCACTCGCGCAGACGCGCGACGGTCCAGGAGCAATGGACCCGGAGCCTCCGGTTCCTGTCGACGGAACTCGCCAACGCCGCGTTCCAGCGGGACGGCGCCGAGGTGGCGGCCACGGCGGCCGGAACCGCCGGGACCGAAATCGAAGTCGAGCAGGTCGTGCTCCGCATCCACCCCTCGCCCGAGCCGCCGCACGGCGCGACCGCGGACTTCGATCTGGTGCAGTTGCGGGGTGAACAGGAGCTGCGGCGCGAGCGCTGGTCGCTCACGCTCCGGTTCGAGTTCCTCGACTCGATCCCGAACGAACTCGTCGTCCACAACCCGATGGGGCTCCTCGTCACATACATCCGGGCCGACCGGGCGCTCGTCAGCGGCGGGGAAGAGCGATGACGCTCCATCTCGACGGGCGCGAGAAAGTGCTCGGACGCTTCGGCTGGACGGGCAGGAAGGCAGAGTGGATCGCGCTGGTGTGCCTGCACAGCGGCGTGTTCACCCGGAGGCAGGCCACGCGGTTCCTGGCCACGCACCACGACCGGGCTCGCCGCATGGTTCACGCCCTGATCGCGCAGGGACTGGCCGCCGAGGAGACGGTGCCCGGCATCCGGGGGATCGGGCGGGTCTGCCGGATCTACTCCCGGCGGCTCTACCGGGCGTTCGGTGCCGAGCACATCCGCCACCGCCGCCCCGCGTCCCCCCGGGTGCTGATGCGGCGCCTGCTCTCGCTCGACTACGTGATCGAGCACCCGGATCTCCCCTGGCTTCCGACCGAGGAAGAGAAGGTCGCGGCGTTCGAGGCGCTCGGGATCGAGCGGAGGCTCCTGCCGTCCCGCCTCTACCGGGGCGCGGCGGGCGACACCCGCCGCTACTTCCCCGTCAAGCTGCCCATCGCCGTCGAGCCGGACCGCGCCGTGTTCGTATACGCCGAACCCGGCCACGACACCGTCAGCGGGGTCCGGTCCTGGGGGACGGCGCACCGGGGCCTCTGGAGCGCGCTCGCCCGGCGCGGCCACTCCGTCGAAGCCGTCGCCGTCGGACGCACGAGGGACGAGACGGAGCGCGCGCGTCGGGTGCTGGGCCGCTGGTCCGAGGACTCCGGCCGCGGCGAGGCGGACCCCGGCGTGGCCGACGAACTGGCCCGGATCGAGCGAGCGATCCACCGGGGTGCCGTGGAAGTCCTCGACGACTACGGCGGGCTGCAAGCCGCGCTGAAGCGCAGCGTCGCGCTTGAGAAGGAGGCCCGCCGACAAGCCGGGCGGGGCGGACTGGGCCGCGCCCGCGCCTGGCGGACGACCCGTCTCGCGGGAGTCCTCTACCGATGATTTGCGCACCTCCCGCGCCGCGGGTCATGGCCGCTCCCGCCCCCGAAAACGACACGGGGCGCCGATGCGCACCCCGGTGCTCCGGGCGTGCGCACCGGCGGGGCGGCGCAAGTCGCCGCGCCCGAACGTCTTGCGCCTCGACGGCCCGGACGGCCGGGGCCGCGCGGGCCGTTTCGGCGGGGCTGGGAGCGACCCCGCAGTCCGAGGGCCTGCTGCGGGTTCGGGGCCGTGCGCGTTTGCGCACCCCGGGCCCCGCCCCCTCGGGTCGCTCCCAGCCATCGATCCTTTCAGGAAGGAGGTTCGGCCGATGAAGTCCGGCACCCTCGCCATCATCGGGGCCGCCGTCGGCGCGGCCGGCGCCCGGGCGCTCAAGGCGCCGTTCCCGCCCGCGGACGCGAACCCGCATCTCGACCTGATCGCCTGGCACGATCCGGCCCTGCACGCCGCCGTCCGCGTCTGGCATTACGCGTGGCCCGCCGTCGCCGTCGTGCTCGCCGGATCGCTCGTCCTCTCGGTCTGGCGCGTCTGGCTCCAGCCGCTCGCGAGGTTCCGGCGGCGGGGCAGGTTGCCCGAGTGGCCCAACTCGCCCGGGGACGGCGCGCCCTCGGTCGTGATCGGCGAACTGCACCATCCGACCGTGCCGGAAGAGAGCGAGCGGCCGTCGTGGCTCGTCATCCCCGAGAAGGGGCTCTACACCGGGCTGCTTGTCGTCGGGGCCGTCGGCACCGGCAAGACCACGGCCTGCATGTACCCGTTCGCCCGGCAGCTGCTCCACTGGCGGGCGGACGACCCCAAGCGCAGGGCGGGCGCGCTCGTGCTCGAAGTCAAGGGAGACTTTTGTCACCAGGTCCGGAGCATCCTGAGCGAGGCCGGGCGGGAGGACGACTACCTCGAAATCGGGTTCGGCGGCTCCTGGCAGTGGAACCCGCTCGACGATCCGCTGCTCGACTCCTACTCGATGGCCTACGGCGTCGCCTCCCTCATCAACCAGCTCTTCGGCAAGTCCCGCGAACCGTTCTGGCAGCAAGCCTACACCAATCTCGTGCGCTGGACCATCGAACTGTTCCGGCTCTTGCCGGGGGGCTGGGTCACGCTCCGCGACGTATACCGCTGCACGGTGGACGCGGAGCTTCTGGCCGCGAAGATCGGCGAGGCGCGGGCGATGGCCGACGAGGTCCGTCCCCTCCGGGCGATGATCGCCGCCACCGACCTGACCGAACACAAGAACGCCCTCGAAGACGCGGCCTGGGAGGCCGTGCCCGGGACCGCGAGGGTCGGATGCAGGCTCGATCCGCCGCTGCGGGCGAAGCTCAAGGAACTCGGCGTTGCGTACGAGACGGAGCCCGTCGTAGGCGATGCCGGGAAAGAGTTCGCCGAAAGCGTCGAGGCCATCGAGCGGTGGTACGACAAGGACTGGTCGGCGCTCGACGCCAAGCTCCGCACCTCGATCGTCGAGGGGATCAGCGTGTTCCTGTCGCTCTTCGACCAGCCCGACGTGGCGGCCGTGTTCTGCCCGCCCCCGCCGACGGACGCCACGTCCGGCGAGAGGGACGATGCCGGAGGTCCCGCCCATCCCGTGCCGGGACTGCGCCGCCGCCTGCCTCCGCTCTCCGACCTGATCGAGGGTGGCAAGGTCCTCGCCCTGAACATGCCCGCAGGCGCGAATCCGGCCCTTGCACGGGCCATCGGCGTCCTGCTCAAGAATGCGTGGATGCAGGCGCTGCTCCGCCGTCCGGTCGAGGCCGCGCGCCGCCCGGACCGCTACATGCGGCCCGCCGTGTTCATCTGCGATGAGTATCAGGCGTTTGCGACCGTGGGCCAGGACGATCCGTCGGGCGACGAGAAGGCGTTCGCGCTCACGCGCCAGTGCCGCTGCATCCCCATCGTCGCCACGCAGTCGCTCTCCTCGCTCCGCTCCGTGCTGCCCTCGGGGGAGGCGTGGCGCACGCTCGTCCAGACGCTCCGCACCCGGATCTTCCTGTCGCTGTCCGACGAGTCGTCGGCCAAGATCGCGTCCGAGATGTGCGGCACCGTCATGAAGACTCGGGCCTCCTACACGTTCACCGAGACCACGGGCAGGCCCGAGTTCTCGCTTCTGTCCGGCCGCGCCGGGGGCGGACGCGGCACCATCGGCGCGAGCAAGTCGTTCCGTCGGCAGAGCGAGCCGGTGTTCACGCCGCGCGAGTTCGGGTTGCTCGCCAACTACCAAGCGGTCTGTCTTCCGTACGACGGCGTGAAATCGCTTCCGGCGACCCGCGTCTACCTGAAGCCCCACTACCTGCCTCGCGAGACGGGCTACTGGCGGCTCCGGGAGGAGGGGCGGATATGAAGCGCGCCAGCGGCGTCGGCCACCTCGCCCCGTTTCTCCCGGGGTTGGGATCCCTGCTCGAAGACCCCGGGATCTCCGAGATCATGATCAACGGACCCGGCAACGTCTGGGTCGAGCGGGCCGGGAAACTTGAGCCCCAAGACGCGCCCGCACTCACCGCCGCCTGGCTGCACCGGGCCGCGATCCACATCGCGCGGCCGCTCGGGCTCGATCCCGCCGCGAGGCCGGTCCTGGACGCCCGACTGGAGGACGGGTCGCGGGTCGCCATCTGCACGCCGCCTGCCAGTCCCGAGGTCGCCATCACCATCCGCCGGTTCGGGGGAAGGGCGTTCTCCGCCGACGACCTCGTGCGCATGGGGTCGCTGCCGGAGCCGGTGCTCGAAGCCGCGAGAGACACCCTTCTCGCCCGCCGCAACATCCTCGTGTCCGGCGGCACGGGATCGGGCAAGACGACGCTTCTGAACGCGCTGATCGAACTGCTGCCCGACGACGAGCGGATCGTCGCCATCGAGGACACGCTCGAACTCCGGATCGACCGCGCCAACTGCCTCCGGTTCGAGGCCGGAGCCACCCTCTCGGAGACGCCGGTCGAGATCCGCGACCTGGTGCGCCATGCTCTACGCCACCGGCCCGACCACATCGTCGTCGGCGAGGTGCGCGGGGCCGAGGCCGCCGACCTGCTCCAGGCCCTCAACACCGGGCACGGCGGGTCGCTCACGACCGTCCACGCCAACAACGCCCGCTCCGCGCTCTCGCGCCTCGCCAGTTGCGCCATGCAGGCCGGGGACGCGCTCCCCTGGGAGGTCACCTGCCGGGGCGTCGTGGACGGCATCGCGCTCGTGCTGCACACGACCCGCCGGGAGGGCCGACGGTTCGTCGAGGAGGCACTCGAAGTGCGCGGATACGACGCGGCCACCGGCCGCTGGAACACCGCGCCCGTCTGGGGCGGCGAAGCCCCGCAAGGAAGCACCCACCCACACACCAAGGAGGTGAACGCATGAAGTGCGACGACACGACCATCCGGGTCGAGACGTTCGAGGACTTCGACCGGGAGCTCGCCCGCGATGGCGGCGAGACGCTCGAAGTCGAGGCCGAATTGGCCGGGGAGTACGGCCTCTTCCCCGAGGATGTGGGGACCGAGGACGAGATCGCCGCCGCCTGGGGCGACCCGCACGGCGCCGCCGGCGAGGAGGTGGACGGATGAACCACGACGAATACCACCGCAAGTTCGCCGACGCGATCATCGAGCAGATCCGGCAGGGCACCGCCCCGTGGCAGAAGCCGTGGGCACCGGGCGAGCGCGTGATGCCCATGAACGTGGACACCGACCGCTCCTACCGGGGCGGGAACAGCCTCCATCTCGCCTCCGTGCAGCAGGAGCAGGGCTACGGCGATGTGCGCTGGGGCACGTACCGCCAGATCCAAGCGCGTGGCGGACAGGTCAGGAAGGGCGAGCGCGGCACGCGCATTCTCTCCTTCCAGGACAAGAAGCGGATCGCCGTGACCGACGAGCAGGGTCGGCCCAGGCGGGACGCCGAGGGCAAGAAGGTCTACCGCTACGAGAAGCTCAAGGCGCCGTTCGTGCGCCAGTACACCGTGTTCAACGCCGAGCAGGCCGACGGGCTGCCCGAGCGCTCGAACCCGACGCCCGAGCCGCTCTGGAAGGTGCACCAGGAGGCGGAACGGGTCATGGAGGACGTCGGCGTCCCGGTCCGACACGTCGCGGGCGACCGCGCCTACTACCACATGAAGCGCGACGAGATCGTGCTGCCCGAGCGCGGGCAGTTCCCGTCGGCGAACCACTACTACCAGACCGCGCTCCACGAGCTGGGCCACAGCACCGGGCACAAGGACCGGATGAACCGCGAGACCTTGATCGAGGGAATCGACGGCGGGTTCGGCTCGCCCCAGTACGCGAGGGAGGAACTGCGGGCCGAGATCAGCGCGATGATGACCGGCGAGCGCGTCGGCGTCGGACACGACCCGAGCAGGGGCGCGGCCTACGTCGAGGGCTGGATCCAGGCGCTTGAGGAGGACCCGCGCGAGATCCGGCGCGCGGCCGCCGACGCGCAGAAGATCTCCGACTTCGTGCTCGACCGGCACCGCGAGCGCGTGGCCGAGCGCGACCCCGTCGCCGTGGCGGCGGTCCGCACGCCCGCGCAGGGGCCGCAGAGGATCGTTGTCCCCGTGCCGAGGATCCCGGTCCCCGAGCGCGGCTTCGGGCCGAGCCGCTGAGCCGTGAGAGGAAGAGAGATGTTCGGCCGCGAGGCCGAACCGGACCCCCGTTCCGCCGCGCCACCCAGCCGCGCGAGCCATCGAGCTCCGATGCGGGACGGCCATCGCCGAGAATACGCCGCGGGCCGGGACGGCGGGTCCATCTCCTTCCGCGACCGGTGCGCCGGGGCGCTGACCGACATCGGCGTCCACGGCGCGGTGTCGTTCCGCGACATCGCCGAGGTCCACTTCGGCGGCCACCCGTTCACCACCCGCCGCGCCGTGAACGCCTGGATCCGCGACGGCATCGTCGAACAGCACACGGCCACCGGGCCGAGGGGCAACCCGTTCAAGGTGCTGACCCTCACCCGCAAGGGCGTGGCCGAGGCGCGTGAACTGGCCGCCGAGCGCGGGATGGATCCCTCGCAGGCGATCCGCACGGTGCGGGTCCGGGACACCGAGGCCGCACACGACACCGCCATCTACCGCGCCTGCCGAATCGAGCGGAGGCGGCTCGAAGCACGGGGCGCCACCGTGCGGCGCGTCCGCCTCGACGCCGAACTCAAGAGCACCGTCGCGCGCGGCAGCGAGGCTGCGCGGAAGAACGGCAGGCGGGCCGCCGATGCCGAACGGCACCGGATCGCGCGCGAACTCGGGCTCCCCCTGGACGACGAGGGGCGGGTGCTCTACCCCGACGCCCAGATCGAATACGAGGACGCGGACGGCCGGACCGGCCGCGTCAACGTCGAGGCCGTCTCCGGCAGCTACCGCGAGGCGGCCGTCCGCGCCAAGGCCGCCGCCGGGTTCGCGATGCACGCCAACGGACCCGCGGCGGCGGGGCTTCTCCGCAGGCTCGGCTTCGGTAGCGACAGCGGCTCCTGGCTCCGTGGTCCGGCCGACCGCGATCCCGCCACAGTCGAACTCTGAAGAAGAAGGAGAACCACGATGCAGCCCTGGAAGATCAGCGCGGGACTCACCGCCGCAATCGTCGGATCCGCGTTCCTGATCGGCGGTGCCCGCCTCGAATACCTCGCGCCCCACTGGCCAAGGGTCCTCGCGGAGCACGGAGTCGCGCTCGCGCTGCACGCCGCGCTCGCCCTCACCGCCGTCGCGGCCACGATCTACGCGGTTGCCCGCACCACCGGGCTCGCCGACCTCGGACGGCGAGTCGATCTCGCCGAACGATCCGTGCGGCGCGGCGAAGGGGATGCCAGCCTCGCGGACGCGCTAAGGCAGGACGAGGAAGGAGACTGGAAATGACCCGAAAGTCCAGAGGGAAGACCAAGCCCGCATCCGTCGAGGGCCTGCCCGCCGACTGGCGCGGGAAGGCCAAGGCGCTCCGGCGGTACGGGAGCGAGACCGCGGCTCTCGTGCTGGACCTTTGCGCCGAAGACCTCGAAACCACGATCCGCGACCGCGACGAAACCACGCTGTCGCTCGTCGAGGCCGCCCGCGAGAGCGGATACTCAAGGGAACACTTGGGCCGCCTCGTGCGGGACGGAAAGATCCCCAACGCCGGGAGGCTGAACGCGCCAAGAATCGCTCGCATCCACCTGCCCCGGAAGGCGACGCCACCCGCCGTGCTACTGGTGCGGGACGCCCCGCGCCGCGAGCTTTCCAACAGGCAGATCGTGCAGTCCATCATCCAGAGAGGAATGGAAGATGGCACGCACGAAACGTGACCGGCGCTCTTACAGCGCCGGAGAATGGGGCCGCAACCGGGTCAGGGTGTTTCCGGACCCAAAAACCGGCCTCTACCAGATAGAGTGGCGAGAAAACGGGCGCAGGCTCACCCGGTCGCTCAAACACCGCGACTGGAGGCGCGCAAAGCGGCAGGCCGACGAAGCCGCTGCCGGGTTCGCGAAGCCGGAGCCGAACGGCATGAAGGAGGCCGAGTCCGGGCCGCTCACCCTGGAGACGCTCTTTGACATCTACGGTGAAGAGGTAACCCCGACCAAGACCCGGCACTCGCGGCAGCATGACCGGACCGCGATGAAGATGTTCCTCGGGTTTCTCGGAAGGAACCGCGACCCGGCAACACTCTCCCAGAGGGACTGGGACCGGTTGATCCGGGCGCGGCGGGCCGGAAGGGTCGGGCCGAGCGGAAAGCCCGTGTCGGACCGCATGGTCGAATACGACCTCAGGTTCCTGATCGCGGTCTTCAACTGGGCATCGAGGTCGAGGGACGAGCGGGGCCGGCTGCTCATCGAGTCGAACCCGCTCAGGGGCTTGAGGACGCCCATGGAGAAGAACCCCACCCGGGTCGTTCTCACCGAGGAGGAGTACCGGGCGCTTCTCGGAGTGTCCCGGAAGGTGGACTGGCGGTTCCGCGTCGCGCTCGTGCTCGCGCACGAAACGGGCCACCGCATCGGAGCCGTCCGCAAGCTCCGGTGGGACGACATCGACCTCGAAGGCGAAACCATCCGGTGGCGCAGCGAGCACGAGAAGACCGGATACGAGCACACCACGCCCGTCACCCCCGAGGCGGTCGCCGCTTTGGAGGAGGCGCGGCGGCGGAACCCGGCGACGGGTGACGCCCCGGTCCTGCCCTCGCCGAAGGACCCCTCGTCGAGCGTGGCCGCTTGGGTGGCCCGAGGTTGGTGGGACAGGGCCGAACGGCTCGCCGGACTGGAGCCCAAGCGCGGGCGCGGCTGGCACTCGCTGAGGCGCAAGTTCGCCTCGGATCTCATGGACCAGCCGCTGAAGGTGCTCTGCGAGCTGGGCGGCTGGAAGACGGCCAAGACCGTTCTCCAGTGTTACCAGAGAGCCGACGAGGGACAGCTCAGGACCGCGCTCGCAAACCGTCGCCGAGTTCGTACCTGATCCCGTTCGGCGGGAACCGAAGGGCGGGAATCAGACCCGCAAACCCCGTAAGTCCAATGATCGCAACAGATCCGAAAACGCAATCGGACGTTGGATCAGCGGGAAGATGCTCGTGAAAACGCTGCATAGGACCCCCGGCGAGCGGGGCGGGCTTGGAACGGTTGTCGTCGGACTCGGTCTTGGGCTGGCGCTTACCGCTCTATGGAGCCTGCGTCATCGCCGAACGTCCCATCCCGCAGGGACCTCACGGCGGGCGACGCTGCTGGCGAGTACATCTGCTCTGCATCGTGGCATCGTGCTTGCGCTGTTGACGGGGGCCTTTACCCGCGCGGAATGGTCCGTCAGGGCGGTAGGCGGGCCGATGCCGCAGGAACCCGTGCAGTGCGATCTGACTTTTGAGTTCGGCATCCACGGTCATGGTGTACCGCAGGTTGAAGGGTACTAGCGATCTCACAGCAAGGAGCTGTCATGTGCTACTTCGCCGGAGCCTTGCGGGGCCTGGGGGCCCTGGGGGCGCCCTGGGCCCTGTTTTGCCTGTCACCGGTAGTTGCCGGCGCACAGCAGAAGGGCTCAACCATTGAGGTGGTCGGGCCGGAGTGTGCGGATTGTGAGATTGTCGCGGTTCCGCTGGTAAGCCTCGGCGACGCCGAGGGCCCGGGGATGCTGGAGAGCGACTACAACATCGTTCGCGTCGATCGGCGGGGCCGGTACTTCGTATCGGGCGGCCTGCGACCCTATTTCTGGGTCTTCGACAGTTCGGGGAAAGTCACACACCGTATCGGGCGGCACGGTGAGGGGCCGGGTGAGTTCAGCAGGATCATGAACCTGGCCATCGACGACGCCGATTCCGTCTTCGTCTTCGACCACTCCCTGCACCGAGTGACCGTCTACACTCCCGATCTGGAAGTCGCGCGAACCTTCCCGTTGAGGTTGAGACTGGATGGATCGGCACTCTTCGTCGGCACATCGCTCCTGGTCAACACCGGCATCCACACCGAAGACCGAGTTGGGCTGCCGTTTCACTTGCTAGCTCGGGATGGGCGCATTGAGCGTTCCTTCGGGTCGGCTACCGGCGGTGTCTATCGGGTGGACCGGCAGGATGCCATGGACCGGCGTCAGTTGACCCCATCGACGGAAGCGGCGTTCTGGGCGGCGCGGATCAATCAGCTTCTGTTCGAACGCTGGTCGACCGACGGTCGCTTGCTCGAGACGCTGCGTTGGGAGCCAACCTGGTTTCGGGTCTGGTGGCAACCTCAGGCAGATGCCGAAACGCCACCGGTGACGTCCGTCATCGCCCTGGAGCAGGTCGCCGATACCCTTTGGGTCCTGGTGGCCGTCCCGGGCGAGCGGTGGCGGACGGCGATAGAGCCGGACGGCCGTCTATACCGAGTGACCGACCCCGGCGAATACCAGAACGCAATGCTGGCGGCAATAGATGTGAGGAGGGGGATCGCCATTGCTTCCCGGCGCATGCCGCAACTTCTGCAGGGTCTGGCGGAAGGAGGATTGGCATTTCACACCGAAGCCGACGTGTTCGGGAATCCGATCGTGCGCGTGTATAGACTGGAGATTCGCAGTCCTTCAGCACAGGGAGGCTGAGGACATGCAGGAGGCGCCGACGCCGAGGGCCGAGGGGCCGATCGAGTTACGCTCCCCAAGGATCCTCGCTGCCATCGCGGTGATGGCGCTGTCGCTCGCGGGATGCTGGTTGTGGGACGAGGGCGGTCCCCCGCCACCGCCCGACATCCGGGGCGAGTGGTTGGCGGCGCACACCGAGGGCGACACCGAACTCGAATTGACCGTCGATATCGACGAGCCCGCTCCCCACGTTCTCATTGGCGACACGCGGCTTCGGGTCACGGAGCCCGACGAACTCCCGGTTGTCGTCCACGGCTACATCACCGGCACCTACTACTACCCGTTCGTCGACATGGACTTCAGGCTGTTCCTGGTTGCCGGCCAGGACCCCGTTGAAGCCCTCTTCGAGGGCCGCTTTGACACCGACCACGCCATCGGCGGCGCTTTCGTCCTCAACAATCCGGTCGGCCAGACGGACACACTAGCGCTCATTCTGAGGAGGCGGTAGAGCCGTCGGCTTGATTCCGACGGGCGTCGTTCGCGGCGAGGGCTGGTGGGCCGGGGGAATCCTGTCCCTCCGCTGCCCTACCTCACCTCCACCTCATCCACTTCGAACGTGTAGGCCCCCACCGGCTCCTCCGCCACAAAAGCCAGCCCCGCGATGATCTCCGGCGTGGCCGTCGGGAAGTCCTCCAGGCGGATCTCCAGCCAGGTCCACTCCTCCGGCGCGATGAACGTCACGGCGGGCGGCGGCCCGGCCGGCTCCGCGGTGCTGATCAGCATCACCGAGTACTGCCGCCCATCCCCGCGCGTCCGGAAGCGGATCGCCTCGCGGCCGGAGAAGTCGACGGGCTGCATGGGCTGCGCGCCGGGCATCCAGATCACGCCCGCCCAGGGGAACGCCAGTCCCGGGGCGATCTCGCCGGTGACCACCAACGCGCCGTCGCGCACGGCCGCGTTGGCGCTGGACGCACCTCCGGTCAACTGGTCCGTCGTCACGTCCCATGCGCCGAACCTTGCCTCGAACCCATCCTCGAAGTCGGCGACCAGGGTTTCTGCGGGAGCGGGTGCGATCTCAGCCAGAGGCCCGGCCCCCGCCGACCCGACTGCGCGGTCTACCAGGTACCCGTCCTTCCAGATCGCGACGATGTCATGGCTGCGCGACACGTCTCGCTCGAGGTCGCCGCGCACCAGCACCAGGTCGGCGAGACGGCCTTCGGCGATCCGGCCGCGCCCCGCAATGCCGAACGCGTCCGCCGCCACGGAAGTCGCAGCCGCCAGCGCCTCCGCGTTCCCCATGCCGGCGCGTGCGAGCAGACGCAGCTCCCCGTGCATGGAGATTCCCGCCCCGGTTCCCGGATTCGGGCTGTCCGTGCCCGCGACCAGGCGCACTCCGGCCGCGCGCAGCCTCCGGACATTCTCCATCGCCACGTCTCCGCCCTCCGCGAGGCCTCCCGGGAAGCGACCGTCGAGAGTCTGCCGCTGAATCGGTGAGAGCATCGTTTCGTCGGTCTCGCGCACCAGTGCGGCCAACGCGGAATCATCGGCCGAAACCATGACCGAGAGCGTCGGGACCACGAAGATGCCCGCCTCCCTAAAGCGCCGGGCATCCGCCTCGGAGACGACCTCGTCGCGCCACACGTGCACCAGGCCGTCGGCGCCGAAGGCCATCGCTTCGAGAGCCGTTTCGAGGGTGCTCACATGCACCACGGCGGCGAGTCCCTCCGCGTGCGCGGCCGCGATGACCGCGGCGACCGTCTCTCCGTCGAGCGACGGGATCTCCATGTCGAAGGCGCTGCCGTCCTCGTAGATGATCTTGATCCAGTCGGAGCCCTCGGTCTTGCGCGCCCTCACCCACTCGGTCGCCTCGTCCGGGCCGGTAAGCGTCTCGACGGGGATTCCGTACTGCGTGCCGTGCCCTTCCGGGGCCGTGGCGGTCATGCCGGCGGAGAAGAGGTCCGCCTCGGTGCCGCGCGCCACCTCCTCGCGCGCGGGCCGCTGCGCCGCAGCGAAGGCCGGGTCCGTGGACTGGTCCAGCACGGTGGTCACCCCGAAGCGGAGTGCGTCCCTCAGGGTCGAGAGGAAGCTGTGCACGTGACCATCGATCAGCCCCGGGATCAGCGTGTGGCCCCGCCCGTCCAGACGCGGGAGGTCCTCGGGCAGGTCCAGCTTCTGGCCGGCGTGCCGGATCCGCCCATCCTCGACCCACACGTCCCATCCCTGTCTGAAGGCCTCGCCGTCGAACGCCGTGACGTCCACGATCGCGAACGTCTCCTCGGGAACTCCCCGGGCCGGGCCGTCGGCAGCCTGCGGCACCGGCAGGGTCGCGAGCACGCCGGTGAAGACCACGACTCCGATCGCGAGCCAGGTCAGGCTACGGCCGACGAGATGACGTGCACTCTTCATCGAGATCTCCTCATCGAGAAGCTGTCCGCGCGGCGGAACCCGAGCGCCGCCACGGCGAGGAAGGCGAGCGTCTCGGCCACCAGAACCGCCAGGTGCGTCGGGACCGGCTGCCCGGCGTCCATCGCGATGACCTTGAGCGCGAGCTGCGCGTGGTGATAGGCGGGAAGCGCCAGCGCGATGTCCTGCATGACATCCGGAAACATGTAGATGGGGAGCCAGAGCCCGGAGAGCATGGCCATGGGCAGGAAGACGAGGTTGACCACGGCGACGGCCGAGCGGCCCCTGGCCCACGCGCCGATCGCCAGGCCCAGGGCACAGAACGGGATCACGCCGGCGAGCAGTACCCCGGCCAGCGCGAACCACTGCCAGCGGTAGAGCGCCACCCCCGCCGCGTGCGCGGCCATCAGGAACAGCGCCGCCACGACGACCGCGCCGAAGATCAGAGCCGCCATGACCTTGGCAAACAGGTAGGCGCCCGCGGGCATGGGCGTGGTCTGCTTCAGGAGCAGGACACCGGTGTCGCGTTCGTTCGCGAGCCCGGCTCCGAAGCCGAAGAGCGCCGGGCCGAGGACACCGAAGACTCCGTAGGTCGCCAGCACGTAGGTCGGCACGGCCAGCGACACCCCGCGCGTGCCCATGATCACGCCGAAGAACAGGTAGAAGATGAGCGGGAACGCCAGCGTGGGGATGGCGAACATGGGCTCCCGCAACACCTCCACGAACTGGAAGCGTGCCTCCAGCAGGTAGATCCGGAAGCGCCGACCCGGGGTCATGTGGTGTCCTTCGTCAGCGCGAGAAACGCCTCTTCAAGTCCCGCGGCCACGACGGTGAGATCCGCCAGCCTTTCGTCGCGGGCGAGCAGCTCCCGAACCAGGACCTCGGGCTGTGTCGTCAGCGCTTCCAGATGCTGACCCCGCGTCCTGGCCTCGACCACGCCGGGCAGGCTCGCCATCGCATCGGGCGCGAGCCGGGTAACACAGCGTACGAGCCGGCCCGCCGTGCGCGACTTGATCTCCGCCGGGGTGCCCTCCGCGATTCGCCGACCGTTGTGGATCACCATCACGCGGTCGGCGAGCGCGTCGGCCTCGTCCAGGTTGTGGGTCGTGAGAACGGTGGTGCGTCCGGATTCGCGGAGGGCGCGGATCTCGCTCCACAGACGGTGCCGGGCGTCGACGTCGAGCCCGGTGGTGGGTTCGTCCAGGAACAACAGCTCCGGATCGCCCGCCAGCGCAAGCGCGAACATCACCCGCTGCTTCTGCCCGCCCGAGAGCTTCCCGTACCGGCGCCGGGCAAGACCCTCGAGGCCCGCCATCGCCATCAGGCGCGAAGCCGAGAGCGGTGCCGGATAGTAGGCACGGAACAGTTCGACGTGCTCGCGTACGGTCAGGTTCGCGGAGATGCCGGAGATCTGGAGCATCGCGCCCCTGCGCACCCGCACTTCCGGCGCCCCCGGCGCGA
The DNA here is from genome assembly GCA_009838975.1 of Gemmatimonadota bacterium. GTDB lineage: Bacteria > Gemmatimonadota > Gemmatimonadetes > Longimicrobiales > Gaopeijiaceae > Bin94. The sequence goes on along the minus strand of VXQO01000015.1, from coordinate 5,393 downwards.
GGCCGAAGACGCTCGCCACGCCCTCCTGCACCTGCAGACTCCCGAGGAGGAGGCTGATGGCGGTGGTCTTGCCGGCACCATTCGGCCCCAGCACCCCGAGCACCTCGCCACTCCGGACCTCCAGATCGAGCCCGTCCAACGCCAGCACGGGTCCGTATCGATGTGTTACGCGCGAGAGGCGCGCGAGGGAGGGAGCATGCGCTTGCCGTGCTTGCATGGGGCCAACCTACGAGTCCGTGGTCAGGGCTGTTTCGCGGACGACGCCGGGACGTGGCAGGCCTGGGGACTGGCCCCTCGCGGCGTCTCGGGCGGAGACAGGCACGGGCGCGTTTTGATACGTGACGCGACAGGTGCGATCCTTCTTCCACTTCGCAGGCGGACGACCACCGAGAGTTGGCTCGGTCGTCATCCAATCCCCGCATCGATTCCAGGTGAGGAATGACCGACCGCATAGCCCGTGACGAACACCCCGCCTATCGAGCGCCACTTCGGGCCTCGCGATGGCGTAGCCGGTCCGCCGTGCTGTTCATGGGTGCGTCGCTCAGCGGCTGTTCGCGTGCAATCACCCCCCCGGAGCCGCTGGTATTCACCTTCGATTTCGACCGCGGGGCGCAGGGATTCGTTGCGGACTTCGCCGACTATCCGCCCGAACACGCCGAAATCTACGAGTTGACGGCCGACTACCGGGCGATCCCGCCGCCACTGGACTCGCGTTCCGCCCTGTTCATTTCCGGCGTCAACCGGAGCGACGATCTGTTCATGTTCTACCGGGGAGCGCTCGACGGCCTGACTCCCGGCGCGCGATATGCGGCCACGGTCAGCGTGGAGATCGCGACCGACACGCCGTCGGGCTGTCTCGGCGTCGGCGGCGCGCCGGGCGAGAGCGTATGGATCAAGGCCGGTGTCACCGCGGTGGAACCGCTCACGGTCAGCGATGGTTCCTACCTCCGCATGAACGTCGACATCGGGAGCCAGTCGAACAGTGGCACCCAGGCCGTTGTTCTCGGCAATGTTGCCAACTCAAGAGCCTGCGAGGAGCCTCGGCGCTGGGAGACCAAGGCACTGGCCGAGCAAGACGTTCCCGCGTCGCTGCTGGTGCCTCCTGACGGACGCGCATGGCTTCTGATCGGCGCAGACTCCGGTTTCGAAAGCCTGACACAACTCTACTTCACCAGAGCATCCGTTACGCTCACACCGCCATGAGCACCGGATCCGCGGGTGACGGCGCCCCGGGATCACGCGCGGTGCCGGAGGCTACCCCAGCCCCGGCAGCAGCACGTCACGTACCCACACATACCCGGGTTCCAGCTCCAGCGCCTGCTCGAACGCCGTGCGCGCGGCCTCGGCCTGTCCCAGCGCCGCGTGCGTCTGACCGAGCCACGCGTACGCCTCGGCGTGCCCCCACGCGGGCAGCGGGGGCTTCGGCGCTTCGTCGGCGAACAGCTCGATCGCGGCCAGGAAGTGCTCCAGCGCGGCTTCATGACCACCTCCAAACGCCCTCGGTGTGTGCAAGGCCGAGATTCCCTCCAGCAGTCGTACGCGAGGATTGGGCGACCCCAGGGCCTTGGCACGGTCCATCGCGGCGCCCGATCGCATCCCCAGGGTCATCGCGGACACAGGACCATCGATCCGCATGCCGATCGCCGAGGCCAGCAAGGCGTACGACTCCGTGATCGGCTCGATTTCGACCGACCTCTCAAGAAACGACTCGGCCTGCTCGAGCAACGCGTGCGACGCGTCCGTGTCGGTCTCCATGCTTCGCGACGCGAGGCAGTAGAGCGCGTAGCCGGCGTAGTGGTTGAGCAGTGCGTCTTCGGGAAAGGCGGTCACGGCGCGCCGAGACAGGGTCACCATCTGCTGCAGGGCATCGGCGTCGCCCGCGATCTTCGCCTCCTCAACCTGAGTGCGCAGGCGTTCGGCGAGCTCGCCGGGATCCAGAGTCTGAGCGGCCAGGCCCTGCGGCGGGATCCCGCAGGCAAGCAGAAGAGCGCAGACAAGCTTGTATGGGAAAGACACGGGATACTCTCCTCGTTCGAGTCAGAAGGGCAGGGTCATCGTGACCCCGAAGTAGATGCTGCGAGGGAACGGGGTCTTGAGCGGAATGCGCTCCGAGTAGTCGCGGCTGTAGCGAAACTGCCGGACGTTCGACCGATCCAGCGAATTCATCATGGAGACGAAAAAGACGGTGATGTTGTCGGGCCAGAAGCTCTGCAGCACGCTCGCCGACAGATCGACCCTTCTGTAGGCGGGAAGCCGCTCGGACATGGGCGCGCCATGGACGGGTTGCCACAAACCGCGAGTCTCATCGAACGCCGCCCCTGTGACGGGAGTGAAGGGCACCCCGGTGGCGGCTCGGTAGGCCACGCCCAGATCCAGCCATTCCCCGAAGCCCCGGTTGAGAACCAGGTTGAGGGTGTGGGTGGCGTCAAAGGCCGACGGGGCCAGGCGCCCGGTGTCGGGGTCGGTTCGCTCGGAGCGGATGAAGCTGTATGCGATCCGGCCGTCGAGACCCAGGAGTCCCAGTTCGTCCTTGACGAAGACATCCAGTCCCCGGGCGGTTCCGGTTCCTCCTCCGCGCGTGATGCCGTCCCTGGTCCGCGCGGCGAGCGATGCGTAGTGCTTGGCGTACGCCTCGATGCGCACCAGGCGGGTACCGGCATCCCAGGTGGCGCCCCCGATCCAGTGCCGGGCGGACATGGCCGGCAGGGAAGGATCTCCCAGCGTCGGCTCGAACAGCAGGGGATCGGGAACCTGGTGGAAGACGCCCCATGCAGCGGTCAGGGTCAGCATCCCGGTTGGGCGCCATGTAGCCGACAGGCGGGGGTCCAGGGTCGCGCGCCCGGTGAACGTCGACCGATCGGCGCGCAGGCCGAGCAGCAGCCGAAGCACATTCGAGGGTTGCAGCTCGACCTGCCCGAAACCACCGAGGCGAGCCCCAGACTCGCGGCTGGAAAAGACGGTCTTCGAGGCGTCCGGCGCGTTGTCGTACGACGCCGTTGGAACCGATCCGGCGAGGTCCGCCTCCCGGTGCTCCAGTTCGGTTCCGAGCGCCACCGCGAGGCCGGGCCGCACCGGGACTTCGATCCTGGCGCGAGCTTGGGTCAGCCGATCGTCGCGCTCAAGGCGGAAAGCGCCGAAGTCCTCGTCCTTGCGGGATCCGCTGGTCGCCACTCCCCACTTCAGTCCCACCGCGCCGAAGGCGTCGAGACCCGATACCGCGACCAGGTCCGCTCGTCCGTCGGAGCTGTAGACGCCGGAATGAGACGGATCGTCTATCCGGACGCCGACCTGATCGGTTTGCACGAGCACGAAGGCCTTCAGGCTGGCTCCGGGCCGGTACGCCCACTCGCCACCGCCACTCAGGTCGTTGCCCTTGGGGACCACGTCGAACTCGTCCCTTCTGCCGTTGAGTCGCATGAGCAGGTCGGTGTCGGTGCGTGTGCCGGTCACGCGAAAACCCACGGACTCGGACAGGTCGACGGAGAGCCCGCCCGAAAGGCCACCGATGGCCGCGCTAACGCCGAGTTCGCTCGCGCCTGGCTTGTCCACGCTCTGAAGGTCGGCGATGGCGGAGAGCGCATCGCCATGCTCAGCGCCGAATCCGCCCGCCGAGAACTGGATCCCGCGCAGCTGGAAGGGATCGAAGCGACCGAACGAGATGGTGCGGTCGGTGTCGAGGCGGAAGGGAGAAATCACCGTCGCTCCGTCGAGCAGCACCCTTGTCTCGGAGATGTCGCCGCCGCGAACGAACAGCCCCGCTCCCTCGCCGACGCTCTGGACTCCCGGGAATGTCTGGATGGCGCGGAAGGGATCGGCGGCCGCGCCCGGCGTCCTCACGACCTCGAGGTCGCTGAGCGTCACGTCGGGCAGGTTGCCAAGCCGGAAAGTGCCGGCTTCCACCGTGATCGGCTCCAAGGCGATCGGGGCAAGCTGCATCACGATGGCAAGCGCGCCGTCGAGCGGAAGATCGACCGGTCGGCGGACTTCCAGGTAGCCGGCCTTCTGAACGACAAGCGTCGCGGAGCCGGTCCTGCGGGTATCGAATCGAAACCCGCCCGAGTCGTCCGTGAGCGACCCTTCCAGCGTCTCAAGCAGAAACGCGTCGGCTCCGGCAAGCGGCTGCCCGGCAGGGTCCCGCACAGTGCCGGATACCACGGAAGACTCCTGGGCAGCCAGGGCGATCGGCGTGAGACACATCGTTGTGACACACCACCGCGCCCGCCGCAACGCGAGCACGCCTACCCTGCCGCACTCTTTGGTGCCTCGTACGGCGTGGCGCGCAACACTTGCTCCACACTGTCGACGTACCTCCGAAATGCCTCTCGTCCGGATTCGGTCACCCGGTAGCGGGTCAGGGGCTTCCGGTCCACGAAGTGCTTGGTGACATGCAGGTATCCGGCCTCTTCAAGTCTGCGAAGATGGGCGCCCAGGTTGCCGTCCGTGGCCTTGACCTGTTTGCGCAGATACGTGAACTCGGCATCGTCGACGCTGACGAGGATGGCCAGTACCGAAAGCCGGATTCTGGAGTGCACGAGCGGGTCGAACTGGCGGTAGTCGTAGTTCGTCATGAGACCGCATGGAGTCGGGGGGATGGACGGCGACGGGCTCGAAGCACCAGCCCGGGAACGAGCATGAACAGAATCTGTGCAAACACGAACACGAGGTTGGATCCAAGAGAGGGACGGACCAGCAGAGCGCCGCCCAGGATCCACCACGCGCCCGCAAGCGCCCAGTATGCGGTCCGGTTGAGCAGCGGAGCCGATGCGAAGAACGCGCACCCGATGATGACACTCTTGGCGCCCGACGTGACCGGAGACGGTATTGACCCGGTGCCTGCTCCGAGGAAGCCCACCAGCGACAGCGAAAGCCCGCATCCGACCCAGATTGCAGCCAGGACCCGATTCACGAGCGAGTTGACCGGAGCGCTCCTCCTCGAGCGGAGAGCCAGCAGCCAGGAGCCCGTAAAGCCGATGCCGACCGCCACGGCCCAGATGGCCGTGATGGAAAAGTGGAAGGCACCTTGTTGCACCAGGTATGCCAGACCTGCGGCCGCGGCCTGGAGGAACCCCCATAGAATCAGGTGTCCGCTGTGGTCGACCTCGGCCGCCCGCGCGCCTTCCATCAGGCGGCGGATGAAGGCCAGGTCGTCTTCGGGATTGGGCTGTGGGTTCGGTTGGATCATGCTCGGCCTTGCTTCGGATGATGATAGAGTACTCTCGACAACAGAGTAATGTGATCGACGCGGGGGGTCAACTAGCTTGGATGTCGTCCCCAGTCGGAAGGCGACGCGGAACTACGGGAATAGGAAGTCATCGTGAAGGTTCACGGAGAACGGGCGTAACGCTCTCTCAGGATGAGAACACACCCGGCAACCCCCAACCCCACCACCACCC
>VXQO01000007.1 GCA_009838975.1 Gemmatimonadota bacterium | reverse complement strand
CCCCCCGCCCTTCCACATCGGCGCAACCATCGAGGTCGGCGCCGCCCCACACGGCATCCGCTTCAGCGCCGACGGCGACACCGCCTACGTCGCGCTCAGCGGCGACGGCCAGATCGCCGTCGTCGACCTGAGTGGCCCGGCGGTGGTCGCCCGGTGGGACGCCGGCGAAACCCCCCTCGACCTCGTCCGGCTCGAAGACGGCTGGCTCGTCAGCCAGTTCCGCGATTCCACGCTGATCCGCCTCGACGCCGCGGGCCGACCCCTGCCGGACGCCACCCACACCGTCACCCCCGGCCCCTCGCTGTTCACCCCCGGCACCGTGCGCGGCCGGACCTGGATCACCACCGAGTTCTCGGACCGCCTCTGGGTGATCGACACCCGCACCGGCACCCCGACCGCTTCCCACCCCACCGGCGACCGCCCCTACCCGGCCGACGTCATGTGGGACGGATCGCACGCCTTCGTCCCGGACCTCGACGCCGGGACCGTCTCCGTGATCGACCTCCTCAACGGCGAAACCGACGCCACGGTCGAGGTCTGCCCCGGCCCGCCCGGCGGCGCCCTCACCCCCGACCAGGTCACCTACATCGTGGCCTGCGGGGGCTCCGACGAGGTTGCGTTCGTCAATACCGCGTCCTTCCGGGTCGCCGGCCGCGTCTCCGGCCTCGGCCCCCGCCCCTTCTCGGTTGCCGTCCCCGGCGAAGGCCGGTACGCCGTGGTCAACAACGCGGGCGGCAGCACCGTCTCCGTGGTGGACATCGAGGCGCAAGCCGTCGCCCAGACCATCGAGGTCGGCGCACAGCCGATCGTGCTCCGCGTACACCCGGACGGCGAGCGCGTCTTCGTGGCCAACGAAATCGCCGGCACCCTGGTCGAGCTGGTCCCTAGCGCGCCTGACCTCGCGCCCACCACGCCGCCCGCCCCCACCGAAGTCGTCGTCGTCGGGATGCTCCACAGCGGCCACCTCGACAGCGACCGCTTCAGCCTCGACGTCGTCCGCGACCTGGTCCGCGAGATCGATCCCGACTACTGGCTCACCGAGATCCCGCCCAACCGCTGGGCCCGCGCGCGCTCGGAATTCGCCGCCACCGGCACCGTCGAAGAGCCCCGTGTGCACCGCTTTCCGGAGTACATGCAGGTCCTCTTCCCCCTGTCTTTGGAGATGAGCTTCGAGGTCATCCCCACGGCGGGCTGGACCGAGCCGATGTCGGACTTCCGCGCCGGCTACCTCGACGCGTATGCCCGTGACCCGAACCGGGCCACCGAATGGGCCGAATACCAGGCCGCCAGCGCGGCCTCCACCGAAGCCCTCGCCGCGGGCGGCGCGAACGACGACCCGTACTGGATCCACACCGACGCCTACGACGAAGCCTACGACATCCGCATGCAGGTCTACGCCCACCTCTTCGACGCCGACCTCGGCCCGGGCGGCTGGGACGCGATCAACGCCTCGCACTGGGCGAACATCGAACGCGCGCTCGACCGGCATCGCGGCGAGGGTGCGCGATTCCTGCTCACCTACGGCGCCGGGCACAAGGGGCCCTTCCTGCGCGAACTGCGGCGGCGGGACGATGTGGTGCTGCTGGATGTGGCGGCGTTCCTCGACCGGCTCGCGCGATAGCAGACCCTTGGACTTGATGCCGGGGATTGTGCAACGATATTGCACATGCGTCAGATCGTTGCACATACCTGCCAGGAGCCTGCACCATGTCCGCCCGCATCCATTTCGTCGCAAGGGAATCCGCCAAGATGGCCTACCGGACTCAGGCCCGGCGCGAGGGCAAATCGCTCGGGGAATGGCTGCGCGAAGCCGCCGATGAGAAGCTGGCGGCCGCACGTCCGCGCAAGTTCACCGTCGAGGAGCTTCGCGAGTTCGCGGCCAGGTGCGACGCGCGTCATCCACCGGGTGCCCGGGAGCCCGACTGGCCCGAGATCAAGCGCATCATCGCGGAATCCAAGATCGCGGGATTGGGAGAGTGACCTTCCTCGACACGAACGTCTTCATCCACTTTCTCGGTCGTGAGCATCGGCTACGTGATGAGGCACGCGCCCAGCTGCAGCGGCTCCTGCAGCGCGGAACACACCTTGCAACGTCGGCCGCGGTCCTTCAGGAATTGCTTCACTACTATCACCGCGACCAGCGGGTGGGCGATTTGGACAATGCATTCGCTCTGGTGGAGAGCTGCGTAGACGAGATCTGGACCGTCGGCAAGGAGGATGTCGAGACGGCGCGCAACCTGGTATCGACCCACCCCGGTCTGGAAGCCCGTGACCTGGTGCACCTCGCCTGCTGCATTCGACGGCAACCGCGTGACCTGTTGACGTTCGATCGTGCGCTGGCGGCGGCGTGGCAAAGCCAGCGCTAGCAGTCCGGCACGGATGCATCGCCGGTCGAATGCCGGGGGATTCCGTCCACGGGCTGCTCCAGGCCGAACTTGTCGCCTGGACTGCGGCTGCCTACCGTGGCAGTCCCAACTCACCTCTCCCGGAGACACAAATGACCCGCACCAAGATGGTTTTCGGAGTCCTTGCCGCTACGTCCCTGGGCGCCGCGGCCCCCCTCGCCGCCCAGCACGACACCAGCAATCCGTTCCGCCCGATCTACGGATGGGGCGAACTCCCCGAGGGCCGCGAGTGGGGCTCGACCAGCGCCATCGAGATCGCGCCGGACGGGAACATCTGGGTCGCGGAGCGCTGCGGTCGGAACACCTGCGTCGATTCGGACGTCGATCCGATCCTGCTGTTCGACAAGGAGGGGAACCTGCTGCGCAGCTTCGGCGCGGGGCTGATTGCGTGGCCGCACGGGATCGATGTGGACCACGAGGGCAACGTCTGGGTGACCGACGCGTGGCGGTCAATGGCGACCACCACCGGCAACACGGTGCTCAAGTTCTCCCCCGAGGGCGAGCTGCTCATGACGATCGGCACCCCCGGAGAAGCTGGCGACCCGCCCACCCACCTCACCCAGCCGTCCGACGTGCTGGTGGCGCCGAATGGCCAGATCTACGTCGCCGACTCGCACGACCGCACCCGGGGCCGGATCGTCCGCTACGACGCCGACGGCACCTACATGGAGACCTGGGGCGAACTCGGCTATGGGCCGAAACAGTTTCGCGATCCGCACGCGCTCGCCATGGATTCGCAGGGCCGGATCTTCGTGGGCGACCGCTACAACAACCGCATCCAGATCTTCGACCAGGAGGGCGAGTTCCTCGCGATCTGGACGCAGTTCGGGCGCCCGAGCGGCCTCTACATCGACGCCGACGACAACATCTACGTGGCCGATTCCGAGTCGAGCCCGGCGCCCAACGAGTACACCGGGCAGCGCAACGCCGGATGGGAGAAGGGGATCCGCATCGGCGACGCCCGCATGGGATGGGTGCACCACTTCCTGCCGGACGACCGCGCCAACGTGATGGGGTTCAGCGGCCCCGAGGGCGTCGCGGTCGACGACGAGGGCAACGTGTACGGCGCCGAGGTGTCCCAGCGCCGCATCACAAAGTGGGTGCGGTTCAGGCGGTAGGGCGAACCGCGCGCTTCACCAGGTTCCGGAGGAGCGGGACCTTGAAGTGGTTGTAGTCGAGGGGGTCGGCACCCCGGATCGCGAGTGAGCCGGCAATCTCGGCGGTCTCCTCGTCGCGGGGACGTCCGCGCACCAGGTCCTCGACGTCGGTCATGCGGCGCGGAATGCACTGCACCGCCCCGGCGACGATGCGGGCGTCCTCGATGACGCCGCCGCCGTCGCGCACCGCCGCGGCCACGCTGACCAGCGCGAAGTCCCAGGTCTTCCGGTCGGCCACCTTCTCGAAGTGGAAGTCGGCACCCGCCCAGCGGCCCGGGATGCGGATCGCGGTGAGGAGCTCGTCCGGCTCGAGCACGGTCATGCGGGTGATGTCGACGCTGGGCTGCATGAAGAACTCCGCCGCGGGGACGACCCGGTCCCGGCCCGCGCTGCGCACGACCATCTCTGCGTCGAGCGCCACCAGCGCCGGGGCGACGTCGGACGGGGTCACGGCCACGCACCGATCCGCGCCGAAGATCGCGTGTTCGCGGTTCATCGCCCCCCGCGCGCCCGCGTAGCAAGTGTTGCCGCCGGCGCGGTAGCAGGTCATGCCGTAGCGGTAGTACCAGCAGCGCGTGTCCTGGCAGACGTTGCCGCCGATGGTGCCCGCATTGCGGATCTGGGGGCTGGCGACCTGCGCGGAGGCCGCAGCCAGGAGCGAGTAGCGTGACTGGATGAGGGGGTGACCCTCCACCGCCGCGAGCGTGGTCATTGAGCCGATGGTGATGCCTCCCCCGCCGCCCGCGCTATCGCCGCCCTCCCTTACACCCCTCAGCTCTTCCACCCCCTCGAGATCGATCACGACTCCGGGCTGCTTGCCGCGGTTCTTGAACCAGTCGAAGCTGTCGTAGCCCCCCGCGAGCGGCCAGGCGTCGGACCCGTGGCGGCTCAGCAGGTCGAGCGCGCTGTCGAGGTCGGCCGGTTGGAGCAGGTCGAAGTGGGTCATCATGTCGTTCATCATGGCCGCCTCCTCACTGCGTGTTGACCTCGAGCGGCCCGTGCGACTGGGCCTGCTCGGCGAGCACGTTCACGATCATGTCCGGGACCACCGGGATGCGGTTGAAGTAGTGTCCGCCCAGCGCTTCCGAGATGGCGCAGAGCAGCGCGGCGGCGGAACAGCCCATCAGCGGCTCGCCGACGCCCTTTGCGCCGACCGGATTCTGCGGATCCGCGATGTCGGTTGCCGCCCAGTCGAGATGGGACGGCACGTCCAGGTAGGACGGCGGCTTGGCCTGGTGGAAACCGATGTTTCCGGCGACGCCGTAGCGCCGGTCGTAGACATGCCGCTCGAGCGCCGCCATGCCGAAGCCCATGACAGCGCCGCCCTTGACCTGCGCCGCGAGCCCCTGCGGGTGGACGACGGTGCCGCAGTCGGCGACTCCCAGGTAGTCGACGATCTCGAAGGCGCCGGTTTCGATGTCGAGTTCGATCTCGATGAAGCCCGCCGCGAGCGCGGGGACGTTGCCGGTGTGGGGCAGGTTGTCGCGCGCGACGCCGATCAGGCCGGTACCCGCCAAGTTCGCTGCGGAGGCGGCGGTGACCGGGTTCAGGTCTTCGGGGACCTCGTGGCCGCTGTAGCGTCCGCCGAGCTGGATCGCCCGCTCGGCCGCGCGCGCTTAGCTGATCCGGCGGGACGGGTTGGCGCGCGCGAAGACGGCCTCTCCGCCGGTGTCGTAGTCCCCGGGCGAGCCGCCCAGCTCCATTGCCGCGATCGCCTTGAGCTTCTCGACCGCGTCGACGGCCGCCACGTAGGCGGCGCGTGTCATCGTGAAGGTCGTGTTGCTGCCGACCTGCGGGCTGGCCGACGCCAGGTTGCGGGACGAGTCGCCGCGCACGATCACGCAGTTCTCCCAGTCGTAGCCGAGCACCTCGGCCGCGGCGCGCGAGACACCCGCATACGAGTATGTGCCGAGGTTCCCCACCCCGCAGTGGATGTGCAGCTTGCCGTCGGTCGCGATCCGCACCAGCCCGTCCTGCCCGCTCATCCCCGCCGAGTGGTAGGCCTGGCCAACCGCGACGCCGGTCACCTTCGATCCGCGCCGTTGGCCGCTCCGCGCGAGCCGCTCGTCCCATCCGAACCTGCTTGCGCCCATGTCGAGCGCTTCGCGCAGGTGCGCGCTGGTGACCGGGCCCTGGTTGCCACCGTAGCGCGAGTTGCTGTCGGGCGCGTTGATCCGCCGGATCGCCACCCGGTCGATCCCGAGCTGATGCGCCGCCTTGTCGAGGATCGGCTCCACCGCGCAGGCGATCTGGTTCTGGCCCGGACCGCGCTGCGCCCCCCGCGCGGGGGTGTTGGTCAACACCGGAATCCCGCGAAAGCGCATGGCCAGGGGGGTGTAGACGATGGAGACGGCGCCCGCCGCGCTGCCGAGATCGCCGAACCCGCTGTTGGGTCCGTTTTCCTGCACGATGAAAAGGTCCACCGCCGTGATCCGGCCGTCACCCCTGAACCCCATGCGGATGCGGCCCTGGAATCCCGCCCGGGCCGACCCGATCGCGTATTCCTCCGCTCGGCTGATGCGCATCATGACCGGCCGGCCGGTCTTGCGCGCCATGTGCGCCGGGATCGACATGACCGGGTACGCGCTGCCCTTCGACCCGAACCCGCCGCCGCAGAATTCGGCCACGAAAACCAGGTCGTCGGGCTCGATCCCGATGTAGCGCGCCAGGCTGCCCAGCGTCGCGCTCTGGCTCTGGCTGGACCCGAAGACGTGACACTTGCCGTTCTGCCAGTAGGCCATCGCCGAGCGCGGCTCCATCGAGTGGTGCGAGGTGCCGGCCGTGACGAAGCTCTCGTCGAGCACAAACGCCGCGTCACGGAAGCCGGCCTCGAGGTCGCCGTACGACCACTCGTTGTTGACCTCTCCCATCGGCAGTTCGCCGTCGCCCGCGGCCTCGAAGTCGGCGTCGGTCCACTTGATTGCGGAGACGCCCTCGCGGCGCACCACCGTGTTGCCGTCCAGGCGGGCGTTGGGTCCGTCCGGCCGCAGGCTCTCGAGCGGGTCGAGCACGAACGGGAGCGGCTCCAGGTCCAGCTTGACCTTCTTGATGGCGTCCTGCGCGGTGGTTTCGTCGACAGCCGCCAGCGCGGCGACCGGTTCGCCGACGAAGTGCGGCGTGTTGGTGAGAATCGGGTTCCCCGGCGCGGGAATCTCGGGAACATCGTCAGCGGTGAGAATGTCGACGACCCCCTCCATCGCGAGCGCCTCCGAGGCGTCGATGCCCAGCACGCGCGCGTGCGGCATCGGGCTCGTGATGAGGCGGCAGAATAGCATTCCTTCGGCGCGGAAGTCCTCGGCGTACCTGGCGCGCCCGGTGACCTTGGCGGCCACGTCCGGGGGCGTGAAGTCCTTTCCGATCAGCTCAGGCATGGGAGACCTCCGTCGCGGCGGGCGATCCCGTGCGCGCCGCCCGCATGACCCCGTTCAGGTAGTGATCGTAGGCACCGCAGCGGCAGAGGTTGCCGGACATCGCGCGGCGGGCTTCCTCGCGTGTCGGGTCGGGGTTGGCGCGCAACAGCGCGGCGGCGGCCATGACCTGCCCCGGCGTGCAGAATCCGCACTGCGGACCCAGTTCCTCGACAAAGGCGCTCTGCACGGGATGAAGCTCGCCGCCGGGTCCCTCGAGCCCCTCGACCGTCGTGATCTCGCGGCCGCGCACCCGGTGCGTGAGCGTCGAGCAGGAATAGTGCGCTACGCCATCAATCATGACCGTGCAGGCCCCGCACTCGGCCCGGTCGCAACCGAGCTTGGTGCCGATCAGGCCGAGCTTGTAACGCAACGTCATGGCGAGCGTCTCTTGGGGCAGGACATCGACACGTCGGTTGCGGCCGTTGACCTGCAGCGAGACCAGCCGGCCGACCGACCCGCGCGCACCCCCCTGAGTCGGCGCCGGAGCAGGCGCGGCAAACCAGGAGATGGCCGACACCGAGGCGCCGGTCGCGATCACGCCCTTGATGAAACTGCGCCGCGACACGTTGCGGCGACCGGAAAGCTCGGCAAGTCGCGCGAATTCGCGCGGGCGTTCGCTCATTGGTCGGCTCCTCGTGGACCGGATTCGTCCGTTGTGGTTGGGCTCATCGTACGGCCGCGGGTGCACGCTGACAAGTTGTCCGCCGGGACAAGAGCGGTCGATTGAGTGCGTTTTCGGAAAGTAATGTTTGATTTACATTATGTCATGTTCTCTTTACAATTGAATTGGCACTGGCGGGATCTCCTGACCCATCCGAGCATCGGTCCGCCCGGCGGTTCCGCGGAACCGGGACTACTGGCCGCCGGGCTCGCCGCTGTCGTCGTCGCCGCCGCCACCATTGCCCCCGCCCTTCCCCTCGAGCGC
>VXQO01000080.1 GCA_009838975.1 Gemmatimonadota bacterium | reverse complement strand
TTCGCTACCTTAGGACCGTTATAGTTACGGCCGCCGTTTACCGGGGCTTCAGTTCGGAGCTTCGAGTTGCCCCTAACACCTCCCTTTAACCTTCCGGCACCGGGCAGGCGTCAGTGCCTATACGTCGTCTTAACCGACTTTGCAGACACCTGTGTTTTTAATAAACAGTCGCTTGGGCCGATTCTCTGCGGCCTGGGTCGGCTCCCCACGCACCGTGGTTCACCTAATGCAGGCTCCCCTTCTCCCAAAGTTACGGGGACATTTTGCCGAGTTCCTTCTCCGCGGATCACTCGAGCACCTTAGGCTACTCGCCTCGCCTACGTGTGTCCGTTTGCGGTACGGTCGCTCAGGCACCTCCCATGCGAGGCTTTTCTCGGCGGCATGATTACGGACCCTTTGAGGGAATATTTCCCATCGGCATCGGCGCTCGGCTAAAGAGGTCTTTTATCCCCTCTCAACGCCTACCACCTTACATCGGATATTCCACCACCCGACGGTCCTGTCACTCCCGCGTCCCCCCTCATGGTCGAACGCTACCTGAACGGTACAGGAATATTAACCTGTTTCCCATCGCCTACGCCCTTCGGCCTCGGCTTAGGGACCGACTAACCCGGAGCGGATAAGCCTGGCTCCGGAACCCTTAGGCTTTCGGTGACAGGGATTCTCACCCTGTTTATCGCGTACTCATTCCGGCATACTCTCTTCCCTGCTCTCCACGGATGCTCTTCCGAGTCCGCTTCGCTGACCAGGGAATGCTCCCCTACCATGACTTGCGTCATCCGTAGCTTCGGCACCGTGCTTTAGTCCCGACCATTATCGGCGCGGATCCACTTGACTAGTGAGCTATTACGCACTCTTTAAAGGAATGGCTGCTTCTAAGCCAACCTCCTAGTTGTCTGGGCACATCCACATCCTTTCTCACTTAGCACAGATTTGGGGGCCTTAGCTGACGGTCTGGGCTCTTTCCCTCTCGCGACCGCACATTATCGCCCGCTCACTGACTCCCAGGATAAATCTCAAAGGTATTCGGAGTTTGGTTGAGTTCGGTAACCTGGTAAGGCCCCTAGCCCATCCAGTGCTCTACCTCCTCGAGACAATTACCTGAGGCTATACCTAAATATATTTCGGGGAGAACCAGCTATCTCCGAGCTTGATTGGCCTTTCACCCCTATCCACAGCTCATCCGAGCAGTTTTCAACCCACAACGGTTCGGGCCTCCACCAGGTGTTACCCCGGCTTCACCCTGGCCATGGATAGATCGCTTCGGTTTCGGGTCTACCCCCATGCACTCGTCGCCCTGTTCAGACTCGCTTTCGCTTCGGCTCCGGACCTGAGGCCCTTAACCTCGCGCATGAGGAGTAACTCGCCGGATCATAATGCAAAAGGCACGCCGTCACCCATCCCCGGTATCCGAAGATCCGGGCCGGGCTCCGACCGCTTGTATGCACACGGTTTCAGGGTCTATTTCACTCGCCGTCAGGCGTTCTTTTCACCTTTCCCTCACGGTACTCTTCACTATCGGTCACAGACTCGTATTTAGCCTTGGAAGATGGTCCTCCCGGATTCAGCCAGGGTTCCACGTGTCCCGGCCTACTCGGGGTCCGCATCAGCTCACCTACTCGCATTTCGCGTACGGGACTCTCACCCTCTGCGGTCGTACGTTCCAGTACCGTTCCGCTATGCTTCGGTTCGCCTCGCGATGCGGCCCCACAACCCCCGGTTGAGTCTCCTCACCCGGGTTTGGGCTGTTCCCTTTTCGCTCGCCGCTACTCTGGGAATCTCGATTGATTTCTTTTCCTCCAGGTACTTAGATGTTTCAGTTCCCTGGGTTGGCTCCCTGTGGCAGGGTGACGGGACTGCTCCCGCCGGGTTTCCCCATTCGGACACCCCCGGATCTAAGCTTGCTTGCAACTCCCCGAGGCTTTTCGCAGCTTGCCACGTCCTTCTTCGCCGGTCTGTGCCTAGGCATCCGCCGTGCGCACTTTCTCGCTTGACCAGCCCTCTTCCCTCGACCGGGTCCGGCCGACCGCGTCGCCGCGTCGTCCGTCCCTGGATCATCGTTCATCGGGCTCGTCCACCGTCGCCTTCCAACACGTACGCTCGGCCATCCTCCAATCGGATGGCCAGAGCGACCTAAGGCTCTAGTACTTCCTTCTACCCTGATTTTCAAACATCCGGGTCCGTGCCGGCCAGGAGTATTCGTGCCCGCAGGCGCAGGCCACCCCACAGGCGCAGCACGGAAAGACTTAAAAGGTAGTCAAGGCGAAAACGAAGTCAACACCCTCCGGAGTGCACCGCTACTGCCTGCAGATACCGCCCGCATCGAGGAACTCGCTGACATCGGATTCCGTCACATGGAAGTCACCGAGTTCGGCGTCGCGGTCACGACCGTGCCAGTCGGAACCGCCCGTGACGAACAGTCCGGCTGCCCGCGCGCGCGCCCTCACCACATCTCGGACCGTCGGCGACCAGGGGCGGTGCGCCTCCATGCCACGGAGTCCCGCACCGATCATCAGGGGCAGAAGGGCGTCAATCTGATGGAGCGGCGGGTGGGCCCACACGGCAACGCCTCCAGCCGCGGTTATGGTGTCGATCACTTCCTCCGGGGTCGGTGACTCGACGAGGACGTACGCGGGACAGTCGGCGCCGATGTAGCGTGCGAAGGCGTCACCGACGCTGGTCGCATACCCTGCCTGAACCAGCGCACGCGCCAGGTGCGGTCGGGTGTAGGGCACCGCTCCGGATGCCCGCTGGTCCCCCACGTTCTCCAAGGGCAGGCGCACACCCTGGGCGGCAAGTCGCTCCACGATCCTCCGCATCCTTGTGTGACGGCGCGCGTGCAGCTCGCGGTAGTGGTCCATCAACCTTGTGGCGGCCGGATCCACGAAGTACCCCAGGACGTGGATCGATTCGCCTCGCCAACGGGCGCTCATCTCCACGCCCGGAATGACCCGGATCCTGTCACCGGCCGCTCGCAGCGCCGGCGCCACGCCCCCGGTGTTGTCGTGATCCGTGATCGAGATGACATCGAGATCGCCGGCTACCGCCAGCTCCACAACCTCTTCAGGCGCCTTCAAGCCGTCGGAAAAGGTCGTGTGCATGTGGAGATCGAGTCGCATGTAGTCCTCCCTGGCCAGGGCCCCGTGGGATCAGGAAGGCTCGACCCGATCCGCCAGCACCATCACCTGGTTGGACTCCACCTTCATCACGCCGCCGGAGATACCGAACGCCTGTCGCTCTCCCGCTTCCGAATCGACCTCGATCGGCCCGCTTCCGAGGAGCGTCAGGAACGGAGCGTGTCCCGGCAGAACACCGACCCAGCCGTCCCACGCGGGAGCCACCAGCGACCTGGCTGCCCCTTCGAAGACGACCCTCTCGGGCGTGACCACGCGCAACTCCATCAGTTTCGCCATGAAATCAGACCTCGACGCCCATGTCGCGCGCCGCGTCGATCACCTCGTCGATGCCGCCCTTCATGTAGAAGGCCTGTTCGGGAAGATGGTCGAACTCGCCGGCGGCAACGCGTTCGAAGGACTCGATGGTGTCCTCGAGCCTCACGTAGCAGCCGGGGATGTTGGTGAACGCCGTCGCCACGAAGAAGGGCTGGGACAGGTAGCGCTCGATCCGGCGTGCGCGGCCGACGATGATCTTGTCCTCTTCGCTGAGCTCGTCCATCCCCAGGATCGCGATGATGTCCTGCAGGTCCTTGTAGCGCTGCAGGATCTCCTTCACGCGCCCGGCAACCTCGTAGTGGCGTTCGCCGATGAACTGCGGATCGAGGATCCGGGACGACGAGTCGAGCGGATCCACCGCCGGGTAGATCCCCTTCTCGGCAATGGAGCGGGAAAGCACGGTCGTCGCATCGAGGTGGGCGAAGGCGGCGGCCGGCGCCGGGTCGGTAAGGTCGTCGGCGGGCACGTAGATGGCCTGCACCGAAGTGATCGAACCCTCGCGCGTGGAGGTGATGCGCTCCTGCAGTTCACCCATTTCGGTTTCCAGGGTGGGCTGATAGCCTACCGCCGAGGGCATGCGTCCGAGCAGCGCCGAGACCTCGGAGCCGGCCTGCGTGAAGCGGAAGATGTTGTCGATGAAGAGGAGTACGTCCTGCTTTTCCACGTCGCGGAAGTACTCGGCGACGGTCAGGGCGGAAAGCCCCACCCGCAGGCGGGACCCGGGGGGCTCGTTCATCTGCCCGTAGACCAGTGCGGTCGACTCGAGCACACCGGATTCCTTCATCTCGATCCACAGGTCGTTGCCCTCGCGGGTCCGCTCCCCCACCCCGGCAAAGACCGAGCGGCCCCCGTGCTCCATGGCGATGTTGTTGATCAGCTCCATGATGATGACCGTCTTGCCCACGCCAGCGCCGCCGAAGAGGCCGGTCTTCCCGCCCTTCACATAGGGGGCGAGCAGGTCGACGACCTTGATCCCCGTCTCGAAGATCTCCGTCTTGGGCTCGAGGTTGTCGAAACGCGGCGCCAGGCGATGGATCGGCCACCGCTCGATTGGCTCGTCGTCGGGGCTTGTGACCGGACCCTGCTCGTCGACCGGCTCGCCGAGGACATTGAGAATCCGGCCCAGCGCCGGCTTGCCGACGGGCACCGCGATGGCGCGCCCCGTGTCCACGACATCCATGCCCCGCTGCACGCCGTCGGTCGAGCTCATCGACACGGCGCGAACCTGGGAGCGGCCGATGTGCTGTTGCACCTCGGCAACCAGGTCGATCTGGCGGCCCGATTCGGTCTCGCCGACAAGGCTCAGCGCGTTGTGGATCTCCGGCAGATGCCGCGCGTCGAACTCCACGTCCAGCACGGGTCCGATGACCTGGACGACTCGCCCGATGTTGTTATCAGCCATGTTTTCGTTTTCTCCAGCCGCCTCTGTGCGCGGCGTTTCGTCCTTCCGGCCGGTTCATCACTCCAGCGCCGCGGCGCCACCCACGATCTCGGCGATCTCCTGGGTGATCTGCGCCTGGCGCGCTCTGTTGTAGCTGCGGGTGAGGGTGTCGATCATCTCGCCCGCGTTGTCGGTCGCGCTCTTCATCGCGGCACGGCGTGCGCCCTGCTCGCCGGCGGCGTTCTCGACCAGCGCCCGGTACACGACACTGGTCAGATAACGCGGCAGAATCCGTCCCACGAGTTTGACGGGCGGAGGCGACACGATGAAGGCATCCACCGAGCGGGCGTCCGCCCTCGGCTCCACCGGCAGCACGAGCTGCGTGCCGGGCGGCGTGGACATCGCCGAGCGGAACTTCGCGCTCACCAGGTAGACCGCGTCGAGGGCGCCGGACTCGAAGCTGTCCCTTACGGGTGCGATCAGGCCCTCCGCGTCCTCCGGGGTGGGTGCGTCGCCGATCGCGGTCGTCGACGAGGCGATGGCCCGGCCGCGAAAGCGGAAGAAGGTGAGGCCCTTCTTGCCGGCGATGTGAAGTTCCGTTTCCACCCCGGCGGCCTCGAGCTCCTCCAGCTTCGTCCGAGCCTCGCGGATCAGATTCGCGTTGAAAGCGCCGCAGAAGCCGCGGTTCGCAGTCAGCAGCAGGACGGCTGCGCGTTTTGTTTCGGCCGGCTGCCGCAGCAGCGGATGATCCTGCTCCAGCCCCGGCGCGCGCAGGCTTCGCAGCAATTCGCCCAGCGCGTCGCTGTACGGCCGCGCGGCGACCATGCGGTCCATGGCGCGTTTCAGCTTGGAGGTGGCGATCAGCTCCATCGTGCGCGTGATCTTGCGCGTGTTCCTGACGGACTTGATCCGCCGCAGGACTTCGCGGGCCTGGGCCACGCTATGCCGCTCCCGCCATCGCAGTCTCGTTGTCGACCGCGAAGACCTCGTTGTACTCCTCGACGCAGGAGCGCAACCGGCCCTCGATGTCCCCGGTCAGCTGTCCCTCCTGCCGAAGACCGATCAGCACGTCGTCGAAACGGCTCTCCATGAACCCGAGGAATCCCCGCTCCCACTTCCTCACGTCGTCCACTTCCAGGTGGTCCAGGAATCCATTGGTCACGGCGTAGATCGCCACGATCTGCCGCTCGACCGGCACGGGCTGGTACTGCGGCTGCTTGAGGACCTCGACCGTCCGCTGCCCGCGAGCCAGCTGCTGCTGGGTGGCCGCGTCGAGGTCGGAGGCGAACTGCGCGAAGGTCTCCATGGCGCGGAACTGCGCGAGGTCGAGGCGGAGCCGTCCCGCGACCTTCTTCATCGCCTTCACCTGCGCCGCGCCGCCGACACGCGAAACCGAGATGCCCACGTTCACCGCGGGCCGGACGCCCGAATTGAAGAGGTCGGGTTCGAGATAGATCTGGCCGTCGGTGATCGAGATGACGTTGGTGGGGATGTACGCCGAGACGTCACCCGCCTGCGTCTCGATGATCGGGAGCGCGGTGAGCGAGCCGCCGCCGAGTTCGTCGGAGAGCTTGGCTGCGCGCTCCAGCAGCCGCGAGTGCAGGTAGAAGACGTCGCCCGGGTAGGCCTCTCGCCCCGGGGGACGCCTGAGCACCAGCGACAGCTGCCGGTAGGCCTGCGCCTGCTTCGAGAGGTCGTCGTAGATGACCAGAGTGTGCTTGCCCTGCCACATGAAGTGCTCGGCCAGCGCGGTCGCCGAATACGGCGCGATGTACTGCATGGGCGCCGGGTCGGAGGCGTTGGCGGTCACCACGATGGTGTAGTCCATGGCGTTGTGGTGCCGGAGCGTCTCGACCACTGCGGCAACCTTCCCCGCACGTTGTCCGACTGCGCAGTAGATGCAGATGACGTCGGTATCGCGCTGGTTGATGATCGCATCGACCGCCACGGCCGTCTTCCCGGTTTGCCTGTCGCCGATGATCAGCTCTCTCTGACCACGGCCGATCGGGATCATGGCGTCGATCGCCTTGATGCCGGTCTGAAGCGGCTCCTTCACGGGCTGCCGCTTCACGATCCCCGGGGCCACCACGTCGATCTGGCGCCGTGCCGAGGTCTCGATTCCGGCGCCTCCGTCGAGCGCGTTGCCCAGCGGGTCGACCACGCGTCCGAGGTAGCCGTCCCCGACGGGTACGTCCAGGACGCGTCCCGTGCGGCGCACCTCGTCGCCCTCGTGCAATCCCGCCCATTCGCCCAGGATGACGGCGCCGATGTTGTCCTCTTCCAGGTTCAGCGCCAGCGCGGTGACCGTTTCGCCGGTCTCACCGGAGGTGATCTCGAGCATCTCGCTCGCCATCGCGCGGGTGAGGCCGTAGATGCGGGCCACCCCGTCCTTGACCTCGAGGACCTCGCCGACCTCCTCGGCGTGAAGCGCCTCTTCAAAGCTCTCGATTTCGGCCAGGAGGACGCTCTTGATCTCGCCCGCCCGGAGCTGGGAATCTGCCATTTGGTTCTAGCTTTCCTGTCCTTGCAGCTCGGTGGCCATGAGCGCTCGGCGCATGGCGTCCAGTTGTCGTTTCACAGATCCGTCGTACAGGGTGTCGCCCTCGCGGATCACGATCCCGCCGATGATCTCCGGCCTGACCCGCACCGTCGGGATGACCTCGGCCCCCGTCGCCGACGAGAGCCGTTCCGCCAGCGCCTCCGCCTCGGCAGCGCCGAGTTCGCGAGCCACGGTGACTTCCATGTGGCGGATCCCCCGATGACGGTCGAGGAGGGCCTGAAAGTCCTTCATGATCGCGGGGATCAGACGTTGCCTGCCCCGGTCCACCACGACCGTGAGGAAGCGGAGCAGCATCGGTGGAACGGAATCGCCCAATGCACGCTCCAGCGCTTCCTTCTTGGTGTCCGCCGACACCCGCGGCGTGCCGAAGAACTCGATCACCTTGCGGTCCTCCATCAGACCGGCCACCGCGGCCACGGGGTCCCCGTATCCGGCGGCGCCCCCATCGCGCTCGGCCAGTTCGAAGAGCGTCTCGGCGTAGTTGCGGACGACGGTGTCCTCCCTCACGCCAGCG
>VXQO01000064.1 GCA_009838975.1 Gemmatimonadota bacterium | reverse complement strand
AAATCCGGGCGAGCGCGCGCGAGGACGAAGAGACGGCACGGCTGATGACGATCCCGGGCATCGGGCCGGTCACCGCAATGGCCATCCAGGCCTTCGCGCCGCCGATGGAGAGCTTCCGGCGTGGCCGCGCCCGCGAAGGGCGGCATACTTGGCCTTGCTGGCGGGATCGCGCTGGACCGCGACCCGCGCCCAGTGGTAGACTGCGTCGCGAAGGCGGGCATGGGCGGCCATGCGGCGCACGACGAGCTTGTCCTTGCCGGATCGCCGTGTAACGGGCGCAACGCCGCACATGCACCGCAGCGCCTTGTAGTCCCGGCGCGCCAGCGCTTGGGGCGCCTCGGCGAGCAGCGTGGCGAGGACGGTCTGACCGACTCCGGGCAAGGAGGAGAGAACCGTCACGTCGCGCTGCCCGCCGGGTTGGCCGGAGCCGGAGTCCTCGCTGTCGGCCAGGACATCGATCAGGCGGGCGATCTCCCGCTTGGCGTCGGCGAGTTGGCGGTGCACGAGGCGGAGGCGTTCGGAGACGCTCTTGATGTGGGCCACCGCGGCCTCGGTGGTTCCGGGTGCGACGGCGACGGCCGGCGCGCGTAGGACTTCCTGAAGCTGGTCGGCCGTGATCCGCCGGATCCTGTGGCGCTTGAGAAGGCTCTCCAGCGTCCGGCGCTGGACTTGCCGGGCCTTCGCGGGCGTCGGAACCTTGGCCCAAAGGTCGAGCACCCAGGGCTCGACCACGCTTCCGACCGCATCGAGGATCTGCGGGTAGTAGCGCCACAACTGCTCCCGCATTCGGTTCGACAGGCGCACGCGGTCCCGCTTGAGTTCCTCGTCGATCCGCGACCACGCCCTGAGTTCGATGACGACCGGATCGACGGGGTCGATTCTCCGGAAGTGGTGAAGGTCTGTCCTCAGCGCGTCGGCGAGGACGCGGGCATCGAGGCTGTCGTCCTTGGATCCGGCGGGCGAGAAGCGGTCGCGGAACCGGTCGAGCTGCTTCGGGTTGATCGAGTAGACCGCGAACCCGTGGTCCATGAGGCTCTCGACGACCGGCCCGTGCGGAATCTCGATTGCCACCGGTATGTCCTCCGGGGCGGATCCTCCGCATCTGGCGGCGATCCAATCCGCCATCTCGGCGAGCCCCGTGCCTCCGTGGCGGAAGGCGCGTTCCTCCTGCTTCGAGCCGTCGCCGCCGACCACGCAGACGTGGTGCGTTTGCGATGCCCAGTCCACGTCGGCGAACCAGGCTTCAGGTCTCATCATGCTCCCTCCCCTGTGAAGGTGTCACTGGCAGCCGGAGCGGTGCCGCGATGCTCGCCAATTCCTGTACTGGCGCTCGATGGGGCAAACTCCCCACTGGGCATCCATCGCGGCTTCCAGATCGGGGTACAAGTCCTTGGGAGGTGCTCAGTGGCACGAGTAAGCTGTGGTTACTCCCGACCTGGTCGCCCGTTGCTGCTGTTAGGATCTTTCGATCTAACGAGAAGTCTGTCTGGAGGGTACAGGACGCTGGCTGATCGACGAATGCGTGGATCAGTCAGCCCGCCGGAGCCGCCGAAAACGCCTCTCCGGGCTCCGACCGGAACAACCTCGACTAGACACCGTCGCGGCCAAGCTCCACGGCATCTGCCTCCCTCTACTCCGCGTGGGCCGGTTGCTCATCGATCGAGAGGCCCGTTCCGGTCGACCGAAGCGGCGCGACCCAACCGGCACTTTTGCAATTCCAAAGCACGCTGGCCCTCACCAGATTAAAGGGAAAGCCCTGAATCTCGTCCGGTGAAACTCCCCCCAAGCCACGAAAGGGACGAGCGCGATGGCGGGGCATCGAAGCTCAGGCAGCCGAGTTCTTGGACCGCCGATTTGCTGCGTCTGCTCCGCCGCAACGGAGTTCCCGAAGCATCATCATGGCCACAAAATCCGGACCGCCCCGTCGAGCGATTTCGGTCGGCGTTGCCCCGAGTGTGCGTTTTACCAGATGCGCGTAGTTAGCGGCGTCCGAGAATCCGAGCGCCAAGGCGGTCGGTCCCCTCTTGTGGCCGCTCCAGCGGGCCAGTCGCTCCACATGGAAGATCACCGCTAGCGACAGCAGCCTCTTCGGCGTTGGAAGGCGGTGAGTTCGGCAGTTTCTCGCCAACGTGCGCGGTGTGAGCCCCAATTTCTCGGCCAACCGCGCGACGGAGCTGCGTGTAAGCGATTCGTGGAGTGTAGCGTTCAGCAGATGATGCATACTTCTTGGCACGCATTTCCGAATGCGATCCAGCAAGCGCTCCGTCTCGTCGCAGTCAGTGGCCCGCAACGCAGCCAAACGGACGGCTTCGCGATCATCATCCAACCCCCTCCGGAGGATGGCCACGAACCCGATCTCATGGCGAACCGATGCCCGGCACCAAGCTCCTCGTGCATGTCCGTGACCGATAATCGGGCATGTGGGAAGCCGCGCCCGTAGAACCCTGAGTTCCTCGATGCCGGATCGACGAGTGGTAGGAAAGCAAGGATCTACGACGACCGGGCATCCCGGCGCGCGGCGGGCCATCTCGTAGAGGTCGTCCCACCCAGTGGCGAAGTAGACGCCGTCGAGGAGGCGGTCGATCTCCCCGTAGCATATTCCGGCCCGAATGCGGTCCCGCGCCCAAGTCTCGGACTCAAGTGCCAGCACCGGATGTTGCCCGTCATCAAGGTTGCGGATTCCGCACATGGCGTTCTTATGGAAAGACTCCCGCCACACAGCCAAGTCCCGCATTCCCCTCAGGCTGTGGATGGCCCGGTAGACCGAAGCGCGCAGGGCATTCACTCCCACACCTAGTCGGCTGGCTGCCGTTTTGTGCGACAGTCCTTGCAGATAGACGAGCTCAATGGCGTCCCGTTGACTTCGGGGCAGTTTCCTGACGGCTGCACGAACCGCGGCGCGCCGCAACTTCCGCTCCAGCAGCTGGTCCGGCAAGGGACCCGAGTCGGGGATCTCGCAGCGATCATCCCAAGCGCCGTGAATGGCCGGAGCCGCCCGCCTTATCGACTCGCAGAGGTTGTGAGTCACCTTCCACGCCCATGCCTCGATCGATTCGATATCCTCCGCTCGATACCTCCGCAACTTCACCGCGATATGCACGAGGCAATCATGGACCAAGTCATCGGCGTGGTCGTCGTCCACCGCGTACCGTTCGGAGGCCTTGCGAATGACCGGGGACAACCGCAGTAGTACGTCTTCCGACGCTTGCGGGTGCTTTCGCCGTCCTTCATAGCCGTTGGCGCTCATGCTTGGTTCTCCTTCGAGGGGGACCAGGGTCCTGAGAACAAAGATCCGAAGGCCCGCAACACGCCGTCAGTGGGAAAACCCGCAATACTTGGCGGGGAAATCCCCCCAAGGGGCCTTGAAGGTGGCCTTCCCTCAGCCGCCGCCCGCGCCTTTTCCAGGGCGGCGCCTCGGATATGGGGTACCCCCATCCAATAGCCGTTGTGCCTCTGTTTGGATGCGTCGAAGGTCGCTCGGTTCCCCTGACGAGCCTAGAATACCCCGAGCCGCCACCGAATCGCTCGCAATCCGTTCAACGATGCGCAGCAGCGCCGGGTCCCCAAGCGCGACTGCCGTACCCATTGCCGCATTGATGTCCGATGGCCATCGCTGGGGTGTCGTCAATCGCTGTCTCACCGCGACGGTGACTTCGGCGAGACCGTCGGGTCCCAGCGTCCCGTCCTCGACCATGTAACGGAGGGTCGCCAAACCCTCAGCGACACCGTCAAACACCGTCTTCTCCGGGTTGGACACCAGATCCAGGATCAACGGCAAAGGCAGATCACCAAAACCGGCCAGCGCCTCGGCTACGAAGGGTCCGTAAACCAGGGACTCAACCAACAGGGGAACCGCCCTAGCGTCGCGCAGCTTGGCCACCGCAAACAGATAGTCCAACGCTACCTCGCCGCGCTGTTCGCTAGCCGGTCGGTCCAGTTCAGCTCGCGCAGCCCGTATCATCGCCATGCGCAGTTCACGAACCGCATGAGGTCCCAGTTCGCTGACGAGCCGCATGGCTGCGTCCCTTTCGCTGGCGTCGCCAGAGTCAAGTTTCACCACGGCTTCCGCCTCGGTCATCCGTGTTGCCGTCTGCCCCAGGATGGCCTGAGGAGACCCAACCGACAGTGCCAGCCCGATAAGTAGGCCACCCGCCCATGCCGTTTCCACGCCAATCCTCGTAATCATATTTTATCTCCAATCGATGTGAATGTGGCTCGAATAGGCAAAACTGCCTGAACCGTACCGAGAGATGCCAGTGGCGCCAGCCGCTCTCCCAACTTCACTGAACGTTTCCCAAGTGGACCTGTTAAACCCGGGAGCTTTGAAGTCGGCTGCCTTCCCCCATACATGCTGGCTGTTTGACGACGCGCCGGGGAGCTTTGAATGGCCAACCGGGCAACGCCAGTCGGAGGTAACGAAGGCTCCGGAAACGCCACGGTGGGCTACGCCTCGCAAGACCTTGGCCATCCCATACTGAAGATCGTCGTGCAGAAACCCGGTGCTGTGACCGTGAGTTCCAGTGCCAGAGGTGATGCCCGTGTGTTGGAACTTGGTACACGACCAGTCCGGATAGACAAGGGTTGCCGCGTACTCGTCAGCGATGGCCCGTTGATCCGCCGTGCAGCTACTCGCGCCGCCTCCGCCACCCGTACAGAAGAGGAACTCGACCTCCAGTACCTCGCCTGTGAGCACAATGTAGGTGACCAGGTAGTAGCACACCTCCGAGCGACTGTTGATCGCGGTGTCCGCCTCGCGAGACCTGCCGGGGTCGACGTAGCCGAGGGTTTCCGAGCCCAGGACAACTCTTCCGTCGGATACCACGGCTTCCGTGAGCAACTCCGCGACATCGGGGGAATCCACCCGAACGGGCATCGCGACTATCGTATCCGCGTGTTCGGTCGGCAGGTCGGTGCATGTCGCAAGGAGCGATAGAGCAACTACGGCTATCGGTGCCTTTCGTCCGATTCGCATTCGATGATCCTCCTGGATGGGGTGGGCGTCGAGCGCGACGTGTCGCCGGCTGATGAGCTTAAGACGCTTCGCCACCCGGATTCTGCCATGTCGGAATCGGACATGCCTTCAGGTCGCGATTGCAATCGGACAGATCGTGAAACGATACAATGAGTTGCTATTCCGCTTGGTCCGCGGATCGACAGGCCGGTGGAGAGGCTGGGGGAGGAACACTGCCGGTCCAGCCTGCCCTTTTGCGTGCCCTGCTAGAGGCACCTCTCGCCGGGCAGGCCAAGCCAATACGGACCGCTTGCGTGTCGGCGAAGGCAACTGAGTCCGATCGAGGGGCGGGTATGTCCGGCCCCACCCTCGGCACCCCCTTCCATCGCGTGCCCAGAACATCTTGTGTTGCGACCAACTGGTGAAATGCAGCACGACAGGGCCGGTGCCTGCAGACATCGGAGTGTATTGGCGTTCGAGGACCGGGAGTCGCGATCACGGCCTCTGAAGCGCCCCATATGCTTCGGCGCGCTCTCGAAACCACGACGCGCTCCGGACGGACGGCTTACTCAAGGAAAAGGGAGAGTGCGGACTCCCGCCGTTCACGTCCGACTTTCCCGCTTTCGCGGTACGGTCCAGCAGGATCCAGTACAGCGGCAGAAAACGCAGATCGTGCAGTCCTGATTAGACTTACGCGATTCCCCGCCGGGATTCAGACCTCATGCGCTCCGCCCGTGGCGCTGGACTCACTCCGCGCCGTGTTAGTCCACGCCGGTCCCGGCTACGGCACCTCGACCGTGCACAGGTCGTGGCAGGACCGGCACGTCGGGGTCGCTGCCGGGACGAGGGAACTCAAACGCGCCCGGACGATCTTTGGGAATTGGGTCGGCCCCGCCCCCGCACAGAAAGCCAACCGGCAGGCCCGGACCGCCACAGCCGTCCGGCGCGAGATCGCCCGCGTCGAGAATGCCATCCGCAGGAGGAACGAAGCGGTGATCGAGGAACTGGGCGGTCTCAACGGCTGCCTTCACCGTCTCGTTGGGATGAAGGCTCTGCTCTGATCGGGCCTCCCCGGAGGAATGATCGACGGCTATTCGGTTTGACGTTCGAGCGGCTTCGCCGGAGGCGAGATTCGACTACCCGTGGGCATGGCCCGTTGCCGATCCATGAGTGTCCATGTGAAATCGAGGTCGCTGTGCACGAGAACCGCGATCGGGTGTGCCATGCCGCCGATGCCGCAAGTTGCTGGCGTCGTTATGTTTGTGCCGCACCGTCAGGGGCGGCCCGATGACGGGCGGGCGTTTTCGCCCGTTGACGGGAGCGACCCATGTGTTGGGTATACCTCACACGGCACGGGGACGGTTGGGATGTGCACAGCCATCCCACCTTCCCGTGGGGTCGCTCCCGGACCAGGAGTCCTTGACAGGAAGGCCGTCCGTGAGCCGAAAGGAACGCGTTCCTGAACTTGTCCACCCGAGCTCTGACTCATCGTAGCGAACTCCTTCACCCGCCCTGCTGCGAATCGGCTCGACAGGGCCAGCGACACTGCTTATGTAGCCCTGTGGTGTCGCTGTAACCACGATCGAAGCCCTTGGATGGTGGGCGGCTCGTTGCTGGCAAGGACATGCGCTCCAGCGATCAGAATGCCGTATTGGTCACCGGCCGCCGCAGAATGAAACGTCTCACACACTGCGCGCCGGCAAACCTCGATAGACTCATCAAGCCGCCCGCTCCGAAGCCATTGGAATGTGCGCCCCATCAGCCGACTCGCCAGATGCTCTACCTTGCTCGCAGGGTATAGCGTCTGATCGTATCGACGGCTGTATCGCCGCCCGGTCGGCTGCTCTCTGGTCGAGAGGACGCTGACATAGTCTCGATCCCGGTCCCAGAGGTTGGGTTCGTGGGTTGTGCCAAGGCAGGCCATGCTGTGAATGCGGTCGGATGAAGCCAAGGCCAAGACTTCGCGCAGCTTCCGGCGCACCCGC
Source organism: Gemmatimonadota bacterium (assembly GCA_009838975.1). Taxonomy (GTDB): domain Bacteria; phylum Gemmatimonadota; class Gemmatimonadetes; order Longimicrobiales; family Gaopeijiaceae; genus Bin94. Next base: position 1,045 of record VXQO01000064.1, on the reverse strand, counting down.
CAGCGTGGGTGATCCAACTGCAAGAGAAACGGTAGGGCTTTCCGCTCATGATAACTTCCAACATCTCCCAAGTCTGAGTCAGGGCACCACATGACTCCCATATCACCGATCAGCGGGTGTACCAAGTAGCAAAACGCGGCTGCATTTCGCGGTCCGGTTATCCAAACATGCGGCCGCTGGTCGAGAACGCCGCAAAACGGGGCGAGTACGGTCCAACCGGCCAGCAGGTAGCCCGAGATTCCGTCGTCCCAACCGAATTCCTGGAAGAGCCAAGCCAACTCCCGGCATTCCGCATCGGACAGTTCCTTCTTGAGGTTCGGCCCCTTGAGGGGGAGGCCAACCTCATACAAACGATGGTGAGCCGCTGCGTAGTCCAAAGGCGGCACGAACTCTGTGTCCTCGGGTGGCAGGAGACGGTCGCCCAAATGGAGCACGAAGCCGCCATCGTCACGCCAGCAGCCCTTTCCGCGGACCCTTCCGTGATCATATTCGCCCACCGCCTTCGACGCCTGGATTAGATGGTTAGTTGCCCGCTCCCAATCGACGGCACCCTCGGTGTTCCTCGGGAACTCCTGCTTCCAGTAATCGAGCGGAGCGATGTGAAGCAACGTGACTCGGTTGCCGAGTTCACGGAGGCTGAACTCGACAACCTGTCCACCACGGTACGACAAGAAGACGAGTCGGAGGTCGCTCACGTGATGACCGAAGCCTGCGGCCCGTCCCCGCTCGCGTACTCTGATGCCGAGTACCACGAACGGAGTTGGTGATGTTCGCATGAGTCGGATTCCCTCGTTACGTTAGCTTCGTGTCCGTGGCTTCCCCGGCGATGACCGTCCGAACATCGACTTCGTTCAGTTGGCCCCGACGTACCAAATGTATTCGCCCAGAAACGCACGAGCTACCGGAGCCGCGCTTCCACGGTGCGCCCGTTGCGCCTCAGTCGGCATTGTCATCGCCGAGCAGGTCGAACCGAATCGGTAGCGGCTCACTGCCTTCCCGCAGGGATAATTCTTGGGGGAGCGACCCCAGAAGGGGCCGGGGACGA
>VXQO01000133.1 GCA_009838975.1 Gemmatimonadota bacterium | reverse complement strand
CGCCCCCGCCCCCGCCGCCGCCCAGTCCTTCCTCGGCTTCCGCGCGCTCGGCGTCCCGATCGAAGCGGCGGGTGCCCGCGCGCTCTCCCTGGGCAATCTCGGGATTGGACTGCCCAACATCGCCGTGTCCCCCAGCGACCCGGCCGCGTCGGCGCGCCTCCTCCTGCCCACCGTGACCGTCTCGATGCAGCCCGCCTGGGGCGACTACACCATGGGCGACCAGAGCGGCACGACCAACACCACGCGCTTCCCGCTCATCGCCATCGGCTACCCGGCGACGGACAGCGGCGTCGTCACCCTCTCGCTCGCGGGACACATGGAGCAGCGCTGGGTCGGCGAGCGCAACCAGGTGATCCGGCTCGGCGGGGTGGACGTCCCCATCGAGGACAGCTTCGAGACCGACGGCGGCACCTCGGTCGCGCGGCTCGGGTGGGCCCAGCCCGTCGCCCGGTGGCTCACCGTCGGGGCCAGCGCCGGCCTGTACGTCGGACGCCTCAACCAGGTCTTCGACCGCCGCCTCGACTCCCTCGTCGTCGGCACCGAGGTGCGGCCCTACCGCGAGAACTACCAGTGGGGCTACGGCGGCTACACCTTCGCGGCCGGCGTGGGGCTCGATCCCCACCCGCTCGTCCACATCGGGGGCGCCATCGAATGGTCGTCCGACCTCACCGAGACCCCCGACGAGGACACCCAGGGCGGCGTCAACACCTACGAGATCCCCCTCAAGCTCTCCGCAGGCGCGACGGCGGGCCTCACGCAGCGGCTCCTCTTCAACAGCTCGTTCGTCTACCAGGACTGGTCGGGGGCCGGGGGCTTCGCCGAAGGGACGGTCAGCGGCCGCAAGATGAGCTGGGGCGCCGGGATCGAGTGGCGGGCGATGCAGCAGGAGTTCCGCAGCCTGCCCATCCGCGTCGGGTACCGGAGCGGGGCGCCGCCCTTCCGCTTCGCTGCACAGGATCCCACCGAGACCGCGTGGTCGCTGGGCGTGGGCTTCAACCTGGTCGAACTCGAGGGCATCCCCTTCGGCTGGATCGACCTGGGCGTCGAGCGCGCCACGCGCACCAGCCTGCCCCTCGACGAGAACTTCTGGCGGGGCACCATCTCGATCGGCATCTCACGGCTGTAACGGTCCGGCGGCTCCCCATGCAAGTCCACTACAAGACCTTCGGCTGCAAGGCGAACCAGTACGACACCGAGCGCATGCGGCAGCTGCTGGAGGCGGGGGCCCCCGGCGCCGCCAGCGCCCTCCGCGCCCGCACCTCGCCGCTCGAAGCCGCCGACCTCTGCGTGGTCAACACCTGCACCGTCACCAACCAGGCCGACGCCGACGCCCGCCGCTTCATCCGCCGCGTGGCGCGCCGCAACCCGGGCGCCCGCATCGTCGTGGCCGGCTGCTCGGCGGTCCTGCGCGCAAGGGACTACCGGGCCATGGACGAAGTCAGCGAAGTCGTCCGGGGCCACGACCCGGCCGAAGTCCTGGCGGCTGCCAACCGCGCGCTCGCCGGCTCCGGCGCTGCGTCCGCCAACCGCGCCGCGACCCCCCGCCTCGTCCAGCTCGACCGCGCCCGCCCGCTCCGACGGCGCGCCGGCGCCACCCGCGGCTGGCTCAAGGTCCAGGACGGGTGCGACCGCAAGTGCTCGTTCTGCGCCACCCGACTCGCCCGCGGCAGAAGCCGCAGCCGAACCCCGGACGAAGTCGTCGCCGAGGCCCGCGCGCTCGCCCGCAACCACCCCGAGCTCGTCATCACCGGCGTGCACATCGGGCACTACGGACGCGACCTGGACCCGCGCACCACGCTCACCGCCCTCGTCCGCCGCCTCCTCGACGAAGTCCCCGGCCCCAGGTTCCGCCTCGGCAGCATCGAAGCGACCGAAATCGACGACGGCATGCTCCGCCTCCTCGCCGAATCCGGCGGACGCCTCGCGCCGCACCTGCACATGCCGCTCCAGAGCGGCGCCGACCCCGTGCTCCGCGGCATGCGGCGCTGGCACACGCGCGAACACTACCGCCGCCGCGCCCTCGACATCGCCGCGGCCGTTTCGCCGATCGGCCTCGGCGCCGACATCATCACCGGCTTCCCGGGCGAGACCGACGCAGACCACGCACAGACCGCCGACCTCGTCGACGAGCTCCCGTTCACCTACCTCCACGTCTTCCCGTGGTCGCCGCGCGAAGGCACCGCCGCCGCCGACATGCCCGGCCTCCTCCCGCAGCGCATCGCCTGGGAGCGCGCACGGGAACTCCGCACGCTCGGCACCGAAAAGGGCGCGCACTACGCCCGCCGTCGCGGCGGTTCCCTTGTGGAGGTGGTGATGGAGGGCGACGGAGGCACCGCGCTCACCGGTGACTACATGAGGGTCGCCGTGGGATCGCGGCGACCGGCGGATCACCGCCGCCTCCACTCGGGCACCCTGTCACCCGATGGCTCGGAGGTGGCGCTGCAATGAAGACCCGCGCCTACGTCGAGACCTACGGCTGCCAGATGAACATCTCCGACGGCGAGCTCATGGAGGGCGTCCTGGAGGGCCAGGGCTACGAGATCGTGACCGCCCCCGAGGCGGCCGACGTCGTGCTCGTCAACACCTGCGCGATCCGCGAGCACGCCGAGACGCGGGTCCTGGGCCGAGTGGGCCAGCTCAACGCACTCAAGCGCGAGCGCCCGGACATGATCCTCGGCGTCACCGGTTGCATGGCGCAGCGGATGGGCGACGACCTCCTCGCCAAGGCGCCCTACGTCGACCTCGTCATGGGGCCCGACGGGTACCGGGGCCTCGGCAGCGCGCTCGCCGAGATCCGCGGCCGCGGGACCGGGGCGCCGGGCGGCGGCGCGGGCAGCCGCAGGCGTCTCTCGGTGCTCGACCTCTCCCTCGACGAGAACTACCGGGGGCTCGAACAGCGCCGCCGCTCGACCGTCACCGCCTGGATCCCCATACAAAGGGGCTGCAATCACAGGTGCACCTTCTGCATCGTGCCCTACGTGCGCGGATCGGAGAAGAACCGCGACCCGGACGAGGTCCTGGACGAGGTGCAGCGCGTCGCCCGCGACGGGATCACCGAGGTCACCCTCCTGGGCCAGACCGTCAATTCGTACAGCTGGGGCGATGTCTCGTTCGCGCGCCTTCTCGAGGCGGTCGCGCGCGTGCCCGGGATCCGGCGCGTGCGATTCACCTCGCCGCACCCGAACGACGTCACCGGCGAGCTCGTCGAGGTCATGGCGCGCGAGGACACCGTGTGCGAGCAGTTCCACCTGCCCGTGCAGTCGGGGAGCAACCGCGTGCTGCGCCGCATGCTCCGCCGCTACACCGCCGAGACGTTCATGGAGAAGGTCGAACTCATCCGCGGCGCGCTGCCCGACGTCGCGCTCTCGACCGACGTGATCGTCGCCTTCCCGGGCGAGAGCGAGGACGACTTCGAGCAGACGCTCGACCTGCTCGGCCGTGTCAGATTCGACGAGGCATTCACGTACAGGTACTCGCCGCGCGAGGGCACGCCCGCCACGCGCCTGCCCGCGCACCAGTTCATCGACGACCAGGTCGGGCAGAAGCGGCTGGAAAGGCTGATCGAGACGACGCGCTCGATCCAGAAGGAGATCAACCAGGGCGAGGTCGGCCGAGTGGAGGAACTGCTGATCGAACGCGAGGCGCGCAGCGAGGGAATGGTCCTGGGCCGCACCCGCCGGGGCAAGGCGGCCGTCGTGCCCGGATCGAACGCCGACATCGGCACCTACCTGACCGCCCGCCTGACCCGCACCACCGGCCCCACCTTCGTGGGGGAGCGCGCGTGAGCGCGGCGAGGCCGGTGAACGCGGCGGGGCCGGTTAACGCAGCGAGGCCGGTGAACGCAGCGAGGCGCGCGTGAGCCGCTTCCTGGGCTGGCTGGGCCTGGGCCTCGTGGTAGCCGGGGGAATCGGCTTCGCGATTGCCAACGCGGGCCGTGAGGTTACGATCGACCTCGGACTCATCACCCTCTACGGCGTCCCCGTGACCTTCGTCGCCTTCGGAGGCATGGTCGCGGGGATGGCCGTCATGCTGGGCGCCGGAATCAACGCCGACCTCAAGGTCCGACGGCTGCTGCGCGAGCGGCACATGGAGGACCGGCACGTCGAAGACCGGCACCAGCTCGCCGCCCGCGGTGACGAGCCGCTCGTCGAGCGCCGCGATCAGCGCCTCGCGGCAGGCCGCAACCCGCACGCCGCCGGTGCCGAGCCGCGAGGCGAGCAACCGAAGGGAGAAACGCTTCTGGAGTGAGGGGCGCGCCCCCGATCCTGTGGACCGCCGTGGGCTTCGCCGCGGGAGCGGCCGCCAGCACGGCCATGGGGTTCGACCGGACCCTCCTCACACTCCTGATCGTCAGCTGTCCCATCGCACTATGGCGCGGTCCCGAATCGCGCGTCCTGCCGATGCTCCTGTGCTTCGTGGCGGGGCTGGCCTGGGCCACCGCCGACCGCCGGACAGCGGAGCAGTGCGCTCCGGCCGCTCCCGACGGCGCACCCGCAAGGGTCACCGGCTACTTCATCGCGGTCAGCGGGGAGGGCGCGTCCACGCTGCGGGTGCTGGCCGACGGCGGCGGTGGTCGCGACGGCCACCACTCCGCGTGCGCGAGCGATGTCCGCGTCTACACCCGCGACGGCGCGCCGCCCGAAGCCCGCCCGGTCACGGTCGAGGGACTCTGGTTCCGCTCGGTGCGTCCCGACGGTACCGAAGCCGTCTACCTGAGCGCGTCCAGTGTCGAACAGGAGGCCGAGGCCGACGCCGACGCCGACAACGCCGCGCGCACGGTCCCCTGGACGACGCGCCTTCGCACCGCCGTCCGGGGCCGCGCCGCCGAGGCCGTCGACCGCCGGCTCGGCACGCAGGCCGGGGTCGCGTCCGCGCTGGTCCTGGCCGAGCGCGACGGGATTCCGCGCGAATTGTGGGACGCCTTCGCGCGCTCCGGCACCGCGCACCTGCTCTCGATCTCGGGGTTTCACGTGGGGGTCATCGCCGCGCTCCTCGGCGCGCTCCTCTCGGTCGCCGGACTCCCGCCGCGGCGCCGCGCCCTCGGCATCGCGGTGGGCGTGTGGGCGTATGTGCTCGTCATCGGCGCGCCGACCTCGGCGACCCGCGCGGCCTGGATGACCACGGCCTTCGTGGCGGGCCGGCTCCGCCATTCGCCCGCGCGCGCGCTCGGGGCGCTCGGCCTCTCGATGCTGATGATCTCGCTGCTGCGCCCGGAGGCCGTCGCCGGCGCCGGCTTCCAGCTCACGGTCACGGGGACCGCGGGGATCCTGGTCATGACGCGGTGGATCATGAGCCACTGGCCGGCGCATCGGGGCAGGGAGTGGATCGCGTCGCCGGTCGCGGCCGGGATCGGGGCGTCGGTCTTCACGGCGCCGGTCCTCGCGTACCACTTCGGGCAAATTCCGTTGTTGTCGCTGCCGTCGTCGATTCTGGTCACGCCGATGGTGGCCGCGGCCGTTCCGGGCGTCATCGCGGCGATCGCGATGGATGTGCTGCACGTCCCCGGGGCCGCCGTCGCCGGGATGGGCGCGGAGGCGCTGCTCTGGACGGTTACGCGCGTGGCCGCGTGGCTGGGCGCGCTCCCCGGGACGGTGGCGATGGTGACGCCCCGCGAAGCCGCGCTCCTCACCGCCGGCGGGGTCGCTCCGATGCTGCTGGGCTACACGACCTGGCGCATCCGGCCGGCCGTGCGCGCCGCCGTGTGCGCGCTCGCTGCGTTCGCGACGCTCTGGGCCGGGCAGGCCGCGCTCTCGGTGGCGGGGCGGGGGACCCTGCAGATCACCGCGATCGACGTGGGGCAGGGCGACGCCATCGCGATCCGCACCCCGCGGGGACGGTGGATGCTCGTAGACGCCGGGCCGCGCAGCATGGGCGGCCATGACGCAGGCCTGACGCGGGTGGTGCCGTACCTGCACGGGCAGGGAGCGCGCCGCCTTGAGGCGGTCATCCTCACCCACCCCGACGAAGACCACGCCGGGGGGCTCGCGTCGGTTCTGCGCAACGTCCGCACCGGTGCGGTCCTGGGGCCCGGGCTCGGGAGCGGGCAGAGTGGGCACATGCTGGGGCTCGCCGAGGCGCGGGACGGGGGCGTGCCGTGGCGGCGCGCGGCGACGGGCGACGTGTGGACCATGGACGGCGTCGTGTTCCGGGTGCTCAGTCCGCCGGCCGCACCCATTCTCGACCCCGGCTACCCGAACGACTGGTCCGTGGTGATGCGCGTCGAGTTCGGCGAGTTCTCGGCGCTGCTGACGGGCGACGCCGGCGCAGAGATCGAGTCGCGGCTGATCGCGGCGGCCGCCACACCGGCCGACCAGGACGTCACCCTCCTCAAGGTCGGCCACCACGGCAGCATCACCTCGACATCGGAGGCGCTCCTGGAGGCGACCTCGCCCGAGTACGCCATCATCCCCGTCGGCGCGCGCAACCGATACGGCCACCCCGACCCCGTCGTCATCGCCCGCCTGCGTCGCGCGGGCGCCCACATACTCAGAACGGACCTGCACGGGACGGTCACCGTCACCGCCCGGCGGGATGGCAGTGTCAGCGTGCGGAGGGCGCGGGAATAGTAGATTGTAAAGCAAACGTTACAATTTGTAATGCTGACGTTACCATGTCAGTGCTCCTTCCCACCGCTCCAGAAGTACGACACCGCCCAGCTCCAGTCGATCCGCTCCCCCTGCCACACCGTGGTGCCGGGCCAGACACGGATCTCCCGCCCCGCATGCCAGCGGGCCAGCCCATGGTCCCCCGCCGGCAGCTCCGCAGGCGCCATACCGCCCGGCCCTTCACCCTCCGACACCAACTCGCCCACCCCCGGCACCTCCGGCATCGGCGCGCCCAGCGGGTTGAAGAAGCGTGGGACGCCCCACTCGTCCATCTTCACCCGCCAGCCCCCCTCGTGCACCGCCCGATGGTGGAAGGGGCAGAGCAGCACCAGGTTGTTCATGGCAGTCTCGCCGCCCGCGGCCGACGGCGTGATATGATGCGCGTGCGTGCGCATGCGCGAGTCGCATCCCGGGAAGCGGCAGCCGCCGTCGCGGGTCTCAAGGGCCTTGCGGAGCCGCCATCCGACGGTCCGCCGGCGGCGTCCGACATCGAGTACCGAGCCGTCCGCTCCCCGGGCGATGGGCACCACCTCCGCATCGCAGGCGAGCCGCGAAGACGTTTCAGCTGGAACGCGCGAACCGTCCTCCGTGACCAGAGCGGCGGGCGTTTCTTCCTTCTGCTTCTCCTCCTGCGCATCGCACGAACAGGTAGCGTCAGCGCGCCCGTCCACCTCCCGCGCGTCGCCGTCCTCCGCAAACGCGTGCACCACCAGCTGCACATGCGGCTGCACCCGCTCCTCCAGCCACAGCCCCAGCGCGTCGGCCAGCCGCTGCTTCGGCGATGTCCGGTCCTCGACCCCCGCTTCGTGCTCGGCGCGGAAGAGCTTGTCTTCGGCTGCCTCAAGTGCCTTCTGCAGCAGCGCGCCGACCTCCGGGGTGAGACGGCCGCGCACCGCATAGCTGCCGTCGTCGGTCAGCCACACGGACAGCCCCCGGCGTGCGGTCCGGGTGGCCTGCGAGTCCGCGTTCCGGTCGACACGCCGCCACAGGCGCACCAGGTGCTCGACATGGGAGGTCGTTCCGTGGTGGGCGAAGGACAGGAGTTCGGCCTCGTTGTCCGGGGTGGCGACCCGGGTGAGCGCGCGGACCTTCGAGTAGGAGAGCTCGCCGCTCGCGAGCGCCTCCGAGATCAGGGGCAGCGACGGGAGGCAGCGGGCGACGCGCACCTTCTCGCGGGCGGGCCCGATGGAGATCCCGGTGCGCCAGGAGAGCCAGTGGGCGCACGAGCGGAATCCGCCTCCCCAGCGCCCCTCCTCGTCGTAGCGCCCGAGCAGGCGGAGGAGCCGGTAGGTGGCGGCGTTGATGTGGGCGCAGAGCAGCGCGATCTCGTCGCCGAGGGGGTCGCTGACGGGAACGGGTTCGAGGTTGCGGACGGTGCGGGCGGCGGCCGCCCCC
>VXQO01000127.1 GCA_009838975.1 Gemmatimonadota bacterium | reverse complement strand
CCCCCCCCCCTCCCCCCTCTCTTCGACCACCCTGCGCGCCGTCGCCCAGGCCGTCCTGCCCGCCGAACTCGGCGACGACGGCCAGCAACGCGCCGTCGCCGCCTTCGAACGCTGGTCGGACGGACTCGAACCGGTCGTCGAACTGGCCCACCCCTACCTCGTGCCCGAAACACGCTACTCCGGCCCGGACCCGCGACCGGGATGGACGGCGCAGCTCCAGGGTCTCGAGAAGGAATCCCGCAGCCGCTTCGGCAGGGGCCTCCCCGACATCGACATCCCCACGCGCAGGACCCTGCTGACCCGCGCAGTCGAAGAGACCGGCTCCGGCCTCGGAACGCCCGCCAACGCAAACCACATTGCCATCGCCCTCATGGCGCATTTCTTCGCCTCGCCCCTCGCCACCGACCTGTGCTACCGCCGCACCATCGCAAAGCAGCAGTGCCGGGGACTCGATGGCGCGACAGCCGAACCCGGGAACGCCCCATGACCCGCGTCATCGAGAGCGATGTCTGCATCGTAGGCGCCGGGATTACCGCGGCCATGGTCGCCGAACGCCTCGCCGAGCGCACCGACGCGTCCATCACCGTCATCGAGGCCGGTCAGCGCACCGCCTCGCTCGCCGAGCGCACCAACACCCGCGCCCGCATGCTGGCCTACGGCGAGAATCCGTACCCGAACGACCACATCCCCGACCAGACGGGCACCGGCGCTATGTACCGCCAGATGGTCGTCGGCGGCTCGGCCATGCACTGGGGCGGGGCAATCCCGCGCTACTCGCCGGAAGACTTCCGCCTCCGCTCCCTATACGGCGTCGGCTTCGACTGGCCCATCTCCTTCGACGACCTCGAGCCGTACTACCAGGAGGCCGAGGAGCGCATCGGCGCCGCGGGCGAACAGGGCCCCGCCGATTGCGACCCGCGCTCGAAGCCGTACCCCATGCCCCCGCTCCCGCTGTCGTACAACCTGGCCCGCATGCGCGACTGGACCGACAGCGCCGGCATCCCCTTCTGGACCCAGCCGTGGGCGCGCAACACCCGGCCCTACCGCGGCCGCAACGTCTGCCAGCGCTGCGACACCTGCGCCGTCTGCCCCACGGGCGCCAAGTACACCCCCGACTTCGCCTTCGACCAACTCCTCGCCGCAGGCCGCATCGACCTCGTCACCCGCACCCTCGTCCGCCGCCTCACCCTGGAACCCGGCACCGACCGCATCGCGTCAGCCGAAGCCGTCGACCGAGACACTCCCGCCGAACCGGTCGAATTCCGCGCCGGCACCTTCGTGATCGCCGCCGGCCACGCCTGGAGCTCGCACCTGCTCCTGCTGTCGGCCAACACCCGCTTCCCCGACGGACTCGCCAACCGCACGGGCAACGTGGGGCGGTACATGACGGGTCACTGGTACGTGAGCGGCTTCATCGACCTTCCCATGCGCCTGTACCCCGGCATCTTCACCAACAACAGCCTTCTGTCGCACCGCTTCGCCAGTCCCGGGCCCCTGGACCGCTACGTGCGCCACGATCTGCGCCTGTGGGAGTCGAATGTGGGAAGAGCGCCGCGACTCCGAAACGACGACGGCCGCCTCCTGTGGGGAGACGAAGTCATGGCAGACTGGCGTGAGCGCAACCGCACCGGCGCCACCGCCCGCATCCGCGCATACTACGACGTCCTTCCCGACCGCGAGAGCCGCCTCACCCTCGACGGCGCAAAAACCAACGCCCTCGGCGACCCGATGCCACGGATCGACTACCGCCCCGCCCGTGCCAGCCTGGACCTCGAGGGCCACACCCACGACACAATCCTGGGCCGCTTCGACCACCTCGCGCGCGCGGCCGGCGGCGCCATGATGAGCACCCGCACCTCCCGCCTCTGGGAACACCCCGGCGGCGGCTGCCGCATGGGCGACGACCCCGCGTCCAGCGTCGTCGACCGCCGGGGCCGCACCCACGACCACGAGAACCTCTTCGTCGTCGGCGCGCCGACGATCGTCTCCAGCGGCTGCGCCAACGGCACGCTCACCTTCTGCGCCCTGTCCCTGATGGCGGCCGAAGAGATGGAGAAGGGGCTGTGAAGGGCCTCCTCGCGACCGCCTTCCTTGCCATCCTTCTCACCACGCTGCCGGAGCCCCTCGCGGCCCAGTGGGGCGGACGCACCCGCTGGGCTCCTCCGCGCAAGCCGTCGGAAGCGACCGAATACGGCGAATTCACCTTCTGCCGCCTGCAGTACCGGCCGGTGCGGCGCGAGTGGCTCGGCACGGGGTGGGACACGGACTACCCCGACGGCGACCGCAATCTCCCGCTGCGCCTCTCCCAGCTGACCAGGGCCGATATCGCGCGCGACGGGCGGGGCGATCCCTTCCACGCGGTCGTCGAAGCCACCGACGCCGACCTCTACGCCTGCCCGTTCCTCTTCGCCTCCGACGTGGGCACCGTCGGGCTTTCGGAAGTCGAGATCGTGCGTCTGCGCGACTATCTCCTCAAGGGCGGCTTCCTGTGGGCCGACGACTTCTGGGGCGAGTACGCCTGGCACAACTGGATGATCGAGATGGGCAAGGTTCTGCCGGGCTACCGCATCGTGGAGGTGCCGCCGGATCACGTCCTCTTCCACACGCTGTACTCCGTGGACAGTATCCCGCAGATTCCCTCGATCCAGTACTGGCGGCGCAGCGGGCGCCTTGGCACCTCCGAGCGCGGTGCCGAGAGCGCGACCCCGGCCCTGCACGGAATCATGGACGAGTCGGGCCGCCTGATGGTCATCATGACCCACAACACCGACATCGCCGACGGCTGGGAGCGCGAGGGCGAGGACGACGAGTTCTTCTACCGGTTCTCGCCCAACGCCTACGCCGTTGGGATCAACGTGATCATCTACATGCTGACGCACTGACGGGGCCCGGTTGAGCGACTGGTGGGCCGAGGGGCTCCTCTTCGAGAACTGCAGTTGCACCGCAGTCTGCCCCGGGCACATCCACTTCAGCCAGAAGTGCACCCACGAAGTCTGCCAGGGATTCTGGGCCATCCGCTTCGACGACGGGCGCTTCGACGACCTGGCGCTGGGCGGGATCTGCGCGGTCATCATCTACGAGACGCCGCCGGTGATGATCGAGGGGGGATGGAAGCAACGGATCGTGATCTCGGACCACGCGACGGCAGAGCAATTCCGCGCCGTGGAGGAGATCCTCACCGGCGTGCGCGGGGGACCGTGGCGCATCCTGGCCGGGTTCGTCGCCGACCCGCTGCCGACCCGCGCGGCTCCGATCGTCATCGACGAGCCGCCGAAGGGGAAATCGGTAACGATCAAGGGCATGCTCCGGGGCGCGGTCGAGGCGATCCGGGGCCGGAACCGCGCCGAGCCGGTCAACTTCGTCAACATCTTCAACCAGATCCACGATTCCACCCAGGTGATCGCCATGGGCTCGACGCGCTGCGCCGACGGGGATTTCGCCTTCTCGATCGAGCAGACGCATGCCCTCTGGTCGCGCTTCCGCTGGACCGGTGAGTAGCTACCCTCCAGTACTTGCGATGTGGCTGGCGATGACCGGCCTCATGATGGCGCCGGTGGTCTACCCGTGGCTCCGCGCACTGAACCGCGTCGCGGCGGGCCCGGCCGCCGCCGTGACGCCGTTCCTGGGCGGATACATGCTCGCATGGGCCGGCTTCGGCGCGGCCGCGGCCGGCGTGCACGTCTCCCTCGCCGCTATGGCGTTTCCGGTACCCTTCCGCCTGGAGGCGCCGGCACTCTCCGCCGCCGTGCTGATGCTGACCGGCGCCTACCAGCTCACCCCGCTCAAGGGGGCGTGTCTGTCACACTGCCGTTCGCCTGCGGGCTTCCTGCTGTCGAAGTGGCGGGACGGCCCGGTCGGACAGACCCGCATGGGGTTCGAGCACGGGCTGCACTGCCTCGGGTGTTGCTGGGCGCTCATGGCGCTGGCCCTCGTGGTGGGGATGGGGAGCCTGGCGTGGATGGGCGTTCTCATGGCGGTGATGGTGGCCGAGACCGCGCTGCCTTTCGGGGCGCGGCTGACGCGTCCGGTCGGCGCCGCGCTGATCGTCGCGGGCGTGGTCGTCGCGGCGACGGGCGGACCGGCATGACGTTGCCCGGCAGGCGGTGCTCCCGCAGGCGCGCCGCGGCGCTGTCCGGGCAGGCAGGGGCGGCTACCTTTCCCGCATGAAAGTCGCCTTCTTCGTCACCTGCCTCGCGGACCACTACTTTGCGGATGCGGCCGCCGATGCGGTTCGGCTCCTGCGCCACCTGGGGTGCGAGGTGGGTTTTCCGCCCGGACAGACGTGTTGCGGACAGCCGGCGTACAACGCGGGGCGGACGCGGGAAGCCCTTCGGATGGCCGAACACACTCTCGATGTCCTTGCCGGGGCCGACGCGGTGGTGCTGCCCAGCGGTTCGTGCGCCACGATGGTCAAGAAGTTCTATCCCCGGCTGGCTGGCGAAGGAGTCTCCCGGGCCACGGCCCTGTCGGAGCGGACCTGGGATCTGGCGGAATTCATCGTCCGGCGGCTTGGGGTCACGCGGCTCGGGGACGGGCTGTCGGGCCGGCGGGTCGCGGTGCATCAGGGGTGCCACGCGTTGCGCGAGCTGCGGCTGGAGACGGAACCGGCAACGCTCCTCGAAGGGGCCGGAGCCGAGGTCGTGCCATGGGACGCGCAGGAGGAATGTTGCGGGTTCGGCGGCCTGTTTTCCGTGAAGATGACGGCGGTTTCCGCGGCCATGGCGGATCGGAAGCTGGAGACCCTGCCGGACGTCGACTGGGTGGTCTCGGGCGATGGCGGATGCGTGCTGCACCTCGACGGGCGCAGCCGGGCACGCGGAGACGCGATCGAATTCGTGCACCTGGCGACCGCGTTGTGGCGCGGGGTGAATTGACATGGTCCGCGACTACGCGGCGCGCTCGCGCGAGATCATCCGGGACGAACCGGGCGTGCGCGAGGCGGTCACAGGGGCGACCATCGCCTTCGACGAAAAGCGGCGAAAGGGGTACGCCGAAGTCGACGCCGATGCGTGGCGGCGCTGGGCGGAGGGGGTGAAGAACCACACGCTCACGCATCTGGACCACTATCTGACCGAGGCCGAGGCGCGGCTCCAGGCCAACGGCGCGCAGGTGCACTGGGCGGCGGATGCGGCGGAGGCCCGGGAGATCGTGATCGGACTGGCGACGCGGCGCGCGGTTGCGAGCGTGGTCAAGGGCAAGAGCATGGTCACCGAGGAGATCGACCTGAATCCCGCGCTCGAGGAGGCGGGGATCGAAGTGATCGAGACCGATTTGGGCGAGTACGTGCTGCAGCTCCTCGAGGAGCCGCCGAGCCACATCCTGGGGCCGGCGTTGCACAAGAGCCTGCGGCAGGTGCAGGATCTGTTCGCCGAGCGTCTGAACACCGCGCCCGACGGAGACCCCGATACCCTGGCGCGGGCCGCACGCGAGGTGCTGCGCAACGCGTTCATCGACGCGGACATGGGGATCACGGGGGCCAACTTCCTGGTCGCCGAGACCGGCACCGTCGCGCTGATCGAGAACGAGGGCAACATCCGCCTGACCACCTCGCTGCCGCGGGTACACGTCGCCGTGGTCGGGATCGAGAAGCTGCTGCCACGGATGACGGATCTGGCCGGCTTCCTCCAGCTCACGGCGCGCGCGGCGACGGGTCAGCCGATCGGGTGCTTCGTGTCGCTCATCCAGGGGCCGGCCGCGGAGCCCGGGGACGACGGGCCGGAGGAGGTGCACGTCGTCCTCGTCGACAACGGCCGCACGGACGTGCTGGCTCACGAACACGCCTGGGAGGCGCTGCGCTGTGTGCGGTGCGGCGCATGTCTGAACGCCTGTCCCGTCTACCGGCAGACCGGCGGGCACGCGTACGGCCACGTGTACTCGGGGCCCATCGGGTCGGTGCTCGACCCCGGACTGCTCGGATTGCACGACGCGATGCCGCTGCCCTTCGCGTCGTCGTTGTGCGGCGCCTGTGAGGATGCGTGCCCGGTCCGGATCCCGATCCCGGAGCTGCTGCTGGAGTGGCGGAAAGAGGCGCAGGACGAAGGGCTGACGCCCTGGAAGGAGCGAGCGGCGCTGGCTGGGCTTGCCAGTGTCGCGACACGGCCGGGGCTGTACCGGCTGGCGGGTAGAATCGGATCGCGGCTGGGTGCCAGGGGCGCGGGACGGGCGCTGCCGATGCTCGGGGAGTGGGCACGGGATCGCGCTCTGCCGAAGCCGAGTCCGCGCACCTTCCGGCAGCTGTGGCGGAAGGGGATCGAGTGAGCGCGGGCGGCGAGAGTTCCCGTGAGAGGATTCTTGCCCGGGTGGCGCGGGCTGCGGCGAGCCGCGGAAGGCTGTCGCATCCGGGCGCGCTGGCCACCCCGGCGGCGGATCCTGTAGCCGGATTTGTGAAATGCTTCACAAGCAGCGGCGGGGAGGTGGTAAAGGCGGATCGGGGCCGTCCGGCGAACGAGTGGCTCACCGATTTTCTGCAGGCGCTCGAGCCCGGGGTCGTGGGCGTGGCCGTGGGCCCTGAGGTGCCGGCCGGACTGCGGCCGCGGCTGCCAGATGTCGCCGCCGCGCACGCAGGAGCGGGGATCTCGGTGGCCTGGGGGGCGGTGTCCGAGTCGGGGAGCCTGATTCTGCCGTCGACGGGAACGCGTGCGGTGCAGCTGCTTCCCCCGGTGCATGTGGTGTGGGTGCCGGAGGGCAGGGTGTTCGCGCGCATGGAGGACGCGTTGCGCGAGCTGCTCGACGGCTTGCCGGCCGCGGTTGGTCTGCATTCGGGTCCCAGCAAGTCCGCGGACATCGGGCGGACGGTGGTAACCGGGGTGCACGGGCCCGGGCGGTGCATGGTGGTGTTCATCTGAGCACGGCCTCTCGGGCCCTCCACCACGGAACAAGCCAGGCTCCGAAACTGCGCGACCGGTATCCCTCGCCCCCGTAGACCACTCCGACCTCCGGCACGGGCAGGCTCTTGAAGTGCCGCCTCACGCGCTCGACCCCCCCGAACAGGGCGGCCGAAAACGCCGCATCGACGTTGACATCGACCAGCGTCAGGCCCTTTGGCCCCTCGATCACGAGATCCGCTTCGGCGCCGTTGCGGTCGCGGTAGAACCAGAGGCCCCTCGCATGGCCCCGGTTCGCCCGGTGCTTGACGACTTCCGACACCACCCAGTTCTCGAATACCGCGCCACGGAGCGGATGCGACCCCAGCTGGCCCGGTTCACGGATCCCCAGCAGCCAGCAGGCCAGGCCGGCATCGTGGAAGTACAGCTTCGACGCCTTCACGAGCCGCTTCCCCGGTGCGTCCTGGAACGCGGGCAGCCGGAAGGTGAGGAAACATGCCTCCAGGATGCTCAGCCACGCCTTGGCTGTAGGCTGCGAAATGCCGCAATCGGCGGCCAGAGAAGAGTAGTTCAGGAGCCGGCCCGAGCGGTGCGCGCATGCTTCAACGAAGCGCTGGAACGTCGCGAGGTCGCTCACGTTGGTTATCGTGCGCACATCGCGCTCGATGTAGTCGGCGACGTACAACGACAGCCACGTTGACGGATCCAGCTTGTGGTCGAGGATGGGGGGATACCCGCCGGTGAACATGACTTCATCGAGGCTTGCGGGGTGGCCGACGAATCGTGTGATCTCGTTCCAGGTCAGCGGCAGCAGACGGAGCACTGCCATTCGCCCGGCCATTGACTCCCTGACCCGAAGCTCCCGCGAACTGGTCAGGATCCATCGGCCGGGAACCGGGTCCTCTTCGATGATTCCCCGCAGTTGTGAAAGCAGCGCCGGGACGCGCTGCACCTCCCCGAGGACAGCGCCGTTCGGAAACCGGTCCAGGAACGCCCGCGGCGCTCCTGCCGCCAACGCACGATCGTCCGGTGCCTCGAGAGTTCGGTAGCGATGGCCGGGGAAGAGCGCGCGGCAGAGCGTCGTCTTGCCGCTCTGTCGGGGTCCGGTGACCATCACCGCGGGCGTCCGGGCAGCCGCCCTGATCAGCTTCGACGCGAGATTCCGGTCAACCATGGCTTCAAAGCAGTTGTCATTGTATGCCAATTCAAAATGCTATTTTATTATAGCTGTATCCTCCTTTTGTCGTCTGACAGCCTCCTGACCCATCCGAGCATCGGTCCACCCGGCGGTTCCGCGGAACCGGGACTACTGGCCGCCGGGCTCGCCGCCGTCGTCGCGGCCGCCGCCCTTCCCCTCGAGCGCCTCGCGCAGCCGGATCTCGGTGCGCTCGGGCACGC
>VXQO01000051.1 GCA_009838975.1 Gemmatimonadota bacterium | reverse complement strand
CCCTCCCGGCCCCCGACCCGCGCTGGAGGGTCTGACGCCGCCGGAGTGGTGAACCTCGCGCGCGGGCGCGGCCCGGCCGGCGGGCGTGGCTTCGTTGGCGGGTCCGGGACGCCGCGTTAGCTTTGGTGGCGTGCGGGGCGGGGCGCCCGGACCGGAATCGCCCACCCCGTGCTACCCCGCGCGTTCACGAACTGGGAGGCAAGATGAGCAACGGCGAACAGCCTGCCGTGATCGTCGAAAGGGACCATCGGACCGAGATCGGTGCGTTCCTGCTGGGTGCGCTCGTCGGGGCCGGAATCGCCCTCCTTTTCGCCCCCGGTTCAGGCGAGGAAACCCAGGCGCGCCTCCGCACGCAGGCCAGAAAGCTCAGGGAACTGACCGGGGAGCGGGTGCGGGGCCTGCGCGAGGATCTGAGTGCGCGCGTGGATTCGGCGAAAGGCGTCATCGGTCAGGGGCGCCAGATCGCGGCGGAGGCCCGCGAGGAGCTCGAGGACAAGCTGGCACGCTCGAAGGCGGCGTACCGCGCCGGCCTCGACGCGGCGCGGGAGGAGTTCGAGGCCGAGGCGGAGGAGCACGGCTGATTCGGCGGGAATTGACAAGCAACCGGACCGGCGCGTGCGCGCCGTCAACTGATTCTCTGGCACGCGGGAGGAACCGCAGTTGAAGATCTACCTGGATACGGCAAATCTGGGAGAAATCCGCGAGGCGGCCCGATGGGGCATCCTGAGCGGTGTCACGACCAACCCGAGCCTCATGGCGCAGGAAGAGGGCGCCGACTTCGAGGACACCATCCGCACCATCTGCGAGCTCGTCAACGGGCCGATCAGCGCCGAGACCGTCTCGGAAGACGCCGACGGAATGGTGCGGGAAGGCGTCGAATTCGCAGGCTGGCACTCCAATGTGATCATCAAGGTCCCCAGCACCACCGAGGGGCTCGAGGCCGTCTCGCGCCTGGGCCGGCGGGGCATCCGCTGCAACGTGACGCTGATCTTCAACACCAACCAGGCGTTGCTCGCGGCATTGGCGGGCGCCTTCGTGGTCTCGCCCTTCATCGGCCGCGTCGACGACATGTCCTACGACGGGATGGAGCTCATCCGCGAGATCGCCGAGGTCTTCGACCAGGATCCGGATATCCGCACCCAGATCCTGGCCGCGTCGATCCGGCACCCGCGGCACGTGACGGAGTCGGCCTTGGCCGGCGCTCACATCGCCACCTGCCCGTTCAACGTGCTCAGGAAGTGCATGCAGCATCCGCTCACCGACCGCGGCATGGCCAGCTTCCTGGCCGACTGGCGCAAGCGGGAGGCCGCGATGGCACTCGCCACGGCGGGCAGCTGACCGAGTCCGCCCCGCGACGGCTGGTGGCGCGCAACAGGAAGGCCCGTCGCGACTACGAAGTGCTGGATTCCTGGGAGGCCGGACTGGTTCTCCAGGGCACGGAGGTCAAGTCCATCCGCGCCGGCAACGTCGCGTTCCAGGACTCCTACGCGCGCGCCGAATCCGGCGAGATGTGGCTCCACAACCTGCACGTCGCTCCGTACGAGCCCGCGAACCGCTGGAACCACGACGAAACCCGGCCTCGGAAGCTGTTGCTGCACAAGGAGCAGATCCGCCGGATCGTCTCGCGGGCCGAGGAAAAGGGCCTGACCCTGGTTCCCCTCGACCTCTACTTCCGCAGGGGACGCGCACGCATCACCCTGGGACTGTGCCGCGGGCGCAAGCACCGCGACCGCCGCGAGGAGCTGAAGCGCCGGACGATGCAGCGCGAGGCGGAGCGCGCCATGAGGGATCGACGGTGACGGCCGTCGCCGAGCTCTTCGGGACCACCTTCCGGCACCGCGTGCTCGCGGCGTCTGGAACCTGCGGCTTCGGCGAACCACTCGTCGACGTCATGCACCCATCCCGAATCGGTGGGCTGGTCACGAAATCCGTGACGGTCGAGCCCCGGTGGGGAAACCCGGCCCCGCGCGTCGCCGAGTATCCGGGCGGAATGCTCAACTCGGTCGGCCTGGCCAATCCCGGCCTGAATGCGGTGGTTGAAGTGAAGCTTCCCTGGATTCGGCGCCATCTGGCCGGGCTGCCCGTATTCGTGTCGGTCGCGGGTGCGCGTGCGGAGGAGTACGCCGAAGTCGTCGCGGGCACGGACGGCGAGCGTGGCTTCCTCGGCTACGAACTCAACCTGTCCTGCCCCAACGACTCGCACCTGGGGGGACGACCGTTCTGCCTCGATCCGGCCGCGCTGGCCGAGGTGCTGGACGGCGTCCGCCCGCTCACCTCGCGGCCGATCCTCGTGAAGCTCGCGCCGAACGACCCCGACATCGGGGCGACGGCCGCGCTGGCGGCGGCCCACGGAGCCGACGGGATCACCGCGATCAACACCGTACCCGGCTTCCTCGGCGATGGGGACGGCGGCGCGCGCCTCGGCGCCGGACGGGGCGGCACGAGCGGGCCCGCGCTGCTGCCGGTCGGCCTGGCGGCCGTGCGCGAGATTGCGGCTGCGGTCGAGGTGCCCGTGATCGGGGTGGGGGGGATTCTCACGGCCGCGGACGCGCGGGCCTATTTCGATGCCGGCGCGTCCCTGGTGCAGATCGGCACCGCGTCCTTCGCCGATCCCCGCTGCGCGGCCAGGGTGACCCGCGATCTGGACGTGTTCGCCGGGTGAGCGACCGGATCATCGTCGCCCTCGACGTCGCCGACGCCGCGGCCGCGCTGGCCATGGCCGACCGCATCGGCCCGGCCTGCACCTTCTACAAGGTCGGCCTCGAGCTCTACACGGCCGAGGGGCCGGCGGTGGTGGCGTCGCTCCGCGACCTGGGCAAGGATGTCTTCCTCGATCTGAAGCTGCACGACATCCCCAATCAGGTGGCGCGAGCCACGGCGCGTGCGGGCGAGCTCGGCGTGCGGTTCCTCACCGTGCATGCGAGCGGCGGCGGCGCGATGCTCGAGGCGGCCGCCGCTGCCTGCCCGCCGTCGCTGGAACTGCTGGCCGTAACGGTGCTGACCTCGTTCGACGCCGCGGGGCTGGGTGCGGTCTACGGGCGCCCCGTCGCCGATGTGGGGGCGGAGGCGGATCGGCTCGCCGCACTTGCCCGGGACGCCGGAATCGACGGCGTGGTGTGCGCGGCGAGCGAGGCGGGGCGGGTGCGGGCCGTGATGGGTCCCGACGCCCGGATCGTGACCCCCGGGATCCGTCTCGCGGGCGACCCGCACCACGACCAGCGCAGGGTGCGCACGGCGGCGCAGGCGTTTCGGGCCGGGTCCACGCACATCGTGGTGGGCCGTCCGGTGACCGCGTCCGGCGACCCGCGCGGGGCGTTCGAGCGCATCGCGGCCGAGGCCGAAACGCGCTCCTGACCATTCCCGGTTCCAGCGCCCCCTATATTGGAGGCATGCAACTGTACGACTCCCTGTGCCGGGAACTCCGCGCTTTCCAACCCCTCGATCCACACCGGACCACCGTCTACGGGTGCGGGCCCACCGTCTACGATTTCGCGCACATCGGGAACTTCCGGGCGTTCGTCGTCTACGATCTGCTGCACCGGCACCTGCGTGCATGCGGGCGGCGGGTCGACTTCGTGGTGAACTTCACGGATGTCGACGACAAGACGATCGATGGAGCGGCGGAGGCCGGTCGGAATCTGACCGAGCACACGGAGCGGTTCATCGGTGCTTTCCGGGAGGACTGCGGGCGGCTCGGTCTGTTGGCGTTCTCGCACCATCCGAGGGCCACCGGACATATCGGGCCGATGGTGGACTTTGTCGAGCGGCTGGTGGAGCGGGGCGTCGCGTACCACGCGGGCGACGGGTCGGTGTACTACTCGGTTCCGTCGTTCGGCGACTACGGGAAGCTCTCGGGCAAGGGCGGCGAGGACGACGCGCGGCGTTCCAGGATCGAGGGCGACGAATACACCAAGCGGGACGTGCGGGATTTTGCGCTCTGGAAGGCGGCGCAGCCGCGGGACAGGGAAGTGGGCGCGGTATGGGACTCGCCCTGGGGTGCGGGGCGGCCGGGGTGGCACCTGGAGTGTTCGGTCATGGCGCACGCGCTTCTGGGCGAAACGGTCGACATCCACCTGGGCGGCGAGGACCTCATGTTCCCGCATCACGAGAACGAGATCGCCCAGTCGGAGGCGGCCAACTGCGTCCCGTTCGCGCGGTTCTGGCTTCATGTGAAGCACCTCAAGGTCGACGGTCGAAAGATGTCCAAGTCGCTTGGGAACTTCTACACGGTCAGAGATCTGGTCGAGCGGGGCTACGACCCCGCCGCGATCCGCTGGGTTCTGCTGTCGGCGCACTACCGCAACGAACTCAACTTCACCTTCGAAGGTCTGGACGAGGCGACGGACCGGGTACAGCGGATGCTCGACTTCCGGCGTCGCGTGAGCGAGTTCCCCTCGGCGCCCGGAACGGACCTGGGGCTGGCGGCCGGCGCACGCGAGCGGCTCGGCGCCTTTCGCGCGGCGATGGACGTGGACCTGAATGTTCCGCGCGCCGTGGCGGCCCTCTGGACGATGGTGAAGGAGGTGAATGCGGCGCTCGACGGGGCTCGGGACGGGATCGGCGAGGCGGATCGCGAGGGGGTGCTCGAGGCGCTGCGCGGCATGGATGCCGTGCTGGGTGTGCTGGACCCGGCGGCCGCGGCCCGGGAGGTCGACGACGAGGCCGAGGATCGCATTCGCCACATGGTCGAGGCGCGGAACCAGGCCCGCGCGGCGCGCGACTTCGGGACGGCGGACCGACTGCGCGCGGAGCTGGAGGCCGAAGGGGTCAGACTGGAGGACACCGCGTCCGGCACGCGCTGGAAGCGGGTGCGCGCCGGGTCCGCCTGACCGTCGTCCTCTTCCATGGCCCTCCCCGATGGGCCAGCTTTCTGGACGTCGCTGACGTAGCTCAGTTGGTAGAGCAGCTGATTTGTAATCAGCAGGTCCGGGGTTCGAGTCCCCGCGTCAGCTTTCGGGCGCCCGGTCGCGCCGGGATTCGCGCCCGTCGCGCCAGTTGATTCGAGCCCGGGCATTAGTTATGCTTCAATGCTCGTTTCCATCCGGGGCCCGATCCACCGAAAAGCAATCTGGCGGGCAGGGGTGGGAACGTGTTTTTTGGTGGGGTACCGAAGCGGCCAACCGGGGCAGACTGTAAATCTGCTGGCAAATGCCTACGTAGGTTCGAATCCTACCCCCACCATGGAGGGCGGAGCGCCCTCTGGACAGCACGCGGGAGTAGCTCAGTTGGCTAGAGCATCAGCCTTCCAAGCTGAGGGTCGCCGGTTCGAATCCGGTCTCCCGCTCTGGGACTCGCGACGGCGGGTCCGGCTGGAAGCAGCCACGAGGGTGCTCTGGTAGCTCAGTGGTAGAGCGCTTCCTTGGTAAGGAAGAGGTCGCGGGTTCAATCCCCGCCCAGAGCTTGGCGGGACGACGCGCGTCGCCCGCCGGCCAGACCTGCAGACCACCGCAAACCCGGACGAGGAAAGAATGGCGAAGGAGACCTTCGAGCGCACGAAGCCGCATGTGAACGTGGGGACGATCGGGCATGTGGACCACGGGAAGACGACGTTGACGGCGGCGATCACGCTGGCGCAGGCGAAGAAGTTCGGCGGGGACGCGATTGCGTTCGACGAGATCGACAAGGCGCCGGAGGAGCGGGAGCGGGGGATCACGATCGCGACGGCGCACGTGGAGTACGAGACGGCGAACCGGCACTATGCGCACGTGGACTGTCCGGGGCACGCGGACTACGTGAAGAACATGATCACGGGTGCGGCGCAGATGGACGGGGCGATTCTGGTGGTGAGCGCGGCGGACGGGCCGATGCCCCAGACGCGGGAGCACGTGCTTCTGGCGCGGCAGGTGAACGTGCCGCACATCGTGGTGTTCATGAACAAGGTGGACATGGTGGACGACGAGGAGCTTCTGGAGCTGGTGGAGCTGGAGGTACGGGAGCTGCTGAGCGAGCAGGGGTTTCCGGGCGACGATCTGCCGGTGGTGATGGGGAGCGCGCTGCATGCGCTGGAGAACGGGGGCGAGGGGGAAGCGGGGGCGTGCATCGATGAGTTGATGGAGGCGATCGACACGTACATTCCGGAGCCGGAGCGGGACATCGACAAGCCGTTTCTGATGCCGGTGGAGGACGTGTTCTCGATCACGGGCCGCGGCACGGTGGCGACGGGCCGGATCGAGCGGGGCGTGATCCACAAGGGAGACACGGTGGAGATTGTGGGGATGGGCGAGGACCGCAGGACGGTGGTGACGGGTGTGGAGATGTTCCGCAAGCTTCTGGAGCAGGGCCAGGCGGGAGACAACGCGGGGCTTCTGCTGCGGGGTGTGGGGAAGACGGAGATCTCGCGGGGCCAGGTTCTGGCGATTCCGGGGTCGATCACGCCGCACACGAAGTTCAAGGCGGAGGTGTACGTGCTGACGAAGGAGGAGGGTGGCCGTCACACGCCGTTCTTCAACGGATACCGGCCGCAGTTCTACTTCCGGACGACGGACGTGACGGGGTCGGCGATGCTGCCCGACGGGGTGGAGATGGTGATGCCGGGGGACAACGTGCAGATGGAAGTGGAACTGATCACGCCGATCGCGATGGACGAGGAGCTTCGCTTCGCGATCCGTGAGGGCGGACGCACGGTGGGCGCCGGCGTCGTTACTGAAATCATCGAATAGAAGAGCAGGACCATGGCGAGCTTTGCCGGTATCAAGACGTTCGTCGACGAGTGCGTCGCCGAGATGCAGAAGGTCACGTGGCCCGACCGCGATCAGCTCCGCAACGCCACCTGGGTGGTCATCCTGTTCACGATTCTCATATCGATCGTGATCTGGATCATGGACATCATCTCGAGGCTTGTTCTCGTCGACTTCATCATGGGGGTATTCAGGTCTTGAGCGAAGGCGACCGCTGGTACGCTCTCCAGACCCAGGCGCGGCACGAGAACCGGGTCAGGAAGCTCATCCAGCAGGAGATCGACAAGCACTCGGATTCCGTGGCGGAGATCCGTGAAGTGCTGGTCCCGACGCAGGAAGTCGTCGAGATCCGGCGCGGCAAGCGGGTCCCCGTGACCAAGCCGATGTACCCCGGCTACGTCCTCGTACGGATGGTCCTGAACGAGCGCACCGAACACACCATCAACGCCATGAAGGGCGTGAGGTTCGTGACGCAGGCGGGAGATCCCCAGCCGCTTCGCGAAGAGGACATCAACAAGATTCTGGGAATCGAAACGAGCGAGGAGAAGGCCGGCCGCGAGGAGATCCCCTTCCGCGCCGGGCAGGTGGTGGAGGTGATCCAGGGTCCCTTCACCGACTTCTCGGGAACCGTGCAGGACGTCTACCCGGAAAAGGGAAAGGTCAAGGTGGAGGTTTCCCTTTTCGGGCGTCCGACCTCGGTCGAACTGGACTTCACCCAGCTGAGGGGTTTCTAGCAGCCAAGGAGTCTCGGAGATATGGCAAAGCGTACGGCAAGGAAGAAGGTCCTCGGCTTCATCAAGCTGCAGATCAAGGCGGGACAGGCGAATCCTGCCCCGCCCGTGGGCCCTGCCCTGGGGCAGCATGGCGTGAACATCATGGACTTCTGCAAGCAGTTCAACGCGCAGACCCAGAAGCAGGCCGGCACGCTTACGCCGGTGGAGATCACCATCTATGCCGACCGTTCCTTTTCGTTCATCACGAAGACGCCGCCGGCATCCTTCCTGATCCTGAGGGCCGCGGGAATCGAGAAGGCCGCAGCCAACTCCCTCGAGGAAACGGTGGCGACGCTGTCGTTGGAACAGGTCAGGGAGATCGCACACACGAAGCTCCCGGATCTCAATACCGACGACATCGGCTCGGCCATGCGCATCGTTGCCGGAACCGCCCGTTCCATGGGAATCACCGTGGAAGGGGAGATCACGGCCTGAACCGCCAGGAAAGTCGAAAATGCCTAGACGCAGCAGGAAGTACTCGGAAGCGCGCGGGTCCTACGACCGGCAGACCCGGCACCCCGCCCGGGATGCGCTCGGACAGGTCAAGACGATGGCGTACGCGAGGTTCGACGAGAGCGTCGAGGTCGCCACTCATCTGGGTGTGGATCCACGCAGGGCCGATCAGGTCGTTCGTGGAACCGTCGTCCTGCCCCACGGCACCGGAAAGTCGGTTCGCGTGCTGGCCATCTGCCAGGGAGACAAGGAGACCGAGGCGCGTGAAGCAGGCGCGGAGTTCGTCGGCGTGGACTATGTGGCGAAGATCAAGGAGGGGTGGCTGGATTTCGACGTGTGTGTGGCGACCCCCGACATGATGCGCATGGTGGGCCCGCTGGGCAGAATCCTGGGTCCCCGTGGACTCATGCCGACCCCCAAGGCGGGCACGGTGACCCCGGACGTCGGCCGCGCCATCCAGGAGATCAAGGCCGGAAAGATCGAGTACCGCGTGGACAAGACCGGCAACCTGCACGCCCCCATCGGCAGGGTGTCCTTCGAGGTCGAGCGCCTGGAGGAGAATCTGAACGCCTTCATGGCTTCGGTTCTGCGGGCGAAACCCGCGGCCGCCAAGGGCACCTACGTCAAGAGCGTCACCGTGGCCAGCACGATGGGCCCCGGTGTCCCGGTAGATCCCAACAGCTTTACCCGGAGTGCCTGAGTCATGACCAGGGAAGAGAAACAGGCGTTCGTCGCCGAGATGCGAGATCGGCTGAGCAGGACGGAAGCGATCTTCCTGACCGACTTCACGGGTCTGAACGTGCAGGCGATGACCAGCCTGCGCCGGGAAGTAAAGAAGGTCGACGGCGAGTTTCTGGTGGTGAAGAACCGGTTGCTCCGCCGGGCGATGGCCGAGACCGACATGCCTGACGTCTCCAGCTACCTGACAGGGCCGACGGGAGTGGTCTTCAGTGACGAGAGCGTCGTCGGCGCAGCCAGGGTGGTGGTGGACTTCGCGAAGGAGAATGACGACAGGCCGGTCTTCAAGGTCGGTGTACTGGAAACGAACGTCCTCGAGCCCGAGGACATTGTGCGGGTCTCACGTCTTCCTTCCAGAGAGGAACTCTTGTCCGAGATCGCGGGCGCGCTGGGCGGACCGATGTCCGCGCTCGTGGCCGCATTGAGCGGCAAGACCCAGGAAATGGCGGGTCTCATCGACGCGCTACGTGAAGCGTTGGAGTCGCAGGGCAGCGGCAGTTGAACCAGAAGCCCGCAGAGCCGGGCAAACCCCAGGAGGAAATGAGATAATGGCCGTGAATCAACAGGAACTGCTCGAGACCTTCGGCAACATGACCGTGATCGAGCTCTCCGAGTTCGTCGAAGCCTTCAAGCAGCAGTTCAACGTGACCGCGGTAGCGGCGCCCGCGATGGCCGCGCCGGGTGCGGTTGCCGAGGCTGCCGAGGCCGAAGAGGAGAAGGACGAGTTCGACGTGATCCTCGAATCCTTCGGGGCGAAGAAGATCCAGGTGATCAAGGTGGTGCGAGAGATCACCAGCCTCGGTCTCAAGGAGGCCAAGGCGGTAGTCGATGGAGCCCCCAGCCCGATCCGGGAGGCGGTGACCAAGGAAGAAGCGGAAGAGATCAAAGGCAAGCTCGAAGCAGTCGGCGCTACGGTCAACCTCAAGTAGTTGGGGCCGTCCGAGTTTGCTGTCCGGGTCACCGGAGGGCAGCTCCGCCCCGCCAGAGCGGACGGAGCAGGGAAAGATCGACAGACTGCATCGCAGTCGAGGGGCCACGTGCGTCCGTGCGCGCGTGGTCTCCGTGTACCCCCGTTCCGTGCATCGATGCAGGCAACCATGACAGGGGAGTAGTCCATTGGCTAATCCAAACGGCACCCTACAGGGTCCTCGACCGGTCGTAAGCTTCGCCAAGCTCAGGTCGAGCATGTCTATGCCCAATCTTCTGGGCGTCCAGATTCGGTCCTTCGGCAAACTGGTGGCGACCGACGTCGACCCCGAGCAGATGTGGCATTTCGGCCTGGACCGGGTCTTTCGTGAGATCTTTCCGGTTACGGACGTAAACGGCGACCTGGAGCTGGATTACGTTTCGTCCGAACTCGGTGAGCCGAAGTACAGCGTCGAGGAGTGCATCGGGCGCGACATGACGTACTCCGCTCCGCTCAAGGCCGTGTTGCGGCTCGTGGTCTGGGAGAAGGCGGGCAAGAAGGACCGGCGTCCCGGAGACATCATCGAGAAGGAAGTCTACCTGGGTGATCTGCCGCTCCTCACGGAGCTGGGGACCTTCATCATCAACGGTGCCGAGCGGGTCGTGGTCAGCCAGTTGCACAGGTCGCCCGGAGTGGTGTTCGAAGAGGACATCCACCCCAATGGAACGAAGCTGTGCAAGGCACGGATCATCCCGTTCCGGGGCTCGTGGGTCGAGTTCACCATCGACATCAACGACATCTGCTACGTCCACATCGACAAGAAGAAGAAATTCCCCGCTACCGCCCTCCTGCGCGCGTTCGGGTACGGTTCCGACACCGACATCTACGGACTCTTCTTCGAATCGCGAAAGACCCGGGTCCCGTCCCGGGACGAGGACGTGCGGGATCTGCTCGGCGCGGTCCTGGCGGAAGACATCCTGGACGAAGAGACCGGCGAGGTGCTCATCGAGCACGGCGACGAGCTGGAGAGCAACGGCATCGAACTCCTGCAGCGCGGCGGTTTCGAGTCGGTCGCGCTGTACAAGTCCGGCCAGGAAGGCCAGGGCGGCCGTCCCGGCGAGAGCCCCATCGTCAAGAACACCATCCGGAAGGACCCGACCGACAGCGAGGAGGCCGCGCTCAACGCCATCTATTCCCTGCTGCGGCCCGGCGAGGCGCCCAACCTGGCGACCGCCCGGGCAGCGCTGGAACGGGTTTTCTTCGATCCCAAGCGCTACGATCTCGGCCGTGTCGGCCGCTACAAGATCAATCAGCGGCTCGGGCTGGACATCGATGCCGGCGAAACGGTTCTGACCAGGGATGATTTCGTCGAGATTCTCCGCTGTCTGATCGAGCTCACCGAGGGTCGGGGACGGATCGACGACATCGATCACCTCGGGAACCGCCGCGTGCGCACCGTCGGCGAGCTCATTGCCAACCAGTTTTCCGTCGGACTCTCGCGGATGGCACGGCTGGTCAGGGAGCGGATGACCATCAATACCGACCGCAAGAAGATCAACATCGACGATCTGGTCAACGCACGGACGGTGTCGGCGGTGATTCAGGCGTTCTTCGGCTCGTCGCAGCTGAGCCAGTTCATGGACCAGACCAATCCCCTGGCCGAGCTGACACACAAGCGGCGGCTGTCGGCACTCGGTCCTGGCGGGCTGACCCGCGAGCGCGCCGGGTTCGAGGTGCGGGATGTCCACTACTCCCACTACGGGCGGATGTGTCCCATCGAGACGCCGGAAGGCCCCAACATCGGCCTGATCACTTCGCTGACGACGTACTCGCGCATCAACGACCTCGGGTTCGTCGAGACCCCCTACCGGAAGGTGATCGACGGACGGGTCACCGAAGATGTCGCCTGGCTGTCCGCCAACGAGGAGCAGGAGGCTTCCATTGCGCAGGCGAATGCGCCGCTCCTTCCCGACGGCCAATTCCGCAACGAGTTCGTTCTCTGCCGTCGCCGGGGGGATTTTCCGCTGCTTCGTCCCGCCGAGATCGACTACATCGACGTCGCGCCCGACCAGCTTGTATCGGTCGCCGCGGCGATGATTCCGTTCCTGGAGCACGACGACGCAAACCGGGCTCTCATGGGTTCCAACATGCAGCGCCAGGCTGTCCCCCTGCTGTACACCGACGCTCCCCTGGTCGGGACCGGTCTCGAGGAGAAGGTCGCCCGTGACTCCGGGGCGGTCACTACCGCAAGGCGGGACGGGACGATCGTACGGGTCACCGCGGACGAGATCGTTGTGGACACGGGCAGGGGCGGAGCCGAGGAGAGCAACCGTCTTCTGGCCAAGCTGACCCAGTTTGATCGCTATCCACTCAAGAAGTTCCGGCGCACCAACCAGGACACCGCCATCAACGAGAGGCCGCTGGTCAGGACCGAACAGCGGATCAGCCAGGGCGACATCATCGCCGACGGTCCTTCGACCGATCATGGTGAACTGGCGCTTGGGCGCAACGTGCGCGTCGCCTTCATGCCCTGGTACGGATACAACTTCGAGGACGCGATCGTCCTTTCGGAGCGTCTGGTTCGCGACGATCTCTTTACGTCGATCCATATCCAGGAACTCGAGCTGCACGTCCGCGACACGAAACGCGGGATGGAGGAGATCACCCGCGAAATCCCGAATGTGGCCGAGGAGACCCTGGGCGACCTGGACGAGCGGGGCATCGTCCGCATCGGTGCCCAGGTCAAGAGCGGCGACATCCTGTGCGGCAAGATCACGCCCAAGGGCGAGACCGAACTGTCGCCGGAGGAAAAGCTGCTCACGGCGATCTTCGGCGAGAAGGCCAAGGATGTAAAGGACTCCTCGCTTCGCGTGTCGCCGGGTATGGCCGGCACCGTAATCGACGTGAAGATCTTCTCGCGGCGGATAGACGACCCTCTCCTCGAGCGCGAGCACGGTGCGCGCATCGGGGAGCTGAGACAGCGGGAGCGAGAGGAAATCCGTCGTGTCAGTGAGGCTCGTGACGAGGAGCTGGTGAACCGGCTCAAGAACCAGACCGTGGCACTATGCCTCAAGAAGGGCACCGTTGAGCCGTACTACGCCGAGGGCACGAAGCTCACCGCGAAGCGACTGCGCGAACTGGTGTTGTCCGAGGTCGACCTGTCGAGTCTCAAGGTCGCGAACCAGAGTGCGAACGACGAGCTGAAGGAGGTCATCCGGGAGGCTCAGCGGCGCATAGAGAGGCAGCGCGAGCGCACGGAGGAGCAGATCGACAAGGTGTTCCAGCCGGACGAATTGCCGCCCGGGGTGGTTCAGCTGGTGAAGGTCTGCATCGCCGAAAAGCGCAAGATCTCCGTAGGCGACAAGATGGCCGGCAGGCACGGCAACAAGGGGATCATCGCGAGGATCGCTCCCGAAGAGGACATGCCCTACCTGCCCGACGGCAGCCCGGTGGACATTGTTCTCAATCCGCTCGGCGTTCCATCGCGCATGAATGTGGGACAGGTTCTCGAGACCCACCTCGGTTGGGCGGCCGACAACCTGGGATTCGAAGCCAAGACACCCGTGTTCCACGGCGCTTCCGAGGACGAAATCGCCCTGCTCCTGAGGTTGGCCGGAGCGAAGTGGGCCGGCGAGCATCTCGCCAAGGGCATCGCGTGGCCCTTCGGACGGTACGACTACCAGGAGTTTCTCGACGTGGCGAGATCACACGCCGAGAAGGGTCACCGCGAGCTGCCCGCGAATGGTAACGGAGACGGCGGAGCGCAGGGCGTGGTGGCGATCGGAAAGAGCCTGGACGCCTACGCGGAGGCGGCGCGCGGCACCGACGCGGCAGGACTGTTCCGCAGGTTTCGCGATTTCCTCGTGGCTGCCGGAATCCGCGTGGCCGCGGGGAGGCGGCAGGTGGTAAAGCAGGCCTTCCCCCGGATCGCCGCGCTGTGCACGGCCTCGCCCCGGGCAGGGCTCGAGGCCGCGCTCCAGGAGTTCCTGGCCGCGTCCGAGATTCTCTCGAACGGCAAGGTCTGGCTCAGGGACGGACGGAGTGGGGAACGCTTCAAGTTCCCGATCACCGTGGGTTCGATCTACATGCTCAAGTTGTCCCACCTGGTGGACGACAAGATCCACGCACGAAGCATCGGGCCGTATTCGCTCGTTACCCAGCAGCCTCTCGCCGGCAAGGCGCAGTTCGGCGGACAGCGCTTCGGCGAAATGGAGGTCTGGGCCCTGGAGGCGTATGGTGCCGCCCACACCCTCCAGGAGATCCTGACGGTCAAGTCCGACGATGTCCAAGGCCGTTCGAAGGTGTACGAAGCGGTGGTCAAGGGAGAAAACCTCCCCATGCCCGGCATCCCGGAGTCCTTCAACGTGCTGGTGAAGGAACTCCAGGCGCTCGGCCTGACCGTGGAACTAGGCTCCGACCAGTAATCCCAAGGAAGGATTGAACATGATCGACTTTCCCCGCCCAAAGGAAGCACGGTCCTCGGATTTCGACTTCATCCGGATCAGGATCGCTTCGTCGGAGGATGTTCGCGAGTGGTCATACGGCGAGGTGACCAAGCCGGAGACCATTAACTACCGCTCGTTCAAGCCGGAACCCTCGGGGCTCTTCTGCCAGCGCATATTCGGGCCGGTGAAGGACTGGGAATGTGCCTGCGGCAAATACAAGCGGATTCGCTTCCGCGGCATCGTCTGCGACCGCTGTGGCGTGGAGGTCACGCTCTCCAAGGTCCGTCGCGAGAGGATCGGCCACATCGAGATGGCAGTACCCGTGAGCCACATCTGGTTTCTCAAGACACTGCCGAGCCAGCTGGGCTACCTGCTGGGGATGACGCTCAAGGACCTCGAGCAGGTCATCTACTACGCCGCCTATGTCGTCACCAATCCCGGGAACCAGGATGTCGAATTCCTGGACCTGCTCGACGAGGACGAGTACTACGACCTGCGCGTCAAGGCACGGGCGGAAGAGGACGGGAACTTCAAGGCGGAGATCGGAGCCGAGGCGGCCCGGACGCTCCTGAAGCGGCTCGACTCGCCCGAGATCCCCATCGCCGAGCAGAACCGGGACGGAAAGGGTCTCGACCGTCTGGCAGCGTGGCTGCGTCACGAGATAGCAACCGAGACATCTCAGCATCGCAAAAAGCGGAAGCTGCGCCGGCTCAAGGTGGTCGACGCGCTGCGGAACTCGGGCGACACGCCGGACAAGCGCAACAAGCCCGAGTGGATGGTGCTGGACGTGATCCCGGTAATACCACCCGATTTGCGCCCCCTGGTGCCTCTCGACGGAGGACGGTTCGCAACGTCCGACCTGAACGACCTCTACCGCCGGGTCATCAACCGGAACAACCGGCTGAAGAAGCTGATCGAGATGCGGGCTCCCGAGGTGATTCTCAGGAATGAAAAGCGGATGCTCCAGGAATCAGTCGACGCGCTCTTCGACAACGGGCGCCGGTCCAAGGCGATCCGGGGCCGGGGCAAACGGCCGCTGAAGTCGCTTTCGGACATGCTCAAGGGGAAGCAGGGGCGCTTCCGACTGAATCTGCTGGGCAAGCGCGTCGACTACTCCGGGCGCTCGGTGATCGTGGTGGGCCCGGAACTCAAGCTGCACCAGTGCGGGTTGCCGAAGGCGATGGCGGTCGAACTCTTCAAGCCGTTCATCATCCACGAGCTGGAGAAGCGAGGCGAGGCGGAGACGGTGAAGCGGGCCAAGAAGATCGTCGAACAGGACGATCCCAAGGTCTACGAGGTGCTGGAGGACATCATCCGCGACCACCCGGTCCTGCTCAACCGTGCCCCCACGCTCCACCGCATCGGGATTCAGGCCTTCGAGCCGGTTCTCGTCGAGGGCAAGGCGATCCGCATTCATCCCCTGGTCTGCACGGCGTTCAACGCCGACTTCGACGGAGACCAGATGGCCGTGCATCTGCCGCTCTCCTACGAGGCGCAGCTCGAAGCCCGGGTTCTGATGCTGTCGAGCAACAACGTTCTTCTGCCGTCGAACGGACGGCCCGTGGCCGCTCCCAGCCAGGACATGGTGATCGGGTGCTACTACCTTACGAAGCCGCCGATCGAAATCGCCCAACTCGAGCCGGTGGCGAGCTCCACCAAGGTTCCGGAGGCGCAGCGGGCCGAGGCCGAATCCCGGCTCGACACCCTGTACGGCGACGCCCGCCGCTTCTCGTCGTACGGAGAGGTGGAGATGGCTCTCGCCCACGGTCACGTGGAGTTTTCGACCCCCTGCCACTTCTGGGTGAGTCCGGCCGGCGGCGGGATTGAAGGTGGGCCCTCGGCCCGGCCCGAGTGGGTGCGGACCACCGTGGGGCGCGTCCTCTTCAACTCCATAATCCCCGAGTCGATCGGTTTTCTGAATCGGACGTTCGGGAAGAAGCAGCTCGGGGACCTGGTCTTCCGGTGCTTCACCGATGCAGGGCTGGCGGCGACAACGCAGTTCCTCGACCACCTCAAGGACTTCGGTTTCCGCTACGCGACGCTGGGTGGCGTATCGGTGGGGGTCGACGATCTCGAGGTCCCCCCGGAGAAGGCGCAACTGCTCGAGGACGCCACGCAGGAGGTTACGCGATTCCAGAACGCGTACGCCTCCGGCTTCATTTCAAACGGGGAGCGCTACAACAAGATCATCGACACCTGGACCCACGCCAACAACGACGTGGCCGATGCCATGGTGCAGCACCTCGAGAGGTCCAAGGGCGGGTTCAATCCCGTGTACATGATGATGACCTCCGGGGCGCGCGGGAACCGCGACCAGATGCGTCAGCTGGCCGGGATGCGCGGCCTCATGGCCAAGCCGCAGAAGAAGCTGACGGGTGGGATCGGGGAGATCATCGAGAGTCCGATCAGGTCGAACTTCCGCGAAGGCCTTTCGGTCGTCGAGTACTTCATCTCGACCCACGGCGCGCGGAAGGGACTCGCCGACACGGCCCTCAAGACCGCCGACGCCGGCTACCTCACGCGGCGTCTGGTCGATGTCGCCCAGGACGTGACGATCGCCGAGGACGACTGCGGAACCTTCCAGGGAATCCCGATGAGTGCGCTCAAGGAAGGGGAGGACATCGTCGAGCCGCTCGCGGACAGGATCGTGGGGAACGTCGCCCTGGAAAGCGTCTACGATCCGATCGACGGCGAATTGATCCTCACGGCAAACGAGCTGATCAGCGAGGAGGCCGCCGAGGCGATCGAGGATGCCGGGATCCAGTCGGTGAAGATTCGCTCGGTGCTCACCTGCGAGACCAAGCGGGGAATCTGTCGGATGTGCTATGGCCGCAACCTGGCCACCATGCAACCCGTGGACATCGGAGAGGCCGTCGGAATCATCGCGGCGCAATCGATCGGCGAACCCGGGACCCAGCTCACGCTGAGAACCTTCCACATCGGCGGCACTGCGGCCCGCATCGCAGCCCAGAACCAGCGAAAGTCGAAGATCTCGGGAATCGTCGCGCTCGATCGCGTGACCACGGTGACGAACCGCAACGACAAGCGCATCGTGACCTCGCGGGAGGGCAAGATCGTCATGCAGACGCGAGAGGGCCAAGTGCGGAGCAAGCTTGCGGTCCCCTACGGCGCAGAGATCCACGTCGACGAAGGCATGCGAATCCGGGCCGGCGACCTGCTGTTCAGCTGGGATCCGTACTCCGAGCCCATCGTGGGGGACTCGGAGGGCTACCTGCGCTTCGTGGACATCGTCGAAGAACAGACGGTGCGCGAAGAACTGGACGAATCGACGGGCCGCCGCCAGATGATGGTGATCGAGGACAGGGACAAGAAGTTGCATCCCACGATCCAGATCCGGGCGGGCGAGGCACCGTCGAGCGAGCTGGTGAAGGAGTTCATCATACCCGTCGGCGCCCAGTTGCTGTGTTCACACGGCGACGAGGTGCGTCCGGGGGACAGGATTGCCAGGATCAGCCGCGAAGTCTACAAGACCCGCGACATCACGGGCGGCCTGCCCCGAGTGGCGGAGTTGTTCGAAGCTCGCAGTCCCAAGGATCCGGCGATCATCACGGAGATCGACGGGACGGTCTCCTTCGGCGACATCAAGCGAGGCAAGCGTGAAGTGTTCGTCGCGCCGAAGAGCGGGCAGCGCAGGAAGTATGACGTGCCGGTAGGAAAGCACATGCGCGTCCATCAGGGTGACCAGGTTCGCGCTGGCGACCGGCTGTCGGAGGGGCCGATCAACCCTCACGACATCCTGAAGATCAAGGGGCCGCGAGCCGTTCAGAAGTACCTGCTGAACGAGATCCAGGAAGTCTACCGGCTTCAGGGCGTGACCATCAACGACAAGCACATCGGTGTGATCGTCAGGCAGATGCTGCAGAAGGTGAGGGTCGTCGATCCGGGCGAGACCCACCTGTTGGAGGGCGACCACGTGGACCGGGTGGAATTCAGGCAGATCAACGAGTTGGCCCAGGCGGAAGGGAAGAAGCCGGCCATCTATGAGCCGCTCCTGCTCGGCATCACCAAGGCGAGCCTCACCACCGATTCATTCATCTCGGCGGCTTCCTTCCAGGAGACCACCAGAGTGCTGACCGACGCGGCGGTGCGGGGCGCCAGAGACGACCTGAAGGGGCTGAAGGAGAACATCATCATCGGGCACCTGATCCCGGCCGGAACCGGCGCGCACAGGTGGCACGACATCGAGTTCCAGGTGGAGCGGGACTACTACGATGAAGAGATCCTGCCGCTGACCGACCCGGGCGAATTCCTGCCTGGCCTCGGTGCGGAAGTGGAGGAAGTCCCGGCGGAGTAGGCCGGGTGGTGGCGGCGGTGGACCACGTGCTCCCCGGGGGCTCGGGCGACCTCGCCCCGGGGACCGTGATCCGGGTCGCCGCCGACCTCTGCTCCTGTTGACACGGTGGGGGTCTTCCCCTACCTTTTCCAGGCTGTCCAGGAAATGGCCTGGAGGCTCAGCTCTCCGGGCGAATCGGCGCGCTTGATTGATTGCCCCAAGCGCGCTTTTGTTCGCCCCTGTTGCTGGTTTCCCGCACGAGAGGAAGAGACGAGGAACGAGTTCGGCCGTCATGCCTACTCTGAACCAGCTGGTCCGGAATGGCCGGGCGCGGATCGCGAAGAAGAACAAGTCGCCCGCGCTCCAGAAGAACCCGCAGAAGCGGGGGGTGTGTACCCGCGTGTACACCACCACCCCCAAGAAGCCCAATTCGGCGCTGCGGAAGGTCGCTCGCGTTCGCTTGACCAACGGCTACGAAGTAACGGCATACATCGGCGGCGAGGGCCACAACCTCCAGGAGCACTCCATCGTGCTGATTCGAGGGGGCAGGGTGAGGGATCTCCCCGGCGTCCGCTACCATATCGTCCGGGGGACGCTGGACACCTCGGGCGTGGCGGGGCGCAAACAGGCCCGGTCCAAGTACGGAGCGAAACGGCCGAAGTAGGCCGTACCTGTGGAGTCGCCGTCATGAGCCGTCGTTCGAGGGCAGTTCGCCGCAAGATTCCGGAAGACCCGCGGTACGGATCCGTAGTCGTCCAGAAGTTCATCAACGGGTTGATGCTGGACGGCAAGAAGTCCCTGGCCGAGGCCATCTTCTACGACGCCATGGGCATCGTGGAAACCAAGGCTGGACAGCCCTCCATGAACGTCTTCCAGCAGGCGCTGACAAACGCGAAACCGGCTCTGGAAGTGAAGAGCCGCCGTGTTGGAGGCGCCACCTATCAGGTCCCCATCGAAGTGAGGCCGGAGCGTCGCCAGGCGCTCGCCATCAAGTGGCTGATCGGCTTCTCACGGAAACGGGGAGAGCGGACCATGTCCCAACGCCTTGCCGGCGAAATCCTCGCTGCGAGCAGGGGGGAGGGCGCGACCGTGAAGAAGAAGGATGATACGCACCGGATGGCCGAAGCCAACAAGGCGTTCGCGCACTACCGCTGGTAAGCCGTCCAGCCCGCCGCCATCGGGCCCCCGGGCACCGGCAGGCAGGGAGGGATCCCAGGCGGGAACGCTGTTTGACAGGCACGGCCGAGATCTGAGTTGAAGAATAGAAAATGCCAAGGAAAACACCACTTCCGAAGCTTCGGAATATCGGCATCATGGCCCACATCGATGCCGGCAAGACGACGACGACCGAGCGGATCCTGTTCTATACCGGCCGCCTCCACCGAATGGGCGAAGTCCATGAGGGTGCGGCGACCATGGACTGGATGGAACAGGAACAGGAACGCGGAATCACCATCACCTCCGCGGCGACGACCGCGTATTGGCGGCGGAATGGGTCGGAATACCGAATCAACATCATCGACACCCCCGGCCATGTGGACTTCACAGCCGAGGTAGAGCGATCGCTTCGCGTACTTGACGGAGCGATCGCTGTCTTTTGTGCGGTCGGTGGCGTCGAACCGCAGTCCGAGACGGTGTGGCGGCAGGCTGACCGCTACGGGGTCCCCCGGATCGCCTTCGTCAACAAGATGGATCGCACCGGCGCCGATTTCGAGAACGTGATCCGGATGATGCGCGAACGCCTTGGCGCGAACGCCTTCGCAGTGCAATACCCTCTCGGGGAGGCGGACCTGTTCACGGGGGTGATCGACATCGTCGCGATGAAGGCGTTCGTGTGGGACGACGAACTGGGGGCCACGATCGTCGAGGTCGACATCCCGGACTCGTTGCGCGAAAGGGTGGAGAGCCTGCGCCACGACCTCGTTGAAGCCGCCGTGGAGCATGACGATGCGCTGCTGGAGCGCTACCTCCTCGGTGAGGAACTCGGTGAAGACGATGTCCGCCAGGCGATCCGCGCCGCGACCACTTCCGGCACGCTGTTTCCCGTGTTCTGCGGTTCCGCCTTCAAGAACAAGGGCGTACAACGGCTTCTCGACGGCGTGATCGACTACCTCCCGTCGCCGCTGGACGTGCCCGCGATCGAAGGGCGCCCGCCGTATGGCGATGGCGAGCGGCAGACCCGCGAGGCCTCCGACGATGCACCGTTCTCGGCCTTGGCCTTCAAGATCATGACGGACTCCTATGTCGGAAGGCTGACGTACCTGAGGGTCTACTCCGGATCCTTGCCCAAGGGCAGCCGGGTGCTCAACGCGACCCAGGGAAGAAAGGAGCGCGCAGGCCGCCTTCTTCAGATGCACGCCAACAAGCGTGAAGAGCGCGAGGAGGTGTTCGCGGGCGACATCGTCGCGGTCATCGGTTTGAAGAATGTTCGCACAGGCGACACGATCTGCGTGCCCGACGATCCGATCATTCTCGAGGCGATGAGCTTTCCGGAACCCGTCATTGCGGTTGCCATCGAGCCGAAGACCAAGGCCGATCAGGACAAGCTCGGAACGGGGCTCGCGAAGCTCGCTGAAGAAGATCCGACCTTCCGGGTGCACACGGACCCCGAAACCGGACAGACGATCATCAGTGGCATGGGGGAACTCCACCTCGAGATCATCGTCGACCGCTTGCGTCGCGAGTTCTCGGTTTCGGCCAACATCGGGAGGCCGCAGGTGGCCTTCCGCGAGACGATCCGCAAGTCGGCGTCCAAGGTTGTCGGCAGGTTTGTGAGGCAGACCGGCGGGCGGGGTCAATTCGGCCATGTGGTGATCGATCTCGAACCCGGCGAACAGGGCTCGGGCTTCGTGTTCGAGGACCGGATAAAGGGGGGCGTGGTCCCACGGGAGTACATCCCGGCCGTGGAGCAGGGACTCCGCGACGCCCTCAGCTCGGGCGTGGTGGAAGGCTATCCGGTGGTCGACGTAAGGGCCGCACTGACGGACGGTTCCTACCACGATGTCGACTCGAGCGAAATGGCGTTCAGGATCGCCGGCACCATCGCCATGAAGGAAGCCCTGAAGAGGGCAGGTCCCGTGCTGCTGGAACCGGTGATGGATGTCGAGATCGTCACCCCATCCGAGTACATGGGTGACCTCATCGGCGATCTCTCCGCTCGGCGCGGCCGGGTAGGGGGGATGACCGACCGCGGAGATGCCCAGGTGATCGGAGCGAGTGTACCTCTCGGCGAGATGTTCGGCTACTCGACCAGGCTGCGGTCCCTGAGCCAGGGGCGCGCCGTTTACACCATGCAGTTCTCACACTACGAAGAGACGGCCGCGAGCAAGGCCGGAAAGAAAGTCCTGGCGGGCGTCTGACGCCCTTGCCTCAACCACCGCAAACCCGGACGAGGAAAGAATGGCGAAGGAGACCTTCGAGCGCACGAAGCCGCATGTGAACGTGGGGACGATCGGGCATGTGGACCACGGGAAGACGACGTTGACGGCGGCGATCACGCTGGCGCAGGCGAAGAAGTTCGGCGGGGACGCGATTGCGTTCGACGAGATCGACAAGGCGCCGGAGGAGCGGGAGCGGGGGATCACGATCGCGACGGCGCACGTGGAGTACGAGACGGCGAACCGGCACTATGCGCACGTGGACTGTCCGGGGCACGCGGACTACGTGAAGAACATGATCACGGGTGCGGCGCAGATGGACGGGGCGATTCTGGTGGTGAGCGCGGCGGACGGGCCGATGCCCCAGACGCGGGAGCACGTGCTTCTGGCGCGGCAGGTGAACGTGCCGCACATCGTGGTGTTCATGAACAAGGTGGACATGGTGGACGACGAGGAGCTTCTGGAGCTGGTGGAGCTGGAGGTACGGGAGCTGCTGAGCGAGCAGGGGTTTCCGGGCGACGATCTGCCGGTGGTGATGGGGAGCGCGCTGCATGCGCTGGAGAACGGGGGCGAGGGGGAAGCGGGGGCGTGCATCGATGAGTTGATGGAGGCGATCGACACGTACATTCCGGAGCCGGAGCGGGACATCGACAAGCCGTTTCTGATGCCGGTGGAGGACGTGTTCTCGATCACGGGCCGCGGCACGGTGGCGACGGGCCGGATCGAGCGGGGCGTGATCCACAAGGGAGACACGGTGGAGATTGTGGGGATGGGCGAGGACCGCAGGACGGTGGTGACGGGTGTGGAGATGTTCCGCAAGCTTCTGGAGCAGGGCCAGGCGGGAGACAACGCGGGGCTTCTGCTGCGGGGTGTGGGGAAGACGGAGATCTCGCGGGGCCAGGTTCTGGCGATTCCGGGGTCGATCACGCCGCACACGAAGTTCAAGGCGGAGGTGTACGTGCTGACGAAGGAGGAGGGTGGCCGTCACACGCCGTTCTTCAACGGATACCGGCCGCAGTTCTACTTCCGGACGACGGACGTGACGGGGTCGGCGATGCTGCCCGACGGGGTGGAGATGGTGATGCCGGGGGACAACGTGCAGATGGAAGTGGAACTGATCACGCCGATCGCGATGGACGAGGAGCTTCGCTTCGCGATCCGTGAGGGCGGACGCACGGTGGGCGCCGGCGTCGTTACTGAAATCATCGAATAGAAGAGCAGGCCAATGGCAAATCCAACCGAGGCCCCGATGCCGGCGAGAAGACAGCGGGGGATGACCAACAGGATCAGGATCCGCCTGAAGGCGTTCGATCACTGGGTGGTGGACCAGACGGCCGCAGACATTGTGCGGACCGCCCAGAAGACGGGCGCCACGATCCGTGGCCCCATACCGCTTCCGACCAGGCGCCAGCGCTGGACGGTGCTGAGATCGCCCCATATCGACAAGAAGAGCCGTGAGCAGTTCGAGCTCCGGACGCACAAGCGTCTGATCGACATCGTCGAGAGCCGCCCACAGACCATCGACGCGCTCACCAAGCTGGATCTCCCGGCGGGCGTAGACGTCGAGATCAAGGTGGACTGACCATGCCTGGATTGATCGGCAGGAAGCTGGGGATGACCCGGATCTTCACCGACGAGGGGCGTGCGATCCCCGTTACCGTGCTTGAAGCAGGCCCCTGCCCGGTGGTCCAGGTGAAGAACGAGGACAGAGACGGGTACGCGGCGGTCCAGATCGGTTTCGGTGCCAAGAAACACAAGCGCACGAGCAGGCCGGAACTCGGACACGCGTCCAGGGCCGGTCTCGACGCCGCACCACGCCTGATCCGCGAATTCCGGGCTGCGGAAGGCGAGGTCTACCAGCCGGGCCAGCAACTGACAGTCGGAGTATTCGAGGCGGGACAGAGGGTGCGCGTGACAGGTGTCACCAAGGGGCGCGGGTTCCAGGGCGTGGTAAAGCGCCACGGGTTCGTCGGCCGGCCTGCTTCCCATGGGCATCCGATGGCCCGTACCCCGGGTTCGATGGGGCCGGGTACCGATCCTTCGAGGGTGATCAAGGGAAAGAAACTGCCGGGCCGCATGGGCGGGAACAGAGAGACGATTCGGAATCTTCAGGTCGTCCGCGTCGATTCGGAACGCAACCTGATCTTTATCCAGGGTGGTGTTCCCGGCAGCAGAAACAGCTACGTCCTGATCCGGAAATAGGAACATGTACGAGGCCCGCTATATCAACAGGGACGGTTCGGCCGGGACGCCGGTGCCACTCCCCGACATCCTCTTTGATGGAGTGATTCACGAGAATGCGCTCCACCAGGCGGTCACGGCCTATCTCGCGAATCAGCGCCAGGGTACGGTCCGCAGAAAAAACCGGACTGCCGTTGCCGGAGGGAGCCGCAAGCCGTGGCGCCAGAAGGGGACCGGGCGAGCCAGGCAGGGTACTATTCGGGCTGCCCAGTGGCGGGGTGGAGGGCTGGCCTTTCCTCCACTGCCTCGTTCCTGGACACAGCGGGTCCCCCGGCGAATCCGGGCTCTCGCCCGCAAGTCCGCCTTCAACAGCCGGGCCGCCGAAGGCCGGATCGCGGTGATAGAGGGGTTCGACTTCGACGCTCCGAAGACCCGAAGGCTGACCCGGTTGCTGGACCGGATCGATGCGCCGGGGAAGGTCCTGTTCCTGACTCACGGCGCAAATCGGAACCTCTTCCTGTCGGGCCGGAACCTGGCCGGAGTGCGGGTCCTGCCCTTCGGTCAGGAATCGTCGTTCGATGTCGTGTGGTCCGGAACCGTGATCATCGAGGAAGCGGCGCTGGCGGGCCTGCCACCGGCTCCCGCCGCCGAAGATCGCCCACGACGCAGGCCGATCCAGGTTACGGAGGTCGCCTGATGCGCGAGGCCTATGACGTGATCGTCTCTCCGGTCATCACGGAGAAGACGACGGAGCAGATGGAAGCGAGCCTCTACACCTTCGTCGTGAACG
Organism: Gemmatimonadota bacterium; assembly: GCA_009838975.1. GTDB lineage: Bacteria > Gemmatimonadota > Gemmatimonadetes > Longimicrobiales > Gaopeijiaceae > Bin94. Next base: position 46,235 of record VXQO01000051.1, on the reverse strand, counting down.
AGCGCGCCAACAAGCATGAGATTGCAAGGGCCGTGGAAGCCCTTTGGGACGTCAAGGTCGAGGACGTGCGCACCATGCGATACCCCGGCAAGGCCAAGCGGGCATTGCTCGGCCGGATGGCCAAGAACTGGAATCTGGGACGTCGCGCCTCCTACAAGAAGGCGGTCGTGCAGTTGGTCCAGGGCGACGAGATCGAATTCTACGAGATGGGTTGACCATGGCGCTCAAGAAATTCAAACCGGTAACCCCCGGGAGCCGGTTCCGGTCCACGACGGCCAAGGACGCCGTGACCCGCAAGGGTCCCGAGAAGTCGCTGACCGAGCCGCTGACCCGGTCGGGCGGCCGAAACCACCATGGTCGTATCACCGTGCGGCGGCGGGGCGGAGGCAACAAGCGCAAGTATCGCAAGGTCGACTTCAGGCGCGACAAGTTCGGCGTCCGCGGAAGGATCGCCGAGATCGAGTACGATCCCAACCGATCGGCCTTGATAGCCCTGGTCCACTATGAGGATGGCGACAAGCGATACATGCTCCACGTCCGTGGCACCGGAGTGGGCGACGTGGTGTCGTCCGGACCCGACGCCGACGTGCGTCCGGGAAACGCGCTGCCCCTGGAGCGGGTTCCACTGGGCACCATGGTCCACAACGTAGAGATGAAGCCGGGCAAGGGGGGGCAGTTGGCGCGCTCGGCCGGAGCCGGCGTGCAGGTGGTCGCAAAGGAGGGCGACTACGTGACCCTGCGGCTGCCTTCCACCGAGGTCCGGCGCATCCACATGCGGTGTCTGGCGACGGTGGGGCAGGTCGGCAACGCGGATCACAACCTCCAGTCACTCGGCAAGGCCGGTGCCAATCGGTGGCGAGGCCGTCGGCCCAAGGTCCGTGGCGTAGCCATGAATCCGGTGGATCATCCGCTGGGCGGCGGCGAGGGCAAGGCCTCCGGAGGGCGTCCCCCGGTGACTCCGTGGGGCAAGCCCGAAGGCACCAAGACCCGGAAGAGGAAGAAGGAGTCCAACAAGTTCATCGTCCGCGGGCGCAAGCGCGGGAAGGCCACGCGCTGAGCGGGCCCGGGAAGAACGAGGAATAGCGATGCCGCGAAGCGTCAAGAAGGGACCGTTCATCAGTGAGAAGCTCCTGCGCAGGATCGAGGCGATGAACGCGCGCAACGAGAGAACCGTGGTTCGTACCTGGTCGAGGGCGTCCACGATCTCTCCCGATTTCGTTGGCCACACGATCGCCGTGCACAACGGGAACAAGTTCATCCCGATCTACATCAGCGAGAACATGGTCGGCCACAAGCTGGGCGAGTTCGCACCGACGCGGCTGTTCCGGGGCCACGGCGGCAAGCTTGCCGACAAGCGGTCGAGGAGGTAGGAGACGTCGCCATGGAAGCGCGAGCGATCGCCAGGCACATCAGAATGAGTCCCAGGAAGGTGCGGCTGGTCGTCGACCTGATCAGGGGACGGTCCGTCAACGACGCCATTACGGTCCTCCGGTTCTCCCCGAAAGCCGCGGCCGTGCCGGTGGGCAAGACCCTGCGCTCCGCGGTGGCGAATGCCCGCGACCGGGCCGACAGGGACGGGGATTCGGTCGATGTCGACGAGCTGGTCGTCAGCCGCGTTTTCGTCGACGAGGGTCCGACGCTCAAGCGCTGGAGAGCCGGTGCGATGGGCCGTGCTACACCTCGGAAGAGAAGGACGAGCCACATCACCGTGGAAGTGAAAGTGAAGGAGAGTTAGCGGATGGGCCAGAAAACCCACCCACGCGGGTTCCGGCTCGGGATCGTGGCGGATTGGCGCTCCCGATGGTATGCGGAACGGGACTTCCCCAAGCTGCTCAAGGAAGACCATACGATTCGTACCTACCTTCACCGGCGCCTCAACCACGCAGCGCTCGCCAAGGTGGAGATCGCGCGCAAGCCGTCCAAGCTTGTCGTGACGCTGCATACGGCCCGGCCCGGCGTGGTGATCGGGAAGCGGGGAGCGGAGGTCGACAAGCTGCGCGATGAACTCGCGGTGCTGACCAACAGCGAAGTCTCGGTGAACGTCGAAGAGATCAAGCGTCCCGAAATCAACGCCCGACTGGTCGCCGACAACGTGGCGCACCAGATCCGGCAGCGGATCTCGTTCAGGCGTGCCATGAAGCGGGCGGTGCAATCAGCGATGCGCGCGGGAGCCGAGGGTATCCGGATTCAGTGTGCGGGACGGCTTGGTGGCGCCGAGATCGCTCGGACCGAGGGGTACAACGAGGGGCGGGTGCCTCTCCACACCCTGCGTGCCGACATCGACTATTCCCACGTCCAGGCTGCTACCACCTACGGAGTCGTAGGGGTCAAGTGCTGGATCTTCAAGGGCGAAGTGATCGAGGACCGCTTCGGTCGGACCTATTCGGCCGGGCCGGGCAGCAGAGGCTAAGGAGCGACTATGCTGGCACCCAAACGCATCAAGCGCCGAAAGACCCACAAGGGGAAGATGCGCGGCAAGGCATACCGGGGGAGCAGGGTGTCCTTCGGCCAGTACGGTCTCCAGGCGACGCAGGCGAGCTGGATCACCAATCGGCAGATCGAATCGGCCCGTGTTGCAATCACCCGGCATGTGAGGAGGGGTGGCAAGGTCTGGATCCGCATCTTTCCCGACAAGCCCGTCACCAAGAAGCCTGCCGAAACGCGCATGGGCAAGGGAAAGGGCAATCCGGAGGAGTGGGTGGCCGTGGTCAAGCCCGGGCGGATCATGTTCGAGCTCGAGGGCGTTCCCGAGGAGACGGCCCGGAGGGCCATGGAGTTGGCCTCGTTCAAACTTCCCGTGAAGACGCGCTTCGTCTCGCGGGAGTCGCAACTGTGAACCGATCCACGGGATCTGGAGTGACGCGGTGAAGCCCGAAGAAGTCAGAGAGCTGGAGAATGCGGAGCTCGAGCATCGGCTCGGAGAGTTGAAGATGGAACAATTCCGTCTGCGCTTTCGGAGTGCGACGATGCAGCTCGAGAACCCGAAGCTGCGACGCGAGATCCGACGGGATATCGCACGCATCAAGACCATTCTCCACGAACGCCGGAGCACGGGTGATGAGTGACAACAGCCTTCGCAGGTCCCGCAAGGTGCGGACCGGCGTCGTGGTGAGCGACAGGGCGGAAAAGACGGTGACGGTTCTGGTCGAGCGGCGCTTCGCCCATCCGCTCTACGGGAAGCAGGTCACCCGCACGCAGAAGTACCACGCCCACGATGAGGCGAACGAATTCACGGTGGGGGACAAGGTTTCGATCATGGAGACGCGCCCGCTCTCGAAGACCAAGAGGTGGCGTGTGGTTGAACTCATAGAGAGGCCCGATTGAAGGCCCGGACGGAGCCAGGAGCCGGTTAGAGTCCGATGATCCAACAGGAATCAATGCTGAAGATCGCCGATAACTCGGGTGCCAGGCGTGCCCTGTGCATTCGGGTGCTCGGGGGATCCGGGCGGCGCTACGCCCGCATCGGCGATCGGGTGATCGTGACGATCAAGGACGCGGTGCCAAACGCCGCGGTCAAGAAGGGCGAAGTCATGGAAGCTGTGGTGGTGCGCACCGCCAAGGAGATGCGTCGGCGCGACGGCACCTACATCCGCTTTGACGACAACGCCGCCGTGCTGATCAACGCCCAGAAGGAGCCCCGGGGAACCCGCATCTTCGGGCCAGTGGGCCGGGAACTCCGGGAAAAGCGGTACATGAGAATCGTCTCACTGGCCCCGGAGGTGCTCTAGAACATGGCCAGAGCCAGAACCAGGATCGTGAAGGGCGACCGTGTCAGGGTGATTCGCGGCAACTATCGCGACGCCGAGGGGACGGTGCTCCGGGTATTGCAGGACACGAACCGTGTGGTCGTGCAGGGCGTGAACATGAGGAAACGCCACACGAAGCCGTCCCAGGCCAATCCGGAGGGCGGTATCATCAGCTTCGAGGGATCCATCCACCTGTCGAACGTGATGCTGCTGGATCCCGCCAGCGGAGACGCCAGCCGCGTACGCATGCGGGTGGAACCCGATGGCTACAAGGAACGAATCGCGGTGAGAAGCGGCAACCCGGTCCCGAAGCCGGGTTGATCCGTCGCGTTCAATGGACGGAGACCATGAGAGCATGAAAGAACCGAGACTGCTGGCGCACTACAGGGGTGTGGCGCAACCGGCCCTCCAGGAACAGTTCGGCTTTGCGAACCCGCATCAGATCCCGCAGGTCGTGAAGGTGACCCTCAACGTCGGTGTCGGAGAGGGTAGCCGCGATCGCAAGCTCATAGATTCGGTGGCTGGCGAGCTGGCGGTGATCTCGGGACAGAAGCCCGTGATCACGAGGGCCCGCAAGTCCATCTCGAACTTCAGATTGCGTGAAGGCATGCCGGTTGGCGCTTCGGTTACCCTGCGTCGGCGGAACATGTGGGAGTTTCTGGACAGGTTCGTGTCCGTTGCAGTTCCGCGGATTCGTGATTTTCGGGGACTCAACACTCGCTCCTTCGACGGTCGGGGCAACTACACGGTGGGTATCAGGGAGCAGATCATCTTCCCGGAAGTCGACTACGACAAGGTCAACCGGATCCATGGAATGGACGTTACGGTGGTGACCTCGACCAACAAGGACGACCAGGCTTACGCCCTTCTGCGACAGCTGGGATTCCCGTTCCGTGGGGAGATCCCGGTGATCATCGGGGCACGGAACTGACGAAGAGAGAGCAAACGACCATGATGACCGATCCCATCGCGGACATGCTCACGCGAATCCGCAACGCCGGCCAGGCGGGCCATCGGTGGGCCGATATACCCCTGTCCAAGCTGAAGGTCGAGATCGCAAGGCTTCTGAAGGAGAACGCCTTCGTCTACGACTACAAGGTCCTGAACGACGGACGGCACGGCCTCGTCCGCGTGTACCTGAAGTATTACGAGGGGAAGCCCGTAATCCGCCACATCGTTCGCGTGTCGCGCCCGGGGCGCCGCCGGTATGTGAACGTCGGCGAAATACCCAGAATTCGAGGTGGCCTGGGTATGGCGGTGCTGTCTACCTCGCGGGGGCTCCTGTCCGACCGCGGGGCGCGCGCCGCCAGGGTGGGCGGCGAAGTTCTGGCCGAGGTCTGGTAGGAGGTCTCATGTCACGTATCGGCAAGATGCCCGTGGAGGTTCCCGCAGGGGTGACCGTAACGCTTGATGGACAGCGTGTCGCAGCCAGGGGACCGAAGGGGGAATTGGAACTGGATGTCCGCTCCCCCATTGTCGTGGGGTGGCAGGACGAACCCGGAAAGACGATCGTAGTCACGCGTCCCACCGACGAGAAGGCGCATCGGGCGCTGCACGGACTGACGAGAGCGCTGATTGCGAATATCGTGAAGGGTGTCAGCCAGGGCTTCAGCAAGACACTTGAGATCGTGGGCGTTGGCTACCGCGCCCAGGCCAGGGGGAACGGCCTGGAACTCAGGCTGGGTTTCTCGCACAACATCGACTTTCCCGCGCCGGACGGGATCCGGCTCGAGACCCCGAATCCGACGACGATCATTGTCAGCGGCGCGGACAAACAACAGGTGGGACACACCGCCGCAGTGATCCGGTCCTTTCGTCCGCCGGAGCCGTACAAGGGCAAGGGTGTCAGATACCAGGGTGAATACGTCCGGCGCAAGGCCGGCAAGACGGCCGGAAAGTGACGGACCGAACGACCATGATCAAGGCAAGCAAACTGAGGAAGAGCCGGCGGCTGCAACGCTATCGACGCCACAGCCGGATTCGAAAGCAGGTGTACGGCACGCTCGAGAGGCCACGCCTCGCGGTCTTCCGCTCACTGCGCAATATCGAGGGCCAGGTGATCAACGATGATGCCCACCACACACTGGTGGGGCTTTCGACGCTCGCCCCAGAGTTGCGCAACCCGCCCGAGAGCCCCGGGAACGGCAAGGTCGGAACCGCGAAGGCCGCGGGCCGGCTGCTGGCGGAGCGGGCACGGGAGCACGGCATCACGAAGGTAGTGTTCGATCGTGGCGGGTATCGCTATCACGGCCGCGTCAAGGCGTTCGCCGAGGGCGCGCGGGAAGGAGGATTGGTGTTCTGATGGCCAGAGACAAGATGGGGCCGCGCGACGCCGGGGAGCAGGTCGAAAACCTGATTCACATCAACCGGGTGGCAAAGGTGGTCAAGGGTGGTCGGCGGTTCTCCTTCACGGCGCTCGTGGCCGTTGGCGACCAGGCCGGACGGGTGGGAACCGCCCACGCCAAGGCAAGCGAAGTGGCCGAGGCCATTCGGAAGTCCTTTGAGCAGGCTCGGCGCAACATGGTGAAGGTGCCGGTAGTCAACGGAACCATCCCGCACGAGATCATCGGGCGTTGGGGAGCCGGACGCGTTCTGTTGCGGCCGGCTGCGCCGGGTACCGGCGTGATCGCGGGAGGTCCGGTACGCGCCGTTCTCGAGGCAGCAGGTATTACCGACGTCCTGACCAAGTGCCTGGGGACGAACAACCCGATCAACGTGGTGCGCGCCACCATGAGCGGTCTGGAGTCGTTGGTGACAGCCTACGATGTCGCCGCTGCCCGGGGTGTAACGGTCGAACAGCTGGGGGTACGGCAAGGTGGCTAGGCAGATAAGGATCACGCAGGTGCGCAGCGCTCTGGGTCGCCAGAAGATCCAGCAGCGAATGCTGGACGCGCTGGGCATCAAACGGCACCAGCAGTCGGTGGTCCACGACGATACGCCCGCGATTCGCGGGATCATCGCGAAACTGGACCATCTGCTCGAGGTCACGGAGGTAGACTGAGCGATGATAGAACTGCACAACCTCAAGTCCGCAAAGGGGTCACGCCGCGCGCGCAAGCGCCTGGGCCGGGGCCCGGGGTCCGGCAGCGGCAAGACGGCCGGCCGTGGGCAGGATGGACAGAACTCCCGCTCGGGTGGGGGCGTCCCCGCGTGGTTCGAGGGCGGCCAGATGCCGTTGCAGCGTCGCATCCCCAAGCGGGGCTTCAAGAACCGCAACCGGGTCGAGTATCAGGTCGTGAACGTCGGTGACCTGGGTATTCTCGATGGCGATGCCACCCCTGAAACGCTGAAGGCGTCGGGCCTGATCCGGACCCTGCGTGCTCCGGTGAAGATACTCGGCACGGGCGAGGTTGCCGAACCGATCCGTTGTTCCGTGCACGCCGTGAGTGGTGCCGCCCGCGAGAAGATAGAAGGCGCCGGCGGCTCGGTGACGATACTTTCCCCGCACGGCGGGGAGGAGGGGTAGGCGGCGGCGATGGCCAATCCGATCCCGAATCTGTTTCGGGCTCCGGAGCTGAAGAGCAAGATTCTCTTCACGCTCTTCATCATGCTGGTTTACCGGATCGGATCTCACATCACCGTTCCGGGTGTGGACGTCGGGGCTCTCCAGCAGCTGGCCGGCCAGTTCTCACAGACGTTTCTCGGCGTCTACGACATGTTCGTCGGCGGGGGGCTCAGCCGGGCGACGATCCTCGCACTCGGAATCATGCCCTACATCTCCGCGAGCATCATGTTCCAGTTGCTGGCGGCGGTCTTCCCCACGGTGGAGAAGCTCCAGAAGGAGGGTGAACAGGGTCGCAAAAAGCTGACTCAATGGACCCGATACACGACCGTTCTGCTGTGCGTGATCCAAGCCTTCGCCTACGCGAACTTCCTGCAGGGACTGGGCAGCGCCGTGCCCGCTCCGGGGGGGTCCTTCGTATTCACCACGGTTGTAACGCTCACGGTCGGCGGCGTTTTCGTGATGTGGCTGGGTGAGCAGATCACGGAGCACGGCGTGGGCAACGGCATGTCGCTGATGATCTTCTTCTCGATCATCCAGGGCTTTCCGGGGGCCATTGCGCGAACCTGGGAATCGCTCATGGTGGGCGAGATCGGCCTGTTCGCGGTCGTCGTTCTCCTGGCCATCCTTGTGGGGATCACGGCCGGTGTCGTGGGCATGACGATGGCGGCCCGCAGAATCCCGGTGCAGATCCCCCGCAAGGTGGTCGGACGGGGGCGCATCAGAGAAGGCCAGAAGAGCCACATCCCGCTGCGCATCAATTCTGCGGGCGTGATGCCGATCATCTTCGCCCAGTCCTTCATCGTAGTCCCGGGGACGCTCGCGGCGTTCAGTTCGATCGGCTTCATATCCGACCTGGCGGCCATCTTCCAGCCGGGGAACTGGGCCTACTACATCACGTATGCGATCCTGATCATCTTCTTCACGTATTTCTACACGGCGATCATCTTCAATCCGGTGGATCTCGCGGAGAATCTCAAGAAGCAGGGTGCGTTCATCCCCGGTGTCAAACCCGGGGCCCGCACGGCCGAATACATCGACCGGATCCTCACCCGGGTCACGCTGCCGGGCTCGATGTACCTCGCTTTCATCGCCCTCGTGCCCTTCTTCATCTTCGATATCTTCGGCATTCAGAACTTCGCGTTTGGAGGCACGAGTCTCCTGATCGTCGTCGGAGTCGGTCTCGACACGGTTCAGCAGGCACAGCAGCACCTGCTTCTGCGCCACTACGACGGCTTCATGAAGAAGGGCCGGGTCAAGATGCGCGGTCGCCAGCGGTACATGTAGGGAACCGTTTGGTGGAAACCGCCGGCATGATCGTCGTCCTCCTGGGGTCTCCAGGGGTTGGAAAGGGTACGCAGGGGGTTCGCCTCAGCCGGACTCTGGGCTGGGCCCACGTTTCAACGGGCGACCTGTTGCGGGCGGCGCTGAGGCAGGGGACCGCGCTTGGTCTGGAAGCCCGGGAGTACATGGACGCGGGCGAACTCGTCCCCGACGAAGTGATCGTCGACCTGGTACGGGAGCACCTGGCTGGCCTGGACCCCGGGCGGGGCGTCATCTTCGACGGCTTTCCGCGTACAGTCGCTCAGGCCGAAGCGCTGGACGCGGTGCTGGCCGCGGCGGGCCGCGCGGTGGATCGCGTCGCGCTCCTCGAAGCGAACGACGCGATTCTCTTCAGGCGGATCTCGGGGCGCCGGTCGTCGCCTTCGGGGCGCGTCTACAACATCTACTTCGATCCTCCCCGCAGGGACGGCCTCTGCGACGACACCGGCGAGCGGCTGATACATCGGGCCGACGATCAGCCTGATACCGTGCGCACCCGTCTTGCGGTCTACCGCGAAACCACTGCCCCACTTGTCGGATACTACGATGTCAACGGCCGGCTGGTGCGGGTGGACGGCGCGGGCGGCATCGACGAAGTCCAGGCGGCTCTGCGAGCCGCGGTGGGGGTTTAGCGGATGGCAGCAAGAAAGCGCGCCGCCGCGATACACCTGAAATCGAGGGCCGAGATCGACGCGATCGCGAGGGGCGGTGCGATCATCTCGGCGCTGTTCGCCGAACTGGAGCCGCGCGTGCATCCAGGGGTCACGACGGCGGCACTGGATCGCTTCGCCGACACCTACATCCGCTCGCACGACGGGGCAGTGCCCGCATTCAAGGGTCTCTATGGATTCCCGGGCAGTGCTTGCATCAGCGTCAATGCCGAGGTCGTGCACGGGATCCCGAGGACACGGCGGCTGCGTCAGGGAGACATCGTATCGATCGACGTCGGAGTCAGGCAGGGGGGTTGGTGTGCCGACTCCGCCTATACCTTCCCGGTTGGTGAGATCGGCGATGACGCTGCGCACATTCTTGCGGTTACTCGCGACGCCCTTAGGCTCGCGGTTGCGGCGGCCAGGCCCGGCCACCATGTGGGCGACATCGGAGCCGCGGTCGTGAACAGGGTGCGTGGAACCGGGCTCGCGATCATTCGTGACCTCGTGGGCCATGGGGTCGGCCGCCAGATTCACGAAGAACCCCAGGTACCCAACCGGGGGCGTGCGGGACGCGGCGTGCGCCTTCATACCGGGATGGTTCTGGCGATTGAGCCGATGTTGTCGGCCGGGACGGAAGAGATCGTGACGCTTGCCGACCGGTGGACCGTCACCACAGCCGATGGTCGTCTCTCGGCTCACTTCGAACATACCGTGGCGGTTACGGCGGATGGCCCTGCCATCCTGACCGGAGGCGGCATCTGGGATCGGCCCGGCCCACCGAACCGTGGAGACCAGCAGCCTGCATCCGGGGTCGGCACCCGTCTGACCACTACCGCCAGGAATCGGTGATGATTACCTTAATAAGCTATGCCCCGAACGAATATCCCGACCCGATCAGGAGGGTTTGGAGCCAGTGAAAGTAAGGACCAGCGTAAAGCCGATGTGTGAGTACTGCCGTGTCATTCGCCGCCGCGGGGTGGTACGCGTGATCTGCAGCCGCAATGCACGCCACAAGCAGCGACAGGGCTAGAACCGGACATGGCACGAATCGCGGGCGTCGACCTGCCCAGAGGCAAGCGCATCGAGATAGCGCTGACGTACATCTTCGGTGTGGGTGCGACCCGATCGAGAGAAATCCTGGATGCGGTGGGGATCGATCCGAATCGGCGTACCTACGAATTGAGCGACGAGGACGCCAGTCGACTCCGGGTGGAGATCGAGTCCAACTACAAGGTCGAGGGCGCCCTGCGCACCGAAGTCTCCATGAACATCAAGCGGCTCATGGACATCGGCTGCTACAGGGGTCTCCGGCACCGACGGGGACTGCCGGTGAGGGGCCAGCGGACCCACACGAACGCCCGGACCAAGAAGGGCCCGCGGCGTGCCATCGCCGGCAAGAAGAAGGCGCCCAAGAAGTAGCGGGATTCACTGTGACGCCATTCCAGGGAGGAAGGTAGTCGTTTGGCCACCCCCAGATCGACCAGAGCCAGGAAAACCAAGAAGGTCGTGGAGTCCGACGGTGTAGCTCACATCAAGGCGACCTTCAACAACACGCTCATCACGATTGCCGACAAGGCGGGGAACGCACTCGTCTGGGCCTCTGCCGGAACAGCCGGGTTCAAGGGATCGAAGAAGTCGACCCCATTCGCCGCTACGATGGCGGCAGAGCAGGCTGGCAGGGAGGCGGTCGCCATGGGGGTCCGCAATGTGGTGGTTCGGGTGCAGGGTCCCGGGTCCGGCCGCGAATCCGCGATACAGGCTCTTGCCGCCGCGGGTCTCAACATCCAGTCCATCCACGACGTTACGCCGCTGCCTCACAATGGGTGCCGGCCACCAAAGAAACGCCGCGTCTGACGGAAGAAATCAGTTCATGGCACGATATACAGGTCCCGTTTGCAAGCAGTGCCGCCGGGAGGGACAGAAGCTCTTCCTCAAGGGCACGAAGTGCTACACCGAGAAGTGTCCGGTCGAACGCCGCCAGTATCCGCCGGGACACCTCGGTCCTGCCGCGGCGCGTCGACGCAAGCAGTCCGACTACGCCGTCCAACTGCGGGAAAAGCAGAAGGTCAAGCGGATGTACGGCCTTCACGAGAAGCAGTTCCGCAACCTGTTCGCGTATGCGGCCGGAAGGCCTGGGGTTACCGGCGAAAACCTCATCGTTGCGCTTGAGAGCCGATTGGACAACGTGGTTTTCCGCCTCGGTCTGGCCGCCAACCGGCGACAGGCTCGGCAACTGGTCCGCCATCGACACGTTCAGGTCAACGGCGCCACGGTGAACATCCCGAGCTACCGGCTGGCCGCGGGAGACGAGGTCGCACTGCGAGAGGGATCCCGCGAGCTCGACGTGGTGGAAGCCAGCCTCGGTGCCCGCTCACGTCCCCAACTGCTCGATTGGCTGGCCCTTGACGAGAAGAACCGGGTCGGCCGAGTGGTCAGGAAACCCACCCGCGGCGAAGTCCCGCTTGCCGCGCAGGAACAGCTGATCGTCGAACTCTATTCCAAGTAGGTATGGGCGGGTGGGTCCGATCCGACCTTGCCCATCGACCCGCGAACACTTGAACGCCACCAGGGGGACACAGAGTTGAGTCTGGAGATTGATCTTACCGGCCTCGTGCTGCCGGAACGCGTAGAAATCGCAAAAGTATCGGAGGACGGTCAGTCGGCGGACTTCGTCCTGGAACCTCTGGAGCGTGGATATGGACATACGCTGGGCAACTCCGTCCGCCGCGTGCTGCTGTCCTCTCTCCGCGGGACGGCGGTGTGGGCGTTTCGGATCGGCAACGTCGTCCACGAACATCAGACGATTCCGTCCGTGGTCGAGGATGTCCACCAGGTCATCCAGAATCTGAAGTACCTGGTGCTGAGCATGGACGACGATGTGGATGAAGCGGTCCTGGAGATCCGTGCCGCCAAGGCCGGGCCGGTCGCGGCCGCCATGATTCGGGGACCCGCGTCGGTCACGATCCACGATCCCGACCATCACATCCTCACGCTGGCCGAGGACGTCGAGGTGAACATCGAACTCCATGTCAACAAGGGACGAGGTTTCGTCCTGGCGGACCAGCACCCGGTGCCAAGGAGTTCTCCCGTGGATCTCGTTCGCATCGACGCCATCTACAATCCGGTCCTCCGTGCCAACTTCACGGTTGAGGAGACCAGAGTGGGGCAGCGCACGGACTTCGACCGCCTTACGGTTCACGTGGAGACGGACGGGTCCATCGATCCCGAGAGCGCGATCCGCTATTCGGCGGAGCTCGTTCGAAGGCACCTGGAGTACATGCTCTACTTCACGGAAGGCGGCCCTCCAAGAGCCACGACGGTCGAGGCGGTGCCCGTGCCGCCACAGATGGCCAGGCTCTTCGAGACTTCGGTCGATGATGTTGCAGAACTGGCCGTGCGCTCTCGGAACAAGCTGAAGCTGGAGTCCATCAATACGCTGGGCGATCTGGTGAGCCGCACGGAGGCCGAGATACTGTCGATAGAGAAGCTCGGCAAGAAGGCGGTCAAGGAAATCTATGATCTCCTGGATGAGCACGGTCTTCGCTTCGGAATCAAGGTGGAACGTCGCGACGACGGGCGTCTCTTCTTCATCGAGGAGAAGACTCCTGCCGGGGCGGGCGAATAGAGGGCTTCCGGCCCCGGGAACGAAAAACCATGCGCCACAGGAAAAAGGGCAGAGGCCTGTCGCGGTCCCCGAGCCATCGAAAAGCGTTGCTGAGGAACATGGCGACATCGCTCTTTCGACACGAGCGGATCAGCACGACGACGGCCAGGGCCAAGGAACTGCGCCCGTACGCAGAACGGTTGATCAGCCTCGCAAAGCGGGGCGACCTTCACGCGCGCCGGCTCGCGGCGCGGCGGATCGCGGACCGCGAGGTCCTGGGGAAGCTCTTCGACGATCTGGGTCCGCGCTACAACGAACGGCCCGGGGGGTACACCCGCATCCTGAAGCTCGGGACACGCAAGGGCGACGGTGCGGATATGGCGCTGATCGAGTTGGTAGATTAGAATCTCGCGGTGTGCGAAGCCCGGATCGGGCTCTTCGGTTCCAGACCCTAACACGGATGAGGAAGGCAGATGGCAACGGTCCTGAAATCCCGCGCGGGAGCGGCGAAGTTGGGTACTCCGCTGATGATACTGTGCTTCTTGGCGATCGGCGGCTTTCTGTACTGGCTCTCCGTCACGGCCGAACCTACCGAGGTGGTGGTCGAGGAAGAACCCGAGGAGGACGTGGCGGTCAATGTCGTCGCGTTCGCGGACTTTTCTGCCGGGACGAGCAGCTACATCGGCGAGGAGATCACTTTGGAGGGGATCTCCGTCAGTAGCCTTCTGGGGCCTCAAGGCGCGTGGACGAGTCTGGAGAACGGCACTCCCTATCTGTTGCGCTTCATGGAGTCCGCCCTTGCCGACTCGGTCGAAATCGTCAGCGGCGGCTCAATAAACGTGACGGGCTCGGTCGTAGCCATGTCCGACTCGATTCTCGACGCATGGGAAGCTGTCGGCGGTTTCCCGCAGGCAGGCGATCGCATGCAGGCCGAATTCGCCCTCGACTTCATCGAAGTGATTTCGGTCTCCGACGCCCAGGGCGGGTCCGACGACTCCTCTTCCTGAACGGCGGTCAATCCGGATCGGAAGCGCGCGGTTGATCCACGCTGGGTCACCGGCAAGGCGATTCGGGATCTGCCTGCGGATGGTCGGGACTCGATGAACCCCGAATCTGCCCGGGCGGACACCTTCGGGGTGGTCGGGTTGGGATATGTCGGACTTCCTCTCGCCATTCAGGCGGCGGGAGAGGGCGTCCGGATCGTGGGGTTCGATGTTGACACCCGGGTAGTCGACGGAGTCAACGCCGGGCACAGCCATATATCGGACCTCACCGACGACGACGTGAGAGCGGCGCGCCGCGGCGGTCTGCTCGAAGCGACCTCGGATGCGACGCGCCTCTCGGAGTGTGGCGCGATTGCCATCTGCGTTCCGACGCCGCTCTCCAGGACCCGCGATCCGGACATCACCGCAATCCTCGCCGCGGCCAATGCCGTGGCGGAGGCGTTGGTGGCCGGTCAACTGATCGTCCTGGAGTCCACGACCTATCCCGGCACGACGCGTGAAGTGGTGCTGCCCATCCTGCGGCAAGGCGGCCTGGAGGTGGGCAAGGACTTCTTCCTCTGCTTCTCGCCCGAGCGGGTGGACCCGGGCAACCCGATCTGGAAGACGGGCAACACGCCCAAGGTCATCGGCGGCATCACGCCGCGGTGTACCGAAGCAGGTACGGCTTTCTATTCACGGTTCGTGGACCAGATGGTCACGGTCTCTTCGGCCGAGGCCGCCGAATTGACCAAGATCCTGGAGAACGCCTTCCGGGCCGTGAACATCGGGCTCGTAAACGAAATGGCGGTCATCGCGGACAGGCTCGGGCTGGACATCTGGGAGGTGATCGACGCCGCGGCGACCAAGCCGTTCGGGTTCATGAAATTCACCCCCGGCCCGGGATTGGGTGGGCATTGCCTTCCGGTGGACCCGCACTATCTGTCCTGGAAGATGCGGACACTGGACTACCGCACGCGCTTCATCGACACGGCGTCGGAAATCAACGCGGAAATGCCGACCTTCGTCGTGGGGAAGGTGAGGGATGCACTGAACGGTGCGCGCAAACCCGTAAATGGCTCACGAGTCCTCCTGCTCGGGGTCGCCTACAAGAAGGACGTGGACGATGTTCGCGAGTCGCCCGCGATGGCGGTCCTCGAACTGCTTGAGCGGGACGGAGCAGAGGTCTGCTACCACGATCCGCACGTCCCTCGGTGGAACCTGCCGAACGGCCGGTCCAGGGAGTCCGTGCCCCTCGACGACAGCCTGCTCAACGAGACCGACATCGTCGTGGTCGTCACGGATCACTCGAGCTTCGACGCACGGAGGATCTTCCGGCGATCAAAGCTCCTGGTAGACGCACGGAACCTGACGGCGTCGGTTCCCGAAGCCGTCGATACCGCCCGGCCACAGCGGTGGATCGTGAAGGGGTGAGGCTGCCACCAACGGCATCCGACTTCCCTGCCGTCGGTTCCGAAACGCGGATTCAACTGGGGGTTTCATGAAGATTGCAGTGCTCGGCAGCGGATATGTCGGGCTCACAACGGGTGCGTGCCTTGCCGAGACCGGCAATGACGTGATCTGCGCAGACATCCTCAGGGAGAGGATCGATGCTCTAAGGAATGGAGAGATCCCGTTTTTCGAGCCGGGTCTGCAATCGCTGGTGGTGCAGAACGTGGCCGAGGGACGCCTCAAGTTCACCACCGACGTGGCCTGGGCAGTGCGCGAGTCCTACATCATATTCATCGCGGTCGGCACCCCCCCGGACGAAAATGATTCCGCGGATCTGCGTCACGTGATCGCGGCCGCCAGGGATGTCGGTCGCGCCATGGACGGCGAGAGAATCGTCATCACGAAGAGCACGGTCCCGGTTGGGACGGCCCGTCTGGTGCGTGAGGCGATCGAGGCCGAGACGGAGCACCCGGTTCGCGTCTGTTCCAATCCGGAATTCCTCAAGGAAGGCGCGGCGCTGAGTGACTTCCGCAAGCCGGACCGAGTGGTGCTGGGGGTCGACGACGAAGGGGCCGCCCAAGTGCTGCGAGACCTCTACGCACCGTTCGTACGGACCGGCAACGAGATCCTCGTCATGGACATCGCCTCTGCCGAAATTACCAAGTATGCCGCCAATTCCATGCTCGCGGCGCGTATCAGCTTCATGAACTCGATCGCCCGCCTTTGCGAACGGACCGGTGCCGACGTGGACATGGTCCGCCTCGGCGTGGGTTCGGATCGCCGGATCGGCCCCACCTTCCTCTTTCCCGGGGTGGGATACGGGGGCTCCTGCTTCCCCAAGGACGTCAAGGCTCTGGCGCGAACCATGAAGCAACTGGAGGTGGATGCCTCCATGCTCGATGCCGTCGAAGCGATCAACACCAGGCAGAAGCGCTGCCTCCTGGAGCGGTGCGTCCACCGTTTCGGGGACGACCTGACCGGCAGGACCTTCGCGGTGTGGGGGCTGGCGTTCAAACCCAACACGGACGACATGCGGGAAGCGCCCAGCCTGGTGACGATCCGCGGACTCCTGGATCGCGGCGCCAGGGTTGTCGCGCACGATCCGGTGGCGATGTCCCGGGCGCGTCGCATACTCGGCAACGCGATCGAGTACCGCGGCCTCAACTACGATGCTCTCGACGGTGCCGACGCCCTGATCATCCATACGGAGTGGAATCCGTACCGCAGGCCGGACTTCGCGCGGATCCGAACCCTGCTCGGACGGCCGATCATCTTCGATGGACGGAATCTCTACTCCGCCGGCACCATGAGCGAACTCGGTTTCGAGTATTACTCGGTGGGACGGCCTCCCGCGCGTCGCCGAGAGGACGGCTAGGCCGGTGCGCGTCCTCATTACCGGTGCCGCCGGCTTCCTGGGTTCACATCTCGTCGACCGATTCCTGAGTGAAGGATACCAGGTTGTCGGGGTGGACAACCTCGTGACGGGGTCCGCGGGCAACCTGGCCCACCTGGACGGGAACCCCCGTTTTCGGCTCATCGAACACGATATCAGCACACCCCTCCATTTCGATTCCGACCTGGAAGGGGTGTTGCACTTTGCGTCGCCCGCCAGTCCGGTCGACTACCTCGAGCTGCCGATCCAGACGCTGAAGGCGGGCGGACTCGGGACACACAACACACTCGGACTGGCCTTGCGACACGGGGCCAGGTATCTCCTGGCGTCGACGTCCGAAGTGTACGGGGATCCGCAGGTCCATCCCCAGCCGGAAAGCTATTGGGGCAACGTCAACCCGGTCGGGCCCAGGGGCGTGTACGACGAGGCGAAGCGGTATGCCGAAGCGATGACCATGGCCTACCGCCGCGCTCACGGCCTCGACACCCGGATCGTGAGGATCTTCAACACCTATGGGAGCCGCATGCGCCCCGGCGACGGAAGGGTCGTCTCCAACTTCATCGTGCAGGGACTTCGCGGCGAACCGATGACGGTGTACGGGGACGGGTCGCAGACCCGGTCGTTCTGCTACGTCGACGACGAAATCGAGGGTATCTTCAAGCTCTACCGATCATCTCGCGCGGACCCCACGAACATCGGAAACCCCGAGGAGTGCGGAATCCGCGAGTTGGTCTCGCTGGTGATGGAGGCCACGGGCAGCTCGGTTCCTCCGATCTTTCTTCCCTTGCCGGTGGACGATCCGGTGGTGCGCCGCCCCGACATTTCGGTGGCCCGGCGCGAGCTCGGGTGGGCGCCGACGGTCACGTTGCGCGATGGGTTGCGGAAGACCGTCGACTGGTTCCGCGAACTCGTGGACCGGCCGGATGCGAAGTCGCGCACGCTCTTCGGAGACTGACCGGGATCATCGCGGGAATGGAACGCTCTATATTTCAGATTGTAAGAACAGCCGGATCCGGGAATCGCTCGCCGGGTCGCGGCCTCGCGCAAAGTGGACAGGTGGACGAACGACAACTATCGGGATTGCCAGGGGTGAAGGAGACCGACCGGCGCGTCCGCTCCGGGTGGCGTGCCGCCATGATCGCGGGCCTCGCCGTCCTGGTTGGCGGTTGCGACACGGAAGACGGTCTGGAAACACCCCGGGCACGGGGTGACCGGGCCTTTGCCCGCGCGGACTACGAGGATGCTCTCGCCGAGTACCGGCTGTACATGAGAGAGGATCCGGGGATCGACGCGACGCTCAGGACGGCGCACACCTACGCGATACTCGGACGTGTGGACGAGGCACGAGTTCTCTACGACGAGGCGGTGCGCGAGGACAGCACGCACGCTGAACAGGCAGTATCCGATTTCGTCTCACGCGCCAGGGAGGCGTTCGCCGCCGGCGATCAGTACGGTGGCGCGTCGGCGATGGAAACGGCTGCCCTTTTCCGGCCCGGGATCGTTGTCGAGGATCTCGTGCTTCCGATGGCCCGGCACTACAGCAACAGCGGTCAGCACACCCGGGCACAGCCACTCTACCTGAGGGTGCTCGGCAGCCAGCGACGCGACCCCGACATCGTCCTCGAGGCCGCACTCGCCCACCAGGAAATCGGCGACTGTGAGCGCGCGCTGGAGTTCTTCGACGAATTCATCGAACTGGCGCGGCGCCGCGAACGCGAAACCCGCTGGTATGTGGGCTCCTGCGCGTTCCAGCTGGCCCAGGAGCACATTGCGCAGCCGGCGTTTCAGGAGGCGCTGGCGCGCGCGGCTGCCGAGCGTGCGGATACCGTTGGATCCGAACTCTCCAGCGAGCCCCCGATCCCGGAGACAGGCGTACAGGAGGTGGCGGACGACGCCGACGCGGAAGACATCCTCGGGCAAGTGCTCGGCTACCTCGACCTGGTGCTGGAACTCGAAGAGCCCCGCACCACGCTTCCGCAGGCATACTTCGAAAAGGCCGACATCCTGGCCCGTTTGGGCGAGTGTGACGCCGCGGTCGCCGCCTACGGCATGGTTGCGGTGGTCGATGTGTCCGGATCCGGCACGTTGGCCCGTCAGGCCCGCCAGCGCGTCGACCAGATCCGCTTCGCAGGAGGTGACGGCCCGTGCTGACGCGGTCGGTTGCAGCGGGCGCCCTCGTGGGGCTGCTGGGCGCAGCCTGCGCGTCGGCACCGCCCTACTCCGGGTGGACGGCCGAACAGCTGTACGAGCACGCGCAGCGGGCGTTCGAGGACGGGGACTGGGGTGAAGCGCGACGCGCCTTCGAGCGGTTGGTCCTTACGTTTCCCGGCTTCGATCAAGCCGTCGAGGCACGTCACTACCTGGCCCGGTCCTTCTTCAACGCAGAGGAGTACCTGAGCGCCGTTTCCGAATTCACGCGCATCGTGCAGGTGTATCCGGACCACGAACGGGCGCCGGAAGCCTACATGGGACTGTGCAGGTCGTATGCGGGCATGTCGCCCCATCCACAAAGGGACCCTCAATACACCATTCAGGCACGGACCACCTGCCGGAACGTCGCCGGCGACTTCCCGGGCACGCCTCACGGCGACTCGGCCTCGGCAGTCGCGCTGGAGATGCACAACAAGCTTGGCCGGAGGGCATACGAGGAGGGTTACTTCTACCTCCAGCGAGGAGTACTGGAATCCGCCGAGCACGTCTTTCTCTACGTGCTGGAATCGTACCCGGACACCGACGCGACGCCCCAGGCCATGGCCCGTCTGGTCGAGATCTACCAGGAATGGGGATGGGAGGACCAGGTCGAGGAGTTCAGACGGCGCCTGCTGAATACATATCCCGACTCGCCCGAGGCGCAGGAACTGCTGTTACCGGTAGCGAGCGACACGGTCCCGACCGTCAGGAGCAGAGCCCCGCCCGCTTCCGGCTAACCCGTGCCAATGGCCCCCTTTGGGGGTGACCTGACCACGGGACGCCCGAAAGGATGGCAGCATGCGCGTTGGGGTGTTTGGCGGGACCTTCGATCCGCCTCACATCGGTCACGCGATAGTGGCCAGGGAAGTCCTGGAGAAAGCACGGCTCAGCCGCGTTCTCTGGGTTCCGGTTTCGATTGCGCCGCACAAGGCGGCCCGAACGATCACTGCAGGTGCCATACGGCGCCGCCTGGTCGCGGCCGCCATCCGCAAGGAGCCGAGGTTCGAACTCTGTGACCTGGAACTGGAGCGCGGAGGCGTGTCCTACACTGTCGACACACTGAGAAAGCTGAAGGAGGACCATCCCGACTGGTCTCTCTCGTTGATCGTGGGAGCAGACCTCTTCAGCCGGTTCGATCGCTGGAAGGAGCCGGAGGAGATCGCCGATCTGGCCGAAGTCATCGTCGCTACCAGGCCGGGCAACGATGGTCCGCACCCCGGCCATGGAGGAGTGAGCTTTCGGAAGATACCGGTAACAGCGGTCGCAACCTCGTCGTCGCGCGTGCGTGGGCGGGTCGGGAGGAACCTGTCCGTTCGAGACATGGTAGCGCCCGCGGTTCTGACCATAATTGAAAGTGAAGGGCTTTATGGAGCACCTGCCGCCGCGGGAGAGGCCGGACCGGCGGTGGAGGACTCCTCCGGCTGAGCCGGCAAAAGAGCGAATCAGGGGGAAGCAATGATAAAAGGCATCATGAAGAGAATCGTCGGATCCCGGTACGCGCGTGAGGTGAAGCGCCTGGGACCCCTCGTCGACGAGATCAACGGGCACTACGCGGCGCTGGAAGCCCTGTCCGAGGAGGAACTGCGTGCCAAGACCCAGGAGTTCAAGGACAGGATCGCGGCGAAAACCCAGGAGATCCTCGACGAGATCGAAGTGCTCCGCGGGCGGAAGCGAACCGCCGCCGACTCTGACGAAAGGGAAGAGCTGAGCGTCGAGATCGGCCGGCTCGAGGAGCACTACCGTGCCAGGCTCGCCGATGCGCTGGAAGAGATCCTGCCCGAGGCCTTCGCGGTCGTGAAGGCAGCCTGCCGCCGTCTGATGGGCCGCCAGGTCAAGGTCACGGGGCAGACGCTCGAATGGGACATGATCCCCTACGACGTGCAGCTCATCGGCGCCATCCAGCTGCATCGCGGACGGGTCGCGGAGATGGCCACCGGCGAAGGGAAGACGCTGGTCGCTACCATGCCCCTGTACCTGAATGCACTGGCGGGGCGGGGCGCGCACCTCGTTACCGTCAACTCCTACCTCGCGCAGCGGGACGCGGAGTGGATGGGGGCCATATACAGCCTGCTCGACCTCACGGTCGACTGCATCGACCTCCACGAACCGGGCACGCCGGAGCGAAGGGGCGCGTACAACGCGGACATCACCTACGGCACGAACAACGAGTTCGGCTTCGACTACCTCCGTGACAACATGGTGCACACCCTGGAGCAGAGGGTCCAGCGGGCGCACCACTACGCGATCATCGACGAAGTCGACTCGATCCTGATCGACGAGGCCAGGACGCCGCTCATCATCTCGGGGCCGGTGACGCGCGATACGTCTACGCCCTTCAAGCAGATGGCACCGGTGGTGGGCGGGCTGCACCGGAAGCAGTCCCGGATGGTCAACCGTCTTGTCGCCGAGGCGGAGCGCGCACTCGGGTCCGAAGGGGACGAATACGGGGCCGGCGAGAAGCTCCTGGCCGCGAAGCGGGGCGGGCCCAAGAACAAGCGCCTGATGAAGCTCTTCGCCGACCAGCCGGGCGTGGTCAAGCTGGTCCAGAAGGTCGAGGGCGACTACATGCGCGAGAAGCGCCTTCACCAAGTCGACGAAATGCTGTTCTTCGCGATGGACGAGAAGGGGAGCAACGTCCATCTGTCAGACGCGGGGCTCGACGAACTCTCTCCGGGCGATCCCGCGGCGTTCGTGGTGCCGGACCTGTCGGAAGTCATGGGGGACATCCAGGAAGAGGAGGAGCTCTCGGTCGATGAGAAGCGGGCCCGCATGGAGGAGCTGGAGGCCGAGTACGCCGAAAAGTCCCAGCGCATCCACGTCATTCACCAGCTGCTCAAGGCGTACACGCTGTTCCACAAGGACGAGCGCTACATCATCGGCGAGAACGGGGCCATCGTAATCGTCGACGAGTTCACCGGAAGGCAGATGCCGGGACGCCGCTGGAGCGACGGGCTGCATCAGGCGGTGGAGGCCAAGGAAGGGGTGGAGATAAGGGGGGAAACCCAGACGCTGGCCACCATCACCATCCAGAACTACTTCCGCATGTACGACAAGCTTGCGGGGATGACCGGGACGGCAGAAACGGAGGAGACCGAGTTCCACCAGATCTACAACCTCGATGTCTCGGTGATTCCCACCAACCGACCCATCGCCCGTGACGACCGGGACGACCTCATCTTCCGCACGCGGCGCGAGAAGTACCTCGCGCTCATGGACGAAATCGAACGCCTGAACCGGCTCGAACTGCCGGTCCTCGTCGGCACCACCAATGTGGAGGTGTCGGAAACGCTTTCACGCATGCTCAAGCGGCGCGGCGTACCCCACAACGTTCTCAACGCGAAGCAGCACAAGCGCGAATCCGAGATCGTGGCCGAGGCCGGCCGGCCCGGCGCCGTGACCATCGCCACGAACATGGCGGGGCGCGGGACCGACATCAAACTCGGGCCCGGCGTGACCGACGAGCGCACCATATGGTGGGCCGGCGAGCGCGGACTCGAGCTGGAGACGGTGGCCCCGACCGATCCCAACCGCTACGAGGACCTCGACGGCAAGCCCGACGACCACCTCATCGAAGTCGGCGGACTGCACATCCTGGGATCGGAGCGGCACGAAGCCCGCCGCATCGACCGGCAGCTCAGAGGCCGTGCGGGCCGCCAGGGCGACCCGGGCGCGTCACAGTTCTTCCTGTCGCTCGAGGACGATCTGATGCGTCTCTTCGGCGGCATGGAACGCATCGCGAACGCCATGGAGCGAATGGGGGCCGAGGAGGGCGAGGTCATCACGCACCCACTCGTCACCCGTTCCATCGGCAGGGCGCAGAAGCGCGTCGAGGGCAACAACTTCGAGGCGCGCAAGCGACTGCTGGACTACGACGATGTGATGAACCAGCAGCGCGAAGTCATCTACGACCTCCGCCTGTTTGCCCTCGAGGGCGGCGAAGACCTGAAGGGCGAGATCTGGGAGATGGTGCGCCACACAATGGACACCGTATTCGAAGAGCACCTGCCCAACTCCGCGCTCGAGGAGGGCATCGAGGTGGGCGGCCTGAGACAGCGCATGCTGCTGGATCTGCATACCGTGCTTCCACCCCTGGAGAACGAGCAGGATCCGGAGGACGTGGATCGCGGAGAGGTGCTCACGGTGGCGGAGTCGGCGGTCCGCGATGCGTTCGAACGGAAGATCGAGTCTTTCGGGGAACACGGTGAGCGGGTGATGAGCTTCGTCATGCTCTCGACCATCGACGGCAAGTGGAAGGATCACCTGTACGATCTCGACCACCTCAAGGCGTCCATCGGCTTCCGTGGCTGGGGGCAGAAGGATCCCCTGGTCGAATACAAGAAGGACGCCTACGAGATGTTCGTCAACCTGATGGACGACATCCGTCGCACGGTGACCCAGCAGTGCTTCCGGGTACGCCTGGAGCAACGTCCCGCCGTGCGGCCGCCGCCGATGAGACGAATGACCTATTCGGGACCATCCGCAGACCGGTTGGGGTCGCCGGCTCGCGGGCGCGTTGCGGCTGGCCGCGCGGGGTTGCCGCCCGCGGCGCCAGGACCATCGGGGACAGGGGCGGCTACGGATTCGTTGGGGATGGCGCCCGCGGCCCGACGCGGGGTCCCCGGCCCTGTGGCCGCACCGACGGGTCCCGCGGGTCCGGATGTCCGCCGGCTGGCGACCAACCGGGGCGAAGAAGCCCGATCACGGGCCCCGGTCAGCGTGGCCAAGGCACCGGGGCGCAACGCGCCTTGCCCCTGTGGAAGCGGACGAAAGTACAAGAAGTGCTGCGGACGACACGGCTAGCCGCCGGGTCGCCGGGAGTGACACCGCCACGGGTGGAGATCGAGGCTCTGGCCGGGGTCGCGGCCCAGCCCCCGGAGGCGCGGCCCCGGGAGCGGTTGCAGCGGTACGGTCCCAGTCCCCTCTCCGAGGAGGAACTGCTGGCGCTGTTGATAGGGGCCGGCAGCCGGGCACAGCCGGCCCGGGTCCTGGCGGGTCGGGTGCTCGACCTTTCCGGAGGACGGTTGCATGAGCTGGCGCGGATGGATTTCGGGCGTCTGATGGGAGTACCGGGCATCGGTCCGGCCGTGGCGTCCAGGATCGTGGCCGGCATCGAACTGGGGCGCCGGATAGGGTCGGCCCGACCGACAAGGGAAGACCCGATCACGGGACCGGCCGACGTGCACGACCTCTTCGCTCCGGCGCTCGCCCACCTCCCGCACGAAGAGTTCCACGTCCTCCTCCTCAACTCCCAGAACGAACCGATTTGTCAGCGCCAGGTGACGAGGGGCATTCTGGACGCGTCACTCATCCACCCCCGTGAGGTCTTTCGCGACGCCATAGTCCTGAGGGCTGCGGCGCTGATCCTGGTACACAACCACCCGTCCGGCAATCCCGAACCGTCCGGAGAGGATCTGCAGGTGACCAGACAGCTCAGCGGGGCGGGGGATCAACTCGGCATCCCCGTGCTGGATCATGTCATCGTGGCCGGTGAGACGTTCTCCTCGCTGGCCGGCAGGGGGTGCCTTGGCGGCGCCGGCGGAAATGTCTAGTGGTTCATTGACGTAGTATCTTGAGTTGGGCCCTGGCCTGAAATCCGGCCACCTGCACTGGGCCGGAACGAGTCATTATACCCCTCAGGAACCTCATGTCGGAGGACCACCGATGAAGCACCACTGCTCGCCGTTGCCTGTCCGTTTCCCGAGTCTGATCGCCCTGGCGGCCATGTGCGCGCCGGGTGTCTGGGCTCCGGCCCTGTCCGCCCAGGTGCCGGACCCGGGCGATCCCATCCCGCCCGACCCCGCGGTGATGACCGGCGAACTGGCCAACGGCTTCACCTATTTCATCCGGGAGAACGACCAGCCCGAAAACCGCGCGGAGCTGCGGCTTGTGGTCAACGCGGGATCGATCCTCGAAGACGACGACCAGCTCGGACTGGCCCACCTGGTGGAACACATGGCATTCAACGGCACGGTCAACTTCGAGAAACAGGAACTGGTCGACTACCTTGAGCTGATCGGGATGCAGTTCGGACCGGATGTCAACGCGTATACGAGCTTCGACGAGACCGTGTACATGCTGCAGGTTCCGATGGACGATCCGGGAATCCTCGCCACCGCCTTCCAGATCCTCGAGGACTGGGCCCACGGTGTTCTGTTCGACCCCGAGGAGGTCGACAAGGAGCGCGGCGTCGTGATTGAGGAATGGCGGGGGCGGCGCGGGGCCGGCGCCCGCATGCAGGACAAGCAGTTCCCGATCATGTTCGAGGGGTCGCTCTACGCCGAGCGTCTTCCGATCGGCAAGCCGGAGATTATCGAGTCGGCCCCGGCCGAGCGGCTGCAGCGCTTCTACGAGGACTGGTACAGGCCCGACCTCATGGCGGTGGTGGCGGTCGGCGATTTCGACGGCAACGAGATCAGGACCATCATCGAGGAGCACTTCGGCCGAATCGAGGGCCCCGCGGACCCGCGACCGCGATTCGAGGCCGACGTTCCGGTCGATCACCCCGCCCGTGTGGCGATCGCCAGCGACGTGGAGGCGCCGCAGAGCCGGGTGGGGGTCATGTACAAGCAGTTGCCGAGCCCGCAGGGGACCGTGGCCGACTTCCGGCGCAACCTGGTGCGGAGCGTGTACTCCGGCATGCTGAACGCCAGGCTCGACGAACTCCGGCTGCAGGCCGATCCGCCGTTCGTGATCGCGGGCTCGGGCGGGGGTGGTTTCGTGAGAGGTGTGGACGCCTATCAGCTGACGGCCTTCGTTCCGGAAGGCGGGATCGTGCGTGGGCTCGACGCGCTGCTGACGGAAGCGGAGCGGGTCGTGCGCCATGGTTTCGCGGAGAGCGAGCTGGAGCGGCGCAAGATTGCGATCAGCCGGTCGAACGAGCGCAGTCTGGCCGAGAAGGACAACCAGGAATCGGCGTTGCTCGCCAGTCGATACGTGCAGGTTTTCCTCGAGGGCAATCCCTACCCGAGCGTCGAGACCCGGGTGGCCCTCTCGGAGGGGCTACTCCCCGGGATCACGCTTGAGGAGGCCAACAGTGTGGCGCAGGGATGGCTGAACGAGCAGGGCCGCGTGATTCTCGTCGATTCGCCGGAGAAGGAAGGCCTCGACGTACCCACCGCGGGTGACCTCTCGGGAGTGTTCGCCGCGATAGGCGGCAAGGACATCGCGCCCTACGAGGACGCGTCGACCGACTCTCCACTGCTCCCGGTCATGCCCGAGGGGTCTGCGGTGGCTTCCGAGGAGGTGGTCGATGAGGTGGGCGTCACGATATGGACCCTCGAGAACGGCGTCCGCGTCGTGCTCAAACCCACCGACTTCAGAGACGACGAAATCCTGTTCTCGGCGACGAGTCCCGGAGGCAGTTCCCTCCTGACGGACGAAGTCTACCGCGTGACGTCATGGGCCGGGCCGGTGGTGGGTCAGTCGGGCGTGGGCGACTTCGACCAGACGGAATTGCGGAAGAAGCTCACAGGCAAGGCGGTTTCCGTTTCGCCTTCGATCGGGTCGCTGAGCGAGGGCCTCAGCGGCAGGGCCTCGCCCAAGGATCTCGAGACCGCGTTCCAGCTCATCTACCTGTACTTCGACTCGCCGCGACTGGACGAGAACGCCTTCTCGGCCTTCAGGACCATGCAGACCGGGATTTTCGGCAACATGGGGGCGACCCCCGAATTCGCCTTGAGCGACACGGTTTCGAGAACCATGAGTCAGGGGCATCCCAGGTCGCGAAGCCTCTCCCAGGTCATCGAGGACCTGGAAATGGCGGACCTGGACGCAGCCTTCGACGTGTACAGGGACCGTTTCGCGGACGCATCCGACTTCACGTTCTACTTCGTGGGGGCCTTCGAACCGGCGGCCATGAGGCCGATGGTGGAGCAGTACCTCGGCGCTCTCCCCGACCTGGATCGGGTCGAGGACTGGCGAGACCTGGGGATAGACCCGCCCCCGGGCGTGATCGAAAAGGTCGTGCACAAGGGGCTCGAGCCCAAGAGCCGCACCCAGATCATTTTCGCGGGTGACGCCGAGTACTCGCGCGAGGGATCGATGGCCATTTCGGCGCTGGCCGACGTTCTGGACATCCGTCTCCGCGAATTGCTTCGTGAGGACCTCGGAGGTACCTACGGGGTTGGCGTCTCCGCCAGGATCAGCGAAAGGCCGGACCAGGAGTACCGTGTGAGCATCAGCTTCGGCTCGGCGCCGGAGCGCGCGGAAGAGTTGAGTTCGGTGGCGTTCGAGGAGATCGAGCGGATCAAGGCGGAGGGGCCGGACGAGGAGACCGTTGCGAAGGTGCGTGAAACGCAGAGGCGGACCAAGGAAACCAACCTGCGGGAGAACCGCTACTGGCTGAGCCAGTTGTCGAGCTACGAACGCCTCGGCATCGATCTGGGCGTGGTGCCCAGCTACGAACTCATCGAGGGCTGGACGGCCGAGCAGGTGCGGCAGGCCGCGATTCGCTATCTTCGCACCGACCGATACGCGAAGTTCGTTCTGTTGCCGGAGCAGAAGGTCCCGTAGCGGAAGAGGCTCCCTGACCCTCCGGGTGCCTCGTTCGCGGGGTGCACCCACAGCGCGTTAGCGGAGCCATGACCGAATCCACCCCGGCAAGACGCGAACGGATCCCCGTTCGCGTCTTGCCGGACCACGACAGCATCGCGGCGGAGGTGGCGGGGCGGATCGCGGCACTCATACGGCGCCGCGCCCGCGACGGGCGCGCCGCCGTACTCGGCCTCGCCACCGGATCCACCCCCCTCGGCGTCTACCGCGAACTGATCCGTCTCCACCGGGAAGACGGCCTCGACTTCGCGAACGTCGTCACCTTCAACCTCGACGAGTACTTCCCCATGCGGCCCGGGAGCATCCACAGCTACCACCGCTACATGTGGGAGAACCTCTTCGACCACATCAACATCCCCCGGGAGAACTGCCACATCCCGCGCGGCGACCTCGCGGAAGACGTGGTCGAGGCGCATTGCGCCGACTTCGAGCGCCGCATCCGCGCGGCCGGCGGGATCGACCTCCAGATCCTGGGCATCGGGCGCAGCGGGCACATCGGCTTCAACGAACCGGGCTCGGTTCGCGACTCGCGCACCCGCCTCCTCTACCTCGACACCGTGACTCGCGCCGATGCCGCGGCCGACTTCTTCGGCGAGGAGAACGTGCCGCCCCAGGCGATCACGATGGGGGTGGCGACCATCCTGGAGGCGCGCGAAGTCATCCTGCTGGCGACGGGAGAGCACAAGGCCGAGATCGTGCACCGCAGCGTCGAAGGCGAAGTGCACGCCGACGTGGCCGCGACCTTCCTGCAGCAGCACCCCGCCGCGACCGTCTACCTGGACCCAGCGGCCGCGGAAGACCTGACCCGCATCCGGACGCCATGGCTGGTACAGGAGGTCGAGTGGACGGCGCGGCTCGAGACCGACGCCGTGATCTGGCTCAGCCGGCAGACCGGCAAGCCCATTCTCCACCTCGCCAACGAGGACTACCGCGCCCACCACCTCGCCTCGCTTGTGGCGCGCCACCGGTCTGCCGAGCCGCTCAACGGCGACGTCTTCAACACCCTCATCGCCAAGATCCGGGGCAAGAGCCGTCTCCCGCGCGGCCACGAAGTCCTGGTCTTCTCGCCGCACCCGGACGACGACGTGATCTCGATGGGGGGCATGCTGGCCAAGCTGGTCGAGAACGGGAACCGGGTAACGGTCGCCTACCAGACCTCGGGCAACATCGCCGTCTTCGACCACGAAGTGCGGCGCTACCTCGACTTCATGAAGCGCGCGGCTCACGTCATCGACCTGGGCGGCCCGGAGCAGGCCGAGCGGGTCATGGACGCGATCGAAGACGCGCTGGCGCGAAAGGAGCCGGGCGACATCGACCCCGCGGCGGTCCAGGACCTCAAGCGGGTCATCCGCGAGAGCGAGGCGTCGGCGGGGATCGAGGCGCTGGGCCTCACGGGGGACCGGGCCCGATTCCTCGACCTGCCCTTCTACCAGACCGGGGAGGTCAGGAAGAACCCGATCTCGCGGCGGGACGTCGACATCGTCCACGCGCTGCTCGAAGAGGTGCGCCCGACCATGGTCTTCGCCGCGGGTGACCTCTCCGACCCGCACGGCACGCACCGCATGTGCCTCGAGGCCGTCCAGCGCTCGCTCGCCCGCTACACCGGGGAGCCGCCGTGGTACTGGCTTTACCGGGGCGCCTGGCAGGAGTGGGGGATCAGCGAGGCCACCGTGCTGGTGCCTCTGTCGGAGCACGAGCTGCGCCGCAAGGTGCAGGCCATCTTCCGCCACGAGTCGCAGAAGGACTCCGCTCCCTTCCCGGGCGCCGATCCGCGCGAATTCTGGCAGCGCGTGGTGGCCCGCAACCGCGAGACGGCCGACCTGCTCCAATCGCTGGGACTTCCGGCCTACCGCGCGATGGAGGCGTACGTGGTCACGCGTGCCGGTCGGCCGGTCGAGGCCCGGGAGATTCCGACTTCGGCGCTGGGGGAATCGGGAGACTGACCGGACGCCTCGCCTCGCCGCTCTCGGCGCTCACGCGGGATTATCCGCGGACTGCTAGATTAACCGCCCCTCAACTCACCGCGTGCACACCGTTCCAAGGCGGCAGCCATGTGCAACTGTCCTGTCTGTGACGCGAGCGTCACCATCTCCGACGACCCGGTCGAAGGGGAGCTCCTCGAATGCGAGGAGTGCGGCACCGAACTCGAGATCCTCGCCCTCGATCCCATCACGCTCGGCGAAGCGCCGGAGATGGAGGAAGACTGGGGTGAGTGAGGAATCCGCGACAGGTCCGGGCGTGCAGTTGCTGGCAGGGCGGCGGATCGGAGCGGCCGGATGAGGGTCGGATTCCTGCATTCCCTGATCCGCAAGGACGAGAAGCTCCTGATTGCGGAGTTGCGCAAGCGCCGCGACATGGAGGTGGTGTTTCTCGACGATCGGCGGCTGGTGTTCGATCTGGAGGCGCGGCCGGAGGTCGACGTCGTCCTGGAGCGGTCGATCAACCATTCGCGCGCCATGCACGCGCTCAGGCTCTACGAGGGGGTCGGCGTCCCGTGCGTCAACGCGTACGAGGTGGCGCGCCGGTGCGGCGACAAGATCCTCACCGCCGCGTCGCTGCGTGAGAACGGGGTGCCCCAGCCGGCGGTGCGGATCGCGTTCACGCCCGACTCCACGCTCGCAGCCATCGAGGAGATGGGCTATCCGGTGGTGCTGAAGCCGGCGGTCGGCTCGTGGGGGCGGCTGCTGTCCAAGATCAACGACCGTGACGCGGCCGAGACGATCCTGGAACACAAGTCCATCCTGGGGAGCTATCACCACTCCATATTCTTCGTGCAGGAGTATGTGGAGAAGAAGGGTCGAGACATCCGCAGCTTCGTGGTCGGCGACGAATGTGTAGCCGCGATCTACCGCAGCTCCGAGCATTGGATCACCAACACCGCGCGGGGTGGCCGCGCCTCGAACTGCCCTGTCACCCCGGAGCTGGCGGAAGTCTCCCTGCGGGCGGCCGACGCGATGGGGGGCGGCGTGCTGGCGGTCGACATCTTCGAGACGGCGGGCGGACTGCTCGTCAACGAGGTCAACTACACGATGGAGTTCAGGAACAGCATCGAGGTCACCGGCGTGAACATCCCGGAGCGGATCGTGTCGTACCTGGCGGGGGCGGTCCGGTGATCCGGCCGGCGCGCACGCCATGGAGCACCGCGTGATCAACGTCGCGATCGCGGGCGGATCCGGCTACGCCGGCGGCGAACTCCTGCGCATCCTGCTCGCCCACCCCGACGTGGAGGTGGTGCAGGTCACTTCCGAACGCTTGGCGGGCAAGTTCGTGCACCGGGCCCACCCCAACCTCCGGGGCCTCACCCGGCTGAGGTTCGTGCGCCTGGGTGAGCTCTCTCACTGCGACGTCCTGTTTTCGTGCCTCCCGCACGGGGAGTCGGCGCGCCGAATCGACGACTTCCGCACGGTGGCCGACCGCATCGTGGACCTCGGCGCCGACTTCCGCCTCACCGACCCCTCCGTCTACGAGCGGTTCTACGGGCGCACGCACCCGCGTCCCGACCTCCTCGGCCGCTTCGTCTACGGCATCGCGGAGTTGAACCGGGACGAGCTCCGCGCCGCCAGCCTGGTGGCGTGCGCGGGGTGCAACGCCACGGCCACGATCCTCGCGCTCCGCCCCCTCTACCAGGCAGGGGTGGCGCAGTCGGCGGTGGTCGAGGTCAAGGTCGGGTCGAGCGAGGCCGGGAACCGCGCGAGCGACGCGAGCCATCACCCCGAGCGGAGCGGGGCGATGCGGTCCTACAAGCCCACCGGGCACCGCCACATGGCCGAGATCGAGGCCGTGCTGCCCGGCCCGGTCCACTTCTCGGCCACCTCGGTCGAGATGGTGCGGGGCATCCTCGCCACCTGCCACGTCTTCGTGGACCGCCACGCCGGCATCGACGACAAGGCGCTCTGGAAGATCTACCGGCGCGCCTACGCGCTCGAGCCCTTCGTGCGGATCGTGAAGGATCGCGCGGGCATCCACCGCTACCCCGATCCCAACATCCTGGCCGGGTCGAACTACTGCGACATCGGCTTCGAGGCCGACCGCAACGCGAACCGCGTCGTCGTGCTGGGCGCGATCGACAACCTGATGAAGGGGGCGGCGGGGCAGGCGGTGCAGGCCTTCAACATCATGCACGGGCTCCCGGAGCGGCGCGGGCTGGAGTTCCCGGGCCTGCACCCGGCCTGAGCGCGGAAGGGCCCGACCCCGTGTGCCGCCTTCTTTGCGTCCGCAGCGACGAGGGCTTCGAGATGGAGGAGCACCTTGCCGCCCTCGCCCACATCGCCCGCCACAGCGAGGAATACCAGGGCCACGGCTGGGGCTGCGCCTGGCTGAACGACGAGGGCCGCTGGCGCCTCCACCACGACATCGCCCCGATCTGGGAGGACACCGCGCGCCCTTCCGGCCACACCACGCTGCTCGTCGCGCACGCCCGGAGCGCCTTTCGCGACGAGGGGATCCGCGTCGAGAACAACATGCCGTTCTTCGACGGGGAGCGGGTCTTCGCCTTCAACGGCGAGCTGCACGGCGTGCGGATCAGGGAGCGGGGGCGGATCGGCGCCGAAAAGGTCTTCAACTTCGTCAAGCGCTTCGACCGCGGAGACTTCCGCCAAGCCCTCGAACGCGGTCTCGACGCGATCGAACGGAGGACCCGCTACCTGCGGGCGGCCAACCTGGTCGTGGCGGATACGGCCCGCCGGGTGCACTACGCATCGCGCTTTCGCGAGAACCCCGCCTATTTTCAGATGCACACCGCCCGCAAGGGTGCCGCGTACGTCCTGTGCTCCGAACCATACCGGTCGGGCACGTGGACGCCGGTCGACAACGGTTGCACCGGCGTTCTCTGACGCCGCCCAGACAGGAAACGCGCACATGCTGCTGATCAAGATCGGAGGGGGCGCATCGATCAACCTCCCCGGCATCGCACGCGACATCAAGGGACTTGAGGACAGGATCGTCATCGTGCACGGCGCCAACGCCCTGCGCGACTCGCTGGCCCGGCGCCTCGGGGTGGAGAAGCGCATGCTCACGTCGGTTTCGGGCATCTCCAGCGTCTATTCGGACGAGGAAATGATCGACGTCATGTTGATGGCCTACTCCGGGCTCCGAAACAAGCGGCTCGTCGAACTGCTGCATCAGCACGGCGTGAACGCCATCGGCCTGAGCGGCCTCGACGGGGCGATGGTGCGCGGCACGCGCAACAAGGGCATCCGGGTGCGCGAGGGCGGCAAGACGCTTATCAAGCGCGATCTTTCGGGCAAGCCGGTCGCGGTGAACCGCAAGCTCCTTGGGCTGCTCCTGGAAAACGACTTCACCCCGGTCATCACCGCGCCCATCATCGACGAACGCAACGCCGCCATCAACTCCGAGAACGACGATGTCGTCACGCTGCTGGCCCACGCCCTGAGCCCGGACTGGGTCATCCAGCTGATCGAGGCGCCCGGCCTGCTGCGTGATCCCGACGATCCGACGTCGGTCGTTCCCACCATCGCACCCGATGAAGTCGCCCGCTGGGAAGACCAGAAGAGCAGCCGCATGACACGCAAGATGAAGGCGATCTGCCGCGTGGTGCGGCCCGGCGTGACCAGGGTGCTCATCGCCGACGGGCGCACGGCAAGCCCGATCGCGAACGCCATGGCCGGCCACGGCACGGTGGTCGCATGACGTTCCGCGACACGGAGCGCCAATACGCACTCGAGGTCTTCCCGAAGCGCGACGTCACGCTGGTCGGGGGGCGCGGGGCGGAGGTGTGGGACGACGGCGGCCGCCGCTACATCGACTGCGTGGCCGGTATTGGTGTAGCGAGTGTCGGGCATGCCAACCCGGCGGTGGCCGAGGCGCTGGCGGCACAGGCGCGGACACTGGTAGCCTGCCCGGGGATCTTCTACAACGATGCGCGGGCCCGTCTGCTGGAGAAGCTCGCGTCGATCGCTCCGCCGGGCCTGTCGCGGGGGTTCTTCTGCAACTCCGGCGCCGAGACGATCGAGGCCGCGATCAAGTTCGCGCGGCTCACAACCGGGCGCCCCGGCGTGATCTCGGCCATGCGGGGCTTTCACGGCCGCACGCTGGGCGCGCTGAGCGCGACCCACAAGAAGCAGTACCGGGAGGCCTTCGAGCCCCTCGTCCCGGGCTTCTCGTTCGTGCCGTTCAACAACGCGGACAGGCTGCGCGCGGCGGTCGGGGACGACACCGCCGCCATCGTGATCGAACCGGTGCAGGGCGAGGGCGGCATCCGCCCGGCCACGCCGGAATTCCTGCAGGCCGCGCGCGAGATCTGCGACGAGACCGGCGCGCTGCTGGTCTTCGACGAGATCCAGACGGGCTTCTGCCGCACGGGCCGCATGTTCGCCTGCGAGCATCACGGCGTGGTGCCCGACATCCTCTGCCTGGCCAAGGCCATCGCGGGCGGCGTGCCGATGGGGGCGGTCATGGCCAACGACCGTGTCCAGCCGCCGCCGGGCAAGCACGGCACGACCTTTGGCGGCAATCCGCTCGTCTGCGCGGCGGCCCTGGCCGCCATCCGGTTCATGGAGGAGGAGCGGCTGGCCGAGCGCGCCGAGCGGCTGGGCGAGCGGTTCCGCGAGCGCTGCGCCCCAAGGCTGTCCGGACGGGTGCGCGAACTGCGGCAGATCGGCCTCATGATCGGAATCGATCTACGGGAACGCTGCCGCCCCTACATCGACGCGCTCGCGGAAGCCGGGATTCTCACGCTGCCCGCTGGCACCACGGTGATCCGGTTGCTGCCTCCGCTCGTCATCACCGGGGATCAGGTCGACGAGGTTGTGGAGGCCGTGGTAGCGGTGCTGGGGTGAGTTC
Source organism: Gemmatimonadota bacterium (assembly GCA_009838975.1). Lineage (GTDB taxonomy): Bacteria > Gemmatimonadota > Gemmatimonadetes > Longimicrobiales > Gaopeijiaceae > Bin94. The sequence goes on along the minus strand of VXQO01000051.1, from coordinate 12,041 downwards.
CAGCGCTCCCAGCGCGAACAGCGGCCCCCAGCTCTGAAACCGCTGACCGCACCCGCGCCCCGTGCGCGCATCGAAGTTCTCGCGGCAGAATCCGGTGCGGCGGCGGTCGGCGAGGAACATGCGCGCGCCCTTCCACGCGAGGTCCGACGCGAGGTCGTCGAACCCGTACCGGCGCAGCCCCTGCAGCACGAGGTAGTTCATGGGAGGCCAGATCGAGCCGCGCCAGTACTGCTGGTCGGCGAACGCGGGGTCGTCGCGCGCGATCGTGGGCAGCACCCAGTCACCCCAGAAGCGGGCCGGGTCGCGCAGGACGTCGGCCATGCGCCGGGCACGCCGCCGTGAAGGGATCCCGGCGGTGAGGGGGAGGAAGTGCGACGCTGCCACCCGCTGCGACCGCCCGCAAGGCAGCTCGTCGAGGTAGAGGCCGGCGGCCTCGTCCCAGAGGGTCCGGTTCATCGTCTCGGCGAGGCGGTGATACATGGCGTCGAGCCGCCGCGCGGTGGGGCCGTCGCCCAGGATGCGCGCGATGCGTGACAGGCACGCCAGGTCGAGGGCGCGGTAGCTGCACAGGTCGACGGCCGACATGGCGAGGACCTGGTGTTCGGGGTTCCACTCGACATCGTCCCAGAGCGGGAGGTCGTCCTGGCCCGATTCCCAGGCCGCGCGCCGGTGGCCGCTCGCTCCCACCTCCCACTCGGGGACCTGCTCGGCAGGCGGGACCCGCGCCGTGTCCGAACCCCACGAGAGCAGGCCCGGAGTGAGGCCTTCGCGGCGCGGTCGTCCGTCCTTGTCGGCCACCCACCAGTCGCACCAGGCGAGGAGGCCGGGATAGGCGGCGGCCAAAGCCGGGCGGTCCGGGTGGATGCGGTAGAGCCGCAGCGCGGCGAAGGAGCCGACCGGGGGCTGGGAGCGGTCGGGGGTGCCTCCGCGGCGGCTGCGCCAGTTGGGGACGTTGCCGTTCGGGTAGCGGGTATCGAGGCCCGCGAGGAGGGTGGACCAGGCCAGTTCGCCGGAGACGGTGGTCAGGAGAAGCGCGTTGAAGAAGGTGTCCCAGCCGAAGATGGTCCAGTCGTCGGGCTCGGGCGAACCGGCGCCGGAGGCCGCGCGAGGCCGCGGAAAGATCCAGCGGCGGCCGGCGGGCGTGTAGAGCCGGCCGGACTTGGGCTGGAGCAGCACGGTCCACATGAGGTTGTCGGCGATGCTCTCGACCAGGCCCTCGCAGCCGTCCGGGGAGCGGGGGCGGCGCCGATCCCAGTCGGCGCGGGCATTGTCGATCCAGGTGTCGACGTCAACCAGCAGTCCGGTGGCGCGGGTCGCCGGGTCCTCAGCGCCCCAGGCGGCGACGGCGGCCAGGCGAGAGGGGTTCCCGGGCTCGACAGCGAGGCATCTCGCAAGCTCGCCGCGTCCCGGCCGCAGCGGTCGGCATGGCCGTGTCTCCGGCGAGAACGCGGCGGCGATCTCCAAACCACCAACCGAGGCACGCCACAAACCATCGGCGGCGGTTTCCTCCCGCCATCGATCCCGCCACCCCCACGGCGCGTCTCCGATCACCATCAGGCGACCGGGCGCCTTCGCTGTCGCGCGCAGCGCCACCGCGTCATTTCGGCGCGACCACTCCACGATCAGGGTGCTCGCCGCTGGCCGCGAGCGCTGCGACGGTTCGATGGAGAGGTCGAACTCCATGCGCGCATACGAGCCGTCTGGCGCGTGAGGGCCGACCTGCGAGACCATCCAGTGCCAGTCGTCGAAATCGCGGTGCCGTCCGTCGGCGTCGGTGAAACCGACACGCAGGCCGATTCCGTGGTCCGATTCCGAAGCGAACACCAGGCCGGCCCACCGACGCGCTTCAAGAGCACCCATATGCAGGCGTGGGTGTCCCATGACATCTCGTTTGTAATGTACACTTGACATTATGTAATGTTTGGTTGTCTTGATTTGTTTCTGAAGCTACTCGCTGCGGGAATAATGGACAAAAGCGGTACTTCCCGTGCTATATTGCGCCATGGACACGCATGCGAGTGGCCGTTCGCTCCGCGTCCTCGAGAAGCTGCCTCCGTTCCCCGAAGGATGGTACTTCCTCACGGATCGCAAGACCCTGGAGGAGAAGAAGCTGATCGAGAGAAAGTGGATGGGCGAGGAGATCGTCGCCTGGAGCGACGAGGAAGGTCGAGTCTGTGTCGCCGACGCCTACTGCCCGCACCTGGGGTCGCACATGGGACCGACGGTGGGTGGTGTGGTGCGCGACGGGTGCCTGGTCTGTCCGTTCCACGGATTCACCTTCGACACGACCGGCCGGTGCGTTGCCGTTCCGCATGCCCCGGCCCCGAAGGCTGCGCGATTGAGGGTTTACGAGACCCACGAGATTCTCGGCATGATCTTCGCCTGGTGGGGCAGCGGCGGGAGAGAACCGCAATGGAATCTGCCCGAGGAACCCCCCACGGGCTCGGACTGGAGCAATTTGGGCTTCACCAGGTTGCGCTTCCGGGGCCATCCCCAGGAAACGACGGAGAACTCCGTGGACCTGGAGCACCTGGACTACACGCACGGCTATTACGACGTGGAACCGACCGCTCCCCTGGCCATCGATGGCGCCTACCTGAAGAGTTGCTTCGACTTCAAGAACGTCCGCCGGTTCGCGGGTCTGGTCGATATCGTCTCCGAAGTCTCGGCCGTCACCCACGTCCATGGGCTGGGGTTCTCATTTGTCGAAATCCGCGAAAAGACGGTAGGCATGAGCGCGAGAATGTGGGTTCTCGCAACGCCCGTAGCAGACACGCGGCTCGAGATGACGCTGGTTACCCAGGTACGGGAAATCCGCAGGCCGGGGCGATTCTTCGTGGGCCTGGGGTTCCTGCCCGTGCCGTTGCGCCACAGGCTGATGAGTCGCTTCTTCCTGTCGGAGGAGAGGCGGTTCGTCCTGCAGGACGTGGTTATCTGGAATCGGAAGCGGTATTGTGTCCCGCCCCGGCTGTCCCGGGCCGACGGTCCGATCGGGAGGTACCGCCTGTATTGTCGACAGTTCTACCCGGAACTGCGATCACGGGCCGAGCCGACGCGCCGGCTCGGATTGGTGGGCGTGGCCGGCCGTCCGGCGGGAGAGGGTCGAGGGTGACCGTCAACGCCCAGGCAGGAGGTGATGGACAGATGGCTGTTGCGACAGAGGAAGGGCTCCACACCCTGCAGTTGAGCCTGCCCGAAGAACTCATCCTGATGCTCCTCAACGAGGAGAACGGCTACTTTCACCAGGTGCCCGGCTGGCGATTGAACTGCGCCGTCGTTGGCGCGGTGCTTGCGGAACTCTCCCTGCTTTCGCGCATCGATACGGACCTGGAGTCGTTGTTCCTGGTCGACGCGTCGAAGACCGGGGATCCTGCCCTGGATCCCATTCTGGAAGAAATCGCGAGCGAATCGGTCCAACGAAACGCGCAGTACTGGATCGAACGGCTGGCCCACCGTGCCGAATCCGTCATCGACCTGACCCTCGACCGTCTGGTCGAACTCAAGATCCTGGAACACCACGACGGCGATTTCTGGACGGTGGCTCGTACCGTGCGGCATTCGGACATGTACGGCGATCCCGAGGAGGACACGGCCGGACAGTTCATCAAGACGCGGATCGGCAAGGCGATCTTCACCGACGCGATTCCCTATCCGCGGGACGTCATCGTTGTTTGCCTTGTGAATACCTGCGATGTCTTCCGGTTCATGTTCCAGCTCGATGAAGAGGCCGAGGAGCGTATCGAGTTCATTTGCAGGATGGACCTGATCGGCCGCTCGATCGCCGCCGCGGTTGTCCACAATGCCGCGGGACCCCTCCTTCGGAGTTCCCGCCTGAGCAAACACATCCCGCGCGTCGCAATGCGCAAACTGCTGTTCAATCCAAACTTGCGCGCCGGCAATCTCCCCGCCCTCTTTGCGGATCTCGCCAGGGAGTATGGCCCGGTGTACCAGATCCGTCCGCCGCTCCGGAAGCCCATGGTCTTCCTTGCGGGAACCGAGATAAACCGCTGGACGAATCGGCACGGGCGGATGCACCTGAGAGCGAGGGACTACTTCGCCGATTTCGAGAAAGTCTACGGTGCGTCCGGCGTCCTGCCCTCTCTGGATGGCGCGGATCATTTCCGGCTTCGCAAGGCCCTGGCGCCGGCGTACTCGCGCCGGAGACTCGCGGATCAGATGGATGATCTTCTCCGCCATGCCCGGAAACACCTGGCGGAGTGGCGGGTCGGTGACACCCTCTCCGCGACGAAGATGTGTAGGCGAATGATCAACTCGCAGATTTCGCCAATGTTCGTCAGCGTGGAATCGCAGGACATCTTCGACGACGTGGCGACATACAAGGAACGGGCGCTCAACGTTCACATCACGAAGGCCCTGCCCAGGTTCATGCTGAAGACTCCGGGAATGAAGCGGCGGGCCAGGGCCGTGGACACGCTGCTGGGACGCATCCAGAGTGTCCATACGCCCGCGCAGCGCGCCGGGTGCCCGCGCAACCTCGCGGATGATCTGCTGAGCCTCAATGCGAGCGATCCGCAGTTCGTTCCGGAGTCGAACCTGCGTTTCGCGCTGTCCGCGGCACTGATTGCCAGCGTGTACCTGGGCGACGCGTTCAGCTTTACGGTCTATGCGATGGCGTCAAGGCCTGACGACTACGCGAGGATCCGGAGCGAAGCCGACGCGCTGTTCAGCGACGGCGATCCGGGTGGCGACGACTTCACGCCTGCTGCGCTGGACTTCACCCACCGCTTCCTCATGGAATGCCTGCGGATGTACCCGATTGTCCCGATGTCCATGCGCACCGTCATGAATGCGTGCGTGGTCGAAGGCTACGAACTGCCTGTGGGTACGACAATCCTGATCGCGCAGACGGCACCGCACTTCATGGAAGACGTCTTCCGGGACCCGTTCAAGTTCGATGTGGACCGCTATCGGGCGCCGCGGCATGAGCATCGGGGTCACGGGTATGCACCGTACGGCCTGGGCACGCACAGGTGTCTAGGCTTCCGCTGGATGGAGCTGCAGTTGGCCGTCAATCTCCTGATGGTCGCGCACTACTTCACGGTCAAGGTGTCCCCGGCGGACTTCAGGTTCAGGTTCAATCCGTTCCCCTCGATGAAGCCGAGCAAGAAGCTGAAGTTCCTCATCGCGGAGCAGGTGCGGGAACTGCCGGCCTGACGGAGATGAGCGGGAACTCGAGCAACCACGGAGAGCCTGGCGGCCCCATTGCGTACATGGCGAGCAACGGCGTTGCCGCCAATCTGCTCATGTTCGGGATCATCGCAGCGGGTCTGGTGTCGCTGACCGGTCTCGAGCAGGAGGGCTGGCCCGAGGTACCCTTCAACCAGTTCGAGATCTCCGTGCCCTTCCCCGGCGCAACCCCCGAGGAGGTGGAGGAGGCCATCGTCGTCAAGATCGAGGACGAGGTCAGGGGACTCGCCGATGTGAAGGCGGTCAGGTCCATAGCCGCGCCGGGGATGGCGTCCGTCAGGGTTGAAGTCAACTCCGGCACCGACATGGGCGCCAAGAAAGACGAGATCGAGTCGGCGATCGGGCGTATTCAGACGTTTCCGGGCGGAGCCGAGCGGCCCCAGATACGCGAGATGACCAACGCCCAGAGCGTGATTCGCCTGATCGTCTACGGCGACGTTCCCGAGCGCTCGCTCAAGGAACTCGCGTACCGGATCGAAGACGACCTCGCTGCGCTTCCCTCCGTCTCCCAGGTCGCGACGAGCGGCGTGCGCAACTACGAGATTTCGATCGAGGTGCCGCAGCAACGTCTCAGGGCTCTCAGCCTGACCCTGATCGATATCGCGAACACCATTCGCCGTAACTCACTGGATCTGTCGGCGGGGAGTATCGATACCCGGGAGTCCCAGGTGCGGGTGCGCACACTTGGCCAGAGCTACGACCAACAGGATTTCGAGGAAATCGTTCTCCTCAGCCGGGACGACGGCACGGTCGTGCGCCTGGGCGATATTGCCGAAGTGCGTGACGGGTTCCAGGACACGGATCTGATCGTGCGGCATCAGGGCCAGCCCGCAGTCTTCGTCGAGGTATCCCGGGCGAAGGGCGAAAGGGTCATGAGCGTGGCGCGTGCCGTCAAGGAGCACGTAGCCAATGAAGTGATCCCTTCACTCCCCAACGGCGTGGGCGTGACCATCTGGAACGACGACTCCACGGCGTTCACGGAGCGCGCCGCCCTCCTCCTCAAGAACGGGGCTCTGGGGCTGCTGCTGGTGTTGATTGCGCTGGGCCTCTTTCTGGAAGTCCGCCTGGCCTTCTGGGTAGCCGTCGGCCTTGGCGTTGCGGGGATCGGCGCCCTGTCCGCCATGATGATGTTCGACATCGCCATCCACGCCGTCTCACTCTTCTCTTTCGTGCTTGCCATCGGAATCATCGTGGACGATGCGATCGTCGTCGCCGAACATATCCATCTGGAACGAATGCGAGGCACTCCGGGCGTCGTCGCCGCTATCCGCGGTGCGCGGCGGATCAAGGTGCCGCTGATCTTTGCGGTGCTCACCACCATCGTTGCGTTCGTCCCCCTGCTCTTCATTCCCGCGGGGTTCGGAGAAGTCTGGAAGGCGCTGCCCATCATCGTCATCGCCATGCTGGTGATCTCGCTGGTCGAGTCGCTGCTGGTGCTGCCCAACCACCTGTCGCACCATCTGCACGGCCCCGATTGGGCGCCCCGCACGGGCGCGGAGCGGTTCATCGCCCGCATCCAGGGTCGGGTCGACTCCCTGCTGAACAGTTTCATCCAGGGTCCCCTGGATCACGGGATGCGGTTCGCGACCGATCGACCCGGCGTAACGCTTTCCGCAGCCGTCGCTCTCTTCATACTCACCGTTTCCCTGCTGCCGGCCGGCATCGTGCCCACCACCTTCGCGACCGAGGTCGAAGGGGACTTCGTAACCGCCACCCTTCAGATGCCGGACGGAACCACCGCGCAGCAGACGGACGCGGTGGCACGGGACCTGGAGGCGGCCGGTCACCGGGTCATCCAGCGTCTCTCCGAGGGCCGGCCCGAAGATGCGTCTCCGCTTCTATCAGGCGTTACGGTTGTCGTCGGCCAGCGGTCGCGGATCGAGACTGGAGGCCTCAACCCCTCGCCTACCCTGAACCCCGAAGCCAATATCGCCACCATCGAGTTCAAGCTCCTGCCGGCGCAGCAGCGGAGCATCACGTCGGGAGAAGTCATGCAGGCCTGGCGTGAGGAGGTGGGCATCCTGCCCCATGTGCGCGGGATCACCTTCATGAGCGAGATCTACACGCTGGGCAACCCGTTGGAAGCCGTGTTGTCCCATCCGGATCCGGAGCGCCTGGTCGCGATCGCATCGTCCGTGGTCGATGACCTCCGTGGAGTGGGGGGTGTCTTTGACATTCGCTCGGACCACACGCCCGGCGTCCCGGAGGTTCAGCTGGGACTGTTGCCTGAAGCACGAACCCTCGGTCTGACGCTCGACGCGCTGGCCCAGCAGACGAGAGCCGTCTTCTTTGGGGCGGAGGCCCTGCGGGTGCAGCGAGGACGCGACGAAGTCCGGGTCTACGTCCGACTGCCCGAAGAGCAGCGTAACTCGATCGCCGACATCGAGAGCTACCTGCTCCGTACGGAAAACGGTGCCGAGGTACCGGTGAGCCGTGTGGCTTCACTTAGTCCGGGCATGTCGCCGCCGGCCGTCCGTCGCCAGGACGGCCAGCGCGTCGTCACGGTCACCGCCGATGTGGACCCCAATGTGATTTCCGCCGGGGAAGCCAATGGCATCCTGGAAAACACCATACTCGCAGGACTGGTCGATACGAACCCCGGTCTGACCTATACCTTTGGCGGCGAACAGCAACAGCAGCTTGACTCCCTGGGCGCGCTCTACCGCGGTTTCGCAATAGCGTTACTGATTATCTTCGCGCTGCTAGCCATTCCGCTGCGTTCCTATACCAAGCCGTTCATCATCATGGCCATCATCCCGTTCGGGTTCGTCGGCGTGATCCTGGGCCACTGGGTCCTGGGAGTGGCGTTGAGCGCCGAGTCCTTTGTCGGGATATTCGGCCTTGCGGGCGTGGTGGTGAACGATTCCCTGGTCATGATGGACTTCATCGATCAGGAACTCGAGGAGGGTCTTCCGGCGCGCGAGGCGATCATCGAGGGAGCCAAGGGTCGTTTTCGTCCGATCATGCTTACTTCGCTAACCACCTTCCTCGGCTTCACACCTCTGATTCTCGAAGACGCCATTCAGGCCCAGTTCTTCGTCCCCTTCTCAGCCTCGATCGGGTGCGGCATCCTCTTCACCACGGCCCTGCTGATGTTCCTGGTGCCCGCGCTGTCCTCGCTCCGCCTGCACGTGACCACCCGGCGCGGCTAGCCGGCAAGGGGCTTGCGCGCCAGGAAGCAGTACAGCGGCGAGAAGATCCCGGTTCTCCCGCCAGCGACATAGGCATCTGCAGTCCGATCCATGAGTTCGACAACCTCCGCCGATCCCCTGGGGAACACCCGCAGAAGCTCGGCCAGCCTGGATGCCCAGAAGAACATCCTGCGACCCATGGGAGCCTGGACGAGAGCGCTGCCGAGCCACCCGTGCCGGGCCTCCATGGGCTGATACCACGGCGTGGTTGGCCCGGTCTCATCGACAGCGAGGTCCGTTGCCTCCAGGACCTCAAACCCCGCGGTTTCGAGAGCCCGGTCCACTTCCCCGAACGTTGCGATATCCTTGAGCGCGATGCCGCGCATAAGTTCGCGCTTGATGGCCCGGTGGCGATCGTCGTGGGGATTGTACACATCCGTCATGCACATCTCCTGGCCCCAGAAAAGGGCTCCGGGCTTCAGGACACGGTGGATTTCGGCAAACGCCCGTGCCTTGTCGGGAGCATGGCAGGTCGATTCGATCGCGTAGCCCCGGTCGAAGGTCGCGTCCGCGATGGAACTCATATTCATGAAGCTGCAAGCAAGGCAGTCGATCATGTGATCGAGCCCCGCCTCGGCATTCAGCGACCTGGCCCTGCTCAACTGGGTTTCACTGTTGTTGATTCCCAGTACCCGGACCCCGGCTTCACGGGCGACGCGGCGCATTGGGCCTCCGATCCCGCACCCGATGTCGGCCACCGTCATGCCTTCACGCAGCTCCAGCTTGGCGATCATCTGTCGCTGGTGCCGGATCTTTGAGTCCTTCAGGCTCTCGCCGGGCGACAGCGGCGCGAAGTGCAGGGATTCTCCCCAGCCGAAGACCATCAATTCGCCGCAAAGGTCGTAGTATTCCGTAGCGGTGCGGGTGTGGTCGTAGCCGGCTGCGCCGCCATCCGCGGCGAACGCTCTGTCCGTCCATCCTTCGAAATCCCGCACGCGACGGCTGACGTTCGTTTTGGCGAACGCGGACTTCAGTCCCCTGGATAGTCGACGCAATTGCATGGCAGGTCCTGGAAAGGCGCTGGCGGTGGTCCGACCAGGCGCATGAAGGGTTTTCGGCCGGTCATGGATCTCTCGGCGTCAGCCTCAACACCGCAGTCACGCGCCCCGCCTCGCCGGCAAGGCTGACGCCGATGGTGCCGCCCGGGCGGCTCGACACGGTGGCGGCGGCATCGTCCGTGGCGGCGTCGACCGGCGTACCGAAGAGATGGACGTCGTAGTCACGACCGGCTGTACCTTCGACCGTCAGCAGCCATCCGCCGCCATCGGCGACCAGGTCGATGATCCGGAGGCCCGTGCTGCGCTGCCCCGGCTGCAGGTCGATACGGGGCGGCGCCACTGCGAGGCCACCCTGCCAGGTGGCCGTGAACCCCCCGTCCGCGGACTCGGTCACCGTCTCATTCGTCGCCCCCACAGGCACATCCGGCACGAAATCGATGCCCACCGGCGGCCCGTCGGTGCCGACCACCACGCGCTGCTCCCCACCGGTGCCGGTCCAGCGCCGCGTGATGTCCACATCGACCGTCGTTTCACCCACTCGCAACCCGCGCACCGACGCCCCGTCCCAGTCCGCCGGCAGCTGCGGAGCGAGCCGCGCCCGGCCGTTCGGCGCGTCCGGCTCCCACCCGAAGACACCGCGCAGCAGCGGCGTCACCAGCATCGAGGTCGCGAAGAACTGGTGCGGCACCGTCTGGTCGAGGGGCTGGTAGAAGCTCCCCGAGAAGAGCTCACCGTGGCGGCCGAGGCTCCAGTCGAAGGTCATCTGCCTGATCGCGTCCATCAGGTGGAATCCCGCCCACGGCCGCCGGTAGCGGTACTGCGCCCAAGACGCGAAGCCGGTCACGAACGGCCACACGGTGCCCATGTTGTACTGGAGAGGGTCGTAAAGCTCGCTCTCGGTCGAGAGCATGTGCGCGCCCCAGTCCGATGACACGCGGTCGCCGGCGATCAGCGCCAGCGTCGACCGGGCCCGCTCGTCCTCCAGCAGTCCGAAGGCGGCCGCCGTAGCCGGCCACACTGTCAGGTTGTCGTTGGTGCCGCCGCCCGCCAGGATCCCGAACGCATGATGGCCCACGTCGGGGCGCCAGTACGCGTCGTTCAGAGTCACGCGCGCGGTGGGCGCGATCAGCGCCGCCTGCGCCGCCAGCTCCGCGTCGCCCAGATGCTCCGCCATCGCCAGCGTGCCTTCCAGCGCGGCCACCCACACGCCCGCCAGGTAGATGTCCTGGTGGAGCGCCTCGCCCAGCCCGCCGACCTCGACCGCGCCCAGCCCGCCCACCGTGTTCTCGATGATCCCGTCGCCGTCGGTCTCCGCGCTCAGGCACCACGCCCACGCGCGCTGGTACGCCGGCCACAGCTCGCGCAGCAGCTCGTCGTCGCCGCTGGCGAGCCAGTACTGGTAGACCGCAAACATCCAGTGAGGCGTCGTGTCGGCGTGGTAGTAGGCGTAGGGGTAGGTGTCGAACCAGTCGATGTGGGCCGCGGCCTGCGAGATCTCGTGGGTGATCTTACCGTCGCCGCGCTGATACTTCGCGAGGAAGGCGAGCTCCTCTGCCACCAGCTCCCACTGCCCCAGCGCGTCCATCGCGTAGGTGTTCATCATCGCGTCGCCGCCGAAGAACCAGCCGAACCCCGGCCGGCTGCCGTCACCCGACAGTCCCCAGCCGGCGACGAAGCCGCACCCCAGGTCCGGGTTGCAGACGCGCTGCTCCTCCAGGTTGATCTTGGCCCATTCGAGCGCCAGGTCGAGCGACGGATCAGGCGTCACTACCGAGGCGGTATTCGCCAGCACCGAGTCGGCCCACCCCCGCGTGTCCCGGTAGAACATCTCGGCGCCCGAAATCAACCGCCCGTACCGCGCAAACACCGTATCGCGCGGCACCGTCCCGGCCGCCACGGCGATCGGAATGAACTCCGCCCGCGCGCGCTCCGGATCCACCGGGATGACCATCGTGCGCGGCGCCTCGCCCAACTGATGCGCCGGATGCTCGACCGAGTTGGTCGCCCACGGCGAGCCCACCACGGCGTTCCGCGTCTGCAGGCTCTCGGAGAGCACGAAGACGCGCCGGTCCCCGTCCCAGTACGCGTACTGTCCGCCGAGCGACCCCGGCCACATGTAGTTGAGCACCGGGTGGAACTCGGCGACGATCTCCATCGGCTCCGGGCTGTCGACCTCGAGCAGCACGAGGAGGCCGGTCGCAGCGGTGTCGCGGGGCGCGAGGATGTGCTGCCGCACCTGAAACGCCGCGTGGCTGTACGTGATCGTCGTCATCTCGGGCCGGACGTGCACCGTGCGCGCCACCTGCCCGCCGGGAATCGGGGCCCCGTAACCGGATGTCGAAAAGGCGAGGCGGAAGCCGCTGCCCACCTTGAGCGGATGCACCCACAACTCGGCCTCGCCCGTCTCCAGCCCGAGCCATGCCGCGCGCGGGCCGGTCACGCCGAGGTATTCGCCGGGCCGTACGGGGCCGGTCAGCTCGATGGGCGATGGCGCGATCGCGAAGCGCGGGACCGACAGCGCGGCGAGCTCACCGGGCGAGGGGTCGGGGAGGCGCTGGGCCGCGGTGGTGTTGGGGTGGGGGATGAGGAGGGCGAAGATGGCCGCCGCGGCGAGGATCCGGGCCAGCGCCGGGGCGGGGCGGGC
>VXQO01000123.1 GCA_009838975.1 Gemmatimonadota bacterium | reverse complement strand
GGGAGGGTGGCGTGCGCGCCGTGGTAGGTGGCGCCGTTGGCCTGGATGGTGTATGCGCCGGCCGCGCGGAGGTCGGGGGGCAGGGCCGCGATCGCCCGGGCGACTTCGCGCTGCATGGTCCAGAGCTGGTCGGGGCGGTCGAGCGCGGTGGCCGTGGCCCAGGGGAGGCCGGCGACGCGGGCGGCGGTGGCGGGAGCGGCGCCGGTGGTGCTGGCGATGGAGGCCGCGTGGAGGGCGCGGGAGACGTGGGCCGTACTGAGGTCTTCGAGTGCACGGTCGGCCCAACGCGCGGCGGCGACGGCGACGAGGGCGAGGAGGGTGGCCGTCAGGATCGAGGTGGTGGCCGGGTAGCGGGGTGGCGGGGGGTGGTGGCGCCGCCGGGCGGCCCACGCAGCCATGAACAGCATGCCCAGCAGGGCGAGGACGGTGGCGCCCGCAGGCCAGGACGGGCCGGCCGGCTCCGGGTCGATCGCGATCCACACCGCCGGGTCGAGGGCGCCGGCCTCATACCCGTACTCTCCTGGTTCCCTGCCACCGGCCTCCGCGGCCTGAATCGCGGCACGGTCGCCGAGGAACTGCGTGACGGCCTGTGCCCCGGCGCCAGGAAGTTCCCAGAGAGCGGCGGCCATGCGCGCATCGTTTTTTGTTGCGCGGTCGCGGGTGTTGCCGACGGAGGTGGCGGCCACGGCGAGGATCGCGGCGAGACCGAGGGCCGTGGCTGCGGCCGCGATCGCGGGGAGCGGCGTGCGGTCGCGACGATGCCGGGCGCGCGCCGTGGGATGGTTCATCGGGCCAGCACCTCGTCGACTCGGCGGGCGATGTCGGCGGCGCTCGACGCCAGGGGCTCACCGGTGAGGAGTCGGCGGTCCATGATCTCGACCGCGAGTGCTTCGATGCGCGAAAAGTCTCTTACGTACGCGCCCCACGTCGGCCTCGCGCCCTCGACCAGCCGGGTGAACGCGAGTTCCAGGCCGGTGCTGTCGGCGGTGGCGATCTCGGCGGCCACGTCTATCCGGGAGGGGATGGCGAGTGCGGAGCGGGCGCGGATCCGCTGCGCTTCCGGCGAGGCGAGGAAGCCGGCCAGGTCGATGGCGCGGCGCGGGTTGGCGGCGTTGGGCGGCACGGCCCACCCGGACGCATAGAGGACCCCGGTGGCCGACGGCTGCGACGGGTGATGCGGAATCGGGAGGATCGCGAGGTCGAGAGCGCCGCTGGTCACGAGGTCGCGAAAGACGGGGAGGGTCCAGTGGCCCGAGAGCAGGAAGGCCTGGTGGCCGGACGCGAAGCGCGCCTCACGGGCGGGGTCGCCCTGCTGCACGAACTGTGCGCCGGGGGTCAGGCCGTCTTCGGCCAGGCCGGTCAGAAACTCGTAGGCGGCGAGCGCGGGCGGGGCGTCGAGAAACCCGGTGGCGGCGGTCCCACCGGGCGCGAGGATGTCGCCGCCGGCGGACCAGACGAACGGCACCCACTGGTAGAGGTTGCGGGGGAAGTCGAAGCCGAAGACGTCGGAGCGGCCGTCACCGTCGGTGTCGGCGGTGGCCGCGCGCGCTGCGCGGCGGAAGTCGTCCCAGGTCCAGCCGGCCGGCGACGCGCCCGGCGCTGCTGGTGGCAGTTCGACGCCGGCGCGCGCCAGAGCGCCGCGGTTGGCGTACAGCACCATCGGCGTGAAGTCCTTGGGCAGCGCGAAGATGGCGTCGCCGCGGACGAAGGCGTCGAGCACCTGCGGGAACACGCTGTCGACGCGAAAGCCGAGCGCCTCCCGGTAGGGGGCGAAGTCCAGCGCCAGTCCGCGATCCACGAAGGTGGGGATGTCGGGGGAATCGAGGAGGTACACGTCGGGGGGATGGCCTGCGGCGATCGAGGTGAGGAGTCGCTCCTCGTACCCGTTGGGCGCGGATTCGAGAAGTACGCGGGTACCGGGTCGCAGTTGCTCGTAACGCGCCGCGACCTGCTGCTCGATCTCGAGTTCGTGACCGCCGGCCCAGAGTGCGACGCGCAGGGTGGTGGTGTCGGGTGTGGCGGGGGCGCAGGCTGAGCAGAGTGCGGTGAAAAGAACGGCGGCAGAAGTTATACCCCCCGGGGGGATAGTGGTGTTGCGACTGATCAACGGTGAGAACATATGATATGACATCGTATATAAGCGCAATCCCTAGCCTGGCCGCGGTGCCGACCCTTCGCGCCGGCCGTCCGGGCCGAAGAGATGAGCGCGCTCCCACGCGACCGAGACGCCGATCCCCTCCCCGGCGGCTACGCGCAGCGTGGGCGGTACCCTCGCGACCCACGCCGCATCGCCCGGTCCGTCGAAGTGGACCCGCTGCTCGCTGCCGAGCACCTCGACGCGGATGACGGCGGCCACGAAGTCGGCGTGCGGAGCGTTCAGGATGAGGTCTTCCGGGCGCACCGCCAGCGTCGCGTCGTCGAACGGCCAGTCGCCGGCCAGGCGGAACGGACCGCCCGCGAGATGGCCCCCGCCGTCGCGCGCCAGCGTGAGCCGGTTGATCGCGGGCGACCCCACGAACCCCGCGACGAAGAGGTCGCCCGGCCTCCGGTAGATCTCGTCGGGCGTCCCCACCTGCAGCACGCGCCCCCCGTCCATCACGGCGACGCGCTCCCCGAGCGAGAGCGCTTCGACCTGGTCGTGGGTGACGAAGATCATGGTGGTGCCGAGACTCCGATGGAGCGCGGCGATCTCGTCACGCGTCCTGAGGCGCAGTCCCGCATCGAGGTTGGAAAGGGGTTCGTCGAAGAGGAAGACGCCCGGATCGCGCACCATCGCCCGCCCCAGCGCGACCCGCTGGCGCTGCCCACCGGAGAGCTGGCCGGGACGCCGCGACAGCAGCCCGGAGAGTCCGAGCACCGTGGCTACGTCGCTTACGCGGGTCTCGATCTCGGCGCGGCCCGCACCCCGCACCCGGAGGCCGAAGCCCAGGTTCTGCGCGACGGTCATGTGCGGATAGAGCGCGTAGCTCTGGAATACCATCGCCACATCGCGGTCGCCCGGCGGCACATCGTCGACGCACCGCCCCCCGATCCACACCTCCCCCGCGCTCGCCTCCTCGAGCCCGGCGACGAGGCGCAGCAGGGTGCTCTTTCCGCACCCCGACGGCCCCACCAGCACCATGAGTTCGCCGGGACGCACCTCGAGGTCGACCGCCGCCACGGCCACGGTGTCGCGGAAGCGCTTCTCGACGCCGCGCAGCGATACCGATTGCGGCCCGGGGGTCATGGCGGCGTCCCCGCCGGGGCAACATCGTCCCAGGCCACGCTCAGGCGCTCGCCGCGCGGCCCGCTGTAGCGCTCGCCGTCCACGGTGAGGGTGGCGCGATCCTCGTCCAGCGCGACGCACAGCGCCCGGCCCCGGGCGGTCACGGGTCCCATCGAAACATGCGGTTGTGCGTGCGGAAGCGGTCGCAGTTCCACTCCTCTCGCGTCCACGTGGAGTCCTGCGAACCCGCGCGCCAGCAGGTCGAGGACCCAGGAATGCTGATAGTCATCAATCCCCCGAAAGTGGCAGGCGCGGCCGGTATATGGATTGTAGTGTTCGAAGCAGTTCGGGCGCCCGGGATCGCCGTCGGTGAACATCGTGCGCACGAAACGCGCGAGCATGTCGGCGCCGAGTTCTCCGGCGCGCCAGTTGCCGCGGTGCCACTCCCTGAGCAGGCCCTCGATGATGTGGCTCGTGGTCATCGGCCAGACGCGTCCGTTCCAGGGGCAGTTGCGGCGTTTGCCCCGCCAGATCCCTTCGGCGGAAAAGCGGAGATCGTCCACGCTGGACGAGGGGAGCGGGAACGGCGTGCCGAAGGTCGACGGGTCCTCCAGGTGGTCGAGCATGGCGTCGAGGCGACGGCCGTCGGCGAGCCCGGCGAGCATCGGGTAGAAGCCGACGGCGGCCTTGATCCCGGTGCGCTTCAGGGTTCGGCCGTCGACATCGGTGAAGAGGCGCGCCTCGGGGCACCACATGTGCTCGCTGATGGCGCTCGCGCAGCGGTTTCGCAGGGCGTGCCATTCGGATTCGTCGCCGGTTCGATCGAGGCGTCCGGCGAGGACGGCGAGCGCCCGGAAGAGCTGGTGGGCGTATACGGACATGTCGATGCCCTTCAGGCGCAGTCGCGGGCGCCACCCCGCCACGTCGGCCGCGTCGTCGACCGCCATGTAGCGCGACATGTACTCCTGGCCGGTCTCGAAGTGGTTCAAGACGGTGAACATCCCGGACTGTTCGGGGTCGCGGGCGGTGTCCAGCCAGCGTGCGTACCGGGCGAGGCCCTCATAGCAGCGGACCAGCGCGACGGGGTCGGGGTGCATGTCGTCGACGGCGAGTAGCGCGTCGCCCCAGTTGGCGTGGTAGAAGTCGGTACCCTCGAGGTGGTCGGGTTGGAGCCGCCCGTGCAAGGAGCCGTCGGGCTTCTGGTTGTCGACGAAGTTGAGCAGCGATCCCCACGCCTCCCTGCCGCCGGCACGCCAGCGCATCTCCATCATGTGGCACTGCGCGCTGTAGGTGATGGGGACGTGGAAATACTCGGGCCCTTCGGCGATGGCGGGGTGGCGGATGTTTCCCCAACGCCCGTCGATGCGGTTGAGGCCGAGGCCGTAGACGCGGTAGTCGAAGTAGCGGTCCAGGTGCGGGTCGCCACAGGCGAAGGTGGGAAAGCCGGCGAAGAAGGAAGGCCAGTCCGGGCCTGGGCTCGGACGGGGGCTCGGGCGTCCTGCGGGTTCGCCGAGTTGCGGCTGCAGTTGCAGTTGAAGAGGGACGTGGCCTTCGGCGCCGATGTGGAAGGCCACCGCGATCCAGATCCATCCGGCGTGGCCGTCGTCGGCATCCGCTGGCAAAGGGAGACGATCGGACGGCGCCGGCACCTCGGCAAACGGTGAGTGCCCCCACTCGGGGACCGCCCGCCCTTCCGACCGGATCGCCTGGCACCAGGCGGGGGCGGATGGTCCCCTGAGTTCCATCCGCACCGTCATCGACCGCCCCCTCCGGTCCGACACGGCGCGCATCCAGCCCACGCCCCGCTCGGTCCGGTGCAGGACGGAGACCGCGTCGGAGGGTTGAGCGGTGAAGCCCACCAGCTGACCTCCTGCAAGAGCCCGCGGGAGGCGCCAGCACGACTCGAGAATCCCTCCGGGCCGAATCCGCCGATCCTCCTCGACACGGTGATTGCCACTGGCCGCCGGGAGCCCGGCCGACCATCGTGCGGTCAGATGCCCGGGACGCCAGCTCCAGTCCCGCAGCCGGACCTCGGTGGATCCCCCACCCGGAGGAGCAGCCGGACCCCCGCACAGCGCGACCTCCATTCCTCCCCTGTCCAGTATTGCGACGGAGAACGCCGGCCCGACCTCATGCTGCAACAGGTGCGCGGGATCCCAGAATCCCGGCCGGTGCAGCCACTTCGGGAACGGCGGCGCCCACACGACGCCGTCGAGGCCCCCGAGGTACCACTTGTCGTCGCGGGCCAGAGCGTCGATTCGCTCGCGGCACCGGCCGTCGATGCTATCGGCCTGGACCAACCGACCAAGGATTGATGAATGCACCGAGTCGCATGCTTTCCTCCCTGTTCGAGCACCAAACACGATGTGGGGGAGCGGTTAAGGTACACGGCCCTCCACGGCTGGCAACGCTGATGCCTGACGCGTTCTGTGGCCACCGGGCATCCCGAACGTAGATTACGACATGGCGACCACGGCGGCGGCCGAACGCGTTACGACGATCCGGGGTTTGCCCCGGCCACTGGCCAGGGCCATGGAGGCGTACGCCGAGCGTCTCGACGTGGACGCGATCCAGGCGGCCTACGAACTCGCCGCCGAGGCGCACGCCGGACAGTTCAGGGCCTCGGGCGAGCCGTACATCAATCATGCGGTCGAGGTCGCCACGATCCTGGCCGAACTTCAGCTCGACACGGGCACGGTGGTGTCGGCGCTGGTCCACGACGTGGTCGAGGATACGGTGGTCTCTCTCCAGGGCATCCGGGAGCTCTTCGGCGACGAGGTCGGTGCGATCGTCGACGGGGTCACCAAGATCGGGAAAGTGCGCTTCCGCTCGAGCACCGAACGCCAGGTGGAGAACTATCGCAAGCTCCTGCTCTCGATGGCTCAGGATGCCAGGGTGATCCTGGTCAAGCTGGCCGATCGACTGCACAACATGCGAACGCTCGAGTACCTGCCTCCGAGGAAGCAGAAGCCGATCGCGCGGGAGACTCGCGAGATCTACGCGCCTCTGGCGCACCGGCTGGGGATGGCGGCGATCAAGTGGGAACTCGAGGACCTGGCCTTCAAATACCTCGATCGCGAGGCCTACGACGCGTTACGGAAGCTGGTGAGGCAGCGGCGCCGGGCGCGGGAACGGCTCATCCTCGAGATGCAGCGTCCGCTGGAGGAGGCGCTCGACGAGGCCGGCGTCGTGGCCGAGGTGACGGGCCGGCCCAAGCACCTGTGGTCGATCCATCGGAAGATGGTGACGCAGGACCGGAGCTACGACGACATCTACGACCTGATGGCGCTGCGCGTGATCACCGATTCGGTGCAGGGATGCTACGCGGCGCTGGGGATCATCCACGGTCGCTGGACGCCGATCCAGGAACGCTTTCACGACTACGTGGCCACCCCGAAATCCAACATGTATCAGTCGATCCACACGACGGTCTACGGAGCCGGGGGGCGCCGGTACGAGATCCAGATCCGCACGGAAGACATGCACCGCACCGCGGAATTCGGGATCGCAGCACACTGGCGCTACAAGGAGGAGGGGAAGGGCAGCAAGGTTGACGATGCGCTCACCTGGTTCCGCCAGGTGCTCGAGTGGCACAAGGACGCCCGCGAGCCCGAGGAGTTCATGGAATTCCTCCACATGGACCTCTTCCAGGGCGAGATCTTCGTCTTCACACCGAAGGGCGAGGTGAAGCAGCTTCCTGTAGGATCCTCCCCGATCGACTTCGCGTTTTCGGTCCACACGGAGGTGGGCTTCCGGTGCGCGGGTGCCAAGGTCAACGGCAGGATCGCGCCCCTGTCGCGCCAGCTGAAGAGCGGGGACTCGGTCGAGATCATCACCAACCCGCGCCAGCGCCCGAATCGTGACTGGCTGGGCTTCGTCAAGACGTCCCGGGCTCGCCAGCGGATCCGGCAGTGGATCCGGCGCGAGGAGTACGACAGCGCGCTGCGGCTCGGCCAGGAGTTCTTCCAGCGGGAGCTGCGCAAGGCGAGACGGCCGAAGCCCGGCGACGACCAGATGCTGAAGGCCGCCCGCAAGCTGCAGTTCAAGAACTTCGACGACGTGCTGGCGGCGCTCGCGCGCGGCGACATCGGCCCCTCTGCGGTGATTCGCGCGCTCTACCCCGACGAGGATCCGTCGGAGGTGGTGAAGCGGACGCCCTCGGCGCTGGAGCGCATCGCTGCGAAGATCCGCAAGTCGAACCGCGGTGTGACCATCCAGGGGATGGACAACCTCATGGTGCGGTACTCGCAGTGCTGCCAGCCGGTCCCGGGCGACAAGGTGATCGGGTACATCACGCGCGGGCGGGGCATATCGATCCACCGCACCGACTGCCCGAACGTCCTCAACCTGGACAACGATCCCGGGCGCCGCGTGGAGATCGAGTGGCGGGCGGAGCGTGACGACCGCTTCTTCGTGCATCTGTACATGGAGGGGACGGACCGGCGGGGGCTGCTCGGCGACGTCGCACGCACGATCAGCGAGACCGCGACGGACATCCAGCACGCCGACATGCGCGGTACGGACGGGGGAATGACGGCGGCGTTCGTGGTGGAGGTGCAGGACCTCAACCACCTCAAGCGGGTGATCGACGCGGTGCACCGCGTGAAGGGCGTCACCTCGGTGATCCGGCGCGAGAGCATCGGCGAGAGCGAGCTCTTCGACGGGAAGGGGAAGTAGGCCTTGCCAGCCCTGCGCCCCGCCGCCCTCGGGGCGACGCGGAGATCGTCGACGGCCGCCCGGGCGGGGGAGACGCGCGGTGCCTGACTTCGAGATTCGTGCGCCGTTCGAGCCTGAGGGCGATCAGCCCGGAGCGATAAGGGAGCTGGTCGCGGGGCTGCAGGCGGGGACGCGCTTCCAGACCCTTCTCGGCGCGACCGGGACGGGCAAGACGCTGACCATGGCCCATGTGATTGCCGAATTGAACCGCCCCGCCCTCGTCATGTCACACAACAAGACGCTTGCCGCGCAGCTCTACGGCGAACTGAAGTCGCTGCTCCCCGGAAACGCGGTCGAGTATTTCATCTCCTACTACGACTACTACCAGCCGGAGGCGTACGTCCCGGCCACCGACACCTACATCGAGAAGGACGCCTCGATCAACGAGGACATCGAGCGGCTGCGGCTGCG
>VXQO01000143.1 GCA_009838975.1 Gemmatimonadota bacterium | reverse complement strand
GGCGGGGGCGGAGTGGGATCGGGTCCCGTTCCGCCGTCGCCGCCGCAGGTGGCCGTCCACACGGCGGTGGCCGCCGTCATCGAAATCGCTGCCAGGATTCGCATCGCTCGCATTTGCGCTCGTTCTCCTGTGAGGTGGTGGGGGCCGCGCCGTGCGCGAACCCGCGGATGCCGGGCCGGGACGACGCCACGCCCCAGGTGCCTACCGGGCGGTGAACCCGAAGCTTCCGTCAGGCTATGCCGCAAAAGGTGGCCACGCAACCCGGAGACGGCCGGGCCCGGATCACCGCTCTTCCCTCAGAATCACATGAATCTCCGGGCCAGCGAGTGCCCGGAGCGCGGCCTCCTCGCCGATGACACGTACAACTTTGCCATCGCTGTCAAGTACCACGATGGGGCCGTGTTCGACGTCGTTCTCGAAGCTGATCACTTCCACGCCTGCTTCCGCGGCTGCGGCGATGTCGACGGCCAGTGCGGGTTCTGGAAGGCGGTAGGACTCGGCGTGGGATGCATCGATACTGTAGAAGCCCAGGTCGGCGAATGACTGAAGCGTGACGGCGCTCGGCGGGTTCGGCACCCCGAGAGTTGCAGTGGGCGTCATGAGTTCATGGCCCAGGACCGACTCCCGCCAGTGCGAGTCGTCGCCGCCATTCTGGACGGGCACCTTCGGGCCGGCGTAGTCGGAGCCGCCCGCGGCGTTGAAGGCGGCAATGGCGCGGGCGCCCGAGAAATGCGTGTCGGCGGTGGGGTCGGTCTCGGAAGGATTGCGCACGAGGCCGCTTCGCAGCCACGGCCCCGACCCGAATCCCAGGACGTGCGCGATCTCGTGGATCGCGATCTCCCGCAGATTGCCTGCCCGGGCGATACGGTCGATGTCGGCACGGTCGAAGATCGTGATGCCGAGGAGCGGCGTTTCGTCGCTGGAACGGATGTAGCAGAGGCGGGCGACCGCGGCAGTCCCGCCTTCGCCGTCGAGGTCCGCGACCAGGAAGACGACGGCGATGTCGTCGATGCTCTCGACGTTGATGTTTACGGTGACTCCCCTGATCAGGCAGGGCAGGCTTGCGTTCACGGCGATGTCGTGGAATTCGGTGAATCGGAGGGCCCGTTGCCAGTAAGCTGCGGCGTTGCGGAACACTCTCTCCTGGGACGCGGTCACGCTGGCGGCGAAGCCGAGGCCGATGTTGAAATTCATGACCGGTCGGTCGACGGTGACCGCGAAGGCCTGGGCCGCAGATGCACCGACGGGGTCGGTGGCGGTAACGGTGATCACGGCTTCGCCGCGGAGGACGCCACGGACAATGACGTAG
This sequence comes from Gemmatimonadota bacterium, assembly GCA_009838975.1. GTDB lineage: Bacteria > Gemmatimonadota > Gemmatimonadetes > Longimicrobiales > Gaopeijiaceae > Bin94. The sequence goes on along the minus strand of VXQO01000143.1, from coordinate 74,737 downwards.
GGGTGCGCCACCCTGACGGTGGCCACCCTGGTATTCGAACTCTCGGCGGTGTAGGTGAGGGGGTCGCCGTCGGGGTCCTCGAAGTGGGGCGACACGCCGAGGGTTCGCGAGGTGCGCTCGTTGAGGGTGAGGTCGGGGATTGCGGAAGTTGCCACGGGGGCGCGGTTCCGGACGGTGACGGTGAAACTCTGCCGGGCGGACAGGTCGCCGGGGTCGGTGGCGGTGACGGTAATCGTGGCCTCGCCCGTGACCGCGGCGGTGCGAACGGTGAGGGTGGTGCGGGTGATGGTCGCGGTGGCCAGGCCACCGTCCGAAGATACGGCGGCGAGGGTGAGAGAGTCGCCGTCGGGGTCGGTGAAGTGCCCGGCGAGGTCGAGGTGGAGGGAGTCGCGCTTGAAGAGATCCTGGGCAGGGAAGGTGATGGCGACGGCCGGGGCGCGATTGGGGACGGTGACCTCGAAGCTCTGTTGTGCGGTCAGCCCTTCGTCGTCGGTGGCGGTAACGGTGACCAGGGCCTCGCCCTGCGACACGGCCGTTGCGATGAGGGTGCCGGCCGATCCGGTGACGGCCACCACGTCGCGGTCCGACGACGTGGCGACAAAGGTGAGAGGGTCGCCGTCGGGGTCGTTGAAGTAGGGGGCGAGTTCGAGCGTGTCCGCCTCGTCCTTGAAGAGCGTGAGGGGAGGGATCGTGTCCACCGCTGCCGGGGGGCGATTGGGTACGGTGACGTGGAGGCTGTGAGTGGCGGTCGCCCCCTCGTCGTCGGTGGCGGTAACGGTGACCACGGCGTCGCCCTTGGCGAGCGCGGTCACGGTCAGGGCACCGCCGACGATGGACGCGGCGACCCTGCTGCTGTCGGATACCTCGGCGCTGTAGATCAGCGTGTCGCCGTCGGGATCGGCGAAGAGGGGGGACACGTCCAGGGTGTCGGCGTGGTCGACCTCGATGGTGCGCGGTGGGATCGAGTCGACGGCGACAGGGGCGCGGTTGGGTACCGTGACCCGGAATGATTGTACGGCCGCCAGCCCGCCGGGGTCCGTCGCGGTGACTGTGACGGTCACCGTGCCCTTTGCGAGGGCGGTGAGCGTGACCCTGGAGCCCCGTATCGAGACCGCGAGCCGGGCGGAATCCGCCGCAGCCGTGTAGGTCAGCTCCTGCCCGTCGGGCTCGCTAAAGTGTCCGGCCACGTCGAGCGTCGCGGAGTCGCCGACCATCAGTTCGCGGTCCTCGATGGTGCCGACGGTGGTGGGCGCGCGATTGGGCACCACCACCCGGAAGCTTTGCCGCGCCATCAGGCTGCCCGGATCGGTGGCGGTCATGGACACGACCGCGGTGCCGGGGGAGACCGCCGTAACCGTCACGGTGCTTCCCGTTGCGGCCACGGTGGCAACGCCGGGGTCGGACGACGTCGCGGCGAAGGTTAGCACGTCTTCTTCGTTCGGGTCGCTGAAGCAGAACGTCACGGTGGCCGAGTTGCCCACGTGGATCGTCTGTTCGGGGACCGTGCCGCACGGTGCGGGGGGCTGCGGGTCGTAGCAGGTGGCGAGGAAGGCCGCGGCGAGGACGGCCAGGGCGGCGGTTCCGCGCCTGGGAGTTTTCAATTCAGGCAAGAAATGTCACCGACACATTACTTAATGTAAACCCGACATGACACCAATCGTGCCGGTTGCGGCCTCAGCTGATCCCCACCCGCCCCCGCACGTCTGCCAGCATGGCCGGCGAATCGTATCCGACCCCATCCTTGAACACGACCGTCACGTTGCGTATCACCGCGGGATCCGCGGTGAGGTCACCGCTCATGACGACCAGGTCGGCGATCTTCCCGGCTTCGACGGTCCCCAGATCGTCGAAGACATCCAGCACCCGGGCGCCGTTCGCGCTCAGGATCTCGATCGCCTCGTGGGGTGCGAACCCGGCTTCCGACAGCAGCTCGTAGTTGCGCTGATCGCCGTAGCCGGGCAGGGCGCCGCCGTTTCCGGTCGGGTCGACACCCGAGGCCAGCACGCCGCCGGCATCGTAGAACGCCTTCTCGTAGGCCATCGCGGTCCGGAACTCCTCCGGGGAGCGTCCGATCTCGTCGATCTGGGCCTTCGCGGCCAGGTAGTCCTCGCGTACCGCCGGCGCCATGGCCTCGAGCGAGCGAGCGTCGCGCGTGGGCCGTCCCTGGATGAAGAGCTCGTACACAGCCAGAGTCGAAGTCATCGCCACGCCCGCGTCGATCATGGCCTGGAAGGTGGCTTGCGCATCGGGCCCGTTCACGTCGATGGAGGTGGCGTCGTCCCACAGGCTCTGCGGACACTCGTCCCTGCCGCGGCCTTCCGAGTAGTCGCTGTTGGTGGCGAGCCCGTGCTCGATGTTGTCGATCCCGAGTGCCACCGCCTCGGTGAAGCTGATCGAGCACAGGTGGCCCGTGACCTTGATCCCCTGCGCGTGGGCTTCGTCGATCGCCGCCGTCAGTTCCTCGGTGCGGATGTTGGTGTACGCTTTCAGCCAGGTCGCCCCCTCGGCGGCCCAGTAGCGCACGAACCGCCGAGCCTGTTCCGGTGACTCCAGCATGGTCATCCCCGACATCCCGCCCCCCGCCGTGATGTAGGGCGCCGTGATGTGGATGCGCGGCCCGGGCGTCCGCCCGGCCTCGATCTCGGCCTTCAGGTTGAGCTCCGCGTACGGCTGCCGGCTACCGGTCGTCCGCACGGTTGTGACTCCGCTCCCCAGGTACAGCCTTGGCGCGGAGAAGGTGAGCTGCGCGGAGCGTCCCCCGGCCGCCGTGTAGAAGAGGTGGTTGTGCAGCCCGACCATTCCCGGAATGACCGTGTGGCCCGCCAGATCCATGACCTCGGCACCCGAGGGGATGTCCACCGCGCCATCCGCGCCCACGGCGGTGATCCGGCTGCCCTCGATCACGACCGTGCGGCCGCGCTGGGCGGGTCCGCCGCTCCCGTCGATCAGGGTTACGCCGGTCAGTGCGACCGCGTCGCTGTTGACTACCGCGTAGCGCTCCGCAGCCGAGCCCGCCTCGGGGCGCTGCGCGGCAAGGTGTGCGCTGGCGGCCGCCGTCAAGGCGATGGCGGCCAGGACGGCCGCGCTGTTTTTCGTCGTCATCATCGCTGCTATCTCCTCTAGTTGATCCCGACCCGCCCCTCGACATCCGCGAGCATGGCGACGGAGTCGTATCCGATGCCGTCCTTGAAGACCAGCGTCACGTTGCGGATCACCGACGGATCCGCGGTCAGGTCGCCGTTCATCACCACCAGGTCCGCGAGCTTGCCCGCCTCGACGGTGCCCAGGTCGTCGAACACGTCCAGCACGCGGGCCCCGTTCGCGCTCAGCACCTTGACCGCGTCTTCGGGGCTGAAGCCGGCCTCGATGAACAGCTCGTAGTTGCGCTGGTCGCCGTAGCCCGCGAGCGCGCCGCCGTTTCCGGTGGGGTCGACGCCGGCCGCCAGCACTCCGCCCCGATCATGGAACGCCTTCTCGTACGCCATCGCATTCAGGAAGCCCTCCGGCGGGCGCCCGATCTCGTCGATCTCGGCCTTCGCGGCCAGGTAGTCCTCGCGTACCGAGGGCGCCATCGCGCGAAGCGTGCGCTCATCACGCGTCGGCCGCCCCTGCACGAAGAGTTCGTACACCGCCAGCGTCGAGGTCATCGCCACGTCATTCTCGATCATCGCGTCGAAGGTGGAGGCTACCTCGGGGCCTTCCACGTCCACCGCCTCCGCGTGGTCCCACAGGTCGGGCGGGCACTCGTCCTGCGCCTTGCCCGGCACGTAGTCGCTGTTCGTCCCCAGCCCGTGTTCGATGTTGTCGATCCCCAGTTCGACCGCCTCGGTGAAGCTGATCGAGCACAGGTGGCCGGTCACCTTGAGCCCCTGCCTGTGCGCCTCGTCGATCGCCGCGGCCAGATCCTCGCCGCTGATCGTAGTGTACGCCTTCAGCCAGGTCGCGCCCTCCGCCGCCCAGTAGCGCACGAATCGGCGCGCCTGCTCGGGGCTGCGAAACCGCGTCATGATGTTGAGGCTCTCGTCCCCGGTCATGTACGGTGCGGTGATGTGGATCCGCGGCCCCGGCTGCAGGCCCCGCTCGATCTCGTCCTTCAGGTTGAGTTCGGCGTAGGTCGCCAGGCTTCCGGTCGTCCGGATCGTCGTGACCCCGGAGCCGAGGTAGAGTCGCTGGCCCGTATAGCTCATGGGGTGCATCCGGCCGCCCGCCGCCATGTAGAACAGGTGGTTGTGAAGGCCGACCATGCCCGGCATGAGGGTGTGCCCGGAGAGGTCCATCACCTCGGCCCCGTCCGGGATGTCCACGGCGCCGTCCGCGCCCACCGCGCTGATGCGGGTGCCCTCGATCACGACCGTCTGGCCCGGGCGCGCGGGCGAGCCCGTGCCGTCCAGCAGCGTCACCCCGGTCAGCGCGACCGCGCCAGCGTCCACCGCGACGTAGGCGGCGGCTTCGGAGCCTTCGGTGGGCCGCTGCGCCACGGCGGGGTGCGCCGCGGCGATCAGGAGGATCGGGAACAGGGCGGCGGCCGCGGGGACGGCGCGGTGCTTCAACTTCTCCATGGCATGGGCCTCCAGGACGGGAGTACCGGACTCGGGCCCGTCAGGAAGCGGCGGACCCTCCTTCACCCCTGCATTGTGTGCCGTGTGATGGCCCTGCGCCAGTAGTCGCAACGGCGCCTTGCGGCGATGCCCCCTCCCACACCTTCACCAGCGTATGGAACTCTCCGTTCTCTCCGAATGGGTCGATGCCCCCGGGCAAACGCGCCATCATCGCGCGGTCGAAGCGCTCGCCCACCGCCACGATGCCTTCCGCCGCCTCGGTGACGGCCGAGACCTCGCAGGTCGCGCCGCTCGCCTCGAGGTCGGTGATCAGGGTGTCGTAGGGCACGCCCCAGACGGGGAAGTGCAGCGCGGCGCCACGGTCGGCGGCAAACTCCCGGAACGCCACGCCGCGCCATTCGCGAATGTGCAGCAGGTGCAGATCGCCGAAGACGAGGCGGGCAATGCGGGGCACGAGTTCACAGGCCGTGCGGATCCGGTCCATGTACGTCTCGCCCGGATGAAGCGGCACGCCGAGCAGGGGGAGGCCCAGGTGCTCGGCCTGGCGGATCACCGCGTCGATGTGGATCTCCTGGTGCGCAACGGTGCGGGTGGCCACGTCGAAGGTGGTCAGGAGCACGATGGGGTGGAGCCCCTCGCGGTGGAGCGCGCGAAGGGCGAGAAAGCTGTCCTTGCCGCCGCTCCAGAAGAGAACGTCGGCGGGCTCAGCGGGCGCGGTGTGGGCGGTGAGCCACGACGGCTGCTTGCCGCGCGCGGCCCGGTCGGCCAGGGACATCGATTCGTGCTGGTAGGGACAGTGCCGGCATCCGCTGCCGCAGCAGCACCCGCGCCGCGCCAGCCCGATCTCGGTGAAGACGTGGAAGCCCGTCTGCGGGTCGATGTAGGATGACTCGCCGTTCTTCAGCGCCCGCCGGTGGGCCCGCCGCCAGGGGTTGCTCACGGTTCCGCGCGGGGGTCGGTCAAGCGCGCCTCACGGATCGACCGTGAAGAGCATCCGCATGCCCGCCTCGAGGTGCTCCGAAATGTGGCAGTGCGCCATCCACGGGCCCGGATTCGTGATTTCGAGGAGGATGTCGGTGGTCGTTCCGGTAGGGAGCAACACCGTGTCCTTCCACGCGAGGTTCTCGTTCGGCACGCCGTTGCGCGAGAGCACGAGAAACCGCTGCCCGTGGATATGGAAGGGGTGTTGCATCGCGTGGAAGGACCGCCGCTCGTTGTGCAGGCGGATCTTCACCACGTCCCCCACCTCGAACCGCCACGCGATGTCCATGTTCTCGTCGCCCGTGGCGGGATCGCGCACGATCCACTGCACCTCGTCCGAGGTGGCGTTCCAGTTCATCATCGGCATGGTGCCGCTCCACTCCACCGGGTGGAAATACGCCGAATCGAAGCGCATCAACCGGTCGACGATGAACGGAAGGTCGTTCGTCCGGAGGGTGAACGTGAGTTCGTGGTCGATCAGGGCGTCGAAGTACTCGCGGTAGAGCGCGATCTCGCGCGCGGCGTGGAGGTTGGTGCGGAGCGTGTCGAAGGCGGCTGAAACGGGCGAAGCGAGCGCCGCGTCGGGCGCCTGCCCGGACGCCGCAACGCGCACCGTACCCAGCATGTCCCTCTCCTGGAAGAACGCGCCGGCGAGGTGGTCGATCCCCTGCACGCGGTTGACCAGCGCGAACTCGCCCGGCTCGTCGAACCGTACGTGCACGATGTACCGCTCGGCCGGGCTCAGCACGATGCTCTCGACCCATTCCTCGCGCTCGAACGCGCCCACGTCGGTGCCGACGACCTTGATGCGCGGCGCGGCGGGCACGGGTGCGGCCGTGGCTTCCGCGGACCCGTCCACCCCCTCGAACGACAGGTTGAAGGTGCGCGTGTTCGACACGTTCGTGAGGTACAGCCGCACGACCTCGCCCGCGCCGACCTCCAGTTCGTAGTCGGGCTCGCCGTTGACCAGCATGAGGTTGCCGAAGCGGCCCATGAAGGTGTGCGTGGCGCGCTCCATCCCGAACGGCATGGGCTCGTCGCCGGACATCATGAAGTCGTCCAGCATGAGGAACTCCTCGCGGTCGGCGGGCGCGTAGTAGTCGGGCCGGCGCGGCTCTACCAGCATGTTCCCGTAGAGGCCGAGGTCCTTGAGGATGTCTTCCCGGTGGTGCGGGTGATACCAGTACAGTCCGGGGTCCGCGAAGTGGATCTCGTAACGGAAGGTGTCACCGGGCTCGACAGGATCCTGGGTGACGCCCGGCACGCCGTCGGAGGCGTTGTCGAGGCGCAGGCCATGCCAGTGGATGGTCGTCGGCCACGCGATCGAGTTGGTGAAGTTCACGGTGACCGTGGCCGCCTCGGGCACGTAGAGGAGCGGCCCCGGATACTGGCCGTTGAAGCCGTACATGACGTAGTCGCGGCTGCGGATGCGCCTCCGCACCAGTCCGGCCTCCAGGTCGACCTCGTCGCCGTCGTCGAGTTCGACCACTTCGCGCGGGCGCGCCAGCGGCAGCGTTCCCGGGTCGATCCCGGCACCGGGCAGGAACGCGCTGGCCCCGGGGGGATCGAGGGCCATGAGCGCGGGAAACATGGTGAGCCCGGGCATCATCTCGGGGTGCGGCCACGTCCCGTTGCCGCCTGCGCTCATCCCCCCGTGCTCCGCGTGGCCGGCCATCTCCATGTCGCCCGTCTCGCTGCCCGCCATGGTGCCGGTCCCGGTCGCACCGAGCAGGTACTCCTGCATGTCGGGCGGCGACATGCGGGCGCTGGGAGACGTGGCGCGCAGAAGCAGCCGCCCCTCCCATTCCGGGGCGTCAGGCCGCGCCTCCGCCGTCACCAGGATCATGAACTTGTTCAGGCTGATCTCGCCGATGCTTTGCGTCCCGTTCGACACCGGACCGATCCTGGCGATCTCGTCGAAGAGAGGCGTTGCCAGCCACGCGACGATGTGATTGTATTCGCCCAGCGTGGCCGGATCCGGGAGCCCCTCGAGAGTGAGGATCCCCTCGTAGAGGTGATTGCCCGCCGGGTTGACGGCCACGCCGAAGGGAGAATGCGGTGTGCGCAATTCCAGACGGCCCGACATGGCCTCGAGGCCGGGCCTGGCGGTGAGGAAGATGCAGTACAGGTCGCGGCTCGGCGTGAGCGTGGCGCCAGCGGGCGGCGGCGTGTCGTCACAGGGAGAGAGGACCGCGGGTGCCACGGCCTGACTTCCGGCCGGAACCGGGCCCGCCGGCCCGGCCACGGAGAGCGTCGCGGCGACGCAACGGGCTATCTGCTTGTGATATCGCATGATACCATTATCCACGGGCGTGGCGGAGGGCGCAACGGCACACGCTTCAGGGGCCACTTTCGACCCCCTGTACAACCGGATTTCGGCACGCTATAATAAACATCTGTGGCGGAAGCAGCGCCAGGCGTTTGAAGGGAGCGGTGCCCAAATGCAGGGACTTCGCGAGGGGGCAGAGAAGGGGACGCGCGCTGGCAGCGGGGGGGTGGCCCGACCGGACATCCTGCTGATCGGTTGTGTCAAGGGCAAGCTGGAGTGGGCCAGCCGCGTAGCCGCCAAGGACCTGTACGTTTCCGCCCTCTGGCGTTGCCGCCGCAAGTACGCCGAGCAGTCCGGAATCCCCTGGTTCATCCTCAGCGCCAAGTACGGTCTGGTCAATCCGGAAACCCGAATCGCCTGGTACGATCTCTCGCTGGGCGACCTTCCAGCGGCGCAGCGGCGCGCGTGGTCGCATAGAGTCGTTGATGCCCTTGTGAGCAGGTATCCTTCGGTAGAAGGGAAGGTCGTCGAGGTCCATGCCGGCAAGGACTACGTCGACTACGGCCTCGAATCCGGGCTCACCGACGCGGGAATGGTCGTGCAGAGGCCGCTGCTGGGAATCCCGATCGGTCGCCACCTCGGCTGGTACCGCGAAAGAGGCGCCAGCGAGAATTAGTCTTGCCCGAGGCCGGACACGTCCTTCCACGGGTTGAACACCTTGATGTCGGTGAGGCGGAAGTCCCGTGTGTTGCGCGTGACGAGCGTCAGGCTGTGACTCGCTGCCGACGCGGCCAACATGGCGTCCGGCAGATGCTGGTCCAGCGGCGCACCCAACCGACGCCTTTTCTCCATCACACGTGCGCACTCCCGCGCGTCGGCCGCCGTCCAGTGGAGAATCCTGTCCTCGAAGGTGTCGTTCAAGACTTGCTCGAAGCGGGCAGCCAGATCGGCGCGGCGCGACTGACTGTCCAGTAGCCCAATCCCGTTGTGTATCTCCCAGATCGTGATCGCGCTGATGTGGAGCCGATTCCTCCCCGCCCTATCGAGGAATCTCGCGACCCTTGGCTCCGGGTGGCGTCGCATCATTTCCGAGACGACGTTCGTATCGAGCAACCATGCCACTGGCGCTCACTCCTCGTCCCGGAATTCGACGGGCCTGTAGCCGTAGCTTCCGCGAGAGATCGACTCCACACCGTTCTCGGGTCCGAAGTATCGCTTGAAGGTCTCGGACGGCTTCAACCGGGCGCGCGACGACTCGCGTTTTTCGCTGATCAATCGGCGTACGAATTCCTCCATTGAAAGCCCGGCACGCCTTGCTTCGTCCTTCAGCCAGGCCTTGTCACCGGGGTTGATTCGTCGGACCGTGATTGCTGAACTCACTGGCGTAGGGCCTCCTGCTCAACGTCGCTCCCAAGAAATCCTGCGTACCGACAGTGTAATGCTAGCACTCTGTGCTGGCAATCAGAATTCGTCATCGCCCCCCCAGCAAACAAGCACCGAAATGGCCGAACAGAAGAGTTACCACATGTCGCCGGAGGACTTCCGCCGGCACGGGAGGGAAGTGATCGACTGGATCGCGGACTACCACGAGAACGTCGCCCGTTATCCCGTTCTGTCGCGGGCGAGACCCGGCGAGATCGGCGACTCCGTGGGCGACGAGGTTCCCGAAAAGGGTGAGGGTTTCACCGCCATCCTCCGAGACGCCACGGAGCGGATCCTTCCCGGAATGACGCACTGGCAATCGCCCGGATTCCACGCCTACTTCCCCAGCAACGCGTCGGGCCCCGCCATCCTTGGCGAACTGCTCTCAGCCGGTCTCGGGATCCAGGGCATGCTCTGGTCGACAGGTCCCGCCTGCACCGAGGTCGAGACCCGGGTGCTGGACATGCTTGCCGATCTCCTGGACCTGCCGGAGGCGTACCGGTCCACGGGCAGCGGCGGCGGCGTCATCCAGGATTCCGCTTCCAGCGCCGTTCTGTGTGCCCTGATCGCGGCGCGGGAGCGGGATTCCGGGCTGCGTACGAACCGGGAGGGCTGCGACGGCACACAGGTCGCCTACTGCTCGACGCAGGCGCACTCGTCGCTTGAGAAGGCGATGGGCGTCGCCGGCCTCGGGCGCGCCAACCTGCGGCAGATCGCAGTGGACGAGCGGTTCGCTCTCGATCCAGCCAGACTCGCGGCGCAGATCAAGGCCGACAGAGCCGGCGGGCTGCGGCCGATCTTCGTCTGCGCCACGCTCGGCACGACCTCGTCCAACGCGATCGACCCGATTGCCGCCATCGGCAGGATCTGTCGAGACGAGGGACTCTGGTTCCACGTCGACGCGGCCATGTCGGGCACCGCGGCGATCTGCCCGGAACACCGCCACCTCCACGAGGGTCTCGAATACGCCGACAGCTACTGCTTCAATCCGCACAAGTGGATGTTCACGAACTTCGATTGCAGCTGCTTCTGGGTGGCCGACCGCGCCGCGCTCATCGGAGCACTGTCGATTCTGCCGGAATACCTGATGAACGAAGCGACAAGGAGCGGCACTGTCTTCGACTACAGGGACTGGCAGGTGCCGCTGGGCCGTCGCTTCCGGGCGCTGAAACTCTGGTTCGTCCTGCGCTACTACGGTGTCGAGGGCCTCCGGTACCACATCCGCCGGCACATCGAGCTGGCCCGGCGACTGGCGGAGTGGATCGAGGCTGACCGCCACTTCGAAGTCGTGGCGCCGACGCCGCTCAACCTCGTGTGTTTTCGCCACCTGGGGAGCGACGGGCTGAACGAGCGCATCATGAGCGAGATCAACGGCGGCGGCAAGATCTTCCTCACCCACACCAGGCTGAACGGCCGCTTCGTGTTGCGGCTGTGCGTCGGCCAGTCCCACACGGAGGCGGAACACGTCGAAAGGGCATGGGAGCTGATCGTCGACGCGGCGCAGGCGATCCGTGAACGCGGGGTGAGCTGACCTGCCTCTTCGGGTCGACAGGCACGAGCTGATTCTCTTTCGGTCGGTGCGTGGCGTGTACGCGACGGGCCAGTTGCCGAGGTTGTCGGCCACCCCAGGGCCGTGAGCCAAATCTCCCTTGTCCGATATCGATAAATCATTATCATTACAATTCATTTCAGGTCCGCGTCGCGGTAGGTTCCGCTTTGGGGTCTCGCGCCGGTCCACGAAGCGGCACGGGAGAGCTGATGGCCCACCGGGTTGATTCAGCGCGGATGCGGGGGCGCGTGCGCGCGCTCACCGGCATCGCCGTCTCCCTCTCGCTACTCGTCGTCTCCGTCGTGCAGATCTCCCACTCGCACGAGGGCGAGGCCGAGTTGGCTGCGGAGTGTTCCGTATGCCAGCTCGCGAAGACACCCGGCCACACGCCCGGATCGCATACACCGGGTATCACTGGTCCGAGCCTGCTTCAGGCTCCCGCGATCGCCGGACACCGGCTGGTCCCTTCGGCCCTCCAATGCTCTCCCCACCGGAGCCGCGCTCCTCCCCTCTCCGTCTCTCTGTAGCGAGAACGCTCCCAGGCCTTCCCCCGGGTTGGCCGAACCCTCTTCCGCAGTTGCGCTGCTGACGCGCAAACACGGCAGGAGACAGACCCTGTCGCCACCCGGCACGCCGTGCCCGGGGTCGTGACACCCTGCTGCCTCCGCGACGGTCGGGCCTCACGGCCGTCGCAGCTTCCCTTGGCAAAAAAGGAGATTGAACCATGCCGATATCGAGACGCGTTCCCGTCCTCTCATTCCTCCTCGGGATGATCCTCGCTGACACTCCAACAACGCTCCGCGCGGGTACGTCACCCGTCGCCATTACGGAAGGGGCCTCGCAGCAGGACGGTACCGTCAGCGGCACCGTGCGGGCCGCCGATTCCGGTGCACCGATACTCCTGGCGAGCGTGCGGATCGAGCCAACGAACCAGGGAGCGTCGACGGATGCCGACGGGCGCTTCACGATTTACGGTGTTCCGGAGGGAGCCGGGACCCTGGTCGTTTCGGCTGTCGGGTACGACTCATCCAGGATGCCCCTCACCATCGGTACCGATGTCGTGGAGATCGAGATCCAGCTCGAGGTCGATCCGCTCGGTGTCGACGGACTCACCGTGAGCGCGGCCCGTTCACGTGTGGCCACAAAGGCCGAAACCGAGCTCCTCGCGACGCCCCAGGCGATCAGCCTCGTGCCCGGGGCCGTCATCGAACAGCAGGCCGCAGTCACCCTCGACGATGTCATCAAGAACGTGAGCGGCCTCATCCAGGCGAGCTCGATCAACGGCGAATACGCGACCTTCGCGGCGCGCGGATTCTACTCGAACAGCAACGGCAACTTCCGCCGCAACGGCGTGCAGGTATCCAAGTTCGGTGAGCTTCTCGACGCGAATACCGATCGGGTCGAGGTCCTGAAGGGACCGGCGACCGTCCTCTACGGCCAGCTCGACCCGGGCGGTGTGATCAACCTCCGGACCAAGCAACCGCTTGGGGCGACGGGAACGGAAATCCGGGTTGCAGGCGGGAGCTTCGGACGTGTCGATGGGCGCATCGACGCTACCGGTCGTCTATTCGGGCCCCTTCTCTACCGGGTCAACGCCCAAATCGAGAACCGGGACAGCTACCGGGACGAGGTCTTCTGGCGCACGCGCTTCATCTCGCCCGTGATCACCTGGCACGCCGGTCCTGCCACGACGCTGACCGTGGAGACCGAGTTCAAGCGGGAGGAGGGACTCCTCGACGAGGGGCTGTTCGCTCCCGCACCCACGCTGGCGAGCCTGGACGAGCAGCCGGTCAATCGATTCCTCGGAGAGCCCGACGTGCCGGCGGACCGCGCGCGAAGCGCCGTCCTGGCGAGGCTGGAGCAGGGGATCGGCGGGAGTTGGAGTACCCGCATCGCGACCAGCTGGTCGAAGAACGAACGAAACGCGAATCGGGTCGACCTCCGCTCGCTCGGCGGCGATGGTCGAACGCTGGGCCGCCGCACCGACTTCCGTCAGCAGGAACTCGAAACACTCTTTTGGGACGCCGGCCTGATCGGTGCGCTCCAGCTCGGTCCGACCTCGCATCGGGTCGCCGTCGGACTCGACGGGTACTCCACCACGCGGCTGGAGGAGCGGTTTCGGGGCCCGGTGGATCCGATCGACATCTTCCTCCCGCGCTACACCGGTGCTGTCGCCCCGTCGCCGTTCGCGGTCGAGGACCAGTCGGTCGACATGCTCGGCCTCTACGCCCAGGACCAGATCGCCCTCGGTGACGCGTTCGTTCTTCAGCTCGGGCTGCGGTATACTACCTTCGATCAGCTTACCGTCGATCGCGACGACGGCACGGAGGAGGACTTCTCGGACCAGGAGCTTACCACGTCGGCGGGAGTCGTCCACCGCGTGACGCCCGACGTTTCGATCTACGGATCGATGAGCGAGGCGTTCGCCCCCACGCTCTCGGTCGACCGCAATGGAGACGCCTTCGACCCGAACTTCGGCCGTCAGTTCGAGCTCGGGCTGAAGGCGGATCTTCTCGATCGGCGCCTCTCCACCACGATCGCCCTCTACCACCTGCGGCGAACCGGGATGATCAGCTTCGTCTACCCCCCCGAGGGCGGTTTCTACCGGGTACAGAGCGGTGTGCAGCGAAGCCGCGGCTTCGAGGTTGATCTCCTGGGCCGGCTCACGGGATCGGTCAGCGCGATCGCATCATACGGCTTCACGGACGGCGCCGTCCTCGAAGACGATGTCTACGAGACCGGGCACGGCCTCGGGGGCGCGCCGCGGCACCACGGAAGTCTCTGGCTCCGCAGGGGTCTCGGGAACGGTTTGTACGCCGGCGCGGGTGTCTTCTTCCAGTCCGAGTGGAAGGCGTTCACCAGCTACCCTGACGACCGTATGTTGCGGGGCTATCACCGCTTCGAGGCGATGGCGGGCTACTCGCTGGCCAACGGCGTTCGCCTGCAATTGAACGGTCGGAACCTCGCGAACAAGCGTTACTATCTGTCCGGCGGCGAGGGTAGGGCCGTGGGGCTCCCCGCCTCGCCCCGATCGTTCGAACTGAGCGTGTCGTGGGGCACTGGCGCGCTTCGTCGATGATTCGGGGCGCCGCCCTCCTGTTTGCCGCGGCAGCCCTCGGCTGCGGTGCGGGCGACGGCGCCGGTGGCTCCTCGGTGGACGGAGCGTTCACCGAGGGGCTTCCCGTCCCGGCCGTACCCGACATTGAGTTCGCGACCGGGTTCACGGTGTCCTCAGGTCCCGGCTACCGGGTGGTGCATGCTTCGCCCGATCCGTCTGCGCTGGATGAGGGTGCCGCGCGCCTTTGGGCGGACGGCGTCGACCGGATGGTGCTCGTGGCGCGCGGCACCCGCCCCCGTCTGCCGCCTGAGCTCGAGTCGGCCCCGCGCTTCGAGGTGCCGGCCGCGAGTGTCACCGTCAACCGGGATGCGGACGCGCTCCGGGTGAAGCTCCTGGGTCGACTCGACCGGCTTCGGGGAATCGGCGGAACCGGGATCTACGACCTGGACATCCACCGGCTGGTCGAGAGCGGGCAGCTCGGCGCGGTGGGGAGCGCACTGCATCGGACCACGAATACCGAGTTCCTCCTGACCGAGGGGATCGAGGCGGCGTTCTTTCGAGTCGCGAGCCTCGATCACGCGCGGCAGTACGAACGGCTTCGAGACGTCGGGGTTCCAGTCGCGCCGATGTTCGCGTGGGCCGAGCGGAGCTACCTCGGGCGGGCCGAGTGGATCCGGTATCTCGGCCTTTTCCTGGGCGCGGAGGCAGAGGCGGATCGGCTCTTTCGCGAGATGCGTGCGCGAAGGGACTCGCTTGTTGCACGGGTCGCCGGCGCATCTCCCGTTCCGGCGACCTGGGCCTTCCGAAGCGGGGATCGCTGGATGGTTCACAGGAACTCGCTGGAGTCCGAACTCCTCCGCGACGCCGGTGCGGAGAATGTCCTCGGCGACGCTTCCGCCGGGGTGACGGAGGGGGAAGGAGGCCTCAGCGAGGGCGTCCCGATGACGGACGAGGAGTTCCTGATCGCGGCGCGCCGGGCGCAGTACTGGATCACGTGGGATCGTACGGACGAGCGATGGCCCTCGCGGGCATACCTCGAACAGATCCCGGCCTACCGCGAAGGCAGGGTGTATCATCACCGTGTCCGCGTCCGCCCCGAACATGGGGGCGACGACTGGTACGAGGGCGCCCAGGTCGATCCGACTTCGGTCCTCGCGGACCTGATCGCGCTCCTCCACCCCACCCGGCTCCCGGGCCACCGCTTCGAGTGGATCGCGCCTCTGGAGCGGGAACGATGAACCAGCCGACCGAAGCGCCTGCGCCACCGGGAGCCCCGGGCGCGGACCTTCGGACGACCCTCCGTCCGGTGGCCTTTCTGTTGCTGGTGGGAGGCGTCGCGGGTGTGTTCGTTCTCGAACTGATGATCGGTTCGGTCCCCATTCCACCGGATCAGGTGGTGCGTTACCTGGTCGGCGCCCAGGTCGAAGAGGCAGCCTGGCGGACCATCCTCTTCGAGCTCCGAATCCCTCGGGCCATCACGGCGCTCATCGCGGGAGCGGCTCTCGGCGCGGCCGGACTCCAGCTCCAGACGCTCTTCCGGAACCCCCTTGCCGGGCCGTGGGCGCTCGGCCTTACCGCCGGCGCACAGCTCGGCGTGGCCGTCGTCGTGGCTGCCGGAGCCGTGGTCGGCTCCGAGCTGCTTTCCCGGCTGGCCTTCCTCAGTGAAATCGGGATCGTCGTCGGGGCCTTCATCGGAGCGGGCGGAGTCATGGCGGTCATCGCGTCCGTCGCCCGGCGTGTGAGCACGATCACGCTCCTGGTGCTCGGGCTCATGCTGGGCTTCCTCGCGCAAGGGATGGTCAGCGTGGTCCTCCACTTCACAACCGAGACCCAGGGGCGCGTCTTTGCCTCATGGAACGACGGCAGTTTTGCCGGCGTGTACTGGGACCACTTTCCCGTGCTGCTGCCGCTGGTGGCGGTCGGGCTCGTTGGAGCTCTGCTGATCGTGAAGCCGCTCAACGCGCTCCTGCTTGGCGAGCGGTACGCGGGCACTCTGGGCCTGTCGGTGGAGCGGGCGCGGCTGTCGGCGCTCGCCGGGGCGGTGATCCTCGCGGCCCCGGTCACGGCGTACTGCGGCCCGGTGCTCTTCGTCGGGATGATCGTTCCGCACATGGCGCGCGGCCTGTTGAACACCTCGGACCACCGGATCCTGATGCCCGCCGCCATGCTCATGGGCTCGCTGCTGGGCCTATCCGCCGATCTGGTCGTGCACCTCCCATGGGAGCGGCACGTCCTTCATCTGAACGCCGTGAACGCGCTGATCGGCGCGCCCGTCGTCATCGGCGTCGTCCTGCGCAATCGGCAGATGCGCAGCATGGCCGTCTAGGACGTCGGAATGCTCACACTCGAGCAACTGTCCATCGGCTACCGGAGCAGACGCGACGAGACGGTCCTGGCTTCCGACATCTCGCTCGAACTGAGCGAAGGGGAGCTGGTGTGCCTGCTTGGACCCAACGGCGCCGGCAAGTCCACCCTGATGCGGACCGTCGCCGGGATGCAGCCTCCCCTCGCCGGCCGGGTGCTCGTGGACGGCGACGACATCCACTCGATGCCGGCCCGCGATCGGGCCAGGCGACTCAGTGTCGTGCTCACCGAGAGGGTGCACGCGGGCCTCCTCACGGCATATGCCCTCGTCGGCCTCGGGCGCTACCCGCACATCAACTGGTCCGGAAGGCTGACCGATCGTGACCACAAGGTCATCCGGGAATGCCTCGAGCGCGTCGGAGCACAGGACCTGGCGCATCGATACGTGAGTGACCTGAGCGATGGAGAGCGGCAGCGGGTCATGATGGCTCGCGCCCTGGCACAGGAGCCGCGCCTGATGGTCCTGGACGAAATCACTGCGTTCCTGGACCTCCCGCGCAGGGTCGACGCAATGCGCCTTCTCCGGCGTGTTGTACGCGAAACCAGCCGTGCCGTACTGCTGTCCACGCACGACCTCGAACTCGCGCTCCGGGCGGCCGATCGGGTCTGGCTCCTTCCGACGGGTGGTCCGTTGGCAACGGGAGCGCCGGAGGACCTCGTGCTCAGCGGCGCATTCGAGGCGGCCTTCGCCAGTGAGGGAGTCGACTTCGATCGAGCACGGGGCGAATTCCAGGTGCACCGGCATTTCGTGGGCGAGGTGGAACTCGTCGGGGACGGGCTGGCGCGCTACTGGACGGCACGCGCGCTGGAGCGAGAGGGGGTGCACGTATGGGAAGGGGACGGGCCAGCGCCGCCGATTCTAGTGGTCGTGCCCGATGGAGAAGGCGGCGAATGGATTGTGTCCGGGGGCGGTGCTCAGGTCCGCCACCCGTGTCTCTACGACCTCGCGCTGGAACTCCGCGCGCGGTTTCAGACGGTGGAGCTCTGAGTAACCGGAGTTTCTTCCACCGGCTACATCCCGCTACAGCCCGGCCTGCTCCTTCACGTACTGCGCCGCCTCGAGGTGGGTTGCGAACCACACGTCCTCGTGCCCCTTGATGTACTCGATCAGCTCTTCGAGGACGACGATGCGGGAGCGGTGGCCGATGACATGCGGATGCATCGTCAGCAGAAACATGGTGCCCTCGGCGTAGGCGCCGTCGAAGTCGTCCTTCCAGACCTCGAGCACGTCGCGCGGGTGCGAGTAGCTGGCGCCGCGCGGGTTGAAGACCGGTGCGTCGTCCATGATCCACTCGACGGGCAGCTCGACCATGCCGGTGGGCTCGCCGTGGGCGTTGATCTCGTACGGGCGGTCGTCGGCCATGAGCGAAGAGTCGTAGAGGAAGCCCATCTCGCGGATGATGTCCAGCGTGTTCGGGCTGAAGTTCCAGGACGGGGCGCGGTAGCCGAGCGGGCGGACGCCGGTGACCTCGGCCATGTAGTCGACGGCTCGCTCCAGGAGGGCGCGCTCGGTTTCGGCGTCGAGGCTGGAGTTGAGCTCGTGGATCCAGCCGTGGATCGCGAATTCGTGGTGTCCTGCCGCCTGGATCACGTCGATCTGGTGCGGATTGAGGATAAGACTGACGGCGGGGACGAAGAACGAGGCGGGGATGCCTTCGTGGTCGAGGAGGTCGACGACGCGGGGGAGCGCGACGCGGGCGCCGTACTGTCCCTGTGACAGGGAGCCGACGGTGGCGTCGCCGTAGCGGAGACCGAGGACGGTCTCGTTGTCGACGTCGAAGGAGAGGAGGACGGCGACACGGGCGCCGCCGGGCCATTCGTCCGGCTGGAGGCTGCGGCCCGCGCGCACCGCGTTGACGGTCTCCATGACCCGCTCGTCGGACCAGAGCCAGCCGGGTTCGTTCTCCGCACTCTCTGGGGGAGCGGGCTGGCAGGCCCATACTGCGAGGGTTGCCGCGGCGAGGACGGCGCGCTTTTTCACCCTTCCATCTTCCATAGGACGATTCCTCCGGCCTGTTTGCCGATCTGCGCGGACGCAACGCGCGCGCCCGCTTCGATGTCGATGACTTCCACGGTGCCCGGGTCGCCGCCGATGCCCTCGACGGTCACGATGGCGTAGCGGCCGTCCGGGGTGACGACGACACCGTGCGTGACGGGGATGAGCGAGTCGATGAGGTGCAGCGGTTCGCCGGTTTCGACGTCCCAGATGCCGAGCTTCGCGCTCCCCTTGAGGGTGGCGAGGAGCTTCGTGCCGTCGGGCGTGAGGTCGAGGTTGTAGGGCGCGCCGGGTGCTTCGATGCGGCGCGTGACCCGCCACGATGCGAGATCGACCTCGAGGATGGCGTCGCCGCGGTTGCAGGGAACGAAGACGCGGTTGCCGTCCGGGTGGGGCGTGGTCCACGTGGGTGAGCAGTTGGCGCCGCCGGGCGCGGGCATGGCCATGTGCCCGTCCATCGGGGCGGGTGCGGGCTCGTTGGCGATGAGGTCGAGGCGCCGGGTGACGTCGAGGGTCGCGCCGTCGATCTCGACGAGCTGGTTGTCCATCATGCACGCGGAATAGTGCTTCGAGCCGTCGGCGTTGAAGCGGGAGCCGTGGGGCATGGTGCAGGTGACGACGTCGGCGATCGGGAACATGGTCTCGAGGTCGACGATGGTCACGGTCGAGGGGACGTGGTCGCCGTGGAAGTTGGCGTTGACGGCGAGCGCGAGGGTGCCGTGCGGGGGGACGGCGATCGTAGCGGGGAACATGCCGAGGTCGGCGACGCCCACGATGGTGTCGGATCCGGTCTCGTACTTGACCAGGCGGCCGGTGGGGAAGCCGTGCCCCAGGGTGAGGTACCAGTAATCACCCGCGGGATCGATGGCGAGGCCGTGGGGCGCTTCGATCTCGGCCGCGAGCCATCCGGTGGTGATGGTCTTCTCCACGACGAGGTCGCCGCCCGCGTCGTAGCGGAGCAGGGCGACCTCGTCCTCGGACTCGGCGGCGACGTAGGCCCAGTAGGACTGGGCGGCCGCCTCGCCGCCCGTCGCGGTGCAGGCGAGGGCGGCGAGGAGTGCGAGCGGTGCCCTCACGGAATCAGCGTGCGACGCGGCTGCAGCTTCACCGTCCACATCCCCGAGAAGTACTCGGAGAAGAACAGGTTGCCCTTGTGCATCTGCGGGCCCCAGGTGAAGGGCGCGTTGGCCACGAAGCCGTCGGGATCGTACGACTTGTACACCGCGATCTCGCGGCCCTGGTGGTACAGATTGCCCTTTAGCTCGCCCGAGATGTCGAGCACGCGCAGGCCGCCCTGGTAGAATGCGGCGTAGAGGCGGTCGTCCTCGATCCACATGTTGTGCGATCCCGCCTCGGGGATCTCGTAGCGGGCCACCTCTTCGGGGTTCTCGGGGTCGGTGAAGTCGACCACGTGGATGTACCCCGACATGAACTCCGGCGTGCGGCCGTCCTCCTGGCCATCGAAGGCGGGCGCTCCGATCTCGTCGCCCATGAAGATGTAGAACCTGCCCGTGGGGCTCCGGTACGGGAACGCGGCGTGGGTGGCGCCCCCGATGTCGCGGAAGCGCGCGATCTCGACCGGGTTGGCGGGGCTGCCCCCTCGGTCGCCCCCGCCCACATCGATCACGGCCACGCCGTCGTTCCAGTTGGACGTGTAGGCGATCCCGTCCACGATCCAGATGTCGTGAATGGCGTGTCCCGGCGTGTCGAGTTCGAAGCGGCCCACGCGGTGCGGGTTCGCCGGGTCCTCGATGTTGATGACATCGAAGCGGATCCCGTTGTTCACCGCGTACACGTGGTCGTCGTGGATGAAGAGGTTGTGCACGCCCCCGGTGAGTTCGTCGTCATAGGTCGAGATGATCTCGATGTTGCGCGGATCGGTGCAGTCGATGATGACGATCCCGTTGCGCCGGTTGGACGCGCCCTCGCGGGAGATAACGCAGAGTTCGCCGTCTTCCGAGACCTTCACGTCGTTGGTCGTGCGGGCATCGACGATGAGCGAATCGGTCAGCACCGGGCTGGCCGGGTCGGTTACGTCCCACCAGTACGTGCTGCCATGCCCGTTGTGCGTGCCGGTGATCGCGTAGTCCCGGCCATCGACGCCCTCCCACACCCAGAGATCGGAGGTGGCGACGTTGCTGACCGGTGCGTGACCGACGAGCTCCACCTCTTCCACGACATGGCGCGGCAGGATCTCGACGGTCGAGTGGGCGGTGCGGCCCGGGACGCTCGCGGTCACGGTGTAGATGCCCGGCCTGTAGGCGACGAAGCGCCCCTGCTCGTCGACTTCGGCGGGCGGGATGTCGGCGGTGGCGATCACGTCGGGGTCGGACATGAGTCCGAAGGTGACGGGGATGTCGTCGACGGTGCCGCCCGCGCTCGACGCGGTGGCCGTGAAGTGGATGACGTCGCCGGTGCGGCCCCGGGACTGGCTGGCCTCGACGGCCATCGCGGTGACCGGATTGTCCGCCACTTGGTACGTGATTTCGCCGACTACGCCCTCCGCGGAAGCCGAAAGCGTCACCTGACCCGGCGCGTGGGCGGTGAAGACGCCGAAACGGTCGACGCTGGCCACGTTTTCGTCCGAGGTGCTCCACGTCACCGCTACTTCGTCGCGCGCATCGTCGGCCTGGTCGATCACGGTCGCCTTGTGGCGCATCGTGACGCCGGTGTAGTAGCGGCCGCCGTGACGGGAGATCTCCACGCGGTCGAGCGGCGGAAAGGCGACGGTCACGGTCATCGTGCCGCTGATCCGCGTCGGGCCCAGCACCCGCGCCAGGACTTCGAATTCGCCGCCCCTGAAGGCCTCGATCTCGCCTGTCGTCCGGTCGATGGCCAGACTCCCGCGGCCGTCCCGCGAGAAGTAGATGAAAGGCACCTCGATGACGTTGCCGGAGGCGTCGTAGGCGGTGGCCGAAACGGTTGCCATCTCCCCGACTGCGAGGGAGAGCGTGGCGGGGCTGACTTCGACCCGCGCGACGTCCTGGGCGGCGGCCTGCGTAGTGGCGAGGGCCATCAGCGCCAGGATCAGGATGGTGGGCCGGATGGTGCTGCGTGTCTTCATGGCGTGCGCTTCCTTACTGCTCACGGACACCGTCGTGGAAAAACGGTTAGGAGGGTGGCGAAACGATTAAATAAAGGTGTGTCAGTGGGAGATCAATTACCGCGACCCTGACTTGCCATGCCCTTCCAGGCCGAGCAGTCCCCCTACAGCGGCCTGTTCGGGAACGCGATCGTGCGCCACATGTGCGCGACCGGGCTGTTGTCGTAGCCCAGCCCTTCCTTCGGCTGCTTGAACTGGCGCCCGATGATGTCGGTGAATTCGTTGATGTCGACGTCCATGTCGTCCTGGAACGCATAGGTGTCGTTCACCGTGATCAGCCGCGCCTCGCCGTACCAGCGGTGATTGCGCGCGTACTCGTATGCCTGCTTGATGTAGGGGTCCGGCACGTAGTCGTGCCCGAAGATGCGGTTGTACATCTCCGGATACTCGTACCCGTACTCCTCATCCGGGTAGAAGCGCAGGGCCGCGTGGTAGCGAATGCCCCAGGCGATGCGCTCGTCCACGTAGGGCTCGACGAGTTGGGCCCCCCACCAGCCATGGTCCACCTTGATCAGGTTCAGGACCACATCGTGCATCAGGCAGGCGAAGACGGTGCGCTCGGGCTGCCCGGTCCGGAGAGCGTGCGTGGCACTCTGAAGGACGTGATTGGCCGGCGCAAAACGCAGATTGAAGAAGTCGAGGACCGTCGGCTTGTCGGGCAGTGGCGGGAACTCGTCCTCGCGCGGCATGAAGAGGCGGCCTGTGCCGCGGGGGGACCGGGCCTCCTGCTCCTCCAGCTCCTCAAGGGTGATGATCGAGCCGGCCTCCCCGTCCGCTCCCGCTCGCCGCGCGGCGATCTTCTTGTCCAGCTCCTCTTCCATGTAGTGCTCGAGTTCCTCCGCCTTGTCCTCGTGCGACATGACGGCGAGAGCACCTGCGGGAATGCTTGCGAGAAAGGTCTTGCGATCGACTTCCACCATCTTGACCTCCGGGCAGGGGCCGATGGTCCTGGTCCCGCCACCGATCCCCGGCGGCGTCAGAGCCCAGGATCCTGCAGTCACTGTACGGCGGGTCGTTGGGTGCGGCAAGTGGCGGGATCGGCCCGAACGGCGATACGATGGTCCGGCGGTGATTGGCCGCATGCGCGACACGGCAGACGAACATGGAATGACGAGGACAGGATGAACATGTGGAAGCAGACACGACGTGATTTTCTGAAGAGTTCAGTGCGTACAGGTGGGGCGCTGGGCGTCCTGGGCGCGTTCGGTCCCCTGGCCTGCGCGCCCGCGGATGAAGGTGGAACGGGGTCGCCCGGCCCCCAGCGCATCCTCATCCTCGGGGGGACCCGCTTCATCGGCCCCTATCAGGTCAAGTACGCGCTCGACCGCGGCCACGAGGTCTCGATCTTCACCCGGGGCCGCACGGAACCGCCGTTCTTCCATGACTACTTCGACCGTGTCGAGCACCTGATCGGCGACCGCGACAACGACCTGGGCGCGCTCGATGGGCGCGAATGGGACGCCGTGATCGACAATTCGGCGTCGATCCCGCGCTGGGTGGCCATGACCACGGACGTGCTGCGCGGCAACGTCGACCGCTACCTGTTCGTCTCGTCCATCTCCGCCTACGCCGACTTCGGGGCGGTGGGGATCGACGAGACCTATCCGGTGGGGCAGCTCTCGGCGCCGGATGTGGAGGACATGAGCGAATACGGTCCGATGAAGGCGAGGTGCGAAGCAATCAACACCGAGGTCTTCGGCGAAGGTGCGATCAATGTGCGGCCGGGACTGATCGTCGGGGCCGGGGACAACACCGACCGGTGGACCTACTGGCCCGTTCGCGTCGCGCGAGGCGGCGAGATGATGGCACCGAACTCGCCCACCGATCCAGTACAGAACATCGACGCCCGCGACCTGTCGGAGTGGATCGTGCGGCTGGTCGAGACGCCCGGCAACGCGGGGACCTACAACGCCACGGGCGAAGTGCAGCAGTTCGGCGCCATGCTCGAAGAGATCCGCGCGGCTCTGGGTTCGGACGCCACCTTCACCTGGGTGCCGGCGGAGTTCATGAACGAGCACCAGATCCGGCCCTGGGGCCACATGACCAACTGGGTGCCCCCAGAGGGCGAGACGGTCGGGATGAACCAGGTCTCCGTGGCTGCCGCGGTGGAGGCTGGGCTGACCTTCCGCCCGATCGGCGACACGGCCCGCGAGACCGTCGAGTGGTGGAACTCGCTGCCCGAGGAGCGGCGCGCGGAGCCGAGGGCGGGTTTGCCAGCCGAGATCGAGGCGGAGGTGCTGGCGGCCTGGGCGGCTCAGGCGGGCTGACTGGACCAGATTGCAGATCGCCTCCTGGCCCGGGTCGAGGCAGGGGAAGAGGTGATCATCGCGCGCAGGGGCCGGCCCGTCGCACGCCTGGTGAGCTACCGGCCGAGAGGGAAGCGTCAGCCCGATGTGTTGAAGGGGAAGATCACCGTGCCGGATAGCGTCTTCGATCCGCTGCCGGAGAGGGAGCTGAAAGCCTGGGAGGGCGGCGTCTGCCGGGTCCGCATCGGGATCCGTTCGACCGAATGCTGATGGCCCAGTCCCTGGTGCATGGGTTGGCGCTGGTTTCCCGGGAGGCGGTGTTCGACCCGTACGGGGTGACGCGGCTCTGGTGAGTGGGACCCGGCCGTGAACCACGCGGGCGGCAATGTCGCAGGCGCCGCCTTTTCCGCTTCCCTGCCGACCGGTGACTAACGCCGGTAGCGCGGCTCCGGCAGAAGCTCCCTCTCCAGCAGCCCAAGGTCGCGTGTGGCTTCGACCAGCCTGATGAACTCGCCACGGTAGCCGCGCGGGTCGTTGCCCTTCCCCTTTTCGGCGAGACGAACCACGTCGTTCAGGGTCAGGTCGCCCGCGTGCTCGGACTCGCGCAGGAGCATGCCGAAGCCCGCCACCGCGGTGGCAAAACGGAAGTCGGACGAGGGCGAGCGGGGGCGGTCGGCGACCGGCTGTTGCAGGAGCCTGGACTGCGTGCCGTCCGGGTCCTTGTAGCGGACCTTGACGAACATGAGTTCGTCGTTGAAGCTGCTGAGCGGCGGGTCGTCGGGCCGGGGCTGGTAGCGTAGCGGGTCGACCTCGCCACGCGGCACCTGCGCACCCGCCGGGACCACCTCGTAGAGAGCGGTGACCGTGTGGCCGGCGCCGAGTTCGCCCGCGTCCTTCGTGTCGTCGTTGAAGTCCTCGTCGGCGAGCAGCCGGTTCTCGTAGCCGATCAACCGGTAGCCGGCCACGCGTGCCGGGTTGAACTCGACCTGGAGCTTGACGTCCTTCGCGAGGGTCAGCAGCGTGCCGCCCATCTCCTCGACCAGCACCTTGCGGGCTTCGAGCAGGCCGTCGACGTAATGGAAGTTGCCGTTTCCGTGGTCGGCGATCTGCTCCATTTTCGAATCCTTCAGGTTGCCGGTTCCGAAGCCGAGGACCGTGAGGAAGGTGCCGCTTTCGCGCTCCCTCTCGATGAGACGCACCATCTCGGCGTCGCTGGACGCGCCCACGTTGAAGTCACCGTCGGTGGCGAGGATGACGCGGTTGTTACCATCGTCGCGGTGGTATTTGCGCGCCACCTCGTAGGCCAGCCTGAGCCCGGCGCCGCCCGCCGTGCTGCCGCCAGCCCGCAAGTCTTCGAGCGCCGCGAGGATCTCGGCCTTCTCGCTGCCCGGAGTGGACGGGAGCGCGAGGCCGGCGGCACCCGCGTACACGACGATCGCCACGCGGTCCTCGGGCCGGAGCTGGTCGACCAGCAGCGCGAGAGCCTTTTTGAGGAGCGGCAGCTTGTTGTCCGGCATCATCGAGCCGGAGACGTCCAGCAGGAAGACCAGATTGCCGGGCGGCAGATCCCCGGTGTCGATCGACTCGGCGTGCAGCCCGATCCTGACCAGCCGGTGTTCGGGCCTCCAGAGGGCCTCCCACACCTCGGTGGTGACCGCGAAGGGGTGCTCGCCCGACACGTTGCCCCAGTCGTAGGGGAAGTAGTTGATCATCTCCTCGATGCGCACCGCGTCGACGGGCGGGCGGTCGCCGGACTGGATGAAGCGGCGGATGTTCGCGTAGGACGCGCGGTCGACATCGATCGAGAAGGTGGAGAGCGGCGATGCGCTGACGAGCCGGAAGTCGTTCTCGTCGATGCGCGCGTAGGACTCGGTGTTGAAGTCGACCAGTCTGGAAAAGCTGTAGGCGACCTGGTCGCCGGCGAGTCGGGCCCGCGGTGCCGCAGGCTCTGCCTGAACTCCCGACACGACCAGTTCATCGATCGACAGGGTGCGCGGTACCATTACGACATCCAGCACGGTCGTCTGCCCCGCCACGACCATCACCTGTATCCGCTGACTGGCAAAGCCAATCAGCTCGATGGCCACCGTGCGCGGGCCGGCGGGTACGCTCTGCAACTGGTAGCGCCCCGCTTCGTTGGTCAGCGTAAGGCGGGTCGTGCCCTCCACGGCCACCTGGACGCCGGAGAGCGCCTGCCCCGAGGCGGCGTCGGTGACCTGTCCCCCGATGGCGCCCACCTGTGCGTGGATCTGCGGGACGGTCATGAGTTCGACGGCGAGGAGCGCCAGGAATGCGAGGATCGCCGCGCGGGCCATGTGACGGGCTATCCGCGAGCCGAGGGTCGGTTTCCGGAGGGCGGTTGTGACGGATCGCATCGGTTGGTCCTATCCTGCCACGGCTGAGGTGCGAAGGGCGGCATGGCCGCCCCGTCTGCCTTAATTGGCACCCCGCTGACGCCATAAGGTTGCCTTGGCGGATCTCGTTGCCTTGTAGTCCCCGTGTTCGGGCAGGTGCCGGGTGTGCCGCCGGATCACCTCGGCGGAAAGGTCGTCGAAGTGGCGCTCCACCAACGCGGCGGCCCGGGTGGGGTGGGCCTTCGACAGGTCGCTGATGACCCAGCCGATCCCTGTCTGGATGAAGCGCTCGCGCTCCTTGACGAGGGTCGCGATGGTCGCCTCGATGAGGGCGTGGTACTCCTCCTGCCGGACGACGGCCCGAAACGGCACGATCGAGGAGCGGCGCTGCCAGAGACTCGCGGTTTCGTGCCAACCGGCGATTCGCTCGGCCGCACTGCTGCCGTGGCGCTTGATGAGCGGTCCCAGCACCCGCACGCTGAACCAGTCGGACGTAGACCAGTCGAAGAAGGCGCCGCGGGCGAACAGATCCTCGGCCGTCGTCAGGATCGCTTCGGCGTCAACGCGCCTCGGGAGGTGCTTCTGGATGTACAGGATGCCCGCGAACTTGTCTTCGGCGTGATCCTGGCGAATCAGCCTGGCGGCCAGGGCGAGCTGGTCGTGGTCGGGAAGGTGGTCGAGGTTGTGCGCGCTTCGCCACGCTGCCACCATTTTGGCGACGACCGGAGTCTTCACTCCCCGATAGGAGATGGCCTGCTTCAGGTAGTTGTCGAACCACGCCTTCGTCCCGCGGTCCGCGACCTCGTCGAGACGCCGCTGCAGGTCGCCAATGAGCGCGCTACCCACCCGGCTCGAAGAACCCGTAGTGCTCGAGCATGAACTTCCGGATCACCCGCGCGGCCTTGTTGGAATAGTCGAGCCGGCTCTGGAAGGTGTCGCGGATGCCGCCGTAGTGATGTTCGAGCTGGATGCCGCTGACGACGTCGGCGTCATTGACGGACCCGTGTTCGCGCGTGTTGTAGCCCCCGCGGAAGTAGGGCGTGTCACCGGGGCCGGGAGTGTCGGGGCTCGGCACGGAGGGGATGCCTTCGTCGGCCAGAAGACCCCCGAACGAGGTCGGGCCGCGCAGCAACTGCGAGAACGGAATCGGCGAAGTGCGGCCCAGGTCCCGGATGCTCGTCCGCGCCACGACCTCAAGCGAATTGAGCGCAATGTCGGGCCGGTTGAGTTCTTCGGCGGTCAGCAGGTACCCGAGCTCCACCTGGTCGATGTCGTGGCCGTGGCCGTGGATGTCGAAGTAGAGACCTTTTCCGTATTCGGCCGCGACGGCCGCCCGCGCCACCCTGATCCACTCCTGGAACTCGGTCCAGGCCTGCTCGGCGTACGGGTTGTCCTGGGCGGCCTCCACGATCTCGCGATTGGCGTCGAGCTTGCTGCGGTGCAGGTGCGACAGAATGACATGCGGGGCATGGCCGGTAAGATTGACCAGCGCCCGGCTCATCGCGAGGGTCAGCTCCAGCGAGTTCCGGTCGTTGATGACGACGCCGAAGGTGCGGTTGGGGATCTCGCCCGGCTGGAGTGCACCGCCGTGCGCGCTGGACAGGATCACCGGCAGCTCGCCGGGGATGTATTCGACATAGTCGTTGCGGCCGAAGTAGCTCCTGCCGGGCTCGAACCTGCCGATGTGCGGAGGGATGTACACCTCCAGCCGTGCCGACCCGCTCGCGCCGCCGGCCGTCGCGGTGACGGTGGCGAGTCCGCCCGAGATCGCGGTGACGAAGCCGTCGGCCGTGATCGAGGCAACCGAGGATTCGTCGATGGACCACTCGGGCGTGACCGAAACGATCGTCCCCCCGGCGTCGCGTCCTCTGGCCAGGTACCGATCTCCGTCGCCCTCGCCGACGAGGAGCATTTCGCCCGGCACCACCTCGATGCTGGCGACGCTCGGCTCCGTCGGTGAGTCGCCGCTGCAACCCAGGGTGACGACGACCGACAGCACGCAGGCCCTGATACGCCTCGACATCGTGAGACTACTCCGGCAGTCCGAAGGCGACCAGCGTTCCGCCGTCCCGGCCGCCCGTGGCGATCACCACCAGCTGGCGCCCGTCCCGCGTCCGGAAGGTCATGGGGTTCGCATAGCCGGGCGCCGGAAGGCGGCCCTCCCAGAGCACTTCGCCGTCCCTGGCGTCGAAGGCGTACAGCACGTCGGAGCCGCCGGTGAGGAAGACCAGGCCGCCCGCGGTGACGAAGGGTCCGGGCGGCGCCACCACCCCGAGCCGGGCAGGCAACGCGATGCCCCCCAGTGCGGGATTGTCCCTGACCTCGGGCCGCTCACCGACCGCTTCCTGCCAGACAATCTCTCCCGCGTTCATGTCGATGGCGGTCAGCGTGCCCCACGGCGGGTTCGAGATCGGGAGACCGGAGACGCGCAGCGTGCGTGGTGCGCCCCGGTCGATGCCGTAGTCCGCGACGGTGGTCTCCGGGTCGGCGGGCGCGATCCTGAGCAGACTGGGCTCCTCCGACGACTTGACGAAGAGGAAGCCGGAGCGCGGGTCGAAGGCGGCGCCTCCCCAGTTGCCGCCTCCCAGGATCCCCGGCATCGCAATGGTCCCTGCGAGCGAGGGAGGCTCGAAGAGGGGGCCGAAGCGGTATGCCGCCGTGAGTTCCTCGGCCTGGCGGCGCAGTTCCGGAGTGAGGTCGATCAGGTCGTCGGGCGTGAAGCCCTGCTTCGCGAAGGGCGGCGGCCGGGTCGGGAAGGGCTGGGTGGCGGCGGAGACCTCGCCGGGCACGTCGCTCAACGGGACCGGACGCTCCTCGATGGGCCACACGGGGTCGCCGGTCCCGCGGTCGAAGGTGTAGACGAACCCGGTCTTTCCCGCGACCGCAACCGCGTCCACCGCGTCGCCGTCGCGCTCCACCGTCAGGAGCACGGGGGCGCCCGGAAGGTCGAAGTCCCAGAGCCCGTGATGGATGGTCTGGAAGTGCCAGGCCAGCTCGCCGGTGCGGGCGTCCAGCGCGACGAGCGACTCGGCGTAGAGGTTGTCGCCCTTTCGGTGGCCGCCGTAGTAGTCGTTCGACGGGGTGCCTATTCCCGCGTAGAGCAGCCCGCGCTCCTCGTCCACGACCATCGGCGCCCACGCGTTGGTGTGCCCGGTGTAGTCCCAGCTCCCGTCCTCCCAGGTCTCGTTGCCGGGTTCGCCGGGCTGCGGGATGAGGTTGAAGGACCATACCAGTTCGCCGGTGCGGACGTCGAAGGCCTGGATGTTGCCGGGCGGATCGCGCGGGTACACGAAGCCGTCCCACACCCCGTTGCCGATGATCAGCAGGTCCTCGAAGACCACCGGCGGCGAAGTCTGCGTGTAATGGAGCCGGTTGGTGCGCCACAGCAGCTTCTCGGTGAGGTCGACCTCGCCGCGATGCCCGAAGGACTCGATCGGCTCGCCGGTGGCGCCGTCGATCGCGATCAGCCGCCACCGCGTGTTCAGGAAGATCCGCCGCCCGTCGGATCCGTTCCACACCGCGACGCCGCGATGCACGAAACCCGTTCCGTTGGGAGGCTGTCCCCATTCGACCGTTCGCGGGTCGAAGTCCCAGATCGTCTCGCCGCTGCTGCCGTCCAGGGCGATGACGCGGTTGTAGGGGGTGGTGAAGTAGAGGGTGTCGTTGAAGGCCAACGGAGTCGCCTCGAAGTTGCCGGGGCGCACCTGCTGGCCGCTAATGGGAGCGATCGGTCCCGGGATTGGGGATTCACCCGTCTCCCACTGCCACGCAACCTCGAGGCCACCGACGTTTTCCCGCGTGATGTGTTCGAGGGGGGAGAACTTGCGGCCGCCCGCGTCGCGGCCGTAGGCGGGCCAGTCGCCGTCGCCGTACCAGGCCTGCGGGGCGGGCGCACAAACGGCGGTCGCGACCACCGAGGCGAGACTCAGGAACTGCGGGAATCGCGTCGCCGTGCGAGGTGTGGGCGCCATGGGGCCTTTTCGTTGCAGTAGTGGGTCGAGGGCCATGCACCAATAGCCCGATCGTGACGCCATGGTCAACCTTTTCTCGCCGCATGACCCGCGCCACGACGATGTGCGACAGGTCGGCGATCCGGCCGGGGATTGCATGCCCATGCATACATGGATATGATCTTCAGCATACGTAATTCATATGGAGTATGGCATGCGCATCTCCGAGCGGGGACAGATCACCATTCCAAAGCGGCTGCGGGACCGCTTCGGGATGAATCGCAACGTCGAGGTCGAGATCGTTCCGGCGGACACCGGTCTTCTGATCCGCAAGCGAAGTGCTGCAGAACATCCCGTCGACCGCGTCTACGCGATTCTCGGGCGCGACGGGGACGATGACCCCATGAGCCGAACGAACGACTACCTCGAGGCGATCCGCGGACGATGATCACGGCTGTGGACACCAGCGTCCTTCTGGACGTGTTTCTGCCCGACGACACCTTCGGGCCACCCTCCGCCGAATGGCTGCGCACCGCGTACGACGCGGGGGCCATCGTCGTCTGCGACATCGTCTACGCGGAATTGGCCCCTGCGTTCCCCGACCGCGAGGCACTGGACGACGCCCTACGGCTGATCAACGCCACTTCGTCTCCCATCGACGTTTCGATCGCGTGGGACGCCGGGCGACGCTGGCTGAAATACCGGCGTGCGGGCGGTCGGCGCACGCGGATCATCACCGATTTCCTGATCGGGGCGCATGCGGCAGCCGCGGCCCAGAGCTTTCTCACCCGTGACCGGGGATTCTACCGGAACTACTTCCCGGAGCTCGCCGGGCGCATGCCCAGCGGCGGGAAAGAGCGCCGGCCTACCGATCGCGCTCCTCTCTGATCTCGCTCAGTTCCTGGCGAATCGAAGCCAGCGTGGTTCGCATGTAGCCCACGTCGAGCGCCTCGTCCACCGCCTCGATCAGGCGGTTCCGCTCGCGCATGAGCACCGGCACCGCAAAGCCGCGCCGGTCGCTGTCGGCTTCTTCGTCCACCAGAATCCGGGCCGGGGCCAGGCCGGGAAGCGGCCCCAGGCTGACGCCGGGATCGGGGTGGTAGTCGTTCAGGGGCACGTACATGACCCGGTGCAGCGGCCGCACGAAGGCCACCTGGTCAACGGCTCCGATCTCGCCCGCGTCGGCCCGTTCGTCCAGGTCCGCCGCGACCCTGCGCAGGCGCTCCATGCGGTTCCCCAGGTGGCGGTCCAGTTGCAGTGCACCGCCGGCCGCCTCTTCGCGGACCGCGATCGCGGCCGCCAGCGCCTCGACCTGCGCGGCGAGGCTGACCGGGTAGCGCGCCCCGGCCAGCATCTCGGCCAGGGCGTGGGCGTAGATGTCGGTGTCGGTCTTCAGGATGTCGCCGTCGATCTTGTCGTAGGTGTCCTCGGCGGTGTGCCACCACCAGTAGCCGCCATCCTCGGCGAGGCGCGTGTGATTGAACTGGAGCAGCGGCAGTCCTACCCCGTTGAAGGCCTGGTCCGAATTGCGGCCCGGCCGCGACGGCGAGATCTCCACGCCCTGCGTCTCGGCCACCACACGGCTGGCAAAGGGCTGGAAGGCCTCGGACGCGGAGGCGCCGAACCGCCTGGCGCCCATCTGGCCCACCCCATCGATGTTCATGTAGGCCAGGCCGCGGGCGCGCAACCCGGTGAAGAACTCGTCGGCGTACCAGGTTGACCCGGCGTAGCGCGCGTTGCTGTGTCCGGGCCACCACGCGACCACCAGGCCGTGCCGCAACCGGTCGCGCACATCGTGGAAGGCCAGCGCCATCGCCAGCATGGCCGCATTCGAGGCGGCCTCGTCGGTCGCGCCGTGATACCACCCGTCGATGTGGCCGCCCAGAACCACGTACGGCGCGTTCTCCACGCCGTCCGGCCCGATCGTCGCGAGCGCGAGGCGCATCGTCTTCCACCCGGTCGCGACCTCGGTCTCGACGCGCAGCTCGACCGGCCCGTCCGCCATCAGGGCGCGCAGCTCCTCTCCCGCGCTGCGCATGATCTGCGCCACCGGGATGCGCGGCAGCCGGTGGTGGTTCATCAGCGACGGGCTGCCCCACGTGGAGGTCACGATCAGCTCGTTGAGGCGCTCCTCGGGGTTGACGAAGACGACCGCTGCCGCGCCCATGCGCTCCAGCGCGATCGTGGGGACGTTGCGCGGCTGGCCGTCCACGATGGCGACCTTGCCGCCCAGGTCGGGGAGGTCGACGCCGAACTCCTCGCCCTCGATGACGAGACGCTCTCCGGTGCCGACCTCGAGCCGCGGCAGGTCCGCGAGCGTGCCCATGTCGACGACCTCGCCGACAGTGCCCTGCGACGAAGCCGAATAGGCCATGGTGATCGCGGGCGGGGAAAAGTCGGTGCCGGGGACAGTGACGGTGGCCGAGACGGGGTCGCTCGCGTAGGCGGCGAGCTCGTGCACGAGGACCGGAACGCCGCGCCCCTCCAGCGTGGCCACGATCGTGTCGATCGCGGCGTTCTCGCCGGGTCCCCCCGACGGGCGCTCGTGCTCGGCGATCATGGCGGAGTACGTCATGAGCGCGTCGGTGGTGATCGCGTCCTTGACCGACTGCGCGAGGGCTTCGACCTCGGCGGTGGTGGGCGCGGGAGCGTCGGCGGTGCAGGAGGCGAGGAACAGCAGTCCGTGGACTGCCAGGGCCGCAGGCGCCGCCGTCAGGGCCGCTCTTGAGGCCGGGGGTCCTTTTCTCATGTGCCTTCGGACTCCTGCGCGGGCTCGCGTCCGGGGGGATAGAAGCAGTCCTCGCGGCGCATCGTGTCAATGAGCTGGGTGATCTGCCAGCCGGTGTCGCTCCTGTAGAGCTGGAATCCCTCCCAGCCGCAGTGCGAGAACTCCTCGTCGCGGTAGAAGGCGTAACGGGTCCACATCTGGGCGAGGCGGCCGTCGATCTGCACGGTCCAGTCCCAGACGGGCTCGTCGTAGACCTCGTCGCGGGGCTGGCCGATCATCTCGATGAAGCCGTCGGCGGGTCGGAAGCTGATTCCGTCCTCGCCGGCGCGACCCAGCCGGGCGTCCGGGTGGAATACGGCTCTCGCCATCTCGCTGTCGCCGACGCGCATGGCCTCGAAAAGCTGCTCGACGGCGGCCACGACGGCGGCTTCCTCGGGGTGGGGTGCGGGGGTGGCGGTTTCGGTATCGGCGACGGTTGCGTCCGCGTCTGGCGACTCGGCGGCCGGGGTACAGGCTGCCGTGAGCAGCAGTCCGGCGGTGACGGCGACGATGGCCATGGTCTCGAATGTCATCGGGTGTGCCTCCTTGGGATCGGAATCGGTCACGGGGTCGTTATCCGGTCAATATCTCGGCAACAGGGGGAGGGGACCAGAGTGCAAGCCACAGCAACCAGTGTCGGATGGCGACGCAAGTTACGGAATGGCCGCACGAAATGAAGCCTGACTCTTGCCAAAAAGCCGGTTCGCCCCTTCTGTTGGAAGATGAACCCAATCCTTTTCGCTACAGCCCCCGCGACGGCGGGGCGCGTCCATGGAGGTTTACCCATGCAGGCGATCCACCGCGCTTCAAGGCTCCGCTCCGGAGCGCTGGCCGTTCTTGGACTTCTGTTCCTGGTCCAGCCGGCCTCACCGCAGAACGTCAGGATGCCCAGCACGCTTCGCTACGGCTCGGGTCTGCTGGACATCCCCGTGGCATCCGTGCTGCCGCATATGGCCTTCACCGCCACCTATTCGGGCTTCACCGCGTCGATCCCCGACTTCGTGATCGTGGACCCGATGGGCAACTTCATCACGGTGGGACCGTCGTACGAGAAGTGGTTGTCGGACGCGTCCGTGGCGATCGGACTCTTCGACCGGGTCGAGCTGGGTGCGTCGCTCCAGCACTTCGCGGCGGTCGAGGACGGGGGCAACCTGATCGGCGGCTTCGCTCGGGTGTCGCTCATGCCGAGTTCGGTCAACAACTTCGACCTGGCCGTCGGGGCGCGCTACACCAATTCCCCGACCTTCGGTGACCGGTACGCGTACGACTTCCAGCCCAACCGCCTGGGCTACCCCGATTCGCGGCTCCATGCGGATGTGGGCGACGAGGAGTACAGCGCGAACCTGAGCCCGTACGCCGTCGCAACGGCGCATCTGCCGGTTTCGGACGCCAGTGCGATCAGCCTGACCGGGGGATGGGGCTCCGGGGTATTCTCTGCCGGGGGCGGCGAGGAACTGGACAGTTTTCACCATGACGGCAGTTCGGGCGGGATCTTTGCCGGGGCGGGGATTCACATCGGCATGGGCGGACGCCGCCAACTGAACCTGGTGGGTGAATACAACGGATTCGACATGAATGCGGGCGTGCAGCTCGACCTCGGCTACGTCCGGGTCGGCGGTTTTGCGCTCGGCGTCGCGCACGACGGCTCATCCACCTTCCGCTCCCGCAAGTTCGGGGTGATGGGCACGATCGCCCTGCCGTCGAACAAGGCCGATACCGTGATCACCCCGTACACGGTCACCGTGGTCGACACGACCGTGACCATGCGCGCGGTCATCACGGCCGACACCACGGTCGAGGGCCGTGCGCTTGCCGCCAGCGACCGCGCGACCCTCGAGGCAATGATCCTCTTCGAGTTCGACCAGGCCGACCTGACCGAGACGGGCCAGTCCCAGGTGCAGGCCAAATCGGCCATCCTGAGGAACAACCCGGGCGTGGAAATCAGCATTGAGGGCCATGCCGACGAGATCGGGACCGAGCAGTACAACATCGACCTGGGCATGGAGCGCGCCAACGCCGTGGTGGAGGCCCTGACGGGAGGCGGGATCGGGTCGGGACGCCTCTCCGCCATGTCGCACGGCGAGAGCATGCCGCTGACGCCGGGCCGCAGCGCCGAGGCCCGGGCGCAGAACCGGCGCGTGGAATTCACCATCACGCGCGAGACGACTCCTGAGACGGTGATTACGGCCGACACGACCATGGTTCCCGATACGACGTTCACGGAACGGCAGATCGAGATGGCGGATACGGTGGTCACGCCGTCGCGGTGGAGCTACAACGGCGATGCCGGCAGTACCGATGAGCCGGGTGCCGGGCTCGACCTCGAGCAGGGGGTCCAGGTCGCGATGCTGGGCTCGAGAGCCGGATTGCCGGCGGCTTCGGCACGTGGGGTCGCTGCGTTCCGCGGCGGGTCCGAAAGCAGCTTGGCTGTGAAGGCAGGATTCGCACCGGTCGCCCGTGGGGTAACGCCGTTCCCGGCGCCGAGGAGGGCGCTGGGCTAGCGGCCTGCCGCTGCCGGCCCGATCAACCGCAAGGGCCCGGGACGCCGTCGTGAGCGTCCCGGGCCCTTGGGCGTTGTAGGGGTGTGCGCGGCTGCTACGCGATCGGCTTGTCCCTGTACCTGTCGAACCAGGCCTTCAGGTAGAGCTGCGTCATGATCCGGTGCGAGACCGAGCGCGAACCGTGGTACTCGTCCGGGATCTTGACGTGCATCGTCTCCTGGCCGAGCACCTTGAGCGCGCGGTAGAACTCCTCGGCCTGGGGCATCGGGGTGCGCAGGTCCTCGACCCCCGAGAGCAGCATTGTGGGCGTGGTCACGTTGCCGACGTATTGGAGCGGTGAGCGCTCGGCGTACTCCATCGGGTCCTCCCACGGGAAGGAGCGGAAGCGGCGATACCAGCCCGAGCCGTCGGTGGTACCCACGAAGGAGTGCCAGTTGATGACGGGCCGCTGTGACACGGCCGCGCGGAAGCGGTCCGTGTGGCCCACGATCCAGGCGGTCAGCACCCCGCCCCCGCTGCTCCCGGTGACGAACATGTTGTCCTCGTCGATGAAGCCGCGGTCGATGGCGGCGTCGACGCTCGCCATGAGGTCGTGGAAGTCGTTGCCGGGGTACAGGTAGTTGATGCCGTTGACGAAGTCCTGGCCGTATCCGGTGCTTCCGCGGGGGTTCATCCACAGCACGGCGTAGCCGTCCGCCGCGAAGTTCTGCCAGTTCCAGTTCCAGCGCACGGTGTACATCGAGACGGGCCCGCCGTGGATCCAGAGCAGCAGCGGGTACTTCTGGCCGGGCTCGTAGTTGGCGGGCTTCATGAGCCAGCCCTGCACCCGCCAGCCGTCGAAGGACTCGGTCCAGATCTCCTCGACTTCGCCCAGCTTGATGTCGGCGAGGACGTCCTCGTTGTAGTCGACCAGGGTCTCGAGCTCGCCCGCGTCGTCGAGATCGAAGGTGATCAGGTAATTGGGCCGGTAGAAGGTCGAATTGGTCGCCGCCACGCGCCCGTTGTTCGCGATCGAGACGCCCGTGATGTAGTGGACCCCCTGGGTGACCTGCTCCATCTGCCCGTCGGTCGACACGAAGTGAAGGTTCGACGAGCCCTCCTTGCCCAGCGTGAAGTAGACCCCCGAACCGTCCGGAGCCCAGGTCACGCCGCCCGGGGAGTTCGCGAGGTTCCCGGCGAGCATGCGGCTGTTGCGGCCGTCGGCGTCCATCAGGTACAGGTTGGACAGGTTGCTGTAGTTCTCGTTCTGGTCGTAGCCGGTGTAGGCGATCATGCTGCCGTCGGGCGACGGATTCGGGCCGTTGTCGGGGCCGAGCCGGTCGGTCAGCGTGGTGATCTCCAGGGTCGTGAGATCGATGGCGTGCACCTCGGAGTTGCCACGCTCGTAGCCCTCGTCCGGGATCAGATCCGCGCTGAAGTAGAGCTTCGAACCGTCCGGCGACCAGCGCGGATTGTTGTGGGAGTTCTCGCCGGAGGTGATCTGGCGGGGAGTTCCGCCCAATTCCGCGTCGACGATGAAGATCTGCGTGTTCCCCTTGGGCGTGTAGCCGCGCCCGTCCCGCGCCCATGCGATCCGGTCCTCGACCACGGCTGGCGCGGCGACATTCGCGCCCCGCGGGAAGGCCGGCATCCTGATCGGCAGCGGCGACCCCGTCTCGGGCAGGAACATCGTGAACGAGATCTGCGTCCCGTCGGGCGACCAGCGGATGCCGCCCGGCGCCCGGTCCAGGTTCGTGAGCTGCACCGTCTCGCGCGTATCGAGCCACATCATGTGGACCTGGTTCGTCCCGCTCTTGTCGGATAGAAAGGCGATCCGCGTGCCGTCCGGAGACCAGATCGGCGACGACACCTCGAAACTCCCGGTCTCGAGCTCACGGATCCGCCGGGTGGCCAGGTCCATGATCATGAGGTTGCTCTGGTTCCGGTCGTTCATCTTGTCCACGCTGCCCCGGGTGAACAGGATGTGGTTCCCGTCGGGCGAGATGCGCGGATTGCCCACGGACTCCATTTCCATGTAGGTATCCATGTCGAGGAGGCCGGAGGTGTCCTGTGCGGCGGCCGGGGCCGTCGAGGCAAGGGCGAGGAGCAGGGGTGCGGAGAGGAGGAAGTACCGCGTCTTCATGAAGACCTCCTTGGGCGTGTCAAATCGCGCTCGACCGTGCGTCTGGCGTGCGATGGCGCCAATATCAGCGCGAGTCTGGGGGAAATCAAACGGGGTGGCCCGGTCGCGGGCACCGGCACTGCGAGGAGAAGCATCGTGAAAAAGTTCACAAACGTCGGCACGGTTCTGTTTGCGGCCATCTGGGCGATCGCATGCGCGGCACCCGAGGTTCCCGTCGAAGGGGAGGCCGACGGTTCGTCCGCCGAGCCCGCCGTCACCCCGCCGCCCGAGATCGCCCTGAACGGCTCGGCCAAGCGCTTCTGCTCGGCGATCTGGGTCTCGGAGCGGGACCGCCGCGACGCGCTGTACCAGAGTATCCTCCTCACCGGGGACGAGGTGCGCGACTACGAGGACGGCCGACTCACCTTCGATGTCGACCAGGAGCGCCGCATCGTTACCGCGTCGCACGACGGCGTGGCGGGCCGCGCGCGGCACTTCGGCGATCAGGGCTGCGTGATCCTGCCCCGCTGGACCGACAAGGTGTTCTTTACGCCGCGCCGGGTGGTGAGCACGCTACCCGACGCGGCCACGACCCCCTGGCCCATGGGCGATCTCCTCCCGGACGAGCCGCTCCCGGACGATGTGGACGCCGAACTCGTCGCGGAAGCGGTGCAGCTGATGTTCACGCCCGGCGACAACCGCGCCGCCTTCGTGGCGGTGCACCGCGGGCGGATCATCGCCGAGGAGTACGGTCCCGGAGTGCACAAGGACACGCAGCTCGAAAGCTGGTCGATGGGGAAGAGCATGACAGCCACGCTCATCGGCCGGCTCATCCAGATGGGCCATCTCGACCTCTGGCAGGCGGCGCCGGTGCCCGAATGGAAGAACTCCGCTGGCGATCCGCGCGCCGCGATCCGGATCGCCGACCTGCTTCGCATGTCCTCCGGCCTCCGTTTCACCAACTCGGGAGCCACCCCGGAACAGATGGCGCACGCGTTCATTCCGGGGCAGTGGGACCACTGGCTGGGGTACGGGGCCCCGATCGACGTGTTCAGGTTCTCGACTACGCGGGAGGTCGAGTTCCCGCCCAACACGGTCGGCCGCTACCGGAACTCGGACCCGTGGACGCTGGGGTACATCGTGCGGCGGGTGGTAGAGAACGAACTCGGCGAGGAGTATCTGTCCTGGCCCCAGCGGGCGCTGTTCGACAAGGTGGGGATCCGCCGCTTCATCATGGAGACCGACGCGCACGGTAACTTCATCCTGACCGGGTACAACTACGGCACGCCCCGCAACTGGGCGCGGATCGGGATGCTCTATCTGCAACGGGGGATGTGGAACGGCGAGCGGCTGTTGCCCGAGGAGTTCGTGGACTTTGTGAGTTCACCGGCGCCGGCGTGGGATCCGCCGGTCTACGGCGGCCAGTTCTGGGTCAATCCGGCCGGCGAGGATGGGGTGGGGATTCGTATTCCTACGCTGCCGACCGACGCCTACAACGCGGCGGGGGCGGGGGAGCAGCGGACCTACATCATCCCATCGCGCGATCTGGTGATGGTGGTGCAGAGCCACCGGTCGCCGGCTGCCCACGCGCCCGACCGCACGGGTCGGGAGTACGAGGCGCTCGGGATGGTCGTGAAGGCGGTGGATCCCGGGTGGAGCTGGTAGGGCGCCCCGCTCCTACCCTCCGACCAGCCTCCTAAACTCCGGGTCGTCGCGGATATCGTCGAAGTCGCGCTGGGTCGCCGCCAGCTCCCGCCAGCGCGCGTTGCGTTCGATGGCGTCCCGCAGCGTTGCCACAGCGTTCGCTACGTCGCCCGCGCGCGCGTGCAGCCGCGCCAGTCCGTAGATCATCTGGTCCTCGTCGGGAACGATCGCGATGGCTTCCCGCTGCTTCTCGATCGCTTCGCTGAAACGTCCCGCCGCGGCCAGCGACCGCGCCTCGCTGGCGTGAATGCGCGACACGGACATGTTCACCAGGCGGCGAAGCTCCCTGAAGGGCTCGGAATGGTCGTCCACGCGCACGTCGACCCATCGGTCGGTGGTGCGGCCCGAGTCTCCGATCGGCCTCACGACGAGGACGCCTCCGGCCTGCTTGCCGCGCGCGTCTCCGCCCGCGGCCTCGCCGGCGTCGAGCGCGTCCATGAGACGGAGCGCGAGCGCTCCGCGGGACGATTCGAACGCGGACGCCATCGCCTGCACCACGGCCTCGCCGGCGAGGATGTTGCCCTGCACAGAGTAATTCTCGCCCTCGATATGGCCCGCCCAGGCGCTGGTGCCCGAACCCGTGTAGGCGCGCACTTGGCCCCGTGCGTCGATCACGGCGAGCTGGCGCCGATCCCGGCCCGGATCGGACCCGGTGAGATGCTCCACCACCTCGTCCGGCGACAACCCGAGTTCGAGCAGTTCGAGGCCGCGCGGGCCGTACGTCTGGTTGGCCGCGGCCTGGGTGGCGATCGCGCCCACGCCCGCCTTCGCGTAACTGACGATCGCTCCCGCGCGGAAGGCGCGCGACTGCACGGCCACCCCCAGTTCGCCGGTCGCGGGATCGCGCGCCACGATCGAGAAGGTGGCCACGATCTCCTCTTCCGTGTCGAGTGGGGTCGCGGTCTTCTCCTGCGCACCGAGCGGAAGCGCCCACGCGGCGAGCGCGAAGAGCGGCAGCGCGGTTCCGGTCGTCCTTCTCATCACCTCATCTCCTTGCACGGTTTGGCGCTCCGGGCGCCACGGATTGCGCGGGTCCGCCTGCAATGTGGCTCACTGCGAGGCCGCTGGCTATGCTGTCCCGAGCTACCACCCCGTTTGCAGGAGGATCCCGATGCCCAGCTTCCGGTCTACCGCCGCTATCGTGGCAACTGCCGCACTCACAGCCGTGTCCCCACAGCCGGCCGCTACCCAGTCCCAACCAGCCATCGCCATCGTCGGGGCGACCATCATCGACGGAAACGGCGGCCCGCCCCTTACCGACGGCACTCTCGTCACCCGGGGCGACCGAATCGCCGCTGTCGGCCCGCGCGCGTCGGTCGAAATTCCCGAGGGCGCCACCGTTATCGACGGCGCCGGCAGGTACGTGACCCCCGGATTCATTGACACCAACGTGCACCTTTCTCTGTATTCCGGTCACGAAACGCTCGTCCGCTACGAGGACCGGAACGCCGCGCTGACCCTCGAGGCGGCCCAGATGCAGCTAAGGCACGGGTTCACGACGGTGCGCGACAGCTACGGATCGCTGCTCCCGCTCATGGAGATCCGCGACGCCATCGCGCGCGGCGACACCATCGGCCCGCGCATGCTGGTGGCCGGCAACATCGTGGGCTGGGGCGGTCCGTACACGGTCTCGTTCTCGCTGATCCGGCCGCAGGGGCTCACGCTCTTCCAGGAGCAGTTCAACGACTTTATCACGCAGGGGTCGGGCGAGGAATGGATGGAGATGGAGCCCGAGGACCTGCGCGTCGCGGTCAACCGGTACCTCGACCTGGGACCCGACTTCCTCAAGTACGGCGGCACCGGCCACTTCTCCAATCCGGTCATGATCGGTTTCTCGCCGGCGGCCCAGCGGGTGCTGGTCGAGGAGACACAGAAGCGCGGGCTGATCGCCGAGACGCATTCCACTTCGCCCGAAGGCTTGCGGATGTCGGTGGAAGCAGGCCTCGACCTGATACAGCACCCCGAGGTGCTCACCGCCGAAATGTCCGACGCGCTGGTCAAGGAGATCGCCGACCGCGGAATCGTCTGCTCCATGCTGACCAACACGATCACCGGCAAGGTGTGGCAGGAGCACGTGGAAGCGCGGGAGAAGGCGCTTGCGGGGGATGGGGGGGAGGATGAGAACCGCCGTGACGGCCTGGCGAAGACATCGGTCGAACTGCGGGCCGAGCGCCGCGCGGCAGGCGAATCCATGGAGATCCGGCGCCACAACGCGGAGAAACTGATCGCCGCTGGCTGCGTGTCCACGATCGGGACGGACAACTACCTTGGCGCGGCCCCCGAATTCAGGCGCGAGAAGAAGGCCGAGAACCAGTCGTTCGGCATCGGGAGCGTGATCGCCACCGAGGGGCTCGTCGAACTCGGGATGACCCCGATGGAGGCGATCACCTCGGTCACGCGCAACGGCGCGATCGCGAGCGGGATGCTCGTCGAACTCGGCACGCTCGAAGCCGGCAAGTACGCCGACGTGCTCGTGCTCGACGCCGATCCGCTGGCGGACATCGGCAACATCCGGGCGCTCGGCGTGGTTATCCGCGACGGGAAGATCGTGGATCTGGATGCGCTGCCCTACGAGCGGATCTTCTCGTCCCCCGGGAAGGGTCACGCGTGGGAGTGAGGGATCCCGAGCGGTGCGGGTACGCCCGCACGCTTCCGGGGTTACTGTTCATAAGGGCCCGACCAGCCCCTGGGGGCCGCCCCGGGGCGACTCCCGTGGAACCTCTCGGCACCAAGGGGGATGCAATGCCTGGACCCGAGCCGTCGCGGGGTCGACTCGCCTTCGCCGCGCTGGCCCTGATCGCCCTGGCCCTCACGCTGCCGGCGCTCACCGCCGCCTGCGGGGGCGACGAGCCGACGGAGCCTCCCGTCGCTACGACCGTCAGCATCTTGCCGGCCTCGCTGGACATGTCATCGTTCGGTGAGACGGCCCAGTTGACCGCCACCGTCCTTGACCAGAACGGCCAGCCGATCGCGGGCGCCTCCGTCAACTGGACCATCGACGACAATTCCGTCGCGACCGTGAGCACAGGGGGGCTGGTGACCGCCGTCCAGAACGGGAGCGCGACCGTGACCGCCACCTCCGGCGGGGCATCGGGGACCGTAGCCGTGACCGTCGCCCAACGGCCCGCACGGATCGAGGTATCCCCGTCCGCGGATACCCTGGTGGCCATCGGCGACACCGTGCAGCTGGCCGCGCAGCCGTTGGACGCCAACGGCAACGACGTGCCGGGCGTGACCATCGGGTGGTTGTCGGCGGACGATGGGGTCGCCACCGTCGATGCCAACGGGCTGGTGACCGCGGCCGGGAATGGCACCGCGAACATCACCGCGTCGGCGGGCGGCGCCACCGGAGCCG
Source organism: Gemmatimonadota bacterium (assembly GCA_009838975.1). Taxonomy (GTDB): domain Bacteria; phylum Gemmatimonadota; class Gemmatimonadetes; order Longimicrobiales; family Gaopeijiaceae; genus Bin94. The sequence continues at coordinate 32,458 of VXQO01000143.1, read as the reverse complement.
CCGCGGTAACCGTCTCCCAGGTGATCGTCGCGATGGACGTGCTGCCGGCCGCGACCACACTGTTCTCGCTCGGCGACACCGTCCGGCTGCTCGCGGCGGGTGTCGACGCCAACGGCCACCCCGGCTCAGCCCTCCGAGTCACGTGGATGTCCGAAGACGACGCCGTCGCTGCAGTCGATACGACCGGGCTGGTCACGGCGGTGCGCACCGGCAGCACGGACGTATTCGCAACCGTCGGAGAACTGCGTGATTCCGCCGGGGTGTCGGTCACTCAGCTCGCGTCAGAGGTGCGGGTGACTCCGGCCGTCGACACGCTCGGTGCGGTCGGCGACACCGTTCGCCTGAGCGCGGTGGCGCTGGACAGGAACGGAAACGAGGTGGAGGACACCGACTACATCTGGTCCGCGCCCCACCCCTCGGTGGTGACCGTAGACGACAGCGGACTGGTCACGGCCAGGGGACCCGGCACGGGCGAGATCCGCGTCAAGGCGACGCGGGCCGGAGCGAACTACATCGGCGTTGCCACCATCACGGTGGTCGAATCCTGATCCGCAACCGACACCTCCGCGACCCAATCCTGGAACCGGCCCTGGATCATCGCCGGTCCGCGGCTCGCGGCGGTGAGGGTGCACCCGGCAAGATTCGAAGCATGGCGTTCGAGCGTGCGGCGTCGCACGCCCGCCTCATCCGCGATTGCCGCCCATTTCGCCCGGGGCCGCTGGCGCACCGCCCAGAGCAGCAACGCCCAGGACAACAGCCTCTTGGGAGGGCAGCGCAGCGGCATCTGCTCCCGCCAATAGCGCCGGAAAGTGTCCGGAGGCACGGTCGCGTGCTGTCGAGCGAGAACGTCGACCGAGGCGGCGGGTGGGCCGGGATCTTCGTCCTTCGAGAGCCTGCAGATGTGCTCGATGGCGCTGACAAGGCACGGGTGCAGCGGATGATCCCGGACCAGCCTCCGACCCAGAAGGAGCAGTGGATCGTGGTGCCAGGGGTTGATCTGCGCGAGCACCCTTCCCAGCCGGTCTCCAGCTTCTTCGGCCCACACGACATGGAAGCGGGTCGATTCGATTCGCCGGAGCCGTTGCAGGCGCTTCAGCGACAAGGGCGTCACTACGACACACGAGGGCCCCACGAGACCGTGCGAGACCGTCTTTCGGAGCCAGGCGACATCCGCGTCTGAGCACTGCAGCAACCCTGCGATACCGACGCTCGCACTGCCGAGAAGCCGCTCGAACCCGTCTCGGGAGTCCGCGGGATGCAGCCTGGAGGCCGAAAGAGAGCCTTCGATCCGGTCGCGAATATCGTGGGTGTCGCAATAGAGCGCGATCATGTCAACGAGTGGTGCATTGGAACCGGCTGACGGGCCAAAGGAAAGAGCACAATCACAACCAGTGATTGTATTACAGCCAGGAATCGGCCGGCAAGCCTGTCGGAGAGGAACCTCAGAACGAAGCGGTACTCGTCAGGCAGCCCGGACGCGGTGATTCCGGGCGCGACGATGAAAGGGGACTACCGGTTCACACCTACCGCTGTTCCATCCAGATGTCCTCCAGCACCCGCAACGTCTGCGCGTACTCCTGACCGTCCACCGTCAGCGTCACTCGGTACAGCCCCGGCTCCGCCATCGGGCCCTGGCCACCGCCGCCGAACTGGAAACCGCCGCCGGGCGGCCCCTCGCTGCGGTTCCCGCGCAGGTTCCACCGCACCCGGTTGATCCCGCTGTTGCCGATCGGCTCCAGGTCCCGGAACAGCTCGCCCGTCGCCAGGTCCGTCACCGTCAGCTGCACATCGCCCGACGCCTCGCGCAGCCAGTAGTGGATCGCGGTTCCCGGCGGCGCGTTCTCGCCGCGCAGCACCTTGTCGCCCGTGATCGATCGGGACTTGCGCGGGTCCTGCTTCCACTGGACGGCCTCCCTCGGCTCGAAGAGGAAGACGTCCTCGGCCATCACTCCGTCGGTCAGGTGCTGCAACGGCGTCACGTCGTCGGCGATCAGGACGCTGCGCCCGTGCGTCGCCAGCACGAGGTCGCCGTCGCGCGGATGCACGACGACATCGTCGATGCGTACGACCGGCAGTCCGCTCATGAACGGCCGCCAGGTGCCTCCCTCGTCCAGTGAGACGAAGAACCCGAACTCGGTTCCCGCGTACAGCAGACGCGCGTTGCGCGGGTCCTGGCGCACCGTGTTGACGTTCCCGTACTCGGGCAGGTTGGACGTGATGTCCTCCCAGCTTTCGCCATAGTCACGCGTGACGTACACGTATGGCCGCAGGTCATCACTCTTGTGCCCGTCCACCGATGCATAGGCCGTTGCTGCATCGAAGTGCGACGCCTCGACGCGCGACACGTAGTAGCCCTTCGTGCCGCCCGGGATGTTCCGGCCCACCTCGGTCCACGTCGCACCGCCGTCGCGGCTTACCTGGAGATTCCCGTCGTCGGTGCCCACCCACAGCAGGCCCGGCACCAGCGGCGACTCCGCCACCGAGATGCCGGTGCTGAAGGCGCTCACACCGTCGTTGCGCGACAGGATGCACTCCTCGCCGCGGTCCATCCGGTTGCAGCGGGGCAGGCTGTTCGCCTGGCCCATGACCTCGACGCGGTCGCGGTCGAGGTTGGTGGTCAGATCCTCGCTCATCGTCCACGTGTCGCCCCGGTCCATCGATCGGAAAAGCCGGTTGCCGGCGGCATAGATCACGTCGGGGTTGTGCGGCGAGAGAATGAACGGCGTGTTCCAGTTCCAGCGGATCGGGCTGTTGACCTCGGGCGTGGGCGCGATGTTGGTGCGCGTGCTGTTGTCCGTCGGCGCCCGCGGACGGATGCTGCCGCCCTGCCCGGTCGCCAGATTGAGCCGCCGGAGGTTGCCGTTCTGCGACTCGGCGTACACGACCGTGTGGTCGGTGGGATCCACGGCCGTGTAGAATCCGTCGCCGCCGCCGACGCGGTACCAGTCCTCGCTGAGCACGTCGCCGCCCCGAATGCCGCTCGGGCCGCACCAGCTTCCGTTGTCCTGCAGGCCGGTGCACACGTAGTAGGGACGGCGCATGTCCACCGACGCGTGGTATGGCTGCCCCATGGCCCACCGCCGGTGCGATTCCCAGGTGTCGCCCTGGTCGTAGCTGACGTCGACCCCACCGTCGTTGCCGATCAACAGGTGGTTGCTGTTGGCCGGATTGATCCACATGGCGTGCTGATCGACGTGCCCGTACCCGTCGAGCCGCTCGAAAGTCCGGGCGCCGTCGACGGACTTGTGCACGCGCTGGTCGACCACGTACACGGTCTCCGGATCATTCGGATCGACTCGGATCTGGCTGAAGTACATCGGCCGCCCGTTTTCGTTGCTGCGGAACTCCCAGGACGCGCCCCCGTCGGTCGAGCGCCAGATCCCGTTGTACTGGTCATCGGGGGGCAGGGGCTCGTCGCGGTCGTCGAGGGCGTCGAGCTCGGCCCGCTCCTCCTGCGTGAGCGGCTCCTCGCGGTCGGCCGCGACCTCGATCTGCGCGTACACGACGTCCGGATCGGCCGGTGTCACCGCCAGTGCAACGCGTCCCATGGTTCCGCGGGGCAGCCCGTTGCCGCTGAGCCGCGTCCACGTCTCCCCACCGTCGTCGGAGCGCCAGATGCCGCTACCAGGCCCTCCGCCGACGAAGCAGCAGCGGGTGCGCCGCCGCTGGTAGGTGGCCGCAAAGAGGGTGTTGGGGTTGGTGGGATGAAGGACGAGGTCCGTCGCGCCGGTGTCGTCGTCCACGCTGAGCACGTGGTTCCAGGTGCGGCCCCCGTCGGTGGTCTTGAAGACGCCGCGTTCGGGGTTGGCCCCGAAGAGGTGCCCGTTGGCCGCTGCCCACGCCACGTCCGCATCACCCGGGTGCGCGATCACGCGCGAAATGGTCTGCGTCTCGCGCAGCCCCATGTGCGTGAACGTCTCTCCGCCGTCGGTGGACTTGTACATGCCCTCGCCGAACGACGAACTCTGCCGATTGTTGGCCTCGCCCGTCCCGACCCAGACGATGTCGGGGTTGGCCGGCGAGATCGCGATGTCCCCCACGGAGTGCGTGCCGTAGCTGTCGAAGACGGGCCGGAAGGTCGTGCCGTTGTTCGTGGTCTTCCAGAGCCCGCCCGTCGCGAAGCCGGCGAAGTACGTGTGTGGGTTCTCCGGGTGGACGGCGAGGTCATTCACCCGGCCGCCCTGCCCATACGGCCCGATCTGCCGCCACGAGAACGCCCGCAGGATGGGGTCGTCGCTCTGGTTCACCAAAGGCTCTTCGGCCTCCTGGGCGATTGCGGCGTGGGGTGTGAGGGCGGTGGCGGCGAGGAGCGTGAGCGCGAAGGCGGCGGGGGTGACGCGGACGGCGTACATGGGAACCTCTCGGACCTGATGGTGACAAGCTGCTGATGCCGGGAGGTAGTGTAGATCGGTCGCGGTCGCTTCGCCATTGCGAGCGGCCATGATTGTGGGAGTTTCACATGATATGTATCTTACTAGTCATATGACATTTGCGGGAAGGAGCCGAGAATTGAATGCCCTTGCGGCCTACGCCGATCCTGCCGGCCTGCCTGCGACCGCGACGCATCGGTTCGCCCGGCTTCTGAATCTGGACGAATCGGAACACCTCGACGAAATCGCGTTCGCGCACATGGTTTCCGACGGGTTGCCCGTGAGCTCCGTGGCCGCTCTTGGCGAACTCGTGGGCAGGGCTCGAATCGAGGGACGGGTCGCATCGGAGGCAACGCTGCACAGGTGCAGGAAGAGTGGGCGGGCCCTTTCCCGGAGCCACAGCGAGCGCGTCTACGGGGTGGCGCGGGTGTTGGATGCCGTCGGAACGGCGTTTCACGGCGACGTGCAGCGGATCCGCGACTTCCTTCTGCGGCCGCATCCCCTGCTCGGCGGTGAATCCCCCCTTGACCTGGCGCTCGCTTCAGCGCCCGGAGCCGACGCCGTGTTGAACCTGGTGTGGCGGGCGGAGGCCGGCGTCGCCGTTTGACTGTTCCACGTCGCTTGACGGCGTCCCTCCAGGCGTATCGAATCGGCGACGCGAAGGGGCGCTGGCCGGTCTTCAGCTCCGATGGTGCCCGACGGGTTTCAGGACGCTGGCACGATGTGGGGGACCAGGTCATCTACGCTTCGGAGCGCTACTCCACCGCGATGCTCGAAACGCTCGTTCGATGGAACGGCCCACCGCCGGGCAGCCAGCAGTTCGTCCGGATCGAGATACCGGCGGGTACGAGTTGCGAGATCGCCAATCCCGACACGATACCGGGCTGGCAGTTGCAGGACAGTCCAACGGCCCGACGGTTCGGCCACCAATGGTACGTCGAGAGGCGCAGCGCCATTCTGATGGTGCCCTCGGTCGTCGTGCGGCTGGAGCGAAACATCATCATCAATACGAATCACCCGGGATTTCGACGGCTGACTCGAGGGGCCGAGACGCCGGTGTGGTGGGACGAACGGCTGTTCATTGGATAGTACCACATCGAAATGATGTTATGGTACTATATGCGACGACAGCTTGATACCAACGAAAAGCGGTCCCTCCCCTCGGGCCGGTTCAACCTCCGGATCGAACCGGCGTTGCACGCATCCTTGCGCGACGCGGCCCGGGCGGCCGGTACTTCGCTGAACGACCTCTGTGCCCGTAAGCTGGCGTCGCCCGCTGGCCTCTTGGACCCGGCCGCCGGCGTGGTCGTGGATCGCGCGGGCTCGATTCTGGGCGAATCCCTGATGGGTGTCGTCGCCTTCGGCTCGTGGGCGCGCGGGGATGAATCCGCGAGTTCGGACCTCGACGTGCTGTTGGTTGTCGGCGAGGAGGTATCGATCGCCCGTGGGCTCTATCGAAGCTGGGACGACGGATCGGCGCTTGCCTGGGACGGTCACGAGGTCACGCCGCACTTCGTTCATCTACCGTCGGGTTCCGAAGGAGTTTCGGGGCTATGGGCCGAGGTGGCCCTCGACGGTCTGGTGCTGTTCGAACGCGAACTCACGGTGTCAAGGTATCTGGCCCATGTTCGGCGGCGCGTTCTCCGTGGCGAGCTCTCGTACCGGGTCGCCGACGGACACCCCTATTGGGTTCACGAGCCGTGAGGAACAGAGCACTCGCCCGCGATTACCTGCGGCGGGCGAGGATCCGGCTGGACGCACTGGACGTGCTCTTCGACGCCGAAAGCTGGGCGGACGTGGTGCGGGAGTCCCAGGAGGTCGTCGAGTTGGCCCTGAAGGGGCTGCTGCGCTCCTGTGGTGTCGAGCCGCCCCGGATTCACGATGTTTCGCCGATTCTGCTGGCGGAGAAGCACCGCTTGCCTACAGGTCTTCAGTGCGACGTCGACTGGCTGGCCGATGTATCGCGTCAACTGCGCCGGGATCGTGAACTCGCATTCTACGGCGCGGAGGATCTGACCCCAACGGACTTCTATTCGGGGACGGACGCCTCGGCGGCCCGGGAGAGAGCGCGCCGCGTGGTGAAGTTGGTGTATCCGCAGGTCGGCTGAGATTCCGCCCTACCGCATCATCGCCGCCACCGTCCTCATCCGCTCCGCCAGGTCACCGATCGCGTTCACATACACGCGCTCCCAGCCCGGCAGGTCGGCGCGGTCGTCGGTCTCGATTTCGTAGCGCAGCCCCGGCAGCATCCACGACGCGTAGCCGCTGAACGGATCCGGTGACACGTAGATCGAGCGGCTCCACGGACGTCCCTGCAGCCCGCGGTCGTTCAGCCAGGCCTTCTCCAGGCCGATCAGTGCCCGGTTCACGGCTTCGGCGGTTGCCGCGTCGATGTCTCCGGACCGGATCCAGCGGTCGCGGGCCGCCACGAGTTCGGCGGCTGCCTCGTCCAGTTCGCGGCTCGCCTCGACCAGGGCCGAGAGGTCCACTTCCAGTCGGCGCGAATCGGCGACGCGGTACAGGGTCTCCACGTGCGTGCGGGTGTCGGTGGCGTAGCGTGCCGCGTCATAGGGCAGCACGTCGGCGTTGGCGAAGCGCAGCGCAAGGATCCCGTCAACGCGGGCGACCATCGGCCCGTAGACGAACGTGCTGTCTCCGAAGCGCTCGAACCAGGCGAAGTTGTCGTAGTTGGAATGGTAGACGCCGCTGGGATTGCCGGAGGAAAGGCCCGCCGAGGGCACGCCGGCATGGGTGTAGAAGGCGACGTGGTCCGACCCGCCGCCGAGATTGCCGAGCGCGGGCTCGTCGGCACCGGCGGGTGCCCGTTCGAACCACCAGTCGTAGAGCGGCTCGCCGGTCTCGGGGTAGGTGACCGCCCTGGTCGCCTCGAGAATCTGCCGTTTGAGCGACGGGGACGACGACCCCCCGAAGTTGGCCCCTGAGACCGCCGCGTCGGCGTTGATGTACGCAATTGCGTTGGCTTCCAGCTCGTCGCGGAACTCCTCAACCCACTCGGTGGACCCGATGATCCCGTACTCCTCGGCGTCCCAGTGGGCGATCATGATCGAGCGGCGGGGAGCGCACTCGCCGTCCTGCGCGAGTTCGCCCAGTGCTTCGGCGAGCGTGAGGAGCATGGCCGTGCCGCCGTTGGGGTCGATCGCGCCGAATCCCCAGGGGTCGTAGTGCGCGCCCAGGATGAACCACTCGCCGGGGAACTCGGTCCCGCGCAGGGTGCCGACGACGTTGATCGCGCGCGTGAGCTTCTTGGGCTGGTTGACGCGTACTCGCACGGTTAGGTTCGGGCCGCCGGTCAGCCGGTGGTCCAGCTCCATCCCCGTGTCCCATCCGGGCGGAACTTCGCTGCCGGTCATGCGCGACAGGATCTCGCTCGCCGCCTCGTACCCGATGGGCAGCACGGGGATGGTGTGGAGGGGGACTTCGGACGGATCGAGGCGCTCGACCTGTATGTCCCCGTCGACGGGCAGGGCGGGGACGAACGGAGTGAGCGGGTCGCCGGTCCAAGGGAGGGTGAGGACGGAGCCCCGCTGGATCGTCTGCCCGTTCATCATCGGGCCTTCCGGGTAGGCGTCGAGTTGCGAGAATCCGGGGTCGTTGAACATGACCACGCCAGCCGCGCCGCGCTCTTCGGCGAACTTGACCTTGTAGCCGCGGAAGTTCCCGCCGTAGCGGGCGATCACGACCTTGCCGGTCACAGAGATGCCCATCGAGTCGAGCGCCAGGTAGTCCTCGCGGCGCCCGAAGTTGGCGTAGACGACTTCGCCGGTCACGTCGCCCGAGCCGGAGAAGGCGTTCCAGCCGTTGAGCAGGTCGGGGTGGCCGGAGAAGCGGTCCTCGGCGTGCGCGGGCTCGCGGTTGGACAGCTGCATCGCGACGGGTGTGACGATGTGCACCTCGACGTCGTCGGTGAGCTCGGGGAGGTACACGTCGTAGGGATGACTGGTGACCTCCAGGCCCGCGCGCTCCATGGCGCCCGCGATGTACTCTCCGACGCGGGCCTGTGCGGCGGACCCTGCCGGGTGGGGCTCCGCGGTGATCGTGCGGAGATGCTCGCGGAAGGACTCGCTGCGCGGCAGTTCGAGGAAGCGGGCCTCGCAGGCCAGTTGCGCTTCGGCGCGGTCGCCGGTGAAGCCGGTCAGGGCGGGTTCCTGAAGGGGCGTGGGGGCGAGGACCGCGACGAGCGTCAGCACGGACGCGAGGGCGGTGAGGGATCTGGCGGGACCGGAGAGGGCTAGGCGCATGAGTGGGGTCGTTTGCGTGGGTGGTGACGTGGGCGTGGTGGGTATATGCCGCCGTGACGCGGTTCGCGCTAGCTTTCGCAGTGTGCGCGATGCCGGCACCGGACCTGAAAGACCCGATGTGAAGTTAGCATGAAGCAATATCGATTATCCGCTTGTCCTGTTCGCAAGCGACTCCCTGGACCCGCATCCAACCTGGTGCCGTGGCTCCTCGCTACGGCTCTTGGTGCGTTTGCCGCCTGCGTCGACGAGGAGGCGCTCGTCGAAATCGAACCGTCGCGCCCCACTGCGATCACGGTCACGCCGTCTTCGGCGACGCTGTCCTCCCTGGGCGAGACCGGGACGTTCAGGGCGCAGATCACCGATCAGAACGGGGTCTCGTTCCCCGGGACGGTCACGTGGTCGAGCAGCGACATGGGGGTCTTCACCGTGGCTTCGGGCGTGGTGACCGCCGTCGCGAACGGTTCGGGGACGTTGGCCGCGTCGTACCAGAGCATCAGCGGTACGGCATCGGTGACGGTCCGACAGGCTCCGGCGGCGGTTTCGGTGATTTCGGGCGGCAGCCAGCAGGGGATGGCGGGCCGGCAGCTCGCCGAGCCGGTCGTAGTACGCGTGGACGACGCCGGGGGTTCGGCCGTCGAGGGGGTCACGGTGACGTTTTCGGCTGCCGAGGGCCATGGCGCGGCCGATCCGAACATGGTGGTGACCGATTCCGAAGGGCTGGCGGCGACATCGTGGACGCTGGGCGGCGAGTCCGGGGTGCAGACCCTGACCGCGTCCGCAGCCGATGGCGTGACTGCCGAAATCAACGCGGGAGCAGGCGAGATCGAACCCGCGTCGGACTCCGCGAGCTACAGCGTCACCTTCAACGCGACGTGGAGTGCGACAACGCACCCTACCGAATTCCCGCCGGGTCCCCACTTCTCGCCCCTCATCGGCGCTGTTCACAACGACAGCGTCAGTTTCTGGGCTGTCGGTGCGACCGCTTCCCCGGGCATCGAGCAGATGGCCGAGACGGGAGGCACCGGGTTGCTTACGCGCGAGATCCGGGCCGAGATACCCAACAACGCCATCTCCGTCGTCAATGGGCGGGGAATCGGCAGTCCCGCGAGTACCACCATCAGTGAAGTTCTCGTCACACTCGATCACCCACGCATCACGCTCGTTACGATGATCGCCCCCAGTCCGGACTGGTTCGTGGGCGTCGCGGGCCAATCGCTGCAGAACGAGTTCGGGCAGTGGCTCGACGAGGTGGCGGTCGTGCTCTATCCATACGATTCCGGCACGGACGATGGCCCGTCGTACCGCTCGGCGAACGCGGATTCGTCGCCCAGGCAGCCGATCAGGAGCCTCAGGGGGGTTAGCCCGTTCTCGGACGAGCCGATCGGCACCTACACCTTTACGAGGATCGACGCCGGCGGGAGCCGGTGACCGAACCCAGCCAACGCCGGGCGACCCACTGATGCAGCTGCGCAACATCGCGATCATCGCGCACGTGGACCACGGGAAGACGACGCTCGTGGACCAGATGTTCCGGCAGGCCGGGGTCTTTCGGGCGGGACAGCAGGTGGTGGACAGGGTGCTGGATTCGAATCCGTTGGAACGCGAGCGCGGAATCACGATCCTGGCCAAGAACACGGCGGTGGAGTGGGGACACACCAAGATCAACATCGTCGACACGCCCGGCCACGCGGACTTCGGCGGCGAAGTCGAGCGCATTCTGCGCATGGTCGACGGCGTGCTGCTTCTCGTAGACGCCGCAGAGGGGCCGATGCCGCAGACTCGCTTCGTCACGCGCAAGGCGCTGGCGCTCGGGCTGGTGCCGGTGATCGTGATCAACAAGGTGGACCGCTCGGACGCGCGCCCGGACGAGGTGCACGACGAGGTGCTGGAGCTGCTGATGGACCTGGAGGCCAGCGACGAGCAGCTCGACGCGCCGTTCCTCTACGGGGTGGGACGGGAGGGCTGGGTCACGGGGGAACCCGGCGCGCGCGGGGAGGACCTGACGCCGCTCTTCGAGGCGGTGGTCGAGCACATCCCGCCGCCGCCGGTCGACCCGGAGGGGCCGTTCCAGATGCTGGTGTCGACGCTGGACCACTCGTCGTACGTGGGGCGGATCGCGATCGGGCGGGTTGAGCGGGGAGCGGTGAGGGTGGGGCAGCGGGCGTTGCGGCTGGCCGCCACCGCTGCCACCGCGGACCCCCAGGAGGCAGCGCGCGTGGTCGGCCTCTACACCTTCAACGGCCTGGATCGCGTTGACATTGACAAGGCCCGGGCGGGCGACATCATCGGCCTGGCCGGCACCGACGGCGTCGAGATCGGCGACACGCTGGCGGATCCGCGCCATCCGGAGCGGCTGAGCGGGATTACCGTCGAGGAGCCGACGATCTCGGTGGACTTCGTGGTGAACGATTCACCGTTTTCGGGACGGTCCGGGAAGTACGTGACCACTCGGCAGCTGCGCGACCGGTTGCGGCGCGAACTCGAACGCAACGTGGCGCTGCGCGTCGAAGCCACGGCCCGTCCCGACACCTTCGCGGTGAGCGGCCGCGGGGAGTTGCACCTGACGATCCTGATGGAGACGATGCGGCGCGAAGGCTACGAGTTCCAGGTGTCGCGTCCACGCGTGATCACGCGTCAGACGGGCGACGGGACGCGTCTTGAACCCTTCGAGGAAGTCGTGGCGGAGGTCCCGTCGGGCCTCTCGGGGACGGTGATCGACAAGCTCGCCCGGAGGCGCGGCGAGCTGGTCTCGATGAAGCCGGTGGGCGACGCGGGAACGACCCGCCTCGAGTTCAGCGTTCCCGCGCGGGGGCTCTTCGGCTACCGCACCGAGTTCCTCACCGACACCAGGGGCGAGGGCATCCTGCACCACCGCTTCGACCGGTGGGATGCATGGGCGGGCGAGATCCGCGGGCGCGGCCGCGGTGCAATGGTCGCGGACCGGCCGGGCAAGGCGGTGAGCTTCGCCATCTTCGGGTTGCAGGAGCGGGGCACGATGTTCGTGGAGCCCGGGCTGGACTGCTACGGCGGCATGATCGTGGGCAAGTGCGCCCGCCCCGGCGACATGGACGTGAACATCGGCCGCACCAAGAAGCTCACCAACATGCGCGCGGCCGCCGCCGACGAGAACGTGCGTCTCGAGCCGCCGCTCCGCATGACGCTGGAACAGGCGCTCGACTTCATCGACGACGACGAACTGATCGAGATCACGCCGGACGCGATCCGACTCCGGAAGCGCGAGCTGGACGCAAGCAGGCGGCGGAAAGCGGCACGAAAAGCGCGCTTGTGAAGCGGTCTACAAGTACTCCACCGCCAACCCGTCGACCCGTGCGAAGCTGCGGCGGTCGCGCGTGGCCACCCGGTAGTCCAGGTGCACCGCCGTCGCCGCGATCATCAGGTCGTGGCTTCCGACCGGTCTCCCGCGGCGCCTGTGCTGGGACGCCAGGGTCGCGTGGACCTTCGCCACCTCCAGGTCGAAGGGGATGACCGGAAGAGTTGCGAGCCATCGCGTGACGATCCGCTCGGCCCGGATCCGCCGCGCCCCCCCCAGCCGGTGAACGCCGTGGAGCAGTTCGGAAGCGGTGATTGCCGCAATCGCCATGGGCTCGTTTGGGCGGGCTGCCCCCGCGACGTCATCCGCCCGGAGCTGGCCGCGCTCCACCGCGATCAGCACGCTCGAGTCGATCAGGAGTCCCACGGACTCGCCGGAATCTCAGCCCGGTTGAGGAAGGCGATCCCCTCCTCCACGGCCCGCAGGTACTCCTCGTCGGCAGGCCGGCGAGCTTCAGCGGGGAAGAGCGCGACGAACTCACGCACGGTGACGACGCGGTCTTCCACGGGGCGAATCTCGGCCACCGGTTTTCCGTTGCGCTCGACGAGGTAGGCAGTCCGCTCCTCCCGAACCCGGTTGACCAGCGACGCGAAGTTCCTGGCAGCGTACGTGGCGCTGACTGCGCGGGCCCCGGAAGCACTCGACGGCTTGGACATGTCTGAAGAATACATAACATGCGTAATTTACGCAATGTGAACCAACGCCCGGTTTGCCAGCCCCGGGATCGCTACGGTGCCGCCGGGCGGGGGCGGTTTCGGCAGCCCCTCAGCCCATGAACAGCGCCGTGAACGCGTCCGTCAGCGCGGGGGGGACCGTCGTGATGTGCGTGGCGTCGGGGTACACCCTGGACGTCACGGTCAGGTTCTCGGCCGGGTTTGCCTCGAAGATGTCGAGGAGGCGCCGCGTCCCCACCGCGAGATCGTTGTAGATCCCCACCGCACCCGTTTCCTCCAGTTCGCCCATGGTGACGAAAACACGGGTGTCGCGCTCGAACCCCTGCGCGATCGCGGCGGGGAGCCCCTCGAGAAGCTCGTCGGCCGGGAGGAGTCCGGGACTGCCCATCCAGTAGCGGTCGAAGATGGGTGATCGCTGCTGGAAGGCATACGCCGTGAACAGGCCGCCGAAGGAGTCTCCCAGGAAGCCCGTGCCCTCGGTCTCGACCCGGTAGTCCCCGACGATGCGAGGGTGCAGTTCGTCTTCGATGAAGCGGAGGAACTCGGCCGCCCCGCCGTGACCCTCGTACACCTCTGCCGACTGCAGGGCCTCGACGATGTCGTCGGAGAGCGAGCCTGCCGGGGTGAGGTCGCGCGCCCGCAGGATTCCGGCCATCGGGGGCTCGGGGTAGCCGATCCCGACGAGGACCATCTCGGGCATCCCGGGACGAATAAGGTCCACCTGAAAGAGGCGGGCGATCTCGACCGTCATGCCGAATGAGATGTTGGCGTCCAGGACGTACACCAGCCTGTATGACCGCTCGCCGGTTCCGTAGCTCGCCGGCAGGCTGACCGCGATGAGGAAATCGTCACCGACGCTGGCCGAGTTCATGACGAAGGTCTCGGTCTCGTAGATCTCGAAGGGGCGCCTTTGCGGGACAGGGGCCTGTGCCTCGCCCCCGTCCTCCGTGCCGCGGCAGGCCAGCAGGGGTGCCGTGGCGGTGGCCGTGGCCGTTCCTACGAAGCGTCGCCTGTTCATACTGACTCCTAGTATCCGGTGGCTGGTCCAGTGCTCCTCAATACCCGACTGCCCGGCCTCCCAGCGCAAGCCCGCGGATCGACGCCCCGTGCAGCTCCGCTGTCTGCGGGTCGATCATGATCGCGATCCAGTAGCCGCGTGTGGCGTCGTCTTCGTCGATCGGCTGGCCCATCGCCTCGACCTCGGCGATGAACTCGGCCGGGTAGTCGCCAATCCCCACTCCCTGCGCGGCAGGCCCCGATCCGTCCTCCGCCAGCGCACTGAACGAGAACGAGCCCAGCGCGGGTTTGTCCACCGCCTCGCTCGGGGTGAGCCCGAAGTCGAGCACGCTGATCAGCCCGCCGATGGTGCGCTGGTGCAGTCCCGAGCCGATCGAGCTGAATCCCATGAACGGCTTGCCGTCCCTGAGGACCAGGCCCGGGTTGGTGGGGTCGGGAAGGCGGCTGCCGGGCTCGATCTGGGCCATCATGCCCTGCTGGAAGATGCCCGAATCGGGGATTGAGATGCCGTCCACGAAGATGCCGGTGGTGCCCCAGCTCACCGTGTTGATGGAGTGCACGACCGCGGCGATGTTGCCCCACTGGTCTATGGCAACCACCGCATCGGAGTGCGGTGCGGCGGCGCCCTCGGGGACGACCACGCCGGGGAAGGATCCGTCCTGGATGGCGCCCCAGAGCTTCGCCGAGGTCTCCTTCTGGACGCGGGTCTCGTGGGTGAGGTCTGCACCGATCATCGCCGCGATTCCGTCCGCCGCTTCCTTGCCGCCGATCGCGAAGGTGAGGCCCGGCCGCGAGATCTGGGTCAGCCAGAAGAGTGCCTCGGGCGATTCGCCGTAGTGGCCGTATTCGGACACGCCAGCCAGCTCCGCCAGGTTCATGGCCTCGATCAGGCCGATGCCGCCTTCCGCCGGGCTGCCGTGGGCGTACAGGTCATAGCCGTGATAGCTGCCGCGGGCGGGCTCGCTCCAGACGACTTCGTAGCTGGCGAGGTCCTCGGCGGTCATCCGGCCGCCGATGTCGCCGACCAGCTCGACGAGTTTCTCGGCCCAGGGACCCCGGTACATGTAGTCCGTGCCCTGTTCGGCCACCATGCGCAGCGTGCGGGCCAGCGCGGGCTGGGTGAACATGTCGCCCGCCTGATAGGGCGATCCGTCCGCCTTCGTAAAGACCGCCTTCGTCTCGGGTAGACGGCTCAACACTTGTTCCCTGTAGGCGTACTGCGCCGCGTTGCCCTCCTGATACTCGAATCCGTCCTCGGCGCAGACGATGGCGGGCGCGAACAGGTCCCGGAAAGGGAGCTTGCCGAAGCGTTCGTTGGCGGCCTCCACACCCTTCATGAACCCGGGGACAAGGACCGTGCGGCCGTTCGGCTCGGCCTCGAAGCCCCCGAATCCGGCGCTGAGGTCGATTCCGGGAATGGTCAGGGGGTCGGTCTCGGCGGCCACGGTGTTGTAGGCCGCGTTCATGTTGTGGACCTCGCCGCTCTCGGCGTCGTAGTAGACCATGGTCATGAGGCCGGCGTAGCTGACCCACGAGCCGACGGCCATGCAGATCTGGGTGAGCGCGGTGGACATGGCGGCGTCCGCGGCGCTGCCTCCGGCCTTCAGGATCTCCACGCCGCCTTCGATGGCCTGCGCGCCGGTGGTGCCGGTTACCATGCCGCGGGGCGTGGGGGTGTCGGGCGCCGGGCCGCAGGCCGCAAGGGCGAGCGTCGCGAGCGCCGCGAACGGGGTCAGCGGGGTGAATCGGCCTGGATGGTTCATGGGATGTTCGGGTTGTTGTCGCGCTCGACGTTGGGGAGCGGGAAGCAGGTGGCCGGTCCGTGGACGCCGCCCCAGCGGTAGGGCGAGCCTGCCGCGGGGTAGAGCGGCAGCCCGTAGCGGGCACGATCATAGGCGCGATGACCCTCCAGGAACAACTCACGGCGCCGTTCCTCGATCACCTGTTCCATGATCCGGGCATCGCTGAGGCCGGTGGCATCGAAGGGCGGGATCCCGGCGCGCTCGTGCAGGGCATTGATGATGTCGACGGCGGTCTGGCCCCCGGCGGCCTCGGCCAGGATCAATTGCGCCTCGGCCCAGCGGGCGAGCGGTATCGGGGAGTTGACGGTGGGGTACTTCAGCTGTAGCACGTGCTCGACGCCAAGGGTGGTGAGCCCACGGCTCTGGGACGCGACGCGCGGGTCCGGGACGCCCTGCCATTCGACGTTCCAGAAGGCGGGGTCGAGACCGGTGCCGGCGACCAGGTGCATGTTGTACGCCAGCTCGTTGCGGCGCTCGGCATTGGTTGGCGTGGCTCCGTCGTAGGTGGCCATGTAGGCGAAGCCGGCCGGTATCTGGGCCGCGTCCGAGGCGGCCCCGGCGGTGTTGCCCATGTTGATGCGCGCGCGGGCCCGGCCCAGCGTGGCCAGCCCCAGGATGTCGCCTCGTCCCGAAGATGTTGCTGCCGTGACGGCCTCGTTGAAGCGCTCCTCGGCAAGCGCGAAGAGGTCGTTCTGGCTGAGTTCGGGTCCTTCGTCGATCGCGGCGGAACACATGCTCTCGCCCAACAGCACCAGGCTGTAGCCGGAGTAGGCCGCGGTGGACGCCAGCAGTCCCATACGTCCCGGGACGTCGCCGTCGGACCAGCTCCGCAGTTTCTCGGAGACGTTGTCGGCGAACCAGCGCGCCGACGACAGGGGCTTGTAGAGCCCGGGCGACGCACAGTCTCCATCGGCGTAGACCCCCACGAACCCGCCCGCGGGAGACGGGTCGCGGCGGTCGTAGGAGTAGATGACCGTGTTCCCCATGCTGTTGAGCTCGTCGCCAAAGAGCCCCATGGCGTGATTGTATCCCGAATAGGCGCACTCGAAGGTGGCCTGCACGCTGGCCGCCAGCAGGGCGGCGGCGTCGGGACCCTCGAGAGTGCTCTCCTCGACCCGGTCGCCGAGCCTCACTTCTATGATCGAGTCGCAGGCGGCGGTTGCGAGTGCGAGGAGGAGGGCGGTTGCGATCCTCTTGTTCATCGTATTCTCCGTCATTTCGTCGTTTTCCATTCGTTCGGGGTGATCGGGCGGTGCGCCGGGCTAGAAGCTGAGGCGGACGGTGGTGAGGAATTCGAACGGATGGGGTACGGCATTGAAGGCGGGCTGGTACACGCTGTTTCCACCGAAGACCGTCGCGAGCTCGGGCTCGGGACTGCGGTCGTAGTCGGTGAAGGTGTAGAGGTTCCGGGCCGACGCGGTGATGGTGGCACCGGAGCCCCCGAAGCTGCTCACCCAGGACGCCGGGACGTGGTAGGTCGCCGCCACCTGCCGGAACTTGGCGAAGCTGGTTTCGGGGGTGACGTAGGGGCCGAAGACGAACTGGGCCATCTCGCCGGCTGCGGCCGGGTTGGAAGCGGGATCGATATTTGGCTCGCACAGCCTGAGGATCGTGCACTGGATCGCGAGGTCCGCGCTGAAGATGCTCTGGCCGATCTTGAAGTCGAGGAGCCCGCTGATCGTCAGCCGGTTCCAGAGGGTGATGTCGGACGTGATGGCTCCCTCGTACTCGGGCAGGACCTGTCCGATGTACAGCCGCCCGGCTTCGGCGCAGGGTACGGTGGGGCCGCCCTGGCGGCCATCGACGCCTGCGTCGCACATGAGGTCGATCACCGCCCCGGTCGTGGGATCGACCGAGGAGCTCACGGTGACCTTCTCGAAGTAGGCGCTTACGGGGAAGCCGACGCGGTGGTACTGGTTGACGGGGCCGGCTATCTCGTCGCCGATCCCCAGGTGGAGGATCTCGTTGGTGTTCCGGGCGAACGACACTCCGAGGTTCCAGCGCAGGAAGTCGGTTTCCACCGGCAGCCCGCTGAGGAAGACCTCGTAGCCGGTGTTCTGGATCTCGCCGAGATTGACGAACTGATTCGCGATGAAGCCGCTCGAAGGTGCCACGGGCTTGGCCACGATCGCGTCCTTGGCGCGCTTGTCGTACCAGGTGAACTCGAGGTTCAGGCGGTCGTCGAGGGCGCTGGCGTCGAAGCCCAGTTCGACCTCGGTACCGCGTTCCGGTCCCAGGTCCGGGTTGCCCACGAACTGCGGCCGGACCGCGGCGCCGCCGCCGGGACCGGTGATGGGCTGATAGGAGCGAAGCGCGGCGAAGGCATCGGGCTGCTGGCCGGATTGTCCGAAGGCGCCACGGACCCGGAAAGTCCCGATCGAGCCGACGGGCCAGAACGACTCCTCGCTGAGGACCCAGGTGCCGCTCACCTTCGGGTAGACCACGGCTTCGAAGTCGCGTCCGAAGGCCGAATTGTCGTCGATGCGGAACGCCACGGTCAGGTAGGCCCGGTCGTTGAACCCGACCTGCTGCTGCAGAAAACCGCCCAATGTGATGTTCTCGACGAAGTTCTCCGTGCCGCTCTGAACCGCCGCGCTGGAGATGGTGGTGATTCCGGGAGCCGGGAACTGCTGTCCGGAGATCGTCGCGACCTTCTCGTACTTCCGGAAATACTGGACCCCGAACGAGGTCGTGGAGCTGAGGGACGCGGTGAGGTCGGTCGTCGCGGTCGACGCGTAGTCCACGGTGGTCGTCGTCCGGTCGCGGGTGTTGACAGTCTTCGACCCGAGGACGGCGTTCGGTCCGAAGAACACGGCCAGGGAATCGGGCAGCCGCGGCACCAGGGTGTTGGCCTCCTCGTTGACCTCGTCGATGCCGACGCTGAAGCGCTGGGTCAGCCAGGAAGTCGGCCGGTGCTCCAGCCGGATCCCCGAGGTGAAGCGCGAGACGTCCTCGGTCTGGTGGTAGGCGGCCCGCAGTGCCTCCGGCGGGGCCACGAGGAAGCCACGGTTGGGAGTGTCCAACTGGTAGGGCGAAGGATTGAAGGGTCCTCGCAGCAGTTCGTGGTAGGGGACTTCGATGCTGGACGAGACGTACGCGGCGTTGGCGGCGATGGTCAGATTCTCGCTGGCGGTGGCTTCGAAGTTGGCCCGGCCGTTCCACCGGTCCGCCACGTTGGGCTCCATGATCCCTTCCTGGGAGTCGAAGGACCCCGTGACGAAGTAGCGAAAGACGTCCGTGCCTCCCGCCACCTCCATCCCGTAGCGTTGGGTCTGTCCGGTGCGGAAGAGCGGGCGTCCCTCCTCTTCCTCCTTTTGCACGAGATTGAGCGTCGAGACCTCGCCCGACGGCAGGTAGTAGTAGCTCTTCGTGCTCTCGAACTTTTCGGCGACGTTGAGGATCTTCGACATTCCCCGGCTGGCGAAAGCCGTGAAGCGCGCGGCCCCGGGCGTCCCCTTCTTGGTGAAGATCTGGATCACGCCGTTCGAGGCCTCGGTGCCGTACAGGGTGGCGGCCGCCGGCCCCTTGATGACCTCGATCGACTCGATGCTGTTGGGATCGATGTCGTTGAGCCGCGAGGTGGGGCCCCAGCTGAAGCCCCGGCCCGTCTCGTTGTCAACGCGAACACCGTCCACGTAGATCAGCGGTTCGTTGTTGAGCGAGATGCTGTTCGTTCCACGGATGCGAATGCGGCCGCCGCCTCCCGCGACCCCCTGGCTCGCCTGGAACACGACGCCGGGGGCGCGCGCGTTGAGCATGGTGCTGAGGTCCAGCGACGGCGTGAGCAGCTGCTGGTCGGCCGCGTTGATGGTGGCGACGGCGTTGCCGATCGAGCGGCGCTCGGTCGCGATCGACTGACCGGTGACCACGATTTCGTCCAGCGCGATGGCCGATTCGCCCATGACCACTCTGAGCCCGACCGTCCCGACCTGCGTGGTGACGGACTGCGTGCGGTATCCGATGAGATCGAACTGCAACGTCACTTCCGTGCCGGAGAGTCCTTCCAGTTCGAAACGTCCGTCCGCGTTCGTCACGGTCGACAGTCCCTCGCCGGCGGTGACGAAGACATCGGCCAGCCCGGCCAGCGAACGCCCGGACACGACCGTTCCGGTGACGGTGCCTGTCTGGGCGTGGCCTGCGACCGGGATGGTCAACACGAGGAGCAGTCCCGCGAGTGCGAGCCTGGCCATGGGATCCTCCTTCCGGATGTGAATCAGCTGCGATCGTTTTCGATCATTGTACACATATGTGGACGCTGCATCGGAGGCAAATGGACTCGCCAATCGCGGTCACGCGAGGCGGCCAATCTCACTCTCGCCCGACTTCGGGCGATCCGGTAACTTCCGCACCATGAGCCAACGCACCCACCCCACCCGGCGGCCGACCGTCCCCGCCGCCGAAGAGATCCTGGGCGGCTACTTCCCCGTTCTCGACCACGGCTTCGTCGCGCTGGTCGACTACATGGGCACCGACGATTCGGTGGAGCGCGCCGCCCGCGTCAGTTACGGCTACGGCACCCGCAAGGTCTCGGCGACGCGGGGGCTAATCCGGTATCTGCGCCGCCACCTGCACACGACGCCCTCGGAGATGGTCGAGTTCAAGTTTCACTGCGCGATGCCGATGTTCGTGGCGCGCCAGTGGATACGGCACCGGACGGCCTGTCTGGCCGAAGGCACCGAGGTGTACTTCGACTTGCCGGGTGCCGAGGCGAGAGGACGGCGCCAGCTGTACAAGCTGCCGATTGAAGAGATCTGGCGACGCTTTCAGCCCACGCGAAACAGGCGTCCGGACAAGCAGCGTAACCCGTTCTTCCGCCGCGACCGCGTCAAGCGGATGAAGCTGAGGCAGATCGACGAAGACACGCTCGCTTTCCAGCACACCCGCGTCGTGGACGTCTACCGAAACGGTGTGAAACCGGTCTTCAGGATGGTCCTGGAAGACGGCAAGTCGATCGAGGCCACGGCGGATCACCGGTTTCTGTTTGCCGGGGGCTGGGACACGCTACGGGGGGCAACGGGGGTGCGGGAGACGGGTGGTCGCGCGGTGTGGCGGCACGGCGACTGCTTCGTGCACGCGAATGGGGCGGCGGAGAAGCTGGACCGGGACCAGGTGCGCTACCGCACGAGGCTCGTCCGCATCGCCCGCATCGAGTACGTGGGCGAACGCGAGACCTACGACCTCGAGGTGGAGGGGCCGCACCACAACTTCGTGGCGAACGGCATTGTGACCCACAACTCAGTCAACGAATACAGCGGCAGGTACAGCCTGATGCCGCTCCTCTTCTACAGCCCCGAAGAGAACCAGTTCTCGCTGCAGAGTGCGACGAGCAACCAGGGGCGCGCGCCGGGGTCCGTCAGCCCCGAGTTCTACCGCGAAGCGATGCGCCGGTGGGAGGACGTGCGGTCGCGCGCCGCGGAGGACTACGGCTGGCTGGTCGGCGAAAACGTTGCCCGCGAGTTGGCCCGCATCGACCTGCCGCTCTCGACGTACACGCAGTGGTACTGGAAGATCGACCTGCACAACCTGCTGCACTTCCTCACGCTGCGCGTCGACGACCACGCGCAGTGGGAGATCCAGGAATACGGCCGCGTTATGGCGGGGATGGTCAAGCGTGTCGCGCCGCTGAGCTACGAGGCGTGGATCGACTACCAGGTCATGGGCGACAAGCTCTCCGGGGGCGAGATCGCCGCGCTTTCCCGCCTGGTGGCGGCGGATGCGGATGGGGTCGCCGCGCGCACCGGGGCCGGGCTTACGAACGCCGATCTCGCCGGGCTGGGCCTGTCGGGCCGCGAGATCCGCGAGCTCAAGGAGAAGCTCATGCCGCGCGAGCTGCCGGACTACGACCTCGACCTGACGCAGATGCGCGATCCGCAGGACGTAGCGGCCGAGATGGACAAGGCCGTGCCGGAGGTCGACAGGGGCTGAAAACGCCGGTACTGCCAGCTTGATGTAAACAACAGCTTACAAACTGTAATGCAGAGGCGACATTGTGATGAGTAGTGAGGGCGTTGAGGACCGCGCGGCGGCGGTCGCGGTCAACGCGGGCGACGTGGTGAGGCACTGCTTCGGGAGAAAGGACCGCCGCCCCCGCACGGCCCTGTTGCTCGCCGCGTGGCTCCCGTTCCTGCCCGGCTGCGCCGACACGGCCGCGCCCCCCGCCGCCGGGTCGTTCCTGGTCCGGGGCGCCACGATCGTGGACGGCACCGGGAGTCCCGGCTTCATCGGTTCCCTGCGCGTGGCGGGCGGCGTCATCGCGGAAGTGGCCGCCGACGGCGGGAACGACGCCCTCTCACCCACCGACAACGAACCGGTCCACGATGGCAGCGGACTCGTGCTGGCGCCCGGCTTCATCGACACGCACAGCCACCACGAC
Organism: Gemmatimonadota bacterium; assembly: GCA_009838975.1. Classification (GTDB taxonomy): domain Bacteria; phylum Gemmatimonadota; class Gemmatimonadetes; order Longimicrobiales; family Gaopeijiaceae; genus Bin94. Next base: position 10,632 of record VXQO01000143.1, on the reverse strand, counting down.
AGCGGCCTGCAGTGGGAGCCGACGGCGCTGGCGGCGGTCAGCCAGGGGATCACGACCATCGTCGCCGGCCAGGACGGGGGCTCGCGGTTCCCGTTGGCCGACTTCTTCGCGGCGCTGGAAACGGCCCCCGCGGCGGTCAACGTGGCGTCGTATGCGGGGCACGGGCCCCTGCGGCTGCGGGTCATGGGCGACGACTTCAGGCGCGAGGCGACGGAAGGCGAGGTCGCGGCGATGCAGGCGCTGCTCGAGACCGAACTCGCGAATGGGGCACTGGGGCTATCGACGGGGCTGGAGTACGACCCGGGGATCTATTCGTCGACGGACGAGGTGGTCGCGCTTGCGCAGACCGCGGCGGCGAACGGTGGCCGCTACATCTCGCACATGCGCAGCGAGGATCGGGCGCTTCACGATGCGGTCGAGGAGGCGATCGGGATTGCCGAGCGCGCCGGGCTTCCGGTGCAGATCTCGCACTTCAAGCTGGCGGCGCGGGGACTGTGGGGGCAGGCGGCCGATTTCCTGGCGCGGCTCGACGAAGCGCGTGCCGCTGGCCTCGACATTACGGCGGACGTCTACCCGTACGAGTACTGGCAGTCGACGATGACGGTGCTGTTTCCGGAGCGGGATTTCAACGATCGGGAAGCTGCGCGGTACGCTCTCGAGGAACTGGTCGCGCCCGAGGGGATGCTGATCGGCCGCTACGGCCCCGATCCCTCGCTGGAAGGGAAGACGCTGGCGGAGATTTCGGCCGAGCGCGGGACGGACCCGGTCACGACCTACCTGGACCTCATCCAGGTGTCGCAGGCCGCGCGCGCGGACAGCACGCTGGACGGGAGCGAGAGCATCGTCGCGACGTCCATGACCTTCGACGACATCGCGACGCTGATTGCCTGGCCGCACACCAACGTCTCTTCCGACGGGGGCCTGCGGGGCGCGCACCCGCGCGGCTTCGGCGCTTATCCGAGGGTGCTGGGGCGGTACATGCGCGAAGCGGGGCGGCTCGGCCTGGAGGAGGCGATCCACAAGATGACCGGTTTGGCGGCGGCCCACATGGGGCTGTCGGACAGGGGCACGCTACGTGCCGGGGCGCCCGCGGACCTTGTGCTCTTCGATCCGGCCACCGTGATCGACCGCTCGACCACCGCCGAGCCGCACCTCACGGCTGCCGGGATCGAGCGCGTCTGGGTGGCGGGTGTGGTGGTGTACGAGGACGGCGCGGTCACGGGGGAGCTGCCGGGAGTGGTGCTGCGGAGGGAATCGCGCTAGCACTCGCACTTTTCGCGGACCGGACTACCGGGGTGCGGCGCCCTCCGGCTCCTCCGCGCGCTGCTTCCGCCACCCGCCGCGCGTGGTCCCGCAGAAACGGGCAGGGACAAACGCATGCTTGGATGGGACAGGGAGGCGCGGGGCGTTTCTACCTTTCCACCAGCACGGTCTTCACATTCACGAATGCCCGGATACCGTCTTCGGATAGCTCACGTCCGAAGCCGCTCGACTTGACTCCACCGAACGGCAGCCGCGGATCGGACTTGACGAAGTCGTTGACGAAGCAGGCCCCCGCCTCGATTTCGGTGCGGGCGATCCGCTCACCGCGCTCCAGGTCCTGCGTGAACACGGCGGCGCCGAGTCCGTAGGCGGTGTCGTTGGCGACGCGGAGCGCCTCTTCCTCCGAATCCACGCGGATGATGCACGCGACCGGACCGAACATCTCCTCGTCGTAGGCGGGCATCCCCGGGCGCACCCCGGTCAGCACGGTGGCGGGATAGTACCAGCCGGGCACGTCCGGCACCTTGCCGCCGAGACGGCATTCGGCCCCCGCCGCGATGCTGCGCGCGACCTGGTCGGCCAGATGGTCTCGCAGATCCTCGCGCGCGAGCGGCCCCACGTCGGTCATCTCGGCCATCGGGTCGCCGACGCGCACGCCCGCCATGCGCTGCACGACCGCCTCGGTGAAGGCGTCGGCGACCGAGTCGTGCACGATCATGCGCTTGGCTGCGATGCAGCTCTGCCCCCCGTTGATCAGCCGGCCGGTAACGCACGCCTCGACGGTGCGCGGCAGGTCCGCGTCCTCCAGCACGACATAGGGATCGCTGCCGCCGAGCTCCAGCACGCACGTCTTGATGTGCGACCCGGCGATCTCCGCGACCTGCCGCCCCGCCCGCGTGCTCCCGGTCAGCGTGACGGCCTGGACCCGCGCGTCGCGGATCAGGGTGGCGGCGGCGGGCAAATCGATGAAGAGGTTGGTGAAGATGCCCTGGGGGAAGCCGGCCGCCCGGAAGAGGTTCACCAACTCGAGCGCACAACAGGGGACGCTCGGGGCATGTTTGAGGAGGATGCCGTTGCCGGCGATCAAGGCCGGAATCGAGGCGCGCATCACCTGCCAGAACGGGAAGTTCCACGGCATGATGGCCAGCACCAGGCCCAGCGGCTGAAAGGTCACGTAGCTGCGCAGCGCCTCGGTATCGACCACACGGTCCTCGAGAAAGCGCGGGCCGTGGCGGCTGAAATACTCGCACCCCAGCGCGCACTTCTCGACCTCGGCGGCCGCCTCGCCCAGGGGTTTGCCCATCTCCATGCTCATGACCTGGGCGAGGTGGCGCTGGCGCCGGCGCAGCTGCCCGGCGAGGGCCGCAACCCGCTCAGCGCGTTCCTCGACCGGCACCCGCCTCCAGGCCTGCTGGGCGTCGCGCGCCGCCTCGATGGCAGCATCGAGGGCCTCCGGCGCCATGAAGGGGTATCTGCGGAGCAGCGTGCCGTCGGCCGGGTTGATTGTGGTGAATTCCACGATTCCCTCTCGCTGGGTGTTGTCTTGCTGGGGTTGTAGCACTAGCGCACGCCGGGGATTGCGGTCAAGATACCGGGTTCCCGCGCCCGGAACCGCGTGCGGGATCCGGTGGTATGGCCCCATGTGCGGCATTCGGGATCGTGCTCGAAGGCCAGACCATTCATCCTGCCGGCAAGGACCACTCATGATCGCACCGAGATTCCCCAGCGTCCCCCTCGCCGCCCTCGATCAACTCTGGTTCCAGGTGAGCGGAACGGTCTGCAACCTGCGGTGCCGGCACTGCTTCATCTCCTGCTCGCCCGACAACCACTCGTTCTGGTTCATGACGCGCGAAATGGTGCGTTCGGCGCTGGAGGAGTCGACCGGCATGGACGTGAAGGAGTACTACTTCACCGGTGGCGAGCCCTTCATGAACACCGAGATGGAAGGGATCCTGGAGGACACGCTGGCCTTTGGTCCGGCGACCGTCCTGACCAACGCCACGCTCTTTCCGCCGCGGCGGGTGGCAGCGCTGCGGGATGTGCAGGACCGCAGCGCGCACGTGCTGACGTTCAGGGTTAGCATCGACGGGTACTCACCGGAGACCAACGACCCGATCCGTGGCGAGGGCACCTTCGAGCGGGCCATGGAGGGTGTCGGCAATCTGGTCGTTGCCGGGTTCCGCCCGATCGTCACGGCCATGCAGAGCTGGCCATGCGAGGAAATGGCGTGCACGCTGCGCGCGTTCCGGAATGCGCTTGAGGCGGTGGGGTACGACGAGCCGCGGCTGAAGATCCTGCCACCGCTGCTGATCGGCGAAGAGGCCCGGCGGAACCGCGGCTACCAGCCCTGCGAGCGCGTCACCCACGAGATGCTCCACGGCTACGATCTGGACCAGCTGCTGTGCAGTCGTGCCCGGCTGGTGACCGCGAGCGGCGTTTACGCATGCCCGATCCTGCTCGACTATCCCAGCGCGCGTCTTGCGGACACGCTGTCGGAGGCGGTCACGATCGACGCACCGCTTGCCGAGGCGGCGTGCTACACCTGCTACACGAACGGAGCGATCTGCTCGAACGCAACGACGGGGGTGGAGAGCGCCGTCGGCGCTGCCGAGTCGGGCGCGTGCGACGCGGCTCCGACACCGTGCGATGCCGAGCCCGCCGCGTGCGACGCGAGCGCCGGCGCTACAGGCCGGAGGGGTCGTACGGCAGCGGCTCCAGCCTGACCCGAGCCCGATCCACGGCGAGCGCCGCCGTCGCGCCCGCCGTGCATGCGACACCTCCGATGTGCCAGGACGACGGCTCCTCCGGGAGATCTCCGGCGTCGAGCAGCCCTTGCGGTGCGCCTGGGGTGGGGTCGACCGAGAACGACCGGAGCGGGTGCCTCAGACCGAAGCCGAGCGCCTTGAGGAACGCTTCTTTGCGGGTCCAGAGGCGGAAAAACAGGCTCAGCCGCTCGTGCTCGGGGACGGCGTGGAGGCGGGCGGACTCGTCGCCGGCGAAGTTCTTGTCGGCCAGGGCGAGCAGGTACTTCACCGGCCGGATCTCCTCGATGTCGACCCCCAACCGGCCCTCCCGCGCCACGGCGATCATGATTCGCTCCTCGGAGTGTGACTGATTGAAGGCCGGACCGTCAGGCAGGAACGGCTTTCCGTGCTTGCCGAAGTGGAATCGGATGTCCCGTGGGGCCATGCCGGTCAACAGCGACAGCACGCGGCGCAGGTGGGCCTGGGCGACGGTATACCGGCGCCGGTGGCGGTCGTAGACGAAACGGTCGGCGCGCGCCTTCTCGCGATCGCCAAGCAGGGTCCGGGCGGCCCGGGTGACCGTGTCGGGCACGTCCAGGCTTCCTTCCCAGATGTAGACCGCGCCGGGCTGCAGTATCGGGAGTGTCATATCTGTTGCCCGCCATGCGGATGCCGTACCGTGAACCCAGCGTTCACCGGGATGGGACCTGAGTCTGGAGTGTAACGCCATGCCCGACAGGTGTAGAATCGCCTATGTGGACGGACCGCGCCTGCGTCGGGCCTTCCTCGCGGCTTGCGCGCACGCGCGTCAGTACAAGGCGGAACTCAACCGCATCAACGTCTTCCCGGTGCCCGATGGAGACACGGGCACCAACCTGGCGCTTACCCTCGACGCGATCGCAGGGGATCTCGCGGCCTCACGGGAAAGGCGGGTGGACCGGGTGGCCGCGGGGGTGGCCCGATCCGCCGTGATGGGTGCCCGGGGGAACTGCGGGATGATGCTGTCCCAGTTCCTCATCGGCTTCGCCAGCGGGTTGGAGGGACGCGCGCGCGCTTCCCCGGACGAGTTCGGCGCGGCCCTCGTGGAGGGATCGCGCTCGCTGGATGCCGCGGTGGAGAAACCGGTAGAGGGCACGATCCTCACGGTCGTGCGCGACTCCGCGTCGGCGGCGACCGGCGGGGTGGACGGTGACGGCAACGGCGGCGAGGCCGTGGACTTCACGGACCTGATGGCGCGACTCTTCGATGCGGCCAGGAACTCGCTCGAGCGGACACCGGACCTTCTCCCCGTTCTGGCGCAGGCGGGCGTCGTGGACGCAGGCGCGAAGGGATTCGTGCAGATGGTCGAGGGGGTGGTCGGACTGATCGAGCACGGGGACGACGCTGCCACGGTTGGGGCGACGACGGCTGCTGCCCGGGATGCCGATCCCGACCGCCCCGAGTGGTCGCCCATCGGGGCCATGGATCACCCGCTGGGGCAGGGGACCAGGCGGTACTGCACGGAGATCCTGGTGGAGGGGCCGGATCTGCCCTCCGAGAAGACCGTGCGAGCAGCGCTTTCGGAGGGCTCGGAAGAGCTGCTGGTGATCCGCAGCGGCGAGATTCTCAAGATCCATCTGCACACAGACCACCCACGGGATGCGATCGACTACTGCGGAACCCTGGGGACGGTTGCGGCGCACAAGGCGGAGGACATGTTCGCCCAGTTCGAGGCGGCGCGCGGCGCGGTCGAGGGAGCGGTTCGCCGACCGGTGGGCGTCCTCGTCGACTCGGGCTCGGATCTGCCGGACGCGGTGATGCGGGCGCACGGGATCCACATGGTCCCCCTCCTTCTCATCGACGGCGACAGGACGTTGCGAGACCGGATCGACGTGAGCGCCGAGGAGTTCCACGCGCGCCTCGAAGGCGGTGGACCCCTCCCGACCACCTCACAGCCGCCGCCGGGCCAGTTCAGGGATGCGTTCGAGAAGGCCTCGGGCGATTCCGAGGTGGTCGTGGCGATTCTGGTGGCGTCATCGCTGTCGGGGATCTTCCGGTCGGCCGAGCACGGCGCGCAGCTGGCGCCGGAGCTGGACGTCCGCCTCGTCGATTCGCGCGCGGCTTCGATTCTGATCGGGCTCCTCGCCTTGAAGGCCGCCGAGCTTGCCGAGTCGGGCATGCCGCCGGTCGAGATCGTCGCGGAAGTGGAACGGATCCGGGGCCAGTCCGGAATCGCGTTCACCGTGCGTAACCTGGACCGCCTGATCGCGTCCGGGCGGCTGAGCAATTTCGCGGGCTGGCTGGGTGGCCTCCTCGACCTCAAGCCGGTGCTGGCATTGGGGCCCGACGGCACGATCCGCGCGCTGGGAAAGGCGCGGGGGTCGCGGCGCGTGAGGAGACTCCTGGTCGACAGGGTCCTGGCCGAGATACCGGAAGGGGCGGGCAGGGTTCGCTTCGGGATCGTGCACGCCGGAGCTCCCGAAGTGGTGGCGCCCGTCCGCGCCAGGCTGGAGGCTCGCTACCCGGGCGCTGAAGTCCTGGTGTCGCCGATAACCCCGGTGATCGCGACACATCTGGGCGCCGGCGCCTGGGGCGTCGGCTACATGGTGGAGGACTGAGCCGGGTGCGGCGCCTGCGGGCCGACCAATGTCGGCTGTGGCCGCAATCAGGCTCCGCGTAGCGCCCGGCGCCCCGCCACGAGCCAGTCGAAGGTTGCCAGCTGGGCTTCCGACGGCTTGGCCGGCAGGGTGACAAGGACTGGTCTCGCCCTGCTCGTATCCGGCATGTGCAACACCATGTCGCCGGGATCGCCGGGGTGCTGAAAGGGTCGCGAACGACCCCCTGCGTCGATGGCGACGGGCCGCCCGGGCACGGTGAGCCGAGCGATCAACAGCCCGTAGTCGCGCCACGCCTCGAGGGGGTCGGCCTCGCCACCGGCAATGGACGGAATCAGCGTCTGCTGGTAATATGCAACCCCCTCCGCGTAGCCCTCGGGACTGTTGAGCTTCAGTTCGCGCAGCTTTTCGCGGTAGTAGTCGCGGGGGTCCCTGGCGCCGGTGGCGGCAAGGGCTTCGGCGAAGCGGGCTTCGGCTGCCTGGCTCTGGTCGCTGCTCATCTGCGGGCGACGCTCCGGGGCTTGGAGGGGACACGAGTTGCTGAAGCCGCCCGCCCGGCGAGCTCCCGCGACCGAACTCGCTGTAGGGAGAGGCGTGACGGAAACTGTACCGGGCGATGCGAGGAGACAATGTTGACCGGCTCATTCAACCCGCGTGACGTGACCCCCGCCGACGACTTCATGGAGCTGTCCTGGGAGATGTTCGGCGAGTTGTGCCGTGCGCTGGCCCTGAAGGTGGCGAAGTCGTACGATCCGGAGATCATCATCGGGATCGCCAGGGCGGGGGTGATTCCCGGCGCCGTGGTCGCATCGATGATGCGACGCGACTTCTTTTCACTGAAGATCACCCGGCGCGAGGGCGGCAAGGTGGTGCGCCAGCGTCCCTCCATCCTCTCCGCGGCGCCCCGCCAGGCCCGGGGCAAGCGCGTGCTCATCGTCGACGAGATCACCACCTCGGGCGACACGATGCGTCTGGCCCTTGCCGCAGTGCGCGAGGTCGGCCCCGCCGAGATCCGCACCGCCACCAGCTTCGCGCGGACCCGCGGGTACAGGCCGAACTACTTCGCGCTGGCCACCGACTCCACGCTCATCTATCCCTGGGACCGCAAGATCTTCGAGGCCGGGGACCTGGTGGTGAACCCGCGCTACCGCGACGCGGACGCCTGAGGCGGCCGAGGGCGGGTCTCCGGGGACGTTCGCTAGTATCCCTGCGCCATCGCCGAGAGGAACTCGGCGTTGGTGTGGTAGCTTCCGATCCTGTCGATCAGGAACTGCGCGGCTTCCGGCGGGGGCATGTCTCCAAGGAAGTTGCGCAGCAGGTATACCCGGTTCAGCTCCTTCTCGGTCAGAAGGAGTTCCTCGCGGCGCGTCCCGGAGCGGTTGAGATCGATGGCGGGGTAGATTCGCCGGTCCGCGATCTCGCGATCGAGGACCAGCTCCATGTTCCCCGTGCCCTTGAACTCCTCGAAGATGACCTCGTCCATCCGGCTGCCCGTGTCGACCAGCGTGGTGGCAATGATCGTCAGCGAGCCACCGTTGTCCAGGCTGCGCGCCGAGCCGAAGAAGCGCTTCGGCTTCGAGAGCGCGTTGGCGTCCACTCCACCCGACAGGATCCTGCCGGAGTGCGGTGCGAGGATGTTGTACGCCCGCGCCAGCCGCGTGATCGAGTCCAGCAGGATGACCACGTCGCGTCCGTGTTCGACCTGGCGCTGCGCCTTGGCCAACACCATCTCGGCGACCTGTCTGTGCCGCACGGCGGGCTCGTCGAACGTCGAAGCGACGACCGCGCCCCGCACGCTCTCCTCCATCTCGGTCACCTCTTCGGGCCGCTCGTCGATCAGCAGCACGACCAGCTGCACTTCCGGGTGGTTGGTGGCGATCGCGTTGCCGATGTTGCGCAGGATGGTGGTCTTTCCGGCCTTCGGCGGCGACACGATCAACCCGCGCTGCCCGAGGCCCACGGGTGCGATCAGGTCGATGATCCGCACGGAGAGCCTGCCGCCCGGCACCTCCAACTTCAGCCGGCGGTTCGGATACCAGGGTTTGAGCTCTTCGAAGGTCGGCCGCCCGTTCGCGGCCTCGGGAGCCAGGCCGTTGACCCGCTCCACGCTGTGGAGAGCGAGATAGCGCTCACGTCGTCCCGGCGGGCGCACCGGGCCGACGACCGTGTCCCCCCGGCGGAGACCGAGCGACTGGATCTGGCTCGGACTCACGTAGATGTCGTCGGGACTGCTGACATAGTTCCAGCTCGGCGAGCGCAGGAAGCCATATCCGTCCGGCAGGATATCGAGCACCCCCTGCGTCTTCGGGGTCTCGTCCCGCTCAGCGAGGCATTCGTGGATGCGGAAGATGAGGTTGCGCCTGGACAGATTGCCGCTGTGTGGTATATCCAGATCTTCCGCGTAGCCCCGCAGTTCGGCTACCGTGCTATTCTTGAGTTCGGCGATGTCCATCGGGAGTCACGGGAATTGCCGGACGATACGGCTCGGAACGACGGTGTGACCGGGCGGTTTCGCGCAACAGGGTGAAGGTCGGGACGACCAGGAGCAGGGATGACCGGGTGCCGCGCGCAACGCGTGGCGCGGAGTGGTGGACCCGTTCGAAAGGATTGCACACACATCCATGCAGGTCAAGATGCGAGACCATCCCGTCCTTCACCTCATGCTCTTCGCCGCGGCGCTGGGAAGCGCGATCATCGCCGGGGGGTTCCTCGCGGGGACCGATGTCCTGAACACGCGCTTCGTGCAGGTCGGCGGTTCCTGGTTCCCCGTGCCGACCACGATCGCCTTCGCGGAACTCAGTGTCGGCCTTCCCTTCGCGCTGGCGTTCATCGGCATCCTCCTGGGACACGAACTCGGCCACTACCTCACCGCGCGCCGGAACGGCGTGCGCGTATCGCTGCCGTACTTCATCCCGTTTCCGCCCTACTTCTCGCTGGTGGGCACACTGGGGGCCTTTATCCGCATCCGCGGCCGGATCGCGCGGCGATCGGTGCTGTTCGACATCGGGGTGGCCGGACCCATAGTCAGCTTCATCCTCTCGCTGCCGGTACTGCTCGCCGGCCTGCGGCTCTCGGAGATCGTACCGGGAAGCGGTGCCGGACTCTATCCGTTTCTCGTTCACTTCGTCACGGAGCCGGTCCAGATCGGCAGTAGCGCGCTCCTGCACGCCGCGGCCGTGTTCTCCGTTCCCGGTTTCGAGCCCGGTGCCACGGTCCTGCTGCATCCCCTGGCGTTCGCGGGCTGGCTCGGGATCTTCGTGACCGCGCTGAACCTGCTTCCGCTCGGACAGCTGGACGGAGGACACATCCTGTACGCCCTGACCGGCCCCGCGCAACGGAAGATCGGCATGGCCTTCCTGCTGCTGCTCCTGCCGCTGGGGTTCGTGTGGTGGGGCTGGTGGCTGTGGGGCGGCGTGGTCCTGGCGCTGGGCCGCGGCCGGGTCGCGCATCCGTCCGTCACGAGCGAGGACGAGCCGCTGGGGACGGGCCGAAAGGTCCTCGGGTGGGCGTCGTTCGCGCTGCTGCTGGTGTGTTTCTCGCCCGCGCCGCTGAGGCTGTGACGTGGCCAGGCACAACAGAAACGCCACCGGCGTGGACCAGAGGGGTTTCCTCTACCGTATCAACTACCCGCCCGACTGGCTGGAGCGTGTCCGCGTGACGCGCAACCTGCCTTCGGGCAGACAGTCGACCAGGACGATCTTCAGGAATCCCTTACGCAACCCGGAGGTCGACCCCGGTGATCTGATCAGGGTCAGACTGGAGTCTCCGGAACAGGACATGGTTGTCGAGACGTCGGTGCGCACGACACCCGACCGATTGGAGGAGATCGTGCTCGATTGGCGCGATCCGCAAACGCCCGATCCCCGCATGGGCAGGATCACCTTCACGCTCCGCGGCTTTGGTCCGTCCGCGCGGGTCCGCGGAGGCAACGGTCCGTTCGACTATCTTTCCCGATGACCAGTTGGTTGTTGGGCGCGTTCGCCTTCGTGGGGAACCGGACGGTTTCGGGTCTTCAGGGGATGGGGCGGGCC
>VXQO01000055.1 GCA_009838975.1 Gemmatimonadota bacterium | reverse complement strand
CGCCCGGCCCTTCCTACCGTCCCGCGTTCTCGAAGGCCCCCCATCACTGGACAGGAACAAGGTCATGAAACGCCGACTCCGCTCTCGATTCCATCTGCTTCTCCCCGCGGTGCTCATCCTTGCGGTTTTCTGGCGCACCCCGGTCGGGGGGCAATCCGTCGAGGAGGGCAAGGATGCCGCGCTCGCACACGCTGCGGATCTCGACGGTCTGGTCGCCCAGATGTCGAACCGGCTCTGGGATTTCGCGGAGATCGCCCTGGAGGAGCACCAGTCGGCGGGATACCTGGCGGAAGTGCTGGAGGACGAGGGCTTCACGGTGGAGACCGGGATCGCGGGGATGCCGACCGCGTTTATCGCCTCGTGGGGCTCGGGGCGGCCGATTCTGGGTGTGCTGGCCGAGTACGACGCGCTGCCCAACATCGGGAACGCGGCGCAGCCGGGCCGCGCGCCTCGCGACGACGGCCACATCCACGGCCATGGGTGCGGGCACAACCTCTTCGGCGCGGCCTCGGTGGGGGCGGCGATCGCGATCAAGCGGATGATGGCCGAGCACGGGACCACGGGAACCGTTCGCCTCTACGGCACGCCCGCCGAAGAGACCGTGGTGGGGAAGGTGTACATGGCACGCGACGGCCTCTTCGACGATCTCGACGCGTCGATCGTGTGGCACCCGGGGCAGAGGACTGCGGTGAGCAACAGCCGTGCCCAGGCGCTGAACAACTTCGAGGTCAGCTTCCGGGGACAGGCCGCGCACGGGGCCGCGGACCCCTGGAACGGGCGGAGCGCACTCGATGCGGTGGAACTCATGAACCACGGCGTGAACATGATGCGGGAGCACATCGAGCCGAGTGCCCGCGTCCACTATGTAATCCCCAACGCCGGCGAGGCCCCGAATGTAGTGCCGGAATATGCGCGTGCGTGGTACTACGTCCGGGACACGACGCGGGCGGCCGTCGAGGAGAACTACGAGTGGATCCTCGACATCGCGGCGGGGGCCGCGCAGATGACGCGCACCGAACACGAGGTCTTCCTGATCACCGGCGTGCACACCTACACCCTGATCCGCCCCTTGCAGGAGGCCATGCAGGCGAATCTGGAAAGGGTGGGGCCGCCCCGGTTCGACGAGGCCGACCAGGCGTTCGCGCGGGAGCTGCAGGGATTCCTGGAAGTGGAGCAGTCGGGGCTCCGCGACACGATCGACGCGCTTCCCGACGTGCCGACGCCGGCCGGCGGCGGGTCTTCCGACGTGGCCGAGGTCAGCTACATCACACCTACGGTCGAGTTCAGCGTGACCACCGCTGCCGAACACATCCCATGGCACTCGTGGGCGACGAGCGCTTCACACGGGACCTCCGGTGCGGTCAAGGGAGCGCAGGTGGCGACGAAGGCACTGGCGCTGATGGGGGCGGAGCTGATTCTGGATGCCGCACTGGTGCGTCGCGCGAGGGAGGCGCACGCCGAGGCAACGGGCGGGGTTCCGTACAGGTCGCCGATTCCGGAGGGGCAGCAGGTGCCGCTGCCGACCCGTGACTAGAGGTTGAATTCGCTCTCGGGGCGTCCTTCAAATGGGACAGCGGGCGGCACCACGAGCGACTCCGCGCGCTGGTGGCCCGCAGTGGATCCGCACACGTGGTCGATGTCGGCCGACGCGCGCTCGTGCTCCGCCGCGTTGAGGCGAATAATCCCGCTGGCGCCGAAAATCAGTCCCAGAGACAGAAAGAGTCCCAGTGCGGAAATACGCCGGTTCAAGCGTCGTCTAAGGTGTAGCGTCGTCATTTTTCCCTCCCCCTGGCGTCTCGCGTCCCAGTCGCGCTCTGAATGGCCGGAGTATCCAGCAAGAAGCGTGCCACAATCTCCGTTCCGGGTGCCCGCGCGGCCTCCGCAAGTTGGGATGTGCGGGCGCGCGCGGGGGTTGCACGGGGCCGCACGGGTGCCTGCCGGTTATGTTGATGCGGTCGGCGTACAACGAGCCCCACGGTCGGGAGCAGCCATGATTCGCAAGTCGTATTTCGGGGTCGGAGTCCTGGTCGCCGTCCTGATGGCGCCCCTTTCCGCCGCGCCCCAGGAAGAGGCCGGTGTGACAGAGGGTGCGAACCCGGCTGGCGCCATCACCGACGTGCCCGGTATCCGCGTCGGGCAGTACACCTACGCCGACGCCAACACCGGCTGCACGGTCGTGATCGCCGACGGGGGAGCGGTCGGCGGAGTGGATGTCCGCGGCGGCGCTCCCGGAACGGTCGAGACCGACCTGCTCGACCCCGTCAACACCGTGCAGGAAGTCAACGCGGTCGTGCTATCGGGCGGGAGCGCCTTCGGCCTCGCCGCACGCCAGGGAGTCGTGCGCTACCTGGAAGAGCGCGGCGAAGGCTACCGGGTCGGGGGCGGCCTGGTCGTCCCGATCGTGCCGGGCGCGATCATCTTCGACCTGCGTCTCGCGGGCGGCGTGCGGCCCGGCCCCGATTGCGGCTACGAGGCCGCGACCGGCGCCACCACCGGGACCGTCGCGGAAGGGAGCGTGGGCGCGGGCGCCGGCGCCACGGTGGGGAAGATGGGGGGCGGCGGCGGCGCCATGAAGGGCGGCGTCGGCACGGCCTCGATCACCCTCGCGAACGGCCTCGTGGTCGCCGCAATCGTGGTGGTCAACGCCGTCGGCGACGTGATCGACCCCTCGACGGGCCAGGTCGTGGCGGGCGCACGCGGCGACAACAACGAGTTCCTCGACGCTCGCCGCATCCTGCGCGGCCTGGTGCCCTCCGGGACTCCCGGTGACGCCCCCGCCCCACCACCCGACCCGCAACCCGGCCAAAACACCACCATCGGCATCGTCGCCACCAATGCGCGCCTCACACAGGCCGAGGCCACCAAGGTCGCCCGGATGGCGCACGACGGCTTCGCCCGCGCCATCGTGCCCGCACACACCCCCGGCGACGGCGACACCATCTTCTCGCTGGCCACCGGGACCCTCACCGACGGCTTCAGCACCAGCCAGGTCGGCGCCCTCGCGGCCGAGGCCATGGCCGACGCGATTCTGCAGGCGGTGCGCGAGGCGCACGGTCTGCCGTCCATCCCCGCCGTCCGCGACCTGCGCGGCACGTGAACCCGACCCTCGTCGGCCTCCTCGCCTACGTCGTCCTCATCACCGCGGTCGGCCTCGCCATCGGGCGCCGCGTCTCCGGAACCGGCGACTTCTTCGTCGCGGGACGCTCGCTGGGACCCGGCCTCCTCTTCGCCACGCTCCTCGCGGCCAACATCGGCGCCGGATCCACCGTGGGCGCGGCCGGACTCGGCTACGAGAACGGCCTGGCCGCCTGGTGGTGGGTGGGGTCGGCCGGCGTCGGCACCCTGGCGCTCGCCGTCTGGCTCGGACCCCGGATCTGGCGCGTTGCGCGCGACCATTCCCTCCTCACCGTCGGCGACTACCTGGAACACCGTTACGGCGCCTCGGTCCGAGCGACGATCGCCGTCCTCCTCTGGCTGGGCACGCTCGCGATCCTCGCAGCGCAGCTGATCGCGATGGCCTGGATCCTGAACGTGGTCGCGGGCGCCCCCCGCTGGCTCGGCGCGGTCGCCGGCGGCGCGGTGATGACCGTGTACTTCGTCGCCGGGGGGCTGCTGAGTTCGGCGTGGGTTAACCTGGTGCAGCTCGTCGTGCTCGTGTGCGGATTCCTGATCGCGGTGCCGCTCGCCATCGGGCACGCGGGCGGCGTGTCGGCCCTGATCGAGAACGCGCACAGCATCCCCGGCCACCTCGACTTCATGAGCAACGGCGAATCCGGGTGGATGTACCTGATGCTGCTCGTGCCGGCCTTCATCGTGTCGCCGGGAATCCTCCAGAAGACCTTCGGGGCAAGGAGCGAGCGGGCCGTTCGCACGGGACTGCTGGCCTGCGCGGCCGCGCTCATGCTGTTCGCGTTCCTGCCGCCCGTGCTCGGCATGGTCGCCCGCGCGGTCGCTCCCGGGCTGGAGAGCCCCGATGCCGCGCTCCCGACGATCCTGACCCAAGGCGTTCCGGCGTGGGTCGGGCTGCTGGGGCTGGCGGCGGTCCTGTCCGCCGAGATCAGTTCGGCCGACGCGATCCTCTTCATGCTGTCGACCTCGCTGTCCAAGGACCTCTACCGGCGCTTCGTGAACCCCCGGGCGACCGACCGCCAGGTGCTCAGGGTGGCACGCGGCGCGGCTCTGGCGGGCGGCGTGGCCGGCGTTGCGCTGGCCGTGGTGCTCCCTGGCGTCGTCGAGTCGCTGACGATCTTCTATTCGCTACTGGGCGTCAGCCTCTTCGTGCCGATCGTGGCGGGGATCCATTCGCGGCGCCCCGGCGTCGGCGAGGCGCTTGCAGCGGTGGCGGCCGGTGTGGTGGCGCTGCAGGTGGCCGGATCGCCCGCCTGGGGGCTGCTCTTCGCGGCTGCGGCCTACACGGCTCTCTTCCTGGTGCGCCGGGTCATGTCAATCAAACACGACAATATGTAATCTTAAGTTTACAAGCCCGACCATTCCCACCCCGGTGGCGAGGCCATGAAGCCCCACATCCCCGAACTGCACACCTGCGAGATGCACACCGGCGGCGAGCCGGTCCGGATCGTCACCCATGGCTACCCCGACATCCCGGGCCCCACGATCCTGGACAAGCGGCGGTACGCGCGGGAACACCTCGATCACCTGCGCCGCTTTCTCATGCACGAGCCCCGCGGCCACAACGACATGTACGGGGTGATCCCCGTCGAACCGGACCACCCCGGCGCCGACCTGGCCGTGCTCTTCTGCCACAACGAGGGCTACTCCACCATGTGCGGCCACGCCACGATAGCGGTGGCGCGGTGGGCGGTGGACCAGGGGCTGGTGGCGGCGCGCGAACCCCGCACGAAGGTGAACGTGCAGTGCCCCTGCGGCCTCGTCACCGCCCACGTGCAGGTGCGGGACGGACGTCTTGGCGTGGTCCACTTCGAGAGCGTCGGTGCGTTCGCACCGCTGCTCGACGCCGGGGTCGAGGTGGAGGGCGCGGGCACCGTAAACGTCGACATCGGCTACGGCGGCGCCTTCTACGCCTTCGTCCCGGCGGCGCGCTTCGGGCTCGACGTGCGCACCTCGTCGGCCCGCTCCCTGGTGGACGCCGCGTGGGCGGTGACGTGCGCGGCCAAGGCGCAGCTCGAGCTGGATCACCCGGGGCACGCCGACCTCGCCTTCCTGTACGGCACCATCCTGACCGACGGCACCCTGGGCGACGACCGTCCCAGCGCGAACGTGTGCGTCTTCGCAGACCGTCAGGTCGACCGCAGCCCGACCGGCAGCGGGGTCACGGCCCGCATGGCGATTCAAAGGGCGCGCGGGCAGGCCGGGGTGGGGGACGAGCGGCGCTTCTCGAGCGTGACGGGTGCGGTCTTCACCGGCTGCATCGTCGAGGAGACGCGGGTGGGCGACCACGACGCCGTGACGGTGCTGGTGGGCGGCGAGGCGCACTACACCGGCGAGGCGCGCTTCCAGGCCGAGGAGGGGGACCGGCTCGCGGGAGGGTTCACGGTGCGGTGAGTGCGTCAGCCGGACATTGGCGGTGCTCCCGCGCGAACCGCATACTGTAGCCGCACGATCTCAAAGGAGCGGGTGGCATGAAGAGCGGAAGCATCGACAGGAAGCGGTTTCTGCAGGTGGCCGGACTGGGGTTGCTGGCCGGATGTGCTGGCGAGGGGGCCTCGCGGGGCGGCGAGCAGGGTGAGGCCGGAACGGCCGCCGGAGCGCGCCGCACCCTCGCCCCTCCGCTCGATCGCATCGGCGTACAGCTCTACACGGTGCGCTCGCTCATGGCCGACGACGTCGCCGCGACGCTCGACGCCATGGCCGCCATCGGATACCGCGAAGTCGAGTTCGCAGGCTACTTCGGCCACACGACGGGCGAGATACGGGGCTGGCTGGACGCCGCCGGGCTGACCGCCCCCGCCGCGCACGTCGGTATCCCGGAGCTGACGGAGCCCGGCCTGGATGCGTCCATCGAGGCGGCGCTCGCAATCGGGCACGAGTGGCTGGTCCTGCCCTCGATCGGCCCCGAGATGCGCACGGCGGACGGCTACCGCGAGGTCGCGGGAATCCTCAACGCTGCCGGCGTACGGGCCGCACCGGCCGGGCTCAGGATCGGCTACCACAACCACGGCTTCGAGTTCGAGACGGTGGAGGACGATGCGGCCGCGCGCACCGGCTACTCGATCCTGGTCGAGCACCTCGACCCGGCGCTGGTCGACCTCGAGATCGACTTCCACTGGTCCACCGTCGCCGGGGCCGACGCGCTGGCGCTCTTCGCCGAGTATCCGGAGCGGTTCCCGCTCTGTCACGTCAAGGACATGACCGCCGACGGAGCGATGGCCGACGTGGGCGCCGGCGTGATCGACTGGGCCGGCCTGTTCGCGCGGTCGGACCAGGCCGGACTGAGGCACTACTTTGTCGAGCACGACCAGCCGGGCGATCCGCTGGCTTCGGTGGAGGCCAGCTACCGTTATCTCTCCGGGATGTGATGCCGGCCATCCCCGCGCGACCAGCAAGGAGACGCGAATGAACGAAACAGCCGCCGAGGCAGGCTCAGGGAACGCCGCCCTCAACCCCGACCGACTCTTCCTGGGCAGTTGCGTCGCCCTGGTCGCGACTTCCGTGGCCTTTGCGACGGTCAGTGCGATCATGTTCTCGCTCAAGGGCGAATTCGTTCTGACCAATGCCGACGTCGGGTGGATCGCGGGCGCCGCGATCTGGGGGTTCGCGGTCTCGCAGGTGGTCTTCGCGCCGCTGTGCGACAACCTCGGGATGCGCTGGCTGCTGCGGATGGCGTTCGCGGGTCACCTGGCCGGCACCATCCTGATGATCTTCGCGGGCGGATTCGTGACTCTCTTTCTGGGGGCGCTGGTCATCGCGATGGCCAATGGGCTGGTCGAGGCGGCGTGCAATCCGCTCGTCGCGGCACTCTACCCGGACAACAAGACCGTCAAGCTGAACCGGTTCCACGTGTGGTTCCCCGGAGGGATCGTGCTGGGCGGGCTCGCGGCGTTCGGGCTCGACGAGGTGGGGCTGACCTCATGGCAGCTGAAGCTCGCGCTGATCCTCATTCCCACGCTGGCCTACGGCTGGCTGCTGCTCGGACAGCAGTTCCCGCAGACCGAAGGGCGGCGGTCCGGCGTGTCGATGGGCGAGATGTTCCGGGCCACCCTGGGGACGCCGCTAATGCTCCTGCTGCTGGTGTGCATGGCGATGACTGCGTCGCTGGAGCTGGGGCCGAACCGCTGGGTGCCTGCGGTGCTGGAGGCGGGGGGCCTGGCAGGGATCCTGGTGCTGGTCTACATCAACGGGATCATGGCGGTGTTGAGGTTCTGGGCCGGGCCGGTGGTGCACCGCCTGTCGCCGACGGGGATCCTGCTGGCTTCCGCGGCGATCTCCGGCGTGGGACTCTTCTGGCTGAGCGGCGGAGGGACGGCCGCGTCGACGTTCGCGGCGGCGACGGTCTTCGCGGTGGGCGTGTGCTACCTGTGGCCCACGATGCTGGGCTTCGTGTCGGAGCAGATTCCGAAGAGCGGCGCGCTGGGGCTGGGACTGATGGGCACGGTCGGGATGGCCACGGTCGGGCTGGCGACCACGCCGTGGATGGGAGAGATCGTTGACCGGGAGTCGCACGACCTGCTGGTCGACAACGGCGCCTTCGTCGTGCTGCTGGAGGGAGCCGGGGCGCTCGAATCGCAGCAACTGCGCACGCCGGGGCCTGAGGGAGACGATCTGCGGGCGGCGCAGGAAGTGATCGTCCCGGTGCTGGAGACCGCCATGGAGACCGACACGCTGCCGCCGGTCGAGACCGCCAACGCCCTGCGCGCGCTGATCGGATCCGGGTCGACCGCACCGTCGGTGGAGCGTGCCGAAGCGATTCTCTACCCCGCGGAGAACTACGGAGGTCTGGTGTCGTTCCGGTACCTGGTGCCGTTGAGCGGAGTGCTGGTGGTCGTCTTCGGGCTGATGTTCGTGCGCCAACGGCGGGCGGGCGGCTACCGCGCGGAGCGGCTGGCGTAACAGCCCGTGGACAAAACCCTCTCGGCATTCGAGCGGCGATGCATCCGCGCTGGCCGCTTCGCTCCGACTGTTCACACTGTAATGCCAACATTACGATTTGTCATGTAAAATGTACATTCTCCTTCTCCAGGCTTCGCTCTGCGTTGCTCCTCGGGCGAATAGCTCTGCTATTCTCCTCTCGTCGCGCCTTGCCAGCCCGGCGCCTCACCGCTCTCGGTGCTCGTGCGGGTTTATCCACGGACTGGCAGGGGCGGCGGGGCTGCGGGCACCATGAATCCCCACATTGGCCGGAAGCTCCGGTACGGGATGGTCGGGGGCGGTCCCGGCGCCTTCATCGGGGCCGTGCACCGCATGGCCGCGGCACTGGACGGAGAGTACGAGCTCGTTGCGGGCGCCTTCGCCTCGCAGCCCGAACGGTCGCGGGAACAGGGACGGGCGCTCGGGCTCGACGCGCGGCGCGCATACGGCTCCTACCTGGAAATGGCCGAGGCGGAGGCCGCAATGGGCGTGGACCACGGCATCGACGCGGTGTCGATCGTCACACCCAACCACCTTCACCACCCGGTCTCCAGAGCCTTTCTCGAGGCCGGGATCCACGTCATCTGCGACAAGCCGATGACGACGACCGTGGCCGACGCCGAGGACCTGTGCCGCGTGGTCGAGGGCAGCGGTCTCGTCTTCGCGCTGACCCACAACTACACCGGCTATCCGATGGTGAAGGAGGCACGGCACCTGGCCCGTTCGGGCCGGCTGGGCACACTCCGTAAGGTCGTCGCCGAGTATCCCCAGGGCTGGCTCGCCACCCGCCTCGAAGCAACAGGCCACAAGCAGGCGGCGTGGCGGCAGGATCCGGTGCAGGCGGGGCCGTCGTCGGCAGTGGGCGACATCGGGTCGCACGTGGACAACCTGGTCCGCTACGTGACCGGCCTCGAGATCGAAGCAGTCTTCGCCGAACTGGTAACGCTGGTGCCGGGCCGCGCGATGGAGGACGACGCGGCCATCCTCGTGCGTTTTGCGGGCGGCGCACGAGGCGTCTACCAGGTGAGCCAGGTCTCGGCGGGCGAGGAGAACGGCCTGACGCTGCGGGTCTACGGTGAGCGCGCCGGGCTCGTCTGGCGCCAGGAGCGGCCGAACCAGCTGGACCTTCTGCACCCGGATGCGCCCCGCCAGCGGCTGACCCGGGGCAACGCCGGGCTGTGCCCCGCGGCCCGCCACGCCACGCGTCTGCCGCCGGGACACCCGGAGGGGTTCATCGAGGCCTTCGCGAATCTCTACCGAAACGCCGGGAGGGTGATGGGGGCGGCGATTGCG
>VXQO01000041.1 GCA_009838975.1 Gemmatimonadota bacterium | reverse complement strand
CCCTTCGAGATCCGCGTCCCCGTCCCGCCCGGCCCGCTCGTCTCCGGAGACACCCGCTACTTCGTCTACGAGCTCCTGATCACGAGCTTCCTCCCCGCCCCGGCGCAGGTGAGCCGCGTCGAGGTCTTCGCCGAATCGGCGGACGGACCGCGCCTGCTGGAGTACTCGGGCGAGGAGCTGGGCGCGAACATGCTTCCGCCGTTCCTGCAGGAGGACGATCCGGTCGTGCAGCGAACCATCGAGCCCCGGTCGCACGGGGTGGTGTACGTCATGCTGCCCCTGCCGGCATCGGTCGCCACCCCGCGGCAGTTCTACCACCGCGTGTGGTTCGACCTTCCCGCGGGCGACTCCACCGAGGCCGACTACGTGGCCCTGGAGACGCCGGTCCACGAGGGCTCCGTGATCGAGATCGGGCCGCCGCTTCGGGGCGGACCGTGGGCTGTGTTCAACGGTCCCTCCAACGACTCCGGGCACCGCCGCATGCCGCTCCAGCTCTTCGGGCGCTCGGCGTTTGCGCAGCGGTACGCGATCGACTACATGCTGGTCGACGCCGAGGGTCGCGCCAGCCCGGTGGAGGGCGGCGATAACGACACCTATCCCGGCTACGGCGCCGAGGTGATCGCCGTTGCGGACGGGGTGATCTCCTCGGTTCTCGACGGCGTCCCGGAGAACCGTCCCGGAGAGACCTCGCGCCCCGCCGACTTCAACCTGTCCACCGCCATCGGCAACCACGTCATTCTGCACATCGGAGACGGCCGCTACGCGCTGTACGCCCACCTCCTGCCCGGGAGCGTGTCGGTCCAGGTCGGCCAGCAGGTGCGGCGCGGCCAGGTGCTCGGCCAGGTCGGCAACTCCGGCAACTCGGGTGGCCCGCACCTGCACTTCCACGTCACCGACGAGAACGTGCCGCTCGGTGCGGAAGGGTTGCCGTTCGTGCACGACGCCTTCGACCTCCTGGGCTTCTGCCGCCAGGGACCCGCCGGGCCATGCGAGATGCACGAGCCCGAGACGCGGCGAGGCGAGACGCCGATGCGCGATCAGTTGATCCGGTTTCCGCGGTAGGGTGAACGGCACGGGACCGGCCCCGGGATCCGTCAGCGGCGCGCTCGCACTGGCAGTCGCGCTGGCGATCGCGGCGACCGCGTCCGCCCAGTCCCTGCGTCCCTTCCCGCCGCACGTCGGGATCCACGTGCCCGTGCCGCCCAGCCCGGTTGCCTCCGGCGGCAACCACTATCTGCTCTATGAACTCCTGCTCAAGAGCTACGTGCCCGCGCCGGTACAGGTAACGCGGGTCGAGGTCTTCGCGGAATCGCCCGCTGGGCCGCGCCTCCTTGAATACGCGGGCGAAGAGCTGGGCGAGAACATGGTCTTCCCGGTATTCATCGAGGATGACCCCGTCAGGCAGCGGACCATCGGTGCCCGGTCCCACGGTGTGGTGTACGTATTGGTCTCCATCTCCAGGTCGGCCACGGTCCCGCGGCAACTGTTTCACCGCGTATGGTTCGATCTCCCCTACCAGGAAGAATGGTTCGCGACTCCCTCGGCAGACTCCACCGTGGTCGACCGTGTGGACCTGGCGACGCCTGTCTACTCGTCGGCGATCGAAATCGGTCCACCGCTGAAGGGCGGACCCTGGGCCGCTTTCGCGGGCCTTTCCAACGATGGCGACCACCGCCGCATCCAGACACAGGTCTTCGGGCGTTCGGTATTCAGCCAGCGCTACGCCGTCGACTACCTGCTGGTCGACACCGAGGGGCGGGCCGTTCCTGTTGCCGGCGGCGGCAACGATACCTACCCGGGCTACGGCCGGGAGGTCATCGCGGTCGCCGACGGGATCGTCTCAACTGCCGTCGACGGAATCCCGGACAACACCCCGGGGGTGACTACACGTCCGGAGGTTTTCAACCTGACGACCGTACCCGGGAACCACGTCATGGTGGATCTCGGCGACGGTCGTTATGCGGCGTACGCACACCTCATTCCGGGAAGCGTGGAGGTCCGGGTCGGCCAGCGCGTGCGCCGCGGCGATGTCCTTGGCCGGGTCGGGAATTCCGGCAATTCGAGTGCTCCCCACCTCCACTTCCAGCTCGCCGACAACAATCTGCCGCTTGGCGGCGAGGGGTTGCCGTACGTGCACGACGCCTTCGAGCTGGTGGGCTATTGTCCCGAAGGCCGACGCGGTCCGTGCGAGATGAGCGAGCCGGAGCTGCGGCGGCATGAAACACCGATGCAGAATCAGCTGATCAGGTTTCCAGAATAGCGAGGAGCGATTCTTCCATGAATCACACGCGCAAGCTCGCGCTCGGCGCGGTCCTTCTGGCGATCGCCGCGACTGGCGCACCCACAGTCGCCGCACAGGTCACCATCCACCGCGACCCCTGGGGCGTTCCCCACATCATCGCCGACACCGAGGAGGCCGGGTTCTACGGTCTCGGGTACGCCCAGGCCGAAGATCAACTTGAGTTTATCCTGAACATGTTTCTCGCCGGGCGCGGCGAGCTTGCAGCCGCATTCGGCGACGGAACGACCTCCGGTTTCGGCGGCCCGCCCACCGCGAACGCGGTCGCCACGGATGTCCAGTCCCGCATGTGGCGGCACGTCGAGGTGGCGCAAGCCGGGTTTGAGCGGCTGAGTCCCCAGCTCCAGCAGAACTACGTGCACTACGTCGCGGGCATGGAAGCCTGGATGGCCGAGCACCCGGACGACACCCCCGACTGGGCCCCCGACCTCGAACCCTGGGACCCGGTCGTGCTGTCGCGCTTCGTGCTCTGGCCCGGCTACCAGGCCGGGCAGGGTCTCCAGGACTGCGCGCGCGGCGGCGTCCAGCTGGCGGCCGTCGACCGCGATGCCCTCGCCCGAGCGGACCGGAACGCCTCCAACGAGTGGATCCTGGCTCCCTGGCGGACCCGCGCCAATGCCATGATCGTGCTGAGCGACCCGCACGGCGGCATTGACGGCGCCTTCACCTATGAATCGCGCATGCACGCGGGCGACCTCCACGCGGCGGGCTATTCACTCGGCCCCATGCTGATCCTCACGCACACCCGCGGCGTGTCATGGGGGATGACCACCGGCGCCCCGGACGTCGCCGACTGCTACGAGGTCGAGGTCGATCCCGCCGACTCGCTGCGCTACCGCTACGACGGCGAATGGCGCCGGATGGAAACGCACGACGTCACGATCGAGGTCCGTGGCGGCGACCCGGTCACGCGCACCTTCGCGTACACCCGCCACAACGATGTCCTCTCGCCCGTCGTCGCCCGGCAGGACGGCAAGGCCTACGTGGTCAGCACATCCTATATGCACACCGCCGGCGACTTCGACCAGGAGGTCTACGAGATCAACCACGCGACCGGCATTGCCGAGGTGAAGCAGGCCATGCGCCGGCTGGGCATGTTCCCGCAGAACCTCATGTTCGGCGACCGCCACGGCGACTCGTGGTACGTCCGCGCGGGCCGCACGCCGATGCGCCCCGACGGATACGATTGGAACCGCCCCGTGCCCGGCAACACCTCGGCGACGGCGTGGCTGGGGATCCATCCACTCGAGGATCTTGTCCAGCTCGAGACCCCCGCCGCGGGCTACATGCAGAACAACAACATCGCACCCGACGTGATGCTCGAGGACAGCCCGCTCACCGCCGACCGCTACCCGTCGTACATCTACAACGACACGCCGGGCCGCCGGAACTCGCGCGGCGTGCGGGCCGTCGACGTCCTCTCGGGCGCGTGGGACTTCACCTTCGCCGACGCCGTCGAACTCTCCCTCGACGAGATGTGGGTCGGGACCGCGGCCTGGCAGGAAGCGCTGAGGCGGGCCCTCAACGCCGACCGCGACCGCGTGCGGGCCGCTTCGCCGCAGGTTCGTACCCTCGCGGCCCGCATCCTCGGCTTCGACGGCCACGCCCGCCAGGAGTCCTGGGCAGCGCACGCCTATCTGGTCTGGCGCGAGCAGATCTTCGCCCTCCCCGACCTCGACGACGCCGCCCGCGCGGCCCTCACCGACCCGCTCTGGGAAAAGGACGACCTCCCCACGGAGCTCCTCCCCCACCTCCTCGACGCCGTCGACGCCACCGCCGCCTTCATGCTCGACACGTACGGCTCGATCGACCGCACTCTGGGCGATGTCTTCCGTATCGGCCGCGGCGGCCGCACCTGGCCCCTCGGCGGCCTCTCGATCGTGCCGCCCGCCGCCGGCGGGGTCGGCTGCGCGCTCGACCTCTCCTGCATCTTCACGCTGCGCGCCATGAGCACGTTCAGCCCGCCAGACTCGCTCGGCCTGCGCCATGTCGAGATCGGCTCGCGGCTCCTGCGCCTGGTGCAGTTCACCGATCCCATCCGGTCGTACACGCTGCACAACTACGGCCAGAGCGAAAACCCCGACTCGCCCTACTACGTCGACCAGGCCCGGCTCACCAGCGAGCGGCGCCTGAAGCCGACCTACTTCGACACCGCGGAGCTAATGAACCATGTGGTCTCGACCAAAGTTCTGGATGTCATCGTCCCCTGAGGCAGGCGCCCCGCGTGGCGCGTCGGCCTGCCTGCGCCGCTTGCTGGCCGCGCTCGCCACCACCGCCCTCCTCACCCCCACCACACCCCTCCACGCCCAGAGCGTCGCCGAGTGGGACGCCACGCTGGCCCGCGGCACACCCCGCGAGATCGACTTCACGACCGATCAGGGCACGTGGATGTCCCTCGATATCTCGCCCGACGGGCGGTGGATCGTATTCGACCTGCTGGGGCACGTCTACCGCGTTCCGGCCGAGGGCGGCGACGCCGAGTCGCTCACGCAGAACAGCGGGATCGCGGTCAACTACCACCCGACGTACTCGCCCGACGGCACGCAGATCGCGTTTGTCTCGGACCGCGGGGGGCAGGACAACCTGTGGGTCATGAACGCCGACGGCTCCAACCCGCGCGCGATCCATCTCAGCGTCGAGTACCGCCTGCAGGAGCCGGAGTGGACGCCCGACGGCCGGCAGATCGCGGTCACCCGCAAGCTCAAGGGGCCGGTCGGGTTCTACCGCACCACCGACGTGATCTCGATCTTCCCGGCCGAGGGCGGGCCGCCGACCGATCTGGTCGTCCTCGGCGCGTCGGGCGCCACGGCTCCGGCCCGCGCGGGCTTCTGGGAGGGGGCCGACCGCGCGCAGAACCCGTCGTTCACACCCGATGGCCGCACCCTCTTCTTCGGCTCCGCGATCTTCACCGGCGAGGAGCGCCGTATCCGCCGCCTCGACCTCGCCACCGGCACGATCGACGACGTGACCGAATCCACCGGCCGCTACCTCCACTGCTGCGGGCGCCCCGCCTACCCGCTGCGCCTCGGCGAGGTCGGCGCCGAGGTCTCGCCCGACGGCCGCTGGCTGACCTTCGCGCGCAAGCTGCCGGGCGGCGTCATGTCGTACCGCGGCCACGAGTACATGGGCCGCACGGCGCTCTGGATCCGCGACCTCGAAACCGGCGACGAGCGCATCCTGATGGACCCGATCACGCCCGCGGCGACCGATCATCACCCGAGTTGGAACATCGGCGTCCTGCCCGGCTACACCTGGGCCCCCGACGGCCGCTCGCTCGTGATCACCCAGGGCGGCCGCATCCGCCGCGTTGACGTCCAAACCGGCGACGTCGAAACGATCCCCTTCCACGCCCGCGTCCAGCGCAGCATCTCCGAAATGGCGCGCGCGTCGCGTCGGATCGCCGACGACGACTTCGCGGTACGCTTCGCCCGCACGCCCGTGACCTCGCCCGATGGCCGGCATGTCGTTTTCGAGGCCGCCGGTTGGCTGTGGATTGAAGAGGTCGGCGAAGGCGGTCCCCGCCGGCTTACCGACGCCAGCGGCTACCTGACCGCCGCAGGGTCGGATGGAAGCACGACCCTCCCGGGCGCGGCCCCGATGGCCGACCCGCATCCCTCCGATCAGCCCCTCGAGACCGGCCCGGCCTGGTCCCACGACGGACGCTGGGTCGCATACACGTCCTGGGACGACGAGCAGGGGGGTCATGTCTGGAAGGTCCCCGTGCGTGGCGGGACCCCGGTGCGCCTCACGACCACGGCCGGCCGCTATGCTCATCTCGCCTGGCGTCCCGACGGCGGCGCGCTGGTCGTCAACCGGTGGGATCCCGCGCTCAATTGGGTGACCTTCGGCGGGCGCGGCTGGCAGCTCGTCGAGGTCCCGGCCGACGGCGGCACCGCGCGGGAACTCACGGCGACCGGCCCCCAGCGCGACATCACGATCGGCGAAGACGGGCGGCTGTACTTCACCGGCAGCGACGGCGGCGCGGCCGCGATCCTGTCGCTCGCAGCGGACGGCGGCGACCAGCGGGCCCACCTGCGGCTGCCCCCCGGCACCGAGCAGGCCGCCCTGTCCCCCGACGGTCGCCACGTCGCCTTCCGGCAGCTGCAGTCCATGCATGTCGCCCCGGCCCCGCCCGGCCTGACCGCGACCGGCCCGCTCACCATCGATGCGACGGGCCCAGGCGTCACCCGACTCCACGAAGGCGGCATCTATCCGCACTGGCGCGACAACCGCACGCTGGAATACGCCACCGCGGCCCGCCATGCCACCGTGACCGTCGGCAGCGAGGTCTCGTCGAGCATCCGCGACCTGGGGCTGCGCATCGCCCGGCCCCGCCCCACCGGCACGCTGGCGCTGGAGGGCGCTCGGATCGTGACGATGGCGGGCTCGGCCCCCGCCGCCCCCTCCCTGCCCGACGTCATCGAGCGTGGCACGATCGTCATCGACGGCAGCCGCATCGCGTGCGTGGGCGACTGCGACACCTCGGGCGCGGACCGCGTGGTTGACGTCTCCGGCAAGACGATCATCCCCGGCCTCCTCGATGTGCACGCCCACCACCTGACCTTCGCCGGCAACTCCTTCATCCCGCCCCAGCGCCGCCACGAGTCCGCGCGCTATCTCGTCTACGGCGTCACGACCACCCACGACCCCTCCGCGCAGCCCGACCCCTCGTTCGTGATCGCAGAGATGCACGAGGCCGGTCGCGTGATCGGCCCGCGGACCTATTCCACCGGACAGACCCTGGTCTGCCCCCCGCACGGCCCGGTTCGCGAGATCAGGTCCTACGATGACGCGCTGGGCCACGTCAACCGCCTTGCCGACCAGGGCGCCCTGTCGCTCAAGGACTACAAGCAGTGCACGCGGGTGCAGCGTCAGATGCTCGCGCAGGCATCGCGTGAGCGCGGCGTCACCCTGACCGCCGAAAACGGCGACTTCATCTACCTCCTGGGTCTCGTCATGGGCGGCCACACCGGCTGGGAGCACCCCATCCAGAACGTGCCCACGTACAGCGACGTGACGACGTTCATGGGGCAGGCCGGCGCGACCTATTCGCCGCAGATCACCCTGACCGACTACCCGAAGGGCGTGGCGCTGGAGTTCTGGCTGGGCGAGCGCGACCTGTGGCTCGATCCGCTGCAGCTGGCCTGGTCGCCGTGGCAGGAGATCGCGGTGCGGCGCAGCTTCGTGAAGAAGCCGGCCCGCGAGTACATCTTCCCGCTGATCGCCGAAGGGGCGGCCGACATCGCCCGCGCGGGGGGCCACGTCGCGGTCGGTGCACACGGGGAAGTCGACGGCCTGGGTGCGCACTGGGAGATGTGGGCGCTCGGCGAGGCCATGACCCCGCTGGAGGCCCTCAAGACCGGCACCATCAGCGCCGCACGGTTCATCGGCCTGGAGCAGGACATCGGCTCGATCGAGGTGGGCAAGCTCGCCGACCTGGCTGTGTTGGACCAGAACCCGCTGGAGGACATCCGGCTGTCGTCCGAGGTGAGTCTGGTTTTGGTGGGCGGCAACCTCTTCAACGCGCGCACGCTGCGGCAGACGTGGCCGATCGAGCGCGATTACGGGCCCCGGCCGTGGACGAATGAGGATATCACGCGGACGGATGTACGGGCGGACGACTACTGGGACCGGCGGCCGCCGGGGTAGCCGTGAAGTTACCTCTCAGACTGCGCAGACGACCTATGGCTTCTTCGGCGACAGGTTGGCTTTCAGGCGACGTGAATCGACGAATCCGGGAGAATCGAAGTGCTCGGGTGGCTCGAAGCCGGCCTCCGCGCCGCGGAGCAGGCCAACTTCGTGTTCGCGGATCCCGACAATGGCCCTCAGGTCCGTAGCGTCAAACCGCTTTCTAGCGTTTCCGCTCGAAGATCGACACCCTCATGGCCAGGATCTTCTGTCCAACGTAGCCGGCGACCGGCGTACCCGACATGCGCGCGTCGATGTCGTGGCGGTACACCGCCGCCTTACCCTCGAGGGTCGCGCACTCTTCGAGAACGATACGCGTTTCGTAGGTGACGTAGCTGTCTCTCGGAAGCACCCCTCCCTCCCCCACGATCCACTCCGGCCTGCCGAGGCCATCGATCGGCCCTTGGGGCCGGGGCACGCCTATCTGCGAGAACATCTGCTCGACCTTCACGGTAAGGGGGAGGTCCAGCGGCTCGCTCCACCGGTTGAGCAAGTCCACGCTCACATCGAAGCTGCAGAAGGCGGCGTCGAACGTGCTCCTGTTGACGAGAACCGCGACCGAGTCGGTAACGTTGCGTCCGAGATCCGCGTTCCACTCAGCCCGGGTCCTGGCCGTTCCGGCGACCGCCACGGGCGCGGTATACAGCTGCGCGACCCCGGTCCGGTTGTCGACCCATACGGGGTGGAATCGACCGTCTGCCGCAACCATCATTCCGACGTAGTCTCCTACCTCCTCGTAGGTGCGGTGCGCTCCGCCCGTGATGATCGCGATCCAGCGGCTGCCGTCACTGGGTCCGGGGACGGCGCCCAGGCCGGCATACCCTTCCCGTTCTCCCTCCCCTCGCGCGTAGGTGTGTGCGGCCTCGCTCACCGGAACGCTGGGCAGCACGCTTTCGCCCCCGTCCAGAGAGGCCGTGAATCGCTGACGGAACTCCTGATTGAGGGGGTCCTCACGACGGTCGAGCCAGGTGATCCCAACGACCCCGTCGCGGTTGACTGCGATGTCGGGCATGAACGCGTTCGGGCCTGCGGAATCGAGGGGAATGCGGGGGTCGTCGACTGGAAGGGGGCTGGCCCATTCCTCACCGTCGTCCGACCAGCTCAACATGATCTGACAGCGTCCGTACGTGTGGTCCGTGAACGCGAGGTAGACCCGCCCGTGGAATGGGCCGTCGGAATGATCGACCGCGATCTCCGGAGGACCGCCAAAGGGCGTACACGGCGTGGTCTTTGCGACGTGGCGCGGTTGGTGGATGACCCTCCCACCTTCGGTGACCGTCACGACCGAGGCGAAGTTCTTCGTGGCCGTGTCCCGGTGGGCTTCCCACCAGGGGGGGTCCCACCAGGGGGTCGGCGAAGGAG
>VXQO01000120.1 GCA_009838975.1 Gemmatimonadota bacterium | reverse complement strand
TCAACCGCAGTCTTCGAGGGCAGAACAGTGCTGCGAGCCTGCATCACCAACGGGCGAACGAGCGAGCGCCATATCGACGCACTCGTCGACACCCTCAAGGCGGTGGGGCCGTCGATTGGAGCACACAGGCCGAATCCGACCTGAGTGTTTCGGAACCTCCCCGAAACCGATCTCGACTCGTACAGAATGCTCGCTTCCGCATGGTCGACGACGACGTGTCTGATCGTTTTCCCGGGAGTGGCTGCCCCGTCTACCGCCTGTGGTCGGGATCGCGACAGTGGGACGCGTAGCGACCCGTGCTGCTGATGTTCCCCGAATGTCGGTTCGATGCCAGCGCCAAGCTCTGGATGAGGCCGACAGAGAAGTGGCTTCGCGGCCCAACAGAATCTCGGGCGTGAGTCGGTTGGGGCACCCGAGGACAGGAAGCAAATGACGACAGTCTCCACGGTTGCAGCATTCCTCACAGAGATCGAGAGCTACGGTGACGCCGTGTACCGCAGCCAAGCCAAGGCTGAGTGGAGTGTGGATTGTTCCGCGGCGCGTCGACTCGCGCCCGGTGCCAAGGGGGAGGACCTAGGCAAAGTGACGCACTCCTTGGCAGCATACACCGAGATCCTGCTGCGGGGCGCCCTGCGACATGTCGGCCAGGATAATGACCAACGAACAACTCCTGACCCTCATCGCCTCCATCCTCATTCCCCTGGGGAGTCTCATCCTGGTCCAGACTCGCGCCACACGTCAGGATTTGAAGGAATTGCGCGGTGAGGTTGCTGACCTCCGTAGACATGTGGACACCCAGATCGGGGAACTCCGGGAGCGCATGGCGCACCTGGAGGGTCTGCTGGAAGGTCTGCGCCAAGCCATCACCCGCCGAAGTGTCGCCTGAGCGGCCAGAGGGCGGCAGCGGAAGACCCTCGTGGTCGGCACCGCGTCGCGTTGCGGTTCGCCGGTCGGCTGCCTGACGTGATCCTGGTTCCCGACTAAATTACAATGAGAAGACTCATTCGGCTCGTCCCGAGGAAGCGGGGCAACACGCTGCTTCTGGAGGCTCCAGCCGTCCAGATGGAGTTGACGCGACGATGACGGCAGTTCACCCCGCAGTCGCCTACGAACCAGGCGTTGTACCCGAACCGCTGGCTGAGAGAGTCAATCTGATCCAGTTCCTCCGTTTGCTGCGCGACAACCAACTGTCCGTGTACACCCGCGACTCTTTCGTCGCCGACTTCAGCGAAGTACGGCTTCTTTTTCACAACTTCGTTCTCCTCAATGAACCCGATTTCATCGAGCACATCCTCGTCACCAACCGCCAGAACTATGTCAAGGGACACCTTGCCCGCCAGATTCTTGAGTGGGCTCTGGGCAACAACCTGGTGATCAGCGAGGGCGACTTCTGGCGCCGCCAGCGCCGCATCATGGCCCCCGCCTTCCATCACCAGCACCTAGCGCAGGCAGCCCATGTGATGGTGCGTCGCGCGCGGCAGCGCATCGAACGCTGGCGCACGCCGTGTGCGAGGGGAGAACGCCTCGACATCGCCCACGAAATGATGTCGCTCACGATGGAGATCGTCGCCGAGGCGCTGTTCTCCAGCCAGATTGCCAACTCGATAGATGAGCTGGGGCGGGCGATGACGACACTCCTTGCGTCCCTGGGCACGCCGAATCCGCTTGACCTTCTCGGCCTCCCGGCATGGATCCCACGATGGCGCTCGCACCGCACCCGCTCAGCGCTGGCTCGGCTCGACCGGATGGTCTACGGCATCATTGCTTCACGACGCGCCACCCAGCACGGTCCTGAAGATCTGTTGGGTTTGCTCCTCGCCGCGCGCGACGACGAGACCGGCGAGGGGATGACGGACCGGCAGCTCCGCAACGAGGTCCTCACGTTCTTCTCCGCCGGACATGAGACGACGGCGCTGGCCCTAACGTGGACGCTGTACCTGCTGTCGCGACATCCCGGCATCGAACGCGCGCTGCACGACGAGGTGGACCGTGTGCTGGGCGAAGGGGAGACGACGTTCGCTGACGTCCAAGCGCTGCCCTATACCCGAATGGTCATCCAGGAGGCGATGCGGTTGTTTCCGCCGGGCCACGCTTTCAATCGCGTGGCGGTCGCGGACGACGAGGTCGGGGGGCACGCCATTCGTGCCGGCAGCGTGGTGACGATCAGTCCCTACCTCACCCACCGCAATCCGAGGCTGTGGGAGGATCCGCTACGCTTCGATCCCGAGCGGTTCACACCTGATCGGGTCAAAGCACGTCATCGTTTCGCGTATTTGCCCTTCGGCGGCGGGCCGCGCATCTGTATCGGTAGGGGCTTTGCCATGATGGAGGCGTGCATGGTGCTTGCCACCATCGCCCGCGCCTATCGCCTGCGTATGGCGCCCGGACACCGGCTTGAAGCGCAAGGCGGGATTACCCTTCGCCCGCGCTACGGTCTTCGCATGACGCTCGAGCCGCGCTCACCCGGGCCGGGGGTTGCATTCTGACCCTTCGCTGTTTCACAACGCCCAGCGCGCCGTACTCGCCGGAGCTAGGGGAGCCGATGACGCTGAAGTGCTCCGGCGACTCCTGAACCACGCGAATCAGCGCTTCCGGTTCAGCTACGTGCTCGGAAACGGCCCGAAGGTGGCCTCTAGCAACTCGGACTTCGACGATGAGGATTGCTGATGCCGTCGTGACCGCACGCTGCACAGGCGTGCGGCTTCTTCTTGCCTATAGCGCGCGCCTCATGCCCTCCCTCCACAGTTGGCCTAGATCGAGCTCTAAGTTGGTCAGAAAGGACACCACCGGCGGCGGCTTTCCAACCGCACGGTTGCACCCGCGACAGCTATCACCAGGTTAACGCAGCCAGGGACCGGAGATCACGCGATGCACCCCTTCATCTTCGCCACCGTCGGCGTGGCCGGAAGCACCGATCACGACTACGACAATCGTTGGGAAGGGAACCATCTCCGTTGGTACCACCAGAAGCGTTCCCACCTCGGCTGGCGGAGCGTGACAGAGCTGCTGGAGCCGGGAAGAAGGATCCTCTGGTCGTTCGACAACTCCACGCCGCCGAACGATCCGTACACCCCCACCGACGCCCACCAAGAGCTCTTCCTCCCCCCCGCCCACTTCGACCGCCTCCTCACCTCCATCAAGTCACGCAAGAACCTCATCCTCCAGGGCCCGCCCGGCACCGGCAAGACCTTCATCGCCCGCCGGATCGCCTGGTGCCTCATCGGCTACAAGGACGATGGCCCCATCGAGATGGTCCAGTTCCACCAGTCCTACGCCTACGAGGACTTCGTCGAGGGGTTCCGGCCCACCGAGACAGGCGGCTTCACCCTCAAACCCGGCGTCTTCCGCCGATTCTGCGACCGCGCGCGCGCCAACCCCGCCGTCCACCACGTCTTCATCATCGACGAGATCAACCGGGGCAACCTGTCGCGCATCTTCGGCGAGCTTCTCAAGCTGATCGAGCACGACAAGCGGAGCGACGACTACGCCGTCGCGCTGACCTATTCCGAAGAGCGGTTCCACGTCCCCGACAACGTCCACATCCTCGGCATGATGAACACCGCCGACCGGTCGCTGGCCCTGGTCGACTACGCGCTCCGCCGGCGCTTCGCCTTCGAGACGCTGGAGCCGGCTTACGGGACGGAGCACGGCCGGGACGCGTTCACGGACTACCTCACGTCCAACGGCACCGACCCCGCCCTGCCCCGCCTCATCTGCGACCGGATGGCCACCCTCAACAAGATCATCCGCGACGACCGCGAACTCGGCCGCGGCTTTGAAGTCGGCCACAGCTACTTCGTCCCCGACAACGGCGTCGAGCCCTCCGAAGACTGGTACCGGCACATCGTGGACACCCAGATCGCACCGCTTCTCCGCGAGTACTGGTTCGATTCGCCGGAGATCGTCCAGGAGGCCCTGGCCGGACTCACAGCCGACGCCTGACCCTTGGACAGGATCCCGATCCTCAACGTCTACTACCTCCTCTGCTATGCGTGGAGGCACGTCCAGGAGCGGGACACCCGGCGGCTCGCCAGCCTGGCCGACCTCTCGACCGTGCAGGACCTGCTGGGCAAGGTGCTGGCCACCGGCGTCAATCACCTCGTTCGCCGCGGCATCGACCGTGGGTACGTGGAACGGCGAGAGGATCTCGCCGGCATTCGAGGCAAGCTGGCGGTCAGCGAGACGGCGAAGCGGGCGCTGCGGTCGCGGGCCCGGGCGGCGTGCGACTTCGAGGAGCTGTCGGTGGACATCCTGCCCAACCGCATCCTGCGCACATCGCTGGGCAGCCTGCTGAGCCCCCGGATCCCACTCGACAGATCCATCCGCGGCGAGGTGCGCTCCGCGTACCGGAGGCTCGACGGCGTCTCACTCGTCCGGCTGAAGAGGAACACCTTCGGCCAGGTCCAGCTCGGAGGCCAGCGCCGGGTCTACCATCACCTGCTCTCGGTGTGCCGGCTCCTCCACCGGAGCGCGATGGTCGACGAGAAGACCGGCCACACCGCCTTCCGCGACTTCCGACGCGACAAGGCCACCATGTGGAGGCTCTTCGAGGACTTCGTCACCGGATTCTACGAGCGCGAGCAGCGCGTCTACGTGGTCAATCCGGGAGGCCGCCGCCGGATCGCCTGGACGGGCACCGACGCCACGGACGCCGCCAATCGCCCACGGATCCCCGTCATGGAAGCGGACGTCATCCTCGAATCACCCGAGCGCCGCATTATTCTGGACACGAAGTTCTACCGGGACGCGCTTGCCCGCGGACGCGGCTCCGGGACGGGCTCGAGCGCCCCCGCCGGCAAGCTGCACTCGGGCAACCTCTACCAACTGCTCGCGTACCTGCGGAACCGCCAGGCCAACCGGCCGGACGGCGCGCGGCACGAGGGGATCCTGCTGTATCCGCAGGTGGGCGAGGAGCCGCTGAGGGCCGAGGTGTGGCTCGAGGGGTTCCGGATTCAGGCCCGGACGGTCGATCTGGGTCGGGACTGGCGGTGGATTCATGAGGAGATGCTGGGGGTGATTGGGGGGGTCCACGCCGATCCAGACGCTTGAAATGACAAGCGCAGGTTACATGAAGTAACGTCTACACGACATTCTACCACGACGCGCGTGGCCGCGGACGCGGCTTCGGCTTCGGCAGGAGCTCCCGAAACAACAAGTCCCAAACTGCTATGGAACCGCCCCTACTCCCGAGCGATCCTTACGCGCGACGGGCTTTCACTCGGCTCCACAACTGGATCCGGGAGCCCCAGTCCCCCCCAAAACCTGCCTCGCGCCATGAGCTCCCCGGAGTCCCGACGACACGACCAGTCCTACAAGCTGCTGTTCTCCATCCCCCTCGCAGTCGACCAACTGACCCGGCACTTCCTCGACGCCAGCCTGGCCGATGAACTCGACTTCAAGAGAGTCGAAATCCTCGCGACCGAGCGGGTCTCGGCCGGGCTGGTCCGCTCCCACGCCGATCTCCTGTGGAAGATCCACTTCCGCGGGAGCCGCCGACATCTGCTCCTCGCGATCGAGTTCCAGTCGGCGGTCGACCGCTACATGGCGGTGCGCGTCCACCACTACGTCGTCACCGCCTACCACGGGATGACCGCCGCCAAGGCTCAAGGCGACGAGCTCGCGCCCGGAGGCGGGCTGCCGCCCACGCTCGCGGTCACTATCTACAACGGAAAGACCCGCTGGACAGCCGCGCGGGACATCCTCGAGCTGATCGATCCGGTATACGGCTGGCTCGCCGCACGTCAACCCGGACTGCGCCACGAGGTCCTTGACCTGCGTGATCGGGCGCGCCACCCTCTACCGAAGGCGAACGTGGTGTCGTGGATCGCGAGCCTGGAGCTTGACCCCTCCCCCGACAACGTATCGCGCGTCGTTCACCGGGTGCTGGAACGATATCCCGGAGCGAAGCACGCGAGACTGCGCGAGGCGTTCCGGGAATGGGTGCTGGGCGCGGCCGCATCGTGGGGGATCGGAGAAGAAGTGCTGGAAGAGGTGAAGTCGCTGAAGGAGGCGGAGATGATCTACGCAGGTGTGGAGGAACTGAAGGAGCAATACCGCGAGAGAAGTGAGCGCGCGCGCGTGGAGGGCCGCGCGGAAGGCCGGGCCGCAATCGTCTGTCGGCTGGCGAGGCTCAAGTTCGGCGCGGAGACGGCCGAGCCCCTTTCGCGGCTGCTGGAGGGCGTCGCCGACCCGGAGCGGATCGCCCGCATCGGAGACCGCATCATTGAATGCGAGACGGGTGTGGAACTGCTGGCAAGCGTTCGGCGCACCGTCGGGCCCGACGTGTAGAGGGGAGGCCCAAGGGAACGCGTGCTGGCCGGTCTTTCAGCTGCCAAAGCGATAGGACACACCTGCAGTGAGAGACCTTGCGATGCCGTGGATCGGCCCCGTCGATGTGGTCACCTCCCCGAGATCTCTCAGGTTGATGCCGACGCGGTAGTCCACCGAAGCGTTCAACCTGGGCGATACAACCAGACTCACCCCGGCTCCGGTGACGAAGCGCCAGTCGCTGTCGACCCGTGACGCCGAGCAGTCCTGCCGGTCGCCGAACGTCAGGCTTTCCCTCGAACATCTGACCGAGATACCCAAGGTGGGGCCGGCGGTGAGGCGAAGCGTGAGATGGTCGTCGACATCGTACCGCGCCTTTCCGAGCACGGCGAAGTCGATGAAGTCGTGCATGTGTTGGCGGTCTTCCGCCTGGTGTGTCTCCGTATCAGTGGGGCACGGTGCGTCGAGTCGAACCGGAGCCTGCCGTTGTGCGGCCAGCGTGCTGGGCTCCCTCGGTCGCAGCCCGCAGGTCAGCGGTATGCCTCCCTGCTTGTACCGGAGCCCGAACTCAAGGCCGAAAAGGCCGTTCGGGGGCGTGCGTGCGGTAAGCCCGACCGCCATGCGAGTCTGCGATTGACGACTGGTGACGTCGGGCCAATACGGCCCCGCGCTGAACCCCACTTCGCCGATCTGCGGTTGCAGAACGGCTCCGAATACGCCCATCAGGACCAGGCCGGCGAGCTTTTCCATGATGAATCTCCTGCTGCGCACATGCCCGTCGGACAGATGCGCTGGATTCAGGCGCTTGCGTCAGCTGCTACGGCCGGTGCCCACTCGCGTGATCGCCGTGGTCCCGCAGCTGCGCGTCGAACCAGGTATGAATCGCGGCCACCAGTCCCGGGGCCTCCGTGCTGTAGAGGATCTGACCACCGTCGTCGATCTCGCTGTACTCGATTGAGAGCCTTTCATGGCCCTGAACCAGCTGGTGAAGCCCGGCCATGTGTTCGCCGTGAATCATCGCCGGGTCGTGGAAGTCGCCCCTCGCAAAGCGCTCGGCTTCCATTTCCAGGTGCTCTCGGATGAGCACCACCTGACGCGGGTCGGCGGCGTCTGCGACAACCTGTTGAATGCCCCCGAACTCGGTTTTCTCGAACATGTGGGTGGTCGCATCGAGGTCGAAGGGCATCACCTCGGCGCCCGTGGCGGCGACCTGGGCCCGGCGCTCCTCGAGCTCCGACGAACGGTCAGCCGGCGCGCAGCTCAGGATGCACAAGGCTCCGAAGGCCAGAATCGATTTGGTTGGGATCATTGAAAGTGAGATATCCGGGTGTTGAAGAAGCGGTGCATGGCGGAAACTGGCCGGGTGGAGTGGGCGGAGCAAGAAAGGACGGCAACGAGGATCTACAGCCACGCATTCGCCCGCGGACGCAGCTCCAGCGGTTGGGGATTGACCCGTCGACGTGCCTGGAGTCAGCCTTCGATGGCTCTCCGCAGACACCCAACCACCCTTCCCACCACCTCCACACACCATGACCAACCAGCTACCCGACGGCCTCGTACCAGGCGGAGCATCGCCGGTCTTCACACAGGACACGTTACCGGACGCACTGCAAGCCGAACACACCCTCGCATCAAGACACTGGGCTGTGTTGCACGTGCTTGAGGGTAGCCTGCGATTCGCGAACATCGAGACCGGCAAGGAGCGGCTGATCTCGGCCCCGGACCGCGTCACGATCCGGCCCGGCCTGCCCCACCGGGTCGCCCTCGAGGGCCGGTTGCGCTGCAGGATCAACTTCTACCGGGAGCCGTAGGCCGGTAGGTTCGGTCACCAGAGGACGACTTCCTCGCAGTGCTCGTGTGGCAGTCGCCAGCGGGGTAGCGATTGTCTGTCCATCATTCACTCTCGCCACAGGATTCACTGTACAGTGAATACAGCCTTAGAAGTGAATCGCGGCGGACGACCCTCCGACCAAGCTGCCCGTGAGTCACACCGCCGAGACCCACTGTCCCTCGATCGGGAGAGTTGACATACGCCGTCGGTTTTTCGCCGGTCTGGCCATCTGCGGATGGCGTTGGCGTGGCGACGAATGCGCTGGTGACGAATAGCTGTCAGGCAACCCTTCCGCGCACGCCCACTCCGACCTCCGCCATCGAAAACCGACAAATCAGTTCCGGCAAGTCGGTCATGTCAACCGGAGTTTCCATCCTGTAAACCGTAGTTGACATTTCAGCCCGTTTCCTGGCCTGGCGGGTCCTTTCAGTCCGCCGCTCCGGCAAGAAGTGCCATCCAGCCATTTACCCGCCCATGGATCGGCGTAATCCTTCCAGCCACGCTCGCACCACACACCCGCGGGCGGCCAGTGGATGGATTACACCGTCCGTATTCTGCGGGGACTCGACAAGGACGATCTCGGCCCCGCCGGTGTACACCCGCCTGTTCTCCCTGTCGTGATCTACAACGGTGAGCGAAGATGGACGGCGGCAACGGACGTCCGCGACCTGTTCGCCCCTGTGCCGGACGAGCTTCTTGGATACCTGCCACGGCACCGGTATCTTCTCATCGAGGTGCAGTCGCTCGGTGTCTCCGAACTACCATCGGACAACGTGTTCTCGCTGATCGCGAGTTTCGAACAGGGCGCGGTCACTGGAGCGGTTCGAGGAATTGTTGGTTCTGTCGGCCGACTGGCTGGAGACTGCCGCCGACCAGGAACTCGCGAAGCGGATCAGGGCTTGGATTGGTCTGGTGCTGGCGCAGCGGCTTGGCGGAGAGGGCACATTGCTGCAGGAAAGGCTCTGGGAAGAGGAGGGAACAGAAATGACAACGTTGATCGAGCGGGCGCGGAAGTGGGGTGAGGAGCGGGATCAGCGATGGCTGGAGAGGGGCATCAGGCGAGGCCGCCTGGAAGGCGAGCGTAAGCTGGTTCTCCGGATGGCGACTCGCAGGTTCGGCCCGGGGGCTGCCGATGATCTTGCTCCGGAGCTCGCAGGGGTTTCCGACTCGGATGGCGTCGCCGCAATCGCCGCCAAGGTGTTCGAGTGCAAGACTGTGGACGAGCTTATCGAGTGGGCGCGAAGGAGCCTGCCTGAAGCCGCCCGATAGCACTAGCCGATTGGCAATGTCAACCCAAGTTTCCATCCTGTAAACCGGAGTTGACACTCGGCCCCGACCGCCCCCCTACCCCCCCCCGTGTATTTATGCCAACAGCGCGCCCCAGGGGGCGG
>VXQO01000059.1 GCA_009838975.1 Gemmatimonadota bacterium | reverse complement strand
TAGTTAGCCGATTTCCTGTCGGGATTCAGACCTCTGCCGATCCGCCGGACGGGCGGCACATCGCGTTCGAGCTGCTCGGGCACATCTACGAGATGCCGATCGTGGGGGGCGAGGCGCGGGCGCTCACCAGCGGGCGCTCGTGGAACAGCTTTCCGCGCTACAGCCCGGACGGGACGCGGATTGCGATCACCTCGGACCGCAGCGGAAGCGAGGACGTGTGGATTCTGGGTCGCGGCACCGGGGATGCGGCGAGCGCGGATGCCCCGGAGAACGTCACCAAGATGGCGCTGCCGGTGGTGCAGGGGTCCTGGTCGGCCGACGGGCGCGCCATCTACGCCTCGGCGCTGGAGCAGGACGGGAGCATGACCGCGTACCGCTTCAACCTCTTCGGGTCGCGTCAGGAGCTCGCGTCGGGGACGACTTTCCAGGCGATCACGCACTTCGACGAGCACACGGAGCGCGACGTCCTCTTCTACGAGCATGTCGACCGCCAGATCCCCCAGAGCGGCGCGCGCATCAAGACCTACGACCTCGAGACCGCCGAGATCCGCGTCCACCGCGAGCGGCCCGGCGGCGCATTCAACCCCGCGCTGTCGCCCGACGGACGCCAACTGGCGTACGGGCATCGGGAGGACCGGGATGTGGTTGTGGTCCTGCGCGATCTGGAGACGCGGTCGGAGCGGGTGCTGGTGCGGGGACTGGACCGCGATCACCAGGAGTCGGGGCCGTACTACTTCGGCGTGGCGCCGAACTGGGACTGGCACCCGGACGGGACGCACCTCTACCTGACCATCGGCGGCGGGATCCACGCAGTCGACATATCGTCGGGCGAGATCACCGAAGTCCCCTTCAGCGCCCCCGTGGACCGCCAGATCGACGAGACCATCCGCTTCCCCTTCGAGTTCCCGGAGGGCGAGACCCACGCGTGGTCCTACCGCTTCGCACACCGCACCCCCGCAGGCGTCGTGTTCGAGGCGCTGGGCGACATCTGGCTGGCCGAAGACGACGGCGGCATACGCAACCTCACCCAGACAGCCGCCCACGAAACCAGCCCCGCGGTCGACGCGGACAACGGCTGGCTCTACTACGCGACCTGGACCGACACCGACCTCGGAGCCGTCCACCGCCGGCCACTCGCGGGCGGCGCAGCGACCGAAGTGTCATCCCGCCCCTCCCAGTACATGTCGCTGGCGCTGGGCCCGGACGGCGCCCTCGCCTTCATCCGCGGCGCCGGCGGCCTCATCAACGGCGCCCGCATCGAGGAGCAGACCGACTTCGAACTCATCGTGGTGGAGGATGGGACCGAACACACCGTCACCGATGTGCGCGGCAGCATCATGGCCCAGGGCCGCGCGCCCCACACCGTCCGCTTCGACCAAACCGGCGAGTGGCTCTACTACACCGAGTTCGTCCTGGGCAATGTCGCAGCCAACCCCGGCCTGAGCGCCGACACGCTGGTCCTGCGGCGCATCCGCGCCGACGGCACCGGCAAAACCACCCTCTACCGCTTCCCGCACGCCGAACGCGCGGTCCTTTCGCCAGATCTCGGCTGGATCGCATTCCGCGAGTACCAACGCAGCTTCGTGACGCCGTTCGAGTGGATCGGCAAGCCCGTCACGATCTCGGCCTACGACGGCATCGGCTTCACCAGGCGCGTCGACCCGTCCGACGGCGCGAGCATGGCCTGGTCGGACGCGTCGACCGTGTCCTGGCCGCGGGGAAGCATGCTCCACGAGAAGGCGCTTGACGACATCCTTGCCGGCACCGACGGCACCCGGACCACCGACATGGCGGTCCGCTTCGAGGTGGCCCTGCCCCGTACGACCATTGCGCTGACCAACGCCCGCGTAATCACGATGGACGAAGAGCGAAGTGTCTTGGAGAGTGCGACGATCCTGTTGCGGGGACATCGCATCGCGGAGGTGGGACCCCAAGTCG
The DNA here is from genome assembly GCA_009838975.1 of Gemmatimonadota bacterium. Taxonomy (GTDB): domain Bacteria; phylum Gemmatimonadota; class Gemmatimonadetes; order Longimicrobiales; family Gaopeijiaceae; genus Bin94. The sequence goes on along the minus strand of VXQO01000059.1, from coordinate 7,739 downwards.
TCGTGCCTGCGGAAGCGCGCGTGTTCGATCTCGCGGGTCACACCGTCATACCTGGCCTCGTGGACGCGCACGCACACTCGGTCGGGCAGCTCGCGACCACGCAGTTGATCGAGCAGCGGCTTCCCGGCGTCACCGGCTCGCTGGCCCACGGCGTCACCACGCTGTACGAACTCTACGGCTCGGAGGAGAAGGAGCCCTGGGTCAGCGACATGATCCGGTCGGGCCGCATGGACGGCCCGCGGATGCTCTCGGTCGGCGCTCCCATGTACGGCATCCGCGAGTACCGCCCGCGCACCTACCGTCCGATCGCCTCGTACGACGACGCCGACCAGCACGCCAGCTACAGCCGCGACATGGGGATCACCGCGCTGAAGGATTATGTCAACTTCACCCGCGCCGACCGCCACCAACTGATCACCGCGGCGCGTGCGCGGGGGCTCAACGTGCTATCCGAAACGGCCGGGATCCCCCAGATGAACTTCACGCAGATCATCGACGGCGTGACCGGGCTGGAGCACACGATGGGGCTGACGCCCCTGTATGACGACGTAATCGAGCTCTTCCGCGCGAGCAGGATCGGGGTAACCCCCACCCTGCTGGTCGTCTACAACGGCCCGGTCGGCCAGGCGTACTTCGACCAGTCACAGCGCTATTGGGAGGACGAGAAGCTCCTGCGCTTCAGCACGGAAGAGCGCCTGCGCGGCCGGTTCCGCCGGGTCACGCACTTCTGGGACGACGACCTGTATTCGCCCGAGATGGTGGCCGCGATGAAGCGCCTCTTCGACGCGGGCGTGCTGATCAACTCGGGCGGCCACGGCCAGATGCCGGGACGCGACATGCACTGGGAGATGGAGCTGTTCGTCCAGGGCGGGTTTTCGGAGATGGACGCCTTGCAGACGGCGACGCGGAATGCGGCCGTGTATCATGGCCTGGGCGCGGACCTGGGGTCGATCGAGGCCGGCAAGCTGGCGGACCTGGTGGTGCTGGGCGCGGATCCGCTGGCGGACATCCGGAACTCGCAGGAGATCGTGTACGTGGTGAAGAATGGAGTCGTGTACAGCGGAGAGGATGCGGCGCGGGTGTATCCGGGGCCGGTGGCGGCGCCGGCGATGTACTTTCAGCGGGAGAGGTGAGGGGCACGCCGATGGATTATGTATTTTATGCAAAATACGTATGTTGCCGGGTGTCTACTCCGTCACCCGCACCTGAAACGCGCCGGTAAGCACGTTTCCGGCCCGCTTCACCTGAACCCAGATCGTGTAATCGCCCGCCTGGGGGAAGGCGTACGGGAACTCGACGGTGCCGACATCGTCGGCGCCCATTCGGCCCACATCTGCCCCTTCATCGACAAGTTCGGGGTCCCGCTCACCGGCCTCCGTCATCGACGGCATCTGCGGCGCCAGCACGGACAACGAGCCCATGGAGATCGTGCCGGCGGGGTGGAGATGCACGAACACCGAGCCATCGTCCCGAGTGAGCGCCGCGTGGCTGATCATTCCCATGTAGGGCTCGAGCACCGCAGGTTCTCCGCTTGGGTCCCGCACGGCGAACGAAAGCACGATCTCTTCGTCAACGCGCAGATCCGGGGCCCCGAGCCAGTGCAAGGTCGATCCGTCGGCGAGTGGCGTCGAGGTACCGGACGCGGCCAGCGGTGCGGCCGCCCCTCGCCATGCCGAATCGTCCGGGTCGGCTTCCAGCACGGAGATCGATACCACTTCTGCCAGCGCTCCAGAGTCTACCAGCGCCCCCGCATCCACCCGCACCGTATCAACAACCGTCTGAGCGAACCCGGATTCGTGCACGATGTCACCGTAGATGCGGTATTCGCCAGGCGGCAGGTCCGGCCATGGCACCCGGAAGGTGGCTGAGTCCACCGGCACCGGGTGGACGTGCCCGAAGGCGTTCATGCCGGACACACCAATCACGAACATGTGCATGAGCTTGCCGTGGTCGGGCACCAGCGGGCTCCAGTTCCGGCCCAGCCAGGACGGATCCGTAATGCGGACTTCGAGCACTGGCCCACCGCTGTCGCGGGTCACCGCGCCCTCCACGGCGAGCCGCTCGAAGATCCCGCTCCGCACATCGCGGTCGACCGCATCCCACCAGGCGTTCCCCCAGTACGCCCCTGTCAGCAGCAGCGCGGCGGCGCATGCCATCGCAAACCATCCCCAGCGACGCTGGGTCGTTTGTACTGCTTCGTCCGCTTCCAGTCGGCTCTCCCGCACGGCTGCACCGGCGATCGACACCGCTCCGGCGACGAGCAGTGCCCCCAGCAGGAGAAGCACCCCGCCCAGTACGGGAGGCATCTCGAGCACACCCAACATGACCGAGGTCACGGGCACGGCCGCGGTGCCGGTGCCGCGCGAACCTTCCACCGTCACCTCGATGCGATAGGCGCCCACGGTCATCAGCCAGAGTTCGGCGCTGTAGAGTTCCGGGTCGCCGGGTACAGGCACGGCAGGGTCCGGCGGCGGGGCTCCTCCTTCGGGAGCGGCGTCCCAACGCACTGGGCGCACGGTCACCAGGTCGACTTCGCCCGCGCCACCCTGTATCCGCACCGAGATCTCCGCCAGCCCCGGCACGACATCGGGTGGACGGACGACCACGGACACGGGGTAGGGCCCTGCGTCGCCCGAGAAGAACACGTTCTTGCTGCCCACGTGGCCCGCGGTCGCCAGGTAAAGTCCCGCGACGATCAATGCGGCGCGCCTCATCTGCGGACAGCCAGCATCCAGTTGCCCACCCACAGTCCGACGCGCGCCGACACGAAACCGATCGGCAGGGCCCACCATGCTCTCGCCAGGAAGTCCGGGACAGAGATCTCGCCGCCCGAGAACCGGCTTCCGTTCCAGAACTCGTGCTGCCAGGGGCCCGGGGCGTTGTTGTATCCCCAGGTGTCTCCCTGGAAGAAATGGTTGCGTGAACCCTCGGAGAGCATGAATTCGCCGAAGTACCAATGCACCACGCCGAACAGGCCGACGAACGCGACGGAACCGAGGGCGGCGAGCCCCCAGTCCACCGAACGTCGGACCGGCGCCCGCCCGGGTTGCGAGGCCCTCCTCAGGAGCAGATCGAGCGCGATCGCGGGAACAATCAGCACGAGCGGGAACTCCGGCGCCACCATCCTGTCGACATTGCGCAGGATGGGGGCGAGCAGCGGCTCGGCGGGAAACAGTGGGAGCACCCACATCATGACCAGGGTCATGCCCATGTAGACCAGCGCCGTCCAGGTGGCGGGCCAGCGGAGGCGCGCGGCCCGGCCTACCGCGAAAAACACCACCGGGTACACACCCGCCGAGATCATGTGGAACACGGGTCCGCGCCAGTCGTTCGGGAACGAATACTCCAGCATGAGCACCGCGAGGGTCAGGAGGAGCAATCCCGCGCTGTATGCGTAGGCGAAGCCCAGCAGACGCTGTCCGCGCTCCGACGCCCGGTTCTGCCACGACAGCGCCATGAGCAGGGCGCCCAGCTGGATCGCGCAGATACCCATGGCCAGTACCACGTGAGGCGGGCTGAGGATCTCGACATCGAGTCCGTAGGCGTTGTGCCACCAGTCGTCGAGAGGCGCGGAAGTGAGCATCGCGATCGCACCCCAGATCGCGACCCAGGCCCCGAGCGGCGCGCGAAATCCCCACATGCGCACCGAGCGCCCGACTTCGGTGTCCGTGCCGGAGAAGGTCGTCTTCAGGGCCAGCCATCCGCAGGACAGGCCGGCCGCCAGGCCGCCCGTGTAGACCGCGAGGTGGGCCGGCGTCCAGAACGAGTCACGCCCGATCGTCCGGTGCCACGAGATGTCCCAGATGATCCCGACGATCACGCTGGTGGACGCGAAGAGAACCGCAGTCAGGTACCACGGGATGTGATCCGGGTTATCCATCCCAATTGTCCGATTCACCAACCGCCTGGCCCTCTCCATCGTCTACTCGGTCGCTCGCCTCCGCCCTCGTATCGGCAGAACGATCCGCGAAGGGTACTCCCGGTTGTGGAAGATGATCTGATTCGCGGTGTTCCACTCCGTGTCGGTCGCGACCGGGTTGCCGGTGTTCTGGTTGGGCGCGATGGCGGGGTAGGCGCTGCTCGTCAGGTCGATGCGGATCCTGTGCCCGGGCTCGAATGAGTGGCCGATGTGGCCCAGGTCGATCTCGTAGCGTGCGACTTCGCCGGGGGTCAGCAGCTCCTCCCGGTCGAAACCGTTCCGGTAACGAGCGCGCACGACGCCGATGTTGGGGCCCAGGTTGACCGCCCTTCCGTCGGGATGGACGTCCATGATGCTGGCGACGAAGTCGGTGTCGCGCGCGTCGGTGGCGGCGTGGAACTCGATCACGACCCGGCCCACGATCTCAATGGCCTCCTCGATCTCCTCGCTCGTGTAGACGAGGACGTCGTCGCGTCGGTGCAGTGGGGTGCGGTCCTCGCCGAGGAACGACGCGCCGGCGGAAGCGCGAACCGGCCGCCTGGGGTCGAAGGTGAACTCGTCCGGGGGTGAGTCGTCGGCCGGCGGTGACCAGGACAGCGCGCCGTCCCCGACGATCGAGTTCGCGTTCCCGCCGCTGGAGAGGTACAGGCTGGTCGCCTGGACGTCGGCCGGCGGGTACTGGTCGAACTCGCGCCACTCTTCGGCGCCGACCACGTAGATGCGGGCGCGGGGCTGGTCGTAGCTGTCGGCAGTGCCCTTGAGGTAGTGGTCGAAGAAGGCGAGGTGCTCCGCCTCGTTGTCGACGAGCGCGCGGGGCTCGAATTCCATGTCGCCGAGGGTGAGGGTGCCGCCGATGAACGTCTCTGCGTGACCCCATGGGCCCGCAAGCATGTACTGCCGGTCGGTGGCCGGTGAGTGGGCCATCATTCCGTCCCAGTAGAACATCGCCCCCGGCTGATCGCCGTCGAACCATCCCGTGACATGCAGCACCGGCAGGTCGAGTCCCCGGAAGTCCTCTTCGGTGAAGTGCAGGCGCTCCCAGTACTCGTTCATCGTGGAGTTCTCGAGGAAGTCGTTGAAGAGCGGCATGTCACGGCCCATCACATCGTCCTGTGTGATCAGCGGCCGGTGCCAGTAGACCGACTCCATGTCCATTCCCGCCGTGTTGGTCTGCATGTTCCGCCCGGAGGTGCCGTTGATCCAGTCGAGAGACCAGGCCATCATCCACGCGCCTCCGTAGTAGGGCAGCTCGTGCATCCAGCGTCCGGCCGCGGCGGTGGCGACCATGCACCTGAGCGAGGGCGGATGCTCGCGCGCCGCCAGCCACTGGTCGGTCCCCAGGTACGACACGCCGGCGGTGCACACGTCGCCGTTGGACCAGGGCTGTGCGGCCATCCACTCGATGGTGTCGTAGCCGTCCTCGCCCTCCTGGAAGAAGAAGTCGAACTCCCCGTCGGAGTCGCCCCGGCCGCGCGTGTCCTGAATGGCCACGGCGTAGCCGCGCTCCGCGAAGTAGGTCGCCCAGCCGGCCAGGCTAAAGTCACCCATGACCATCGTCTTCAGGTACGGCGTGCGGATGATGATGGTTGGGAACGGACCGCCTTCGGCCGGCATCCAGACATCGGCCGAGAGCTCGACGCCGTCGCGCATGGGCGTGCGGACATCGAACATGCGCCTGATCTCGGCGGTCTGGGCGGATGCGGGCGCGGCCGGCGCGGTCGGCACGGTGAGGATCGCGGTGCAGACGGCCGCGAGCATCACGGCGGCGAGTCCGCGCGGCAGTACGGACATGCGCGAGCGAAGCGCGTGACGATGATCATTCCCTGACATGATGTGCCTCCTTTGGGGAGCATGTGCCGGAGGGCATTGGCGGCACAATAGGCAGCCTCGACGGGTTGCTCAATGGTGTGTTACAATGTATGACATGAAGACCCGGACCGTGACGATCAGGATCGACGCAGCGCTCGCGCGTCGCCTGGATCGGGCGGCAAGGCGCAGCGGCAGGAGCAGAAGCGCGGTTGTACGCGACGCACTGGAGCGTCAGCTGGCGCTCGATCAGCTTGCGGAACTGCGCCGACGCATCGTGCCGTTCGCGGAGGCCCGTGGCTATCTGACCGACGAAGACGTCTTCCGCGATATCTCTTGAGGGTCTTCCTCGACACGAACGTCCTGGTCAGTGCCCTGGCTACCCGAGGCATCTGTGCCGACGTGCTGCAGGTCGTCGTGGCGGAGCACACACTGATCGTGAGCGAGACGGTACTCGGTGACTTCCGCCGTGTGCTTCGTGACAAGCTGGCCGTACCGGTTGCGACCGTGGAATCGGCGGAAGCGTTCCTCCGTCGGCAGGGCCTCGTGATCGAGCGGGCACCAGCGCTCGGGATCGAAGTGCGTGATCCCGACGATGTCGCGGTGCTGGAGCAAGCGATTGCCGGCGAAACGGACATGCTCGTGACCGGCGACCGGGACCTTCTTGAGATCGACGGAGACATCCCGATCCGAATCGTGTCGCCGCGCGGTCTGTGGGAAGCGCTCAGGTCAGAAATCGGGCGCCGAGTTACCAGGCTCCATCCAACATCCCGGAGCGGGCACCGGGCCGGGATGCCGCGAACTCGGCAAAGTCGACCCGCAGATCGGTGATGAGCGCCTCGATGCGGTCGTGGGCCGACTGGTTGTCCTTTCGCATCTCGGCCAGCATCTCGAGGGTCCGGATCTCCCCGTCCTTGATCGCCGTCGACAACCGGAACTCGACTTCGGAAACCTTGAGTTCGACCTCCGAAATCCTGAGTTGGGTGTCGGAGATGGACCGCCCGTAGGCCCACGTGGCCGACACGGCCGCGATCACGATCGTGAGGATCGTTGCGGTGGCCGTGGCCAGTATCTCCCACAGCTTGGGCGGTCCGGTCAGGCGCTTCATTCCACTCATGTCGGTTTCCTTGGAGCAACGGTAGACGCGGTACGATGATGCCGTCAAGCAGAGTGTCCGGGAAACACGAACCCATCACCGAACCCCGGTGGTCTGCGAGATCCTGTCGCTGTCGGGGCGTTCCAGAATGACCGGTTACATTGCACGACACCGCGAAAGCAAGCCAGTAACCATCAGATCGGTTGGAGCACCATGCGAAGGCGCGTGTCCCAGACTCGGCAGTACGACCGGGACGAGACCGGACAGGACGATTTCGAGGAGCGGATGGCTGGGGTAACTCGTCTTCCGGGGCGTGGCCGCCTGGTCGAGGAAACGGTCGTGAAGACACGTCACGGCGCAGTGGCCCGCGAGCGGCCGGCCGGCGGAAAACGGGTAGCGGAGGCAGGTCCCGCATCGAGAGGCTCCCGTATCGCAATCGGCTCGGTCGCCGGGCTCAAACGACGCCAGGCCGACCTGCTGCGTGGCGGCGACATTGCGATTGAGGCCCAACTGGACCTGCACGGATTCGTACGCGGAGAGGCTGCGGGCAAGGTGGCAGCGTTTCTGGCCCAGTCCGCCCGGCGCGGCCTCCGCTGCGTCCTCGTCATTACCGGGCAGGGAAGGCGCGATCCGTTGGCCGAGGCACGGGGCGTGCTGCGCCGGGAACTGGAAGGGTGGCTGAACGTGCCCACAACCCGCCCGCTTGTACTGGCGTGCGTGCCTGCGCAGAAGAGGCATGGGGGCCAGGGGGCGTTCTACGTGTTGCTGCGACGGAGGGGGCGGACTCGACCCGGATGATCGCACGCGCCCGCGCCCGCCACTCGGGGCGGCACCGCTGGGCTCTCACCACGTGCCAGATTGCCCACCCTCGCCGCCCCGCGGTCGCCGATCGCACAGAGGCCCGCGACCCTTACCCCC
>VXQO01000156.1 GCA_009838975.1 Gemmatimonadota bacterium | reverse complement strand
GGCCTTGGGATAGTCGGTCGCCCAGGAATTGCGCCGCCGTCCCCAGCCCCCGCCGCCGGACGAATACGCCGCGCGCGTGAAGTAGAACTCGTGCCACTCGGAAGGCGGAGGAATCTGCGCGGGGTCGACGGATGGGGTGGAGGGAAGGGCGACCGGGGCATTCGCGGCCGCCGGGGCGGGTACCGGAGCGATGAAGCGGGTCGCGCGGTGCGAGGGGACGGCCGCCGAGGCCTGCCCGGCGAGTTCGGGTTCGGCACCGCCTTCGCTGCCCGGCTGCGCCCATGCCGCGGCCAGCACGCCGCCCAGGACCAGCACGCCGACGAGCGCGGCCGCGCTTCCCCGCCCACGCGTCGACCTCAGCCACCTCGAACGTGCCAACGTCACCCTTCCTCCAACTCGTTTGCGCGGAGTGCCTGCCCCTCCCGAGCCACCGGGTACAACGACACCCTCAATCGCCGAAACGTAAGCAGGCCGGGGGACGCGCCGCCACCGGATACTGCCGGGCGGAACGCCAGGCCCGCGGTCGATCCCTGAAGCACGGAAGGTCGCCGTCCATTCTTCAATGTTACTTCTTTCTGGGCAGCCTCTTCTTCCTGTACGCCAGCCTTACCGCGAACAGCCCCGCAAGCGTCAGCGCCGCCACCAGCGGCCAGAAGGTGTCGCCCTTGACCTTCCAGAAATAGTGCAGGACGCCCAGGCCCGCGGCGACGTACGCAAGCCGGTGCAGACGCTGCCAGCGCTTGCCGAGGCGCCGGATCCACCCCCTGGTCGAGGTGACCGCCAGCGGGATCATCAGCACCAGGCCGGCGAACCCGGCGGTGATGTAGCGGCGGTCGCGCACGTCCTCGAGGATGTACGAAAGCGCGAAGAGCTGGTCCATCCCGGCATAGGCCAGGAAGTGGATGCAGGCGTAGGCGAAGGCGAAGAGACCGACCAGGCGCCGCACCTGGATGATGCGGTTCCAGCCGGTGAGGCGCCGGATCGGGGTGACCGCCATCGCCGCGAGGAGGAAGACCAGCGTCCAGCGGCCCTGGATGTGGATGATCTTCTCAACCGGGTTGATGCCGAGGTTGCGCTGGAAGAAGCTGACGCTCAGCCACAGGATCGGGGCGAGGCCGATCGCCCAGATGGCGGTCTTCAGCAGGAGAATCTGGCGCCGGGGGTTGGCCGCACGGCGTGGCCGCGCCCCCGGGACGGCCGGGTCGGGCTTCACCTCAGAAGAACTTCTTCAGGTCCATCCCCTCGTAGAGATGCGCCACCTCGTCGGCGTATCCGTTCAGGAACTGCGTCTCCTGCCAGCGGTATCCGAAGAGCTTGCTGCTGTCGATGAGCTTCTCGCGCGACTGGCTCCAGCGGGGGTGCCGCACGTCCGGGTTGACGTTCGAGTAGAACCCGTACTCGCCGGGCGTCTGGGTCGCCCAGGTGGTGGGCGGCTCGTCCTCGGTGAAGGTCATGCGCACAATCGACTTGATGCTCTTGAAGCCGTACTTCCAGGGCACGATCAGGCGCAGCGGGGCGCCGTTCTGGTTGGGAAGCTCCTTGCCGTACAGTCCGTTCACCATGAGGGTGAGCGGGTGCAGCGCCTCGTCCAGGCGCAGCCCCTCGCGATACGGCCAGCCGATGCGGGGCCGCCAGAGGCGCTCGGGCATCTGTTCGGGGTCCCAGAGGGTCTCGAAGGCGACGTACCTGGCGCTGGTGTTGGGCTCCGCGCGGTTGATCACGTCGGCCAGGGGGAAGCCCCGCCACGGGATCACCATCGACCACGCCTCGACGCAGCGGAACCGGTAGACGCGGTCCTCGATCGTGGACGGCGTGATGAAGTCCTCGAGCGCGTAGTCGCCCGGGTTGTTGCAGAGGCCGTCGACCTTGATCGTCCACGGCTTCGTGACGAGCGCGTGGGCGTGCTTCGACGGGTCCTCCTTGCCGGTCCCGAACTCGTAGAAGTTGTTGTAGGTGGTGATCTCTTCGAAGGTGTTGGGCTCGAGGTCCTGCGGGGTGCGCGGCCGGCCGGCACCGGGGAGCGGGGAGGCCGCGTGGAAGGGGCCCATGTCGGGGGAGCCGACCCCGAGGAACGCTGCAGCGCCGATTCCGGCGGACGCCCCCAGGAACTTGCGGCGGTTGATGTATGCCGACTCCGGGGTGATTTCCGAAGACGGGATGTCGCTCTTCTTGCTGATCCTGATGATCATCGGGATTCCTTCCTGGCCTGCCGGGAGGGGCGGTGCGGACGCTCGCGTTGGGCGCGCCCGCTCGTGCGCACGGTGTTCCGGCGTTGTGTACACCTCAGGGTGCATCTTCGATCCACCGCACGGACCGTGTCAAGACGGCGGGGCGTCGGTTCGCGTGTAGACGAATCGGGCCGGCGGCTCGGCGGCGGTGTTTGCGCGGAGCGATGAGAGAAGTCCGTTCGGGCGCAAGTTCGACGGGATCATATATTATCGTATATGTTTTCTGTGATGTGATGTTCTAATCGATATGACCAAGGACGCTTCATGCATCCGACCGTACTTGACGTTGCGACCGTTCTCAGAAGTCTGCGGAAGCATCGCAGCCTGAGCCAGCGTGAACTCGGAGAGCGTATCGGGCTCACCCAGGCGCAGATCTCCAGAATCGAGGGTGGGCGTGTGGACCCGAGGCTGTCCAGCGTGGTGGAGTACGCCCGGGGTGTCGGGGTGGAGGTGATGCTGGTGCCGCGACGCGCGGTGCCTGCTGCTGTCACGTTGGGCGTCCTCCCGGCTATTGGCAACGTCGCCGGTGAGTCGATCGATGGCTGACATCGGCGTTCTCGATGTTCGTCTGCACGGCCGCTCCATCGGCACTCTCACTCGTCTCGGGCGTGACCGAATCGTCTTCGGGTTCGACCCGCAATACGTGGACGACCCGGATCGGGCCACGCTGAGCCTATCCTTCCGGGATCCGTTTGGCGGGCTGGTTATCGATTTCGTGCCGACAAGAACCTGGGTCCATCCCTTCTTTTCGAATCTCCTGCCCGAAGGCTCGCTGCTGGAGTACCTCGCGCGGGCCGCCGGGATCGACCCGCGGGCGGAGTTCGAGTTGCTCGCGGCTCTTGGCGAGGACCTGTCCGGGGCAGTGACGACCGTGCCGATCGACATGGATCCGGGAGCCGGTCAGCGCACTCCCGGGCGCAGCACTCCCGACTCGGTGGTCGGTCCGTGGTTGCGGCTTCCAGCGCCCCTCCGGTTCTCGATCGCCGGGGTTCAGCCGAAGCTGTCTGCGGCCATGGCCGCCGGGAAGCTGACCGTCCCGGTGCACGGAGTGGGGGGATCCTGGATCGTCAAGTTGCCGTCGGCCGCGTTCCCGGGTTTGCCGGAGCAGGAACACGCGATGATGAGGCTTGCCGGGCTGAACGGAATCGAAGTGCCCGAGACGCGCCTGGTGCCGGTTGAGGAGATCGAAGGCCTGCCGCGCGCGTTTCGTTCGTTCATGGGTCGGGCGCTTGCGGTCAGGCGCTTCGACCGCCTGGACGATGGCACCAGGGTGCACATCGAGGACTTCGCCCAGATCCTGGGAGCCCATCCCGAACAGAAGTACCTGCGGGCAGGCTACCGTGAAATCGCCGAGGTGCTCGGCAGGGAGATCGGAGACGACGCGGTGACCGAGTTCGTCCGCCGCCTGGTGTTCTGCGCCATGATCGGCAACGGCGACGCCCACCTGAAGAACTGGTCCGTGATCTACCCGGACCGCCGCAACCCGCGGCTGGCCCCTGCCTACGACCTGGTGTCGACGATCGCGTATGTCGACGATGATCGGATGGCGCTGGAATGGGTCAGCGGCGAGCGAGGGTTCACGGACCTGTCCGACGACCTGCTCGCGCGACTGGCTTCCGGGGCACGGCTGGCACAGCGGCCGGTGGTGAAGGCTGGACGGGAGGCGATGACGCGGTTCCTGGACGTTTGGGCCACCGTCAAGTTGGATCTGGGGATGCCTGACGACATGGTCGCGGGCATCGAGCGCAATGCAAACCGGGTTTGGAGGAAGGAAAGCGTTCATGAGTAGACCGGACAGAATGGGAATCGCCGTCGTATCGCTGCTCGCACTATCTCTCGGCTGCGAGCCTGCAGGCTCCCCGGCGCCCTCCGAAACCGCGCAGGCAGGGGATTCGGGCCCCTACCACATCCTCGTCACCAACGACGACGGCATCGGCTCTCCCGGCATCCAGCTGCTGGCGGAAGCGCTGCGCGATGTAGGCGAGGTCACCGTGGTGGCGCCGTGCGGGCAGCGGAGCGGGGCCAGCATGTCGGTGCAGCTGGGGCGCGAGAAGCGCCTGATGCCGATCAGCGACGAGAACGGCACCTGGGGACACTGCGTAGATGCCACTCCTGCCGACGCCGCCATGCTGGCCCTGGAAGGCCTCGCTCCGGAGGGCGGCTTCGACCTGGTGGTGAGCGGGATCAACGCCGGGGCCAACACCGGTGATTTCGGACACATGTCGGGCACGGTGGGCGCGGCCATGATGGGCGCCTACTACGGCGTGCCCGCGGTGGCCGTCTCACTTGGCGGCCAGGAGATGGACTTCGGCTATCCGGCGGCGTTCACGGCGCGCTTTGTCGAACAACTCCGGGAGCGGGCGCCGCGTCCCGGGGTCGTACTTTCGGTGAACTTCCCGGTCGCTCGCGAGGACGCGGTTGCCGGGGTTGCAGTGGGGCGGATGGGTGGTAGCTACGTCCGCTACGGCTATGAGGAGGTCGAGCCCGAGGGCGAAGTTCGTGTCTTTCGGCCCAGCGTCACCCCGGCGGATACCCACCCCCCGGGGAGCGACACCGAGGCGTTCGTCGGGGGCATGATCACGATCGCGCCGCTCCGCTTCGACCGGACCGATGAGGATATGCTGCGCGAACTGGCCTCTTGGGAGCTTGACCATCGGCTGGGCGTGCCCCCGGGGAGCTGAGCGCGCCCTCGCGCGGCACGCACAGGCTCAGCTCGCCGCGCCCCAGATCTCGCTGAAGCCCGCCGCCATCCGAGGCCCCGCGCCTTCGTCCTCGTGTTTGAAGAAGACGAAGACGTCGCTCCAGCCGGGTTGCCGCAGCGCCTCCGCCCACCGGGCAAGCTCGCTGTCATCGTAGCCAGGGCGCCGCAGGCGCGCGTAGCCGAATGAGGCCGTCGCCACGACCGGGGGGTCGCCCTCGCCGGTGTCGGCGGTGACCAGCGCGGCGCCGTGATCGGCCAGCGCCTGGTAGACCTCGTCGGTGAACCAGCTGGGGTGCCGGAACTCGAACGCGGCGCGGAAGCCCTCCGGGGCGCCCACGCCTTCCGACAGAAGCGCCAGGAAGTCGCTGAGGCGCTCCACGTCGGCGCGCAGGTAGGGAGGCAACTGGAAGAGGATGGGGCCGAGCCGGGGTCCCAACGCTCCCACCGCGGTGCGCACCAGGTATTCCAGCGGATCGCCGGCGTCCTTGAGGCGCTTCATGTGGGTGATCCTCCTGCTCGCCTTCAGAACGAAAGAGAAGTCGTCCGGGACCTGCGCGGCCCATTTCTCGAGCAGTTCGGCGCGGGGCAGGCGGTAGAAGGTGTTGTTGATCTCGACGCTGGTGAGCTGCGTCGAGTAGTACGCCAGCATTTTGTTGGCAGGCAGTCTCTCGGGATAGAAGCTGCCCTTCCACTCCTTGTAGGAGAAGCCGCTGGTGCCGGTCCACAGCCTCATGACGCGCGGCCCTGCCTCCTGCGTCTCCACCAGCGCGGCGCGGTTGTGGCGTGGACGTCGTAGCGGTGCCGCAGGTCTATGATGTCGCGGGGGGAGCCGAGGATCGTGAGGCGGTCACCGGTCTCGACGACCGTGTCCTCGTGCGGAACGACGAGCTGTCCGCGTCGCCGGATCATGGCCGCCAGCGTGCTTTCGGGCAGCGCCATGTCCTCGATCGTCATCCCCGCCAGCGTGCTGCTCGCTCCCTCGTGCAGCACCTCGACGACGAGCATGCGTTCGTCGCGCAGCATGACCTCGCGCAGCTCAAGGTTGTCCTCGGCCTCCAGCCACTCGGTCAGGAAGCTCTCGTCGTCCACCCGCCCCGCGATCTGGGCGAGGATGCGCAGATGGCGGCCGTGGTCGGCGGCCGGGCTCGCGAGGAAGAAGGCGGCCTGGATGACTTCGTCTTCGGCCGGGGCCACGTCGGGTTCCCCCGTGTCGATCGCGATCCCGCCGCGCACCCGGGCGAGCACCATGCGGGGCCCCGGGATGTCGTCCAGGTGAAGGTGCGGGAGGACGACGCCCTCGGACATCGGCGTGAGGCCGCTGCCGGTGCTGTCGAAAAGTCCCCGGGCGAGACGGTCGGCATTCACTCCAAGCTGTCGGGAAAGCGCCTGCGACGCGCGGGTCACCAGCGCCGAGAAGGGAACTTCGCCCTCGTAGTCCAGAACATCAGAAGACGCGATGAGCTCCTCGAAGGGGTCCGCGTCGCGCACGCCCTTCTCCTTCAGGATCTGGCGCAGTTCGCGCTCCAGCCCCTCGTTGCGCTGCTGGCCCAGCCGCTCGAAGACGTGGTAGATGGCGCCCTCGCGGCGTACGTGGTCGCGGGTGTAGAAGCTGTACCAGAGGATGCCGAAGACGACGAAGACGACGCTGAGCAGGGTGGCCATCCAGCCCATCTGGACGATCAGCGGCAGCGGGATGACGATGCCGACGATCTGGACCCAGGGATACAGGGGCGCGCGGAAGCCGGGGTCGTACGGCGCGAGGCCGCTCTCGCGCATGACGATCACCGCCAGGCACGCCAGCGCGAACATGATCAGCTGGAAGGCGCTCGCGAGCTTGGCGATGGCCGATGGGTCGAAGAGCGCCAGCCACAGGATGATCAGGACCACGGTTGCAAGGACGGCGACCCAGGGTGTGCCCCAGCGGCTGATCCGGCGCATCGAGGCCGGTAGCACGTGATCGCGGCTCATGGCCAGCGGGTAGCGGCTCGCGGACAGGACGCCGGCGTTCCCCACCGAGGTGAAGGCCACGACGGCGGCCACCGTCATGACCGCCTCGCCCGCAGGGCCCGCGACGGCCCTGGCCATCGATGCGGCGGGGGCCAGGTTGCCGCCATCGGCGGAGAGCGCGCCGACGCCCACCGCGCCCACCATGGCCCAGGTGCCGAGCACGTAAACGAGGAGCACGGTGGCGAAAGCCAGCAGCATGCCCAGTGCCAGGTTGCGGTCCGGGTTCTTCACCTCTTCCGAGACCGAAGCCACGTGGGTGAGCCCCATGTAGGAGACGATCACCAGGCCGACCGTGGCGAAGAACGGCGACGCGCCCAGGTCGAAGGCGCCATCGAATACGCCGGGATCCACGGCGGTGATGCCGGTGCCGATCAGCCAGCCCAGCATCGCCAGGAGGACCACGGTGAGGACCAGCTGGATGGCGCTGGTCTTCTTGGCCCCGAAGAGGTTGACCGCGGCGAAGCCCATCGCGAATGCGAAGGAGATCGGGCCGGCGGGGGCCTCGGGGAAGTAGACCTGCAGGTAGGCGCCGAGGCCGACGAGGGCAAAGGCCGACTTGAGGGTCAGCGTGGTCCAGGTGCCGAAACCACCGATCGTGCCGACCCGCTGGCCCATGCTGCGGTCCAGGAAGTAGTAGATCCCGCCGGCCCGGGGCATGGCGGTGGACAGTTCCGCCATGCTGAGTATGCCGGGCAGGAGCAGGAGGCCCGCCAGCAGGTACGCAAAGGGGATCGCACTCCCGGCCTGCGCGGCGGCCAGGCCGGGCAGCAGGAAGAAGCCCGAACTGAGGGTCGCGCCGGTCGCGATCGCGTACACGTCGAAGAGCCCGAGTTCGCGCTTTAGTGTGGCCATCGTCCCCGTTGCCGTTGGTTGGTCGGTCCGGTCCGCGCCGGAACGGGCGCCCCGAAGGTTAGCCGGTTGCTTGCTCCGGGCGCGAATACGCCCGACTATGCCCCGATGACACTTCGCAAAACAGCTCTCGCCGCACCCGTCGCCGTGGCCGCCACTCTGGGCATCGCCTGCGCCGGCTCCCTCGAACTCACTCCCTCCGACGCGGCCACGGTTCTCGCCGGCCACCACCTCGACCACCCCAACCCCGCCCTTCCCGGTCCGCACGAAATCCTCACCCTGTATTACGGGAGCGGAACGGACAGGAACCGCCCCGAATACCGCGACTCGGTGGCGATCGTCACCGAGACCGTCGACGCCTCCGGGCTGGTCAGCCTCGGCGCCTCGGCGAAATCGCGGAACAGCTACTGGGGGTTCTCCCCCGACAGCTTCCCCATCAACGCGCGCGTCTGGTACCCCGACGACCCCGGTCCCCATCCCCTCGTCCTGGTCGTGCACGGCAACCACAACATGCGCGACTTCTCGGACCCCGGGTACGACTGGCTCGGCGAACTGCTCGCCAGCCGGGGATACATCCTCGCCTCGGTCGACATGAACTTCATCAACGGCGGGATCCGCGAGGAGAACGACGGGCGCGGCTGGCTTCTCCTCAAGCACCTGCAAGAGTGGCAGCGTTTCAACGACGACCCGGACGGGCCCTTCCACAACCGCGTGGACATGGACAACATCGCCCTCATCGGGCACTCACGCGGCGGTGAGGCGGTGGCGCTCGCGGCGGCGTTCAATCGCCTCACCCGCTACCCCGACGACGCCTCGCTCGAATTCGACTTCGGCTTCGACATCAGGTCCGTGATCTCGATCGCCCCCGTGGACGGCCAGTACCTTCCCGCCGACCGGCGCGCCCCGCTCCGCGACGTCAACTACCTTGTGTTCCACGGCTCGCACGACGGCGACGTCACCAGCTTCCACGGCCTTCGCATCTTCAACCGCCTGCAGTTCGATTCGGGCAGCGACATGTTCAAATCGGCCGTCTACGTCTACCGCGCCAACCACGGCCAGTGGAACACCGTCTGGGGCGCGCACGACAACGGTCCGCGCAGCCCTCGCATCCTCGCGCTCGACGGCCTGCTGCCGCCCGAGGACCAGCGCGAGTTCGGCCGCGTGTTCGTCTCCGCCTTCCTCGACATCACCCTCAAGGCTGACGACCGCTATCGCCCCCTCTTCCGCGACCACCGCGTGGCCGGCGCATGGCTCCCGAAGACCATGTACATCACCCGGTTCATGGACTCGTCCTTCCGTCCCCTCGCCGACTTCGAGGAGGACATCGACGTCACCACCGGTTCGGCCCCCGGCGTCAGCCTCCACGGCACCGACTTCAGCACCTGGCGCGAGGGCCGACTCGATCTCCGCTCCAGCAACCGCGCCACCACCTCGTCCTCCCAGCTCAACCAGGCGCTCTGGCTAGGCTGGAACAACAGCTACCGGGGCTCCGACGACCCCGCACCGCCCGCCGCATTCACCTTCTCGCTGCCGGCGGGCCTGGCGGACGAATGGTCGGTTGGCCCCGAAACCACCCTTGAGATGCACGTGGGCGCCATCGACGACGAGCCGGGTCCGCGGGAACATCCCGACGCCGAAGAGGAAGGGGGGGAGGGGGTGGAGGAGGGCGACCGTGACCGCTCAGACCGGGGTTCCCGCGAGGACCGCCGCGGAGGTCGCGACGACGACGAGGAAAAGCCGCCTCTCCAGCTGACCGTCGCGGCCGTCGACGCGGACGGCGACACCGCGCGGGTCGGCCTGACCGGCTACGGCGCGTTGCGCAGGCCGCTAACCATCCGGGTGCTGCGCCGCCGCGACATCGAGGACAACCGCTTCGCCAATCCCTGGGAGCTGATCCTGCAGCACTTCTCCATTCCGCTCGACGACTTCGCCGCGGACAATCCCGCCTTCGACCCCGGCACGCTGCGCGCGGTGGCGCTGGTCTTCGACGGGAGCGACGCCGGCACCGTGGTTGTGGATGACGTGGGAGTGTCGAGGCTGCACCCGGGGTTCAGGGCAGCCCGCGTTCCACCGGGGTGATTGTGCCGGTCGGGACCCGCTCCCTGGCGATCCTCGTGCTGGCGACCGGCACCCTGATCGCTACGTGTGGCGAGGCCGCGGTCGAGCCGCCTCCACCCGCCAACCGTGCTCCCGTCGCAGAAGGCGCGATTGCCGACCGGAGCGTGCGGGTCGGAGGCGCCGACACGCTGGATGTATCCGGGTACTTCAGCGACCCGGACGGGGACATGCTGACATATGCGGTGGAGACATCGGACGCGGGCGTGGTGACCTCAACCTTGGTGAACAGCACGGTGACCCTGTCGGGAGTCGCGGAGGGTACCGCAAACGTCACCGTCGTAAACGGGATCGCATAACGCTATTATTATCAATCATTTAGATATGTCGTGGTCCGGTATCCCCACATTCCATCCCTGTTCTCAAACGGGAACACTCTGGGGCTCCAAAGACCTCCCCGGACCGTTAGCTGTTCGGTCAGGCCTTGGCGAGCGTGACTTGTGAGTGGATCGGGGGGGCTGGGCTCAGCGAGGTGGATTGCCTCTGCTTGCGAGGTCGGCCAGCGCCATCCTACGGTGATGTCAGGTAAACGTTCCTTACCTTTGGTGGCGTCTCACTTCTGAAAGCTACGAGAGGAGAACAGGAACCACGATGGTGCCATGTTCCCTGGTCCACGCGATCGTCGAGTGGGCCATCACCAACCCAGCACAGAGGGTAGCACCTGATGATTGAGAGCACGATCAGGATCGGTCGGCCCGGATTGGTGGTCTGGTGCGTCCTTGGGCTTCTTCCGGGCGTCGTGAGTGGACAAGAGAGTGAGCGTGCCGGCGAACGCCGACTACGGTTCTCCCCGGAGGCTCCGGTGCCCAACTCCCGCATTGAAGTGACCTATACGCCGATCGAGAGGCTGGCAGGTGAGCAGGAACTCGTGCTGCGCGGTCACTTCCGGACGGAACGCGACGGCATGTACAACGGCGGCTTGCGCAACACCGCCTTCGCCATTCTGAAGCCGGAACCGAATGGCACTTTCGCCGCGAGCTTCACCCTTCCCGACCAAGTCGTGTACGCCGCCTTCGTGGTCGAGGAAAAGACGGGACAGCGCATCGACGCCAACGGAAGGGATCTGTTCGAGCTGTTGATCCATGCCGAGGATGGCCAACCCCTGTATCACTCGCTGATGCAGCGCGCTTACGACTTCGCTGGCCGCAACTGGATCACCGCTTACGAATCCAATCGACTTGCGATGGAACTCTATCCCGACTTCTTGGCTGGGTGGAGCACGCTGCGGTTCCACGAGGACGTGGCGCTCGGTTCCACCGGGAGCGACAGCTTGCTTGCTTGGCACCAACAAAACTTCGCGGGCATCCATGAGGAGTACGCCCGTCGGACGCCGCTTCCCCCGGCCACCGTCGTCGCGATCCAAGGCTACGCGGACGATGTGGAGGATTCCGTCGCGGTGGCGTTCTGGACAGAGCGTGCTCGGAATGAGGGCAGGGGCACGCGCCCGTGGGCTCAGATCGTTGGCATCGAAACCGTGCAGAAGTTTTTCGAGGACCGTGACGCCGACGCCGCGCTAGCGGCGTTTGAAGAATACTGGCCGGACGCGGAAGGCACCGGATCGCAGATGCTGAGTTGGGCGCTGAATGTCGCGACTGAGTGGAACCGAGCGCCCGACCTGCCAGCCGCCGACCGCTGGATCGAGAGAATGCTCGCGGATGGGGGAAGCAAGTTCTCTGCCGCGCGAAGGCTCGCCAGCTTCCCTGAGCGTCGAGAGCGGGCCTTGGAACTCGCGCGCCAAGGACTGGAACGCGAGGCGCGAGCCGGGACGGAACACGCAGATCTGGTGGCTCATCCCGGCAGACCACTTGGCCGGACGGTGAGCGAGTACGCCCGCACCCGAGCCCGACAGTGGGCGGATCGGCTCGTCACCTACAGCGAGCTTCTCTCCGCTGCGGGAGAGGAGGACGAAGCGTTGGAGGCTCTTGAGGAGGCGGCAGCCACGGCGGTGGACCCGGAGGTGTTCCAACGCCTCGCTGACGTGAAGTTGTCCCGGGGAGACACCGCCGGTGCTGCGCGCGACTATGCCGTCGTTGCGGCCGATCCTCTTACGCATGCAGACCAAGCGGATTCACTGGCAGCGCTGGTCGGACAGAATACCGAGAGTCCGGAATGGCACACTCTTCTTGAGTCAGCCGAAGCCCGGATGCTGCCGCGCATCGTCGCGGACACTGTCCGATGGGCACCCAGGTCCAGCAGCCTCGCCGACAAGAACGGAAACCGTGTACTCCTTTCGGACCTCATCGAGGGCAGGAACACGGTGCTCGTCTTCTGGGCACGGTCTTGCGGCTATTCTGTCGCCGAGATTCCACAGGTCGTTCGGCTTCGCGAACTCCTTGAGTCCACCGGCGTCCAGATCCTCTCCATCACGACGGACGACCAACCCGGTTCCGACATGGAAGAGTTCATCGCGGCCCGAGGCGTAACCTATCCCGTGTACTACGACTTGGCCGCAGAGGCCAAGAACGCTTTCGGCGTCAGCGGGATCCCGTCGTATTTCATACTGGACGCCAGCGGCAGGGTGCGTTTCGCATTCTCGCAGGTCGCTGATATCGCGAGGCAGGTGGAGGCGCTCGTGCAACTCCGGGGCAACCCGCCGCCGGAACCGTAGCCTATGCGGAGCGCAGGCTGCGGTTCCTCGTCCGTACTACCCGTCGAGCGACGTGACCACCGGAGTCGAGAACCATCGTACGCCACGCGACTACTGCACCGTCGCACGCTGCCGGTGACTGCTATCGGCAGCGACCTACATTGACGTGCGCCCGGCCTCGACGTTCCCTTCCTGAAGGGGTGGGCTGCTTATCCGTCGGGTGTCCCTCGCCGGGAGCGAAATGCCGACCCACCGCAGATCGAATCGGGAGGCTGACGCATGACCGACCCACCGCTGAGGCTCACGACGTCGCAGGTCTCCCTCATTCTTCAGCGCGCGGCCGAGATCGACGCCCGCGGAGACACGCTCAGCGCCGAGGAACTGGAGCGCATCGCCGCCGAGGCCGGGATTGACGTGCAGGCGACGAGAACTGCGCTCGCGGAATTCGTCGCCACGGAGATGTCCGTTACCGACCCGGAATCCGGCGTTCCGGAGGCGACTCGGGTGCCGGCGGTCCCGCGGACCCGCACCCGCAAGTCGAGTTCGCCTTCGCCCCTGCGCATTCTCTCGGGCGGTGCCGTAGGGGCCGCGTTCGGGTTCATCCAGGCCATCTCCGAGTCCGCCGCGTTCCTAAGTTTCGGCGGTGCCGTGCTCTACCTCGTGCTGCGGGCAGTGCAGAGCATGAAGCGCGGCGACCAGCTCGATTTCCAGCTCCAGAATTTCGCCCTCTGGCTCGGCGTTCTGATGAGCACCATCGCCACCGATGTCTCCGTGGCGGAGGAGGCCACCGCGTTCAGCCTCTTCCTCTGGCTAATCGCCTTGTTCCTAGGCGGACTGCTCGTCCGCTTCGGCCCCCGCGAGAAGGAGCCCGAGGAAGAGGTTCCACAGATCGAATCCGGAGGCCGCTAACGCATGGCCGCTGCCAGCCCTGAGCTAGTCCTGAGTTAGTGCTGAGCCAGCCGACGCCACGTTGAACGTGGCGGTCTGGCAAGGGGCGCTCCGCCCCCTTAGACCCCGGGGCACCGATCCGCCGCCGAAGCGACGCCCGGCCATCGGCTGCACCAACGGCATTCCGCCCCCGCACGCCTCGTTCCGCAGCCACCTGCTGGCGAGATCGGTGACGTGGAGCAGGTGCACGCCATAGGTTTCGGGAGGTGACCGTCCTTCGGGACTGCCCCCCTCCAAACTGCTGAAGCTCACCATGAGACGAACAACGGTCGCGTTGGCCACGATTGCGGGCTTGGCCGTGCCGCTCGGCGGCCAGGAGGTGATCCAGCTTCCGGTCGAAGACAGCTACTTGGAAGCCGACTTCGAGGAAATCTTCCGGGTCGGGGCGGCCATTGGTGAGCCTTGGGAGCAGTTCACGACCATCGTCAAGCTCGCGTTCGACGAGGGCGGCAACCTTTATGTCTTCGACGGAATCCTGATGGCGGGCTTGCCGGATCAGCTTGCACTCCCGACGAGCCTGCGCGTCCTCGTCTTCGACGCGGCAGGAGGATTCCAGCGGGAGTTCGGTCGGATGGGCGAAGGGCCGGGCGAGTTCAACTGGCCCAATGCCTACGTCGTCATGCGAGACGGTACGACGGTTGTGGGTAACACCCGGAGCAGGGCTTATCAGATCTTCGACCCGTCGGGCAGCTTCGTCCGTAGCGTGCGCATGCCTGACGACATGCAGATGAACTCGAACACCCAGAATGACCCTCGCGGTGGGTATCTGCTGACCGAGGCTTCCGCGTCAAGCATGCGGAGGTGGACCTCGCGCCCGATCTCAAGACTGTCCCTCGCGGGCGATGTCGCACACGCGGAAACCGTAGCCGAGGGCTGGTTGCCGGCATCTTCGGCTCTGGACGAGGCAAGGAGCATGGGATTCGGTTCGGTATCCATACCCGCCATCTTCGAGCCCGAGCTTCTCTACGGCGTGCTGCCGGATGGCTCCATCGTATTCAGCGATTCGTCCACCTACAGGCTCAAGCTCGCGTCACCGGATGGCGGCGCGAGCGTAGAGCGCGTCATCACCCGGCCCATCAGCCCCCAGCCGGTGACTCCGGCGATACAGAGGGCTTGGCACGAGCAGCAGGCCGCGGATCTGGTTCGAGCCGAGCGGGCGGGATGGCGGAGCTTGGGACGAGTCGGTGTCCCCTTCTACCCTGAGCTTTCGGTCATCGAGGCGTTGACCGCGACTTGGGACGGGGAGATCTGGGTGCAGCGGCGCGCGGAGGAGCCCGGCGGCGACGCTGGCCCCATCGATGTTCTGACCCCCGACGGGCGTTACATGGGAACCTATCCGGCGGGTGCGACCGCGATGCCGGACGCCTTCGGTCCGGACGGCTTGGCTGCGTTCATCGAACGGGACGAAATGGACGTCGAGACGGTGGTGGTGAAGCGGCTGCGGCGGTCGGCGCGGCAACAGAATCATCCAGTTCCGTGGAAGGATTGACGCAGTTCCTGCTCTTCGCGCCCTTCGGCGCGGGAGGTTCCGGGGTCGAGGGGGCAGAGCCCCCCGCCAGTCCCGCCGTGTAATACGGAGGGTAAACTGGCTGAGCCACCTAACAGTGGCTTAGCCAGCCCGGCGCCGCCGCCGAAATGCCCCTCCGGGCGCCGCCCGGAACAACGCCCATCGAGCAGTCGCGGACAAGCTCCCCGGCCTCGTCGTCGCCATCCTCAAGGACGGCGAGGGCGACCGGCCCGACTCATCACTCCTCGGGCTGCGCCACGCTCTGTCGACCGCCCGGTTTCCGGCCTGCCCGTACCCCTCGGAGACCTGAGATCGTCGCTCCTGGGCCATCCTGTGGCCCGTAGGTTCCCCGAAAACCCCCCGCTACGGCCGAAAACGGGCCTGAACCCGCGTTCCTGGACCGCGGCACGTCCAATCAGACCCCGGAGCCCGCTCTCCGGCGCGAGACATGCTCTGCCCACTCATCCATGAGCCGACGGCGACGCTCGAACAGGTCGGATCGCATGTAGGCCGCTTCCACCTTGTTCTTGACGATGTGCGCGAGCGCCGCCTCGACCACCTCCCGGGGATGGTCGGTCTCCTCGGCGGCCCAGTCCCGAAACGAGGACCGGAAGCCGTGCGGCACCGCCGCGATTCCCAGCCTTTCGAGCATCTGGCGAACCTGCTTCTCGGCAAGCTCCCGTCCGCGCCCTCTCGCGAAGACGATGGAACCCTCTCCGTCCAGCCTCCGCGCCTCGTCGAGGATCTCCAACGCCCGCCCGCACAGCGGAACCCGGTGCTCGCGTCCGGCCTTCATGCGCTTCGCCGGGATCGTCCACACGCCCTCCCCGTGGTCCATCTCCGGCCACACGGCCCACCGCACCTCGCCCCACCGAGCCGCCGTCAGGACCAGAAACTCGAAGGCCAGCTTGACGGCGGGCAGCGAGTCGGACGCCCGGACCGCCTCAAGGGCCGTCGCGACCTCGCGGTGCGGTAGCGCCTTCATGTGCTTCACCACGTCGTTCTGAGGACCGAGCACCCGCCCGATGCGGTCGCAGGGGTTGTCGGGCCGCAGTTCCATCGCCACGGCCCATTCCAGGACGGCGCGCATGCGGCGGCGCAACGTCCGGGCCGTGGGTGGCTTGACGTGCCAGATCGGTGCGAGGACCTCGTAGATGTCCGCCCCCGTGACCTCGGTGACCGGCATCTTGCCGATTCGTCCGAACGCGAAGCGATCCAGACTGCTCAGCCAAGCCCTCGGGTACTTCGGATTGCGCCAACCGGCCTTCTGCTGCTCGACGACCTTCACGGCGGCCTCGGCGAACGTGGGGACGCCCTGCGCCCGCCGCTTCTCCGCGAGCGGGTCCCCGCCCTCGCGGGCGAGCTTGCGGTTGGCCCGCGCCTTCTCCCGCGCCTCGGCCAGCGAGACAAGGGCGACGCTGCCGAGCCCGAGCTCCCGCCGCCGTCCACGGATCACGAGCCGTTGGATCCAGCTGCGGGCTCCGCTGGGTTGGACGTACAGGTACAGCCCGTTGCCGTCGGCGTGTCTGCCGGGCGGAGCGGAGCGGATGAAGGCGGCCGACAAGGCCTTGTGGGGATGACGGCCCTTGGGCTTGGTCTTCCGCCGTTTCCGGGTGGTGTTCGTTCCAGTACTCATCCCCCCATAATATGGGGGATGGAGCCGGATCGCAAGGGACGGCGTTGGCTGACGGTATCGGTGGTGGAGTCCCGTAACACGTTGTCATTACTGGACTATATGAACCTTCACGAACATCTTGGGACGTTGTTGGATCTCAAATGGCGGTAAACGTCACCGTTACCGCGCGCGATCCCGGCGGGTCGTCGGCCCGGCAGAGCTTCGGTGTGTGGGTAGTGCCGTTTCTGCTTTCGATCACGGTTTCCCCCACTTCCGACACCATCGCCCCCTCCGATGTCGATGGGCTCTCTGCAGCCGCAACCGGCCCGGACGGCGACAGAGTGGACGGAGTCGACTTCGAGTGGACTTCGAGCGACCCGAACGTGGTTCGGATCTTGTTGCCACCTTCCTTCCACCTGCGTTCCGACACCGTGCAGATTCTTGGCGAAGCGGAGGGCACCGCCACGATTACGGCAACGGCCCGGGGCGCGTCGGGAAGCTCGACGATTGCGGTCGTGAATCCGGATCGGGTGGCTCTGACGGCACTCTACGACGCCACCGACGGACCCGGCTGGCGCTCGAAGACCAACTGGCTTTCCGACGAACCGATGGCGACCTGGCACGGAGTTGTCGGAAACGTTTACGACCGCGTGATCGAGCTGCGGCTGCAGGACAACGACTTGAGCGGCGAGATCCCTCCCGAACTCGGTCAATTGTCGTTTCTGAGAGAACTCGTCTTGAATGAGAACGGGGGTCTTTCCGGAGAGCTTCCGTCCAGCATTGCGGAACTGCAGGCGCTGCAGGTGTTTCTGGTGAACGGCACCGGGTTGTGCTTGCCCCCCGAACCCCGCCTGCTGTCATGGCTGGACGGGCTAAACAGAGTGCGGATTCCTCGCTGCAGTCCGGAGACCGTACTGGCGCATCTCTCTCAGGCGGTGCAATCACGCGCGTTCCCCGTCCCGCTGGTGGCCGGAGACCGCGCGGTGCTACGGGTGTTCCCCATTGCCAGCCGCGCCACTGACGCGAGCATTCCACCCGTTCGGGCAAGCTTCCATCTTCCGGGCGGTGCAACCCACGTCGTTGAGATACCGGGTAGCGACGCTCCGATTCCGACAGCCGCTGCCGTTTCCGAGGAGTCGCTGACGAGTTCCGCAAACACCGAAATCGACGGATCGCTCGTTCAGCCGGGACTGGAAATGGTGATCGAGGTCGACCCGGAAGGTACGCTTGAGCCCGGGCTGCTCGTGACAAGGCGGATTCCCGAGAGCGGTCGAGTCGCGTTGGATGTGCGCACCATGCCTACCTTCCAGCTCACTCTGATCCCGTTCCTTCTCGAGGCTGCGCCGGACTCGTCCGTGCTGAGGATCACCCGGGCGATGTCGGACAACCCGTTGAATCACACGCTTCTGGGCAAGACGAGGACCCTTCTGCCGGTGGGTGACATTGAGGTGTTGTTGCACGACCCCGTGGTAACCTCGAATCACAATGCCGAGAGCCTGCTGCGGGAAACGGACCTGATTCGCGTCATGGAAGGTGCCGCGGGCTACTATCTGGGTACAATGACCGGACCTGTTGTGGGCAACCATGGATTGGCCTATCAATCCGGGCGCTCCAGCTTCTCGGTAGTCGATCTCAGGGAGCGGTCGGAACTCGTCATCGCCCACGAGTTGGGACACAACATGAGCCTGCAACATCCGTCGGGATGCGGAGCGGGGTTTGTCGACGCATCGTTTCCGCACTCCGGCGGCACGATCGGCGCATGGGGCTACGATTTCCGCTACGGGGGCCGACTCGTTGCGCCGGACGCCGGCGATCTGATGTCCTATTGCCAATACGACTGGATCAGCGACTACCACTTCACCAACGCGCTACGCCATCGGCTTGCAGACGAGAAGACTGACCTGGCCGCAACGGTTTCCGCTCCCGTCAAATCACTCCTGCTGTGGGGCAGTGTATCCAGCCGGGGAACCGTCTACCTGGAACCTGCCTTCCTGGTCCACGCCCCTGCGGCGCTGCCGGGACGGGGCGGAGCGTATGCGATCGCGGGACACCGCGCGAGCGGCGAAGAGGTGTTTTCCCTCCGCTTCGACATGTTGGAGGAAGCCGACGGTGACGGGAGCGGCAGCTTCGCCTTCACGCTCCCGGTGGAAGAGGAGTGGGACGGCTCGATTGCCGGCATATCGCTGTCGGGACCCGGTGGGACCGCACTGTTGACTCGCGATACCGATCGGCCGGTGACCATCCTGCGTGACGCCACAACCGGCCGGATTCGCGGAATCCTGCGCGGCGAATCGGCCGGATTCGCCGACCCGGACATGGCAAGCGGGTCGAGTGAACAACCCCGCCTTGAGGCCCATTTCAGCCGCGGACTGCCCGACACGGGGGCGTGGCACCCGCGGTGAGCTAGCCGCCGGCGCGTCCCGGGATCGCTGTCTACCGTATCGCGATCCCCACGCTGTGCCGATCCGCCCCGAGATCATGGTGCGTGTAGTCGCCGCCATAGGCGTAGTCGATCCGGATCCGATCGCCTTCGAAGCCCGCGCCGAAGGTGAGCGGCGAGCCGCCGTCCTCCCCCATCCGCCGCACCGCGCCGATCCGCGCTATGAAGATGCGGCGCTGGATCGGCCACCACGCGATCTCGAATCCGCCGCCCGGGACGATTTCGCCGCGGCCGTCACGGGCCACCTGGACAGCCGCGCCGATGTCGAACGGCCCGACCGGTCTTCGACCGCCGGTTCCGGCGCCCACGACCACGCGTCGCGCCAGCGGCGTTTCGTAGCGCCCCAGCTTCAACGCGCGGCCGAGATTCTGCACAGTCACGGCGCCGGTGATCGGCCCGAGGCCCCTCGCCACCCCGATGTCCACCGCCACCGTGCTGCCGTGCCGCCCACCCAGCCGCTGGCCGACGACCTTGACCGAGACTCCTGCGTCCATCCCGAAAAGCTCGTTGGCGAATCCCACTGCCGCCGTGTATTCGGAGGCCGACCGCTTGCCCCCGGCGATCAGTTCCGCCGCCTCGCGGGGTAGCTCCAGCGGCGAGTCGGCCGATGTCCCGTATTCCAACAACGACAATCCCGCCGCGAGCGTGCCACCCATCCAGCTGCCGCTGCCGCTCAAGGCAAGATGCGTGCTGCCCCCCAGCCGTTGCCGGGCGCCGCCAAACCCCTCGCCCGCAATCAGCGCGGGATGGTGGAAGATTGCGAGGTTCCCGTCGCTGCCGACCGGGAACGCGCCGCCGAGGGCCATGCCGCGCGTGCTGGACGGGAACTCGAGCACCAGGGGGCCCGCCCGGCTTCCTTCCTGTGCTGCGACGGGTGCGGTGAACACGCAGACCGCGGCCACGGTTCCGAGCAACGTCGCAACCGGCGACCGCCACGGGGCTTCGGCTGCATGACGGGATCGGTGGTCCAGGATCGGGTTTCCTCTTGGCGGAGGTCGAAGCGTACGGGTGTCAACGATAGCCCGCGGCGGCGAACCCGGCCAACAGGATTTGCCGGGTGCCGGTTCGACCCACGCTACCCGCCCAGCTCCCGGGCCTCGATCGCGCAGCTGCGCAGACACCGTGAGCAGCGCACCAGTACCCTGTCACGCACGTAGGCCACATCGCCCCTCGGTCCGGTGTGGATCACGGCGCAGGGTCCCCGACAGCGGGGGCAGCGGGGAGAGGCGATGCCGTCGGCAACCTGATCCAGGAGGTGCCGCTTCTGCCGGGCGGTAAAGGCGTCCATGGTCACTCAACGAATCGCGTGGTCGAAGTGTCTATTAAGGCTGGCTTCATTTCGGCCCAGATCGGACCCGGGGGCTACGCGAACGTCCCGGGGCGATGCCCTGGAGCCTGAATTCAGATAAAACCGAAACCGAAAGACATAGATTCAATGGTATCACTCCTGGCGGCGATGACCGTCACACTTGGGGCAACGGGTCAGGACGCGCAACTGAACGCGAATCGCGGTGCGTCCACGGCCGACGGAGAGACGGTCCCCGTGGATGTCGAGTACCACGGCACCGAGGGGCAACTCGATGTTCCCAGCCCCAGGTTGGCCGGTGCCGAAATCAGCATCGACGGCGTTGTGGACGAGGAGGCCTGGGCGAATGCGCCGGTGCTGACCGGATTCACCCAGTTCGACCCCGTCGAGGGCGTGCCCGCCACCCAGCGCACCGAGGCGAGGGTTCTCCTCACCGACGACGCTATCTATTTCAGCGTCAAGGCTTACGACGACGTCGAGGGCGGGGTCCGGGCCACGCTGGGCGACCGCGATTCGTACGGGTTCTCCGACGACTACGTCCGGTTCATCCTCGATACCTTCAATGATCGCCGCCGCGGCTATGTGATCATGGTCAACCCGCTGGGCGTTCAGCAGGACGGTTTGTGGGTCGTGGGCGGCGGTGGGCGGCGGGAGCGTCGAATGGGTCCGCCGATCGACTGGAATCCCGACTTCGTGTGGGACTCCCAGGGCCAGGTGCACGACTGGGGCTATTCGGTCGAGGTCAAGCTCCCCTTGAAGAGCATCAAGTTCAAGGAGGCCGATGTCCAGGACTGGGGGCTGCAGGTCGAGCGGCGGATCGCGCGCAACGGCTATTCGGAGTCGTGGGCGCCGGTCACCGCGAACGTGGCCAACCGGATGGAGCAGTTCGGGCGGCTGACCGGACTCGCGGGTCTGGATGCCGGTCTCTTTCTGGAAATCAACCCCGTGCAGACCTTCTCGCAGCAGGGGGTCTACGACGCGGAAGCCGGAGCGATGCAGCGCGGGGGTATCGACGGCGACTTCGGGTTGAACCTGACCTATGGGATTACCTCGAATCTGACCCTCGACGGCACATACAACCCGGACTTCTCGCAGGTCGAAGCCGATGCGGGCCAGATCCGGGTCAACGAGCGTTTTGCCCTCTTTCTGCGCGAGAAGCGTCCCTTCTTCCTGGAAGGGACCGAGATCTTCCGGCTGCCGCAGCAGCTCGTCTATACGCGGTCCATCATCAACCCGGTCGGCGGCGCCAAGATCCAGGGGAAGATCGGCAGCTTCAACGCCGGATTCCTGAGCGCCGTGGACGATGTCTCCAGCCCGGACGGGCTGTCGGAATCTGCCCATCCCGTCGTCAACATCTTCCGGCTGCGGCGCGATCTCGGCACCACTTCCAACGTCGGCATGGTCTACACCGACCGCACCTACAACGTGGACCGGTTCAACCGCGTGGCCGGGATCGACGGACGGTTCCAGTTCCAGCAGCGCTACACGATGACCCTTCTCGCGGCCGGCAGCCGCACCGCCGAGGGCGCCTCCGACAGGACCACCGGCTCCCTGGTCTCTGCCCAGTTCGCCCGCTCGGGACGCAACCTGCAGTTCGACGCCAGCATGCTGGACGTGACGGACGACTTCCTGGCCCAAAGCGGCTTCATACGCCGCACCGGGACAACGAATCTCCGGTCGTCGATCAGCTACAACTTCCGCGGCAACCCCGGTGACCTCCTCGAGCGCTGGGGCCCCAGCCTCGAAATGGAGGGATTCTGGGATCACGACGCGTTCTGGCAGCGAAACTGGGCCGAGGAACGCCGAGTGCGGCTTGGCGGGAGCCTCTCGTTCCGCAACAACATCACGATCTGGGGGAACTACTCCCGCTCCTACTTCCAGTTCAATCCACAGGACTACGAGGGCCTTTTCGCGGGTGCGCCGGACGGCGGCTCGGTGCCCTTCGTCCCCGATCAGTCCCTCTTCCAGGGGCTGAACTCGGGCACCCTGTTCATCTGGGTGAGTCCCTTCGACAAGGTACGAAGCAACGTACGGGTGACGCGGTCGGAGACACCGCTCTTTGACTTCATCACGGACACTCCGGTCGACATCGCCGATTCCTGGTCGGGCAACGCGAGCCTCAACCTGTTCCTGACCACCAACTTCAGCTCCGAGTTGGGGGTCACTCACACCAGCCTGTTCCGGCAGCGCGACGGGTCGCTCTATTCGAGCGCCACGATTCCGAGGGTGCGGGGCCAGTACCAGTTCAGCCGGGCACTCTTCTTCAGGGCGATCGTCGAGTACGGCAGCCAGGAGCGAGGCGTGCTCATGACCCCGACGGACGGCCGTGCGGTTTCCTACTGTTCGAGCACGTCGTGCACTGCGCTCCAGGGATCCGAGTCGAACGACTTCTCGATCGAGACGCTGCTCAGCTACGAACCGACGCCGGGCACCGTGTTCTTCGTGGGCTATTCGCGGCGCATGGAAGACATGCAGGCCTTCCGGTTCCGCGACATCCGCCCGGAGGCCGAAGGGGTGTTCATGAAACTTTCCTACCGTTTCCGCGGGTAGGGTGGCCCAAGGTATCCTGATCGCTGGAGGAGATTGAATGAGCTACGTGAAGACTTTCGGCGCGGTGGCGGCGACGGGCGCCATCAGCGTTCTCTTGCTCAAGCTGCTGGTTGCGGCGGCGAGCCCGATCCTCGGAATGTTGTTCGGCTTCCTGCTGACCGCCCTCAAGATCGGCCTGTTCGTCGCGGTGGGGGTTTTCCTCTACCGGATGTTCCGGAGGCGCCGCGACGAAATGGCGGCCTAGAGGGGCGGCCCCTCGGGGGGCCACCACCCGGTTTTCCCGGAGACCGCCGGTCCTTGGGCCGGCGGTCTTTCGCACGGTCGTAATCCACGCGGAGGCTCCGTCCCCCGAGCGTGGTACCGTTGAGGGCCTTGATGACCTTCCCCGCATCGCTCTCGTAGACTTCGATCAGGGAATGACTCTCGCGCACATCGATCCGCCCCACTCTCTTGCCCGCGACTCCCGACTCGCTCGTCAATGCACCCAGCAGTTCACGCGGCCCGATCTCGTCGCGCTTCCCCGCCGAAACGAACAGGCGCACCCAGCTCTCCGGGATCTCTGGCAATTTGCCGGCGGTTCGGGCCACCGCCGATTTGGCGCTCCCGCGGTCCAGCAACAGGAGCGCCGCAGCCGCAACCTCGGCCGCGGTGAATCGATCGAGCAGCGACTCCACCAAGAGATAGTATGGGGTGGCTTCGGGGGCGCGGGCCGCCTCGTGCAGCCTGTCGGCCAACTGGTCGAGCGCGCCTGAGACCCGCGTTGGCCGCTCGGGCCGGACACGCTTGAGCTTCAGCCCGGCCTCGGCCGCCGTCTGCCTGAGGTGGCCGAGTTCGCGCACCGCCGGCAACGCCCAGGCCGGGCCCCCACTGCCGCCGTGACGCGCGGTCGCAGCCTGGGCGCCCGCGGGTACCGTGCAGGATACCGTAGCCACCTGATCGGGGTCCGCCAGCGCATCGATGGCGGCTCGCGCTTCGGCCTCCTCCTCGGCCGGGCACAGCCACACGGGTACGGTTTCGTCGCCGGGAGGACCCGCGTGGTACCCGTGCACCGCCAGGTAGTCGCCCAGGTCCGCCGCCTGGTCGGCCGTGGTCGCGTAGAGCAGCACGTGGCGCACCGTGTCGCCCAGGAGTTCGGCGGTCAGGGCCAGGACCGATTCCGAACGGTCGCCCTCGACGACGGTGAAGTGGAGATCGCGTTTGGGCGCGGCCTTTCCGGACCGGCCCCGGGAACCGGTGTGTCCGGGCGGTACGGTCACTGCGTGGGAGGTGAATCGCCGGGCGATGGAGAGGAGTTCGGGGCCGAACGGGAGGCCGCAGAAGACGCGCTGACAGTCGCTCGGCAGCCCGGTGAGGAATGCTTCGAGATGGTCCCGCGGCACGCTCTTCACCACACCGTCGCCGTCGTGGACGACCACGGTGCGGACCCGGTCCATCGGGACGGTCCCGTCGTAGAGCGCGCTGAGACGGTCGGCGGGGACGAAGAGGAAGTCCGCGCGCTCGGGGAGGTTCCAGTGCGGGGCCAGGGCCGCCGCACGCAGCCCGGACCCGTCACACAGGAGCGCGAAGGATCGGGCCAGTTCGGTGGCCTGTCGAGCGCCCGAGCAGAGCACGAGGCATGCGGGAGCGCCGGCGCCGCCTTCGAGCCGGTCGATCAACGGCGCGCCGTACGCGACGAGCGTACCGCTCCCGGGCCCGGCGCGGCCCATCAGGTCCTTGCCGCGCGAGATCACGGGGATCGCGGCCGCCTGGAAGGGGGTGGGTACTTCCATCCCCTCGGCCGCCAGCGCCGCGACGGTCTCCGGGCCGAGCGGCAGATCCTCGAATGTCGACATTGGAGGTGGTTCCGTGACTACTGGCCGAAGTCGCCGGGCCGAGCCCCTACGGGGTCGCCGTACTCGTAGGGCAGCGTCATGAGGAAGCGCTGGATCTCGTAGTCCATCCGTGATGTTCTGAGCTGGTCGGTCTGGGCGGTCACGTCGGTAAAGGGGCCGTGGCGGTGAGCCCGCAGGACGACCGTGCCCTCCTTGCCGATGTACGTGGCCCCGTGCGACGAACGCTTGGAACGCATCAGTCCGATGTACTTCGGCAGGTGCTTTTCCGCGTGCGCCAGAACGTCGCCCGGTCCCAGGGCTGTCTTTCGCTGGTATCCCGCCATTCTTCCGTTCGCTCCTATTCGTTCTCCATCCCGCCAGTCAGCAACTGCTGAATCTCGCGCAGAGAGCCCGTGTCATCCAGACGCCCGCTTGCGGTGATCACGGCGGGCACTGTCCTGATCCCGCGATCGACCGCCGCTTCGCGGGTCCGCAGAATCGCTTCTTCGTAGCGATCCACGTCGAGCACTGCCCTGGTCTCGGTCCGATCCAGCCCGGCTTCGTGCGCGAGTTCGGTCAGCAAATCTATGCGGCCGATGTCGACCCCGTCGATGAAGTGCGCGCGGAAGAGCGCGCGGCGTACGGCATGAAAGCGATCCCGTTCGCGCGCAAACTCGCACAGTTCGTGGGCCTTGCGCGTCCACGGCAGGAACTCCGGCTCGCACATGGGCAGGTCCAGGGGCCGGGCAAACCGCAGTGCCTTCGAGCGGCGCGAGCGCCAGGAGGAATCGCGCGGGTCGATCATCGGTGCCGGGGGAGGACAAAGCTCCAGCCCGAACCAGCTGAACGACTCTTCGGCACCGGCCCGGTCGATCATGTTGCTGACGACGTAGGACCTGGGATCGATGAAGTCGTAGTAGAACTCGCCCGGCCGGGCGTCCGGGGTTGCGCGCATTTCCCCTTGCGGTCCTATTGTCCGCTCGGTGCCAATGGATCCACCCCCTGCCGTTTCTCTCGCGTAGCGGTAACACCCAAGGCTAATCGATGACCTTTTCGGAGAACATTGCAAGACTGCGGCCCTCTGCCACCGTGGCGGTGAGTACGTTGGCGAAGAAGCTGGCCGCCGAAGGGCGCGACATCATCAACCTCGGCGCGGGCGAGCCGGATTTCGACACCCCGGAGTGGGTCTCCGGGGCGGCGATCGACGGCATCCGGGCCGGACGCACCAGGTACACTCCGTCCGCGGGGCTTCCCGAGTTGCGGACGGCCGCGGCCAGATACATGACGGCGGGTACGGCCTATCCGGCGGACGGCACACGGGTCGTGGTGTCGGCCGGGGCGAAGCAGTCGCTCTTCAACGCGTGCTTCTGCCTCTTCGGACCCGGAGACGAAGTGCTGATCGGGTCGCCGTACTGGACGTCGTATCCCGAGATGGTCACGCTGGCGAGGGCTGAACCGGTTCCCGTGGCCGGGAGCGAGAGCCTCGACTTTCTCCTTACTCCCGAGGACCTGGACGGCGTGGTTACGCCCCGGACCAGGGGGCTCATCCTCTCGACCCCCTCCAATCCCACCGGTGCGGTCTATTCGAAGGACCAGCTCGGTGCGATCGCCGGGTGGGCGAGAGAGCACGGCGTAACGCTGATTTCGGATGAGATCTACCAGGAGATCCACTTCGGCGACGAAGGCGGAAAGGCCCCGGGCGCGCTCGACCTCGATCCGGATTCCGTGGGCGACCTCGTGGTGACCAACGGGATGTCGAAGGCGTACGCCATGACCGGATGGCGGGTCGGCTTTTCATATACGACGGCAGAGCTGGCCTCCAAAATGTCGGCCTTCCAGAGCCATGTCTCGCTGAACGCCGCGACGCCGTCGCAGGTGGCCGCGTTGGAAGCGCTGACCCGGAGCGACGATGCCGCGCGCGACAAGGCCCGGATGCTCGAGGCCTTTCGGCGGCGGCGGGAGCTGGTCGCGCGCCTCTTCGACGAACTGCTGCCGGGATGTCCCTACATCATGCCGGGAGGCGCGTTCTACCTGTACTTCCGGGTGGACGCGGCGTTCGACGACGAACTCACCTGCGCGAACGACGTGTGCGCGCGCGTGCTGGAGCAAGCCGGGGTGGCCATCGTGCCGGGCGAAGCGTTCGGCGACGCACGGTTCGCGCGCATGAGCACCGCTTCGTCGGACGAAGAGATCGAGGCGGGCGTGAGGCGCATGGCGGCGGTGCTGGGTGGCTGACCGCGCTGACAGCGACCACGGGCCGATCCCGTCCGGGGCACCCGCTCCCTCCGAACTCGACCACGACGCCCTGGACGGCTATGTCCAGCGGCTCTTTGCCCGCGAGGACGACCACCTGCGGCGCGTTCGGGTCCGCGCCGACGAGGCCGGAATGCCCAGGATCCAGCTGCCGCCCGCCACCGCCAGGGCGCTTCAGCTGCTGGTGCGGGCGGGCGGCGCGCGACGCGTGGTCGAGGTCGGCACGCTGGCCGGCTATTCCGCGATCTGGATTGCCCGCGCGCTGCCCGTGGACGGCGAACTCGTCACGATCGAGATCGATCCCGACCACGCCGCGGTGGCGCAGCGGTCGCTCGAGGACGCAGGGGTGTGTGACCGTGTGGATGTTCGCCTCGGCGATGCGGTCGAGATCCTCGGCGCCCTGGGTCCCGACGGCTCGTTCGACGCGGTCTTTCTCGACGCCGACAAGGAACGCTACACCGTCTACCTGGAGGAGGCGGCGCGGCTGTTGCGGCGGGGCGGGCTGCTGCTGGCCGACAACGCCTTCTGGTCGGGGCGCGTACTGGATCCCGACTCCAACGAGATCGCCGCCAGGCTCAACCACTTCAACGAGGTGGTGTCCTCGGATCCGCGTTTCGACGCGACGATCCTGCCGGTGGGGGACGGGCTGATGGTGGCGGTGCGGCGCTGATCCGGGTGGCCGCCCTGACCGCCGCGGCGACGTATCCCCCACCGAACAGCCGCGCGTGCACCAGGAGCGGGTAGAGTTGATAGGCGGGCAGGCGGCGTTCGTACCCCGGCTGGAGCGGCCAGGCTTCCTCGTAGGCACGGTAGAAGGCGCGGGGGAAGCCGCCGAAGAGGCGGGACATGGCGAGGTCCACCTCGCGGTGCCCCACATAGACGGCCGGGTCGAT
Organism: Gemmatimonadota bacterium; assembly: GCA_009838975.1. Taxonomy (GTDB): domain Bacteria; phylum Gemmatimonadota; class Gemmatimonadetes; order Longimicrobiales; family Gaopeijiaceae; genus Bin94. Next base: position 54,440 of record VXQO01000156.1, on the reverse strand, counting down.
CAGTACCGGTTCGCCTCCCGCCGCGAAGAGGACGTTGCCGGACCAGAGGTCGCCGTGCAGGAGTGACGCGCCGTCCGCGGACGCGGCCGCATCGAGAAGGTCGCCCGCGCGGTCGGCGGCCCGTTCCAGCATGCTCGCCTGGTGCGATGTGACAGCCCCGGCGCCCTGGAGTTCCCGCGCGAGGGGCCGGATCCGGTTTTCGGCCCAGAACCGACCCCAGTTCGTCCTCCACCCGTTCGGCTGGGGCAACGAGCCGATCACGTTGTCGCGCTCCCACCCGAAGCCGCTCTCGTCGCTCCGGATGCGATGCAGCGATGCTAGGCGCCGTCCCAGGTCCTGCCAGGAGGTCGTCGCGGCGCCGTCCTCCTCGATCCATTCCAGCAGGAGCCAGGGCACTTCTGCCTGGTCGTCGCAGCACGCCACAACCCCGGGCGTCCTCACCCCGCCTGCCGCCGCCAGGGCCGACAACCCTTCAGCCTCAGCGCGAAAGAAGCCCTCTCCCGCGCTCGCATTCCACTTCAGAAAGAAGGTGCCGACCGTGGTCCGCAGCGCAGCGGCCGAGTTGATGCACCCACCGCCTACCCCGCGGGTGCCGAGCAGATCCGATTGACCCAACCCCGCCGCGCGACCGACGTCGGCCAGGACGGAGGCCGGAATCAAGGTCGCGGACGATCCCGGCGCAGTCCCGCGGAAAGGTCGTCCAGCAGCCCCTCGCAGGAACGCTCGAGGATCCGGAAGACCCGTTCGAAGCCCTGCGAGCCGCCATAGTAGGGGTCTGGAACGTCGGGATCGCCGTCCTGAGAGTCGTAGGCTCGCATCATCACCACATCGGCCTTCCCCGCCCGGGCACCGTAACCGCGCAGCCGCTCCAGCGACCGCCGGTTGCTGCGGTCCATCGCAACGATGACGTCGAAGTCGTCGAAGTCCCGGCGCGTGACCTGGCGGGCGAAACCCACGAGCCGGACTCCGTGGGCGGCCGCCACCGAGATGGACCTGGTGTCCGGAGGCTCGCCTGTGTGCCAGGAACCGGTGCCCGCGGAGTCGACGTGGAAGCGATCCCCCAGGCCCCGGGATTCCGCGAGGCTGAGGAAGATCCCTTCCGCGAGGGGAGACCGGCAGATGTTGCCCAGGCAGACGAAGAGGACGGATACGGTGTCGGCGGCCATCCCTAAAGATGGCGACTTCATTACATTCGTGCGGGGCCACCGTGGCCCCATCCCGAAAGAAATGGATGGCCCGACTTCATTTGACTGAACCAACCGACTTTGCGGCATTCGGACTTTCCGACCTCCGATTGGCCGCGGTAGAGGCGCTCGACTGGTCGACGCCGACCCCGATTCAACAGCAGGCGATTCCCAGGATCATGGCCGGGAGGGATGTGGTCGGGATCGCCCGTACCGGCACCGGCAAGACCGGAGCGTTCATGCTTCCGGCGCTGGAATCGATCCGCGAAGGCGCCGGACTCCAGGTCCTCGTGCTTTGCCCGACCAGGGAACTGGCGCAGCAGGTGCGCGACGACACCGACGCGTTGAGCAACGGGTCGGCCTTCCGCTCGGCAGCGATCTACGGGGGCGTGTCCTACGGCCCGCAACTCGACGCGCTGGCCCGCGGCGACGAGATCGTCGTGGCCACTCCCGGGCGCCTGATCGATCTGCAGAACCGGGGCAGGGCGAAGCTGAAGGGCATTCGGCTGCTGATCCTCGACGAGGCGGACCGGATGCTCGACATGGGTTTCCGGCCCCAGATCGAAGAGGTGGTCAAGGGTCTCGGCAAGCGGCCGCAGACGCTCCTCTTTTCAGCGACGATGCCGAACGCCGTGCACGCCCTTGCGCTACGCATGACGCGCGATCCCGTCTGGGTCGAGGTCAGCCCGTCGGGCACCAAGGCACAGGGCATCTCCGAAGTCGCGTACTCGGTACGCCCCGAGTTGAAGCCGGACCTCCTCGTCCACCTCCTCGCCCAGCCCGGATGGGACCAGGTCCTCGTCTTCACGCGCACGAAGATCGGGGCGGACACCCTCCGGTCGCGCCTGGACAAGGCCGCGATCGAGTGCGACGTCATCCACTCCGACCGCCACATGCGGCACCGTACCCGCGCCATGGACCGCTTCACGGAGGGCAAGGTACGGGTGCTGGTCGCGACCGACATTGCGCAGCGCGGCCTCGACATCGAGGGCATCTCGCATGTAGTCAACTACGACGTTCCCCTCGACCCGGGCGACTACGTGCACCGGATCGGCCGCACGGCCAGAGCGGGAGCGACCGGAGAGGCGGTCACCTTCGTCACCGCGGCGGACCTCGGGGCCTTCCGCACGCTCGAGCACCAGCTGGAACGCAAGCTCGAGAAGGTCCACCACCCCGACTTCGACTTCGCGGGGGGCGTCGTGAGCGAGAGGAAGTCCGCGCGCAGCCGTTCTTCCCGCTCGGGACGGGGCATGGGCAGCAAGGCGGGAACGCAACTCGACGCGGACGAACTGGCCGCGTTGCTCAGCCACGACACACCGGAACGCAAGCGATGATACTCAGGCGATACGGCTCCTTCTACCACAGCGTCACGCCGAACTTCAACCCGACGGCGATCACCGAAATCGGCTTCATGCGCGACCGCGTCCTTTCGATCCGCACCGCCGATTTCGATTCCGGCCACACGCTGTTGGAGACGCACGAACTGGTCGCCGAAGCGAACGCCGCCGTGCAGCGGCACGCCGAGAAGGCGCTCCTGGCAAACCTTGAAGAAGTCGTGCAGGAACGGGTCGCGCAGCTGGCGCCGGGACAGGTGCTGGTCGTGCTGAACGAGCGCGAGGACTGGCCCAAGACGCGCGAGCGGCGGGAAGCGGTCATCGTCGAGGGCGAGAACCGCTTCCACTTCCACTGGTGGGTCGACCCCCCGCTCAGGGTGGCCGTCTACAGCGCACCCTGAGCGGGGGTCGCGATTCGGAGCGCGGAAAGCGCGCCCGCTAGTCCTCCGTCACCGGACCGCCCCGCCGGTGCTTCTCGAACCACTCGCGCAGGTAGATCTGCGTGCGCAGGAAGTTCGACGGCGTCGAGCTGGTGCCGTGCCACTCGTTCTTGAAGCGCACCATCGCGGTCGGGGCCTTGTTCAGCACCCGCAACGCCTGGTAGTACTCCTCGGTCTGCGGCATCGGGGTGCGCAGGTCGCCTTCGCCGGTCATCAGCATGGTGGGGGTGACGACGTTGTCCACGTACATCAGGGGTGACCGCCGCAGGTGCTCGGAGGGGTCGTCCCATGGGAAGTGCTCGAAGTTGCGGTACCAGCTGGCGCCGTCGGTCGTGCCCACGAACGAGAACCAGTTGGTGACCGGGCAGTTCGCTGAGGCCGCGGCGAAGCGGTCGGTGTGGCCGACCACCCACGACGTCAGGACGCCGCCGCCCGAGCATCCGTAGACGAACATGTTCTGATCGTCGATGTAGCCCTGCTCGATCACGAGGTCGACGCCGGCCATGAGGTCGTCGAAGTCCTTGCCCGGATACGCGTTCTTGATCGAATTCCCGAAGGCGCTGCCGTAGCCGGACGAGCCCCGCGGATTCGTGTACAGCACCACGTAGCCGTTGGCCGCGTGATTCTGCCATCCGAAGTTGAACCCGACGTTGTACATGCCATGCGGACCCCCGTGGATCGCGAGGATCAGGGGATACTTGCGGGACGGGTCGAAGTCCGGGGGCTTGATGATCCATCCCTGGATGTCATAGTCCTCCACCGACTTGTACCAGACCTCCTCGACGTCGCCGAGAGCGACGCCCTCCAGCACATCGGCATTTACCTCGGTCAGCTGGTTGATCCGGTCGGGGCTGCTCAGCCGGAACGAGACTACGTCGCCGGGGCTCTGATAGTCGGTCAGCGTGCCGACCGCGAGGCCGGATCCGATTGACGACACGCTCAGCATGTGGTTCCCGCTCGTAACCGGGGTGACGCCCCCGTCCACCGACGCGAAGTGGAGGTTGCGGGTGCCTTCGCTGGACACGTTCATGTAGAAGCCGCTTCCGTCCTCGGCCCAGACGAAGTTCGAGCCCTGGCGGTCGAAGCCGTCGCTGATCATGCGGACGTTCGAACCGTCGCGGTTCATCACGTACAGCTTGCGCGTGATGTAGGTGTCGGTTGTCAGGTCGTTGCCTGAAAAAGCGACGAACCTGCCGTCCGGCGACGGCACCGGCGAGCCGTCGGGACCGGACCGATCCGTCAGGCGGGTGATGGTCCCGCTGGCGACCGAAACCGAGTAGATGTCCGACTGGCGCCATTGGTGATCGGCGTCCTCCACGCGCAGCGACGTGAACAGGATCTCGGCCCCGTCCGGCGTCCAGGCCACCCCGTTGTGGTTCCAGTCACCGTCCGTGAGCTGGCGCTCGGTGCCGCCGTCGGCGGGAATGACGAAGAGGTGCGAGAAGCCCTCGTCGATGTATCCGCGGCGGTCGCGACGATACACGAGCCGGTCGACGACTTTCGGCCCCTCGGTCCACTCGGCGCCGTCCGGACGCCCCGGCACACTGATCGGCCAGGGATGGTCCGAATCGACCGACATCGTGAACGCAATCTGCGTGCCGTCGGGAGACCACTCCACGTTGCCGGGACCGTTCTCGAGGCGTGAGATCTGGGTCGCCTGTCCCTCGTCGTCCATCCAGCGGACGAAGATCTGGCTGCCGTCGGGTTCGCCGGGGGCGGTGTAGAGGATGCGGTCACCGCTCGGCGACCACTTCGGCGAGGAGCCGTCCTCGACCAGTACGCGCGGGCGGCTGCCGTCGACATCCATGATGTAGATGGACGAGGCGCGGCGGTCGTTCTGCGGGTCGATCCATCCGCGGGTGAAGATGATCTGGCTGCCGTCGGGAGAGATCTGCGGGTTGGAAACCGTTTCCCAGTCGAGGTAGGTGACGAGCTTGAGTGTACCGTCGGGCTCGTTCTGGGCTGCGAGCGCGGCGGGCAGGAGGAGGAGGGGAACAAACAGGGACAGGATTGCGCGGGGTCTGACCATGGGTATCTCCAGGTGTGGGTCTGCGCCGGGCCTTGATGGGCGAATCGCGGGTAAGGTACGGTGCTGGTGCGTACAGGGAAACACGGCGCGGTCCGGGCTCGTCGGTAAACCATCGGCGCCCCTGGACGTGTCCAACGATCAGGAGTCGAAATATCCGGCGGCCAGACTGGAGAATCCACCATGAGATCGACCGTTCCACCTCGCCGTGCGCTGCTGCTGTCTTGCGCGGTTTGCTTGTGCTTCGTCGTCGCGTGCGAGAGTCAACGACGGGACGCTGTTACCGACGGGAGCGACCTCCCGTTGGCCGCCGTGACCGAAGCCATGTACACCGTCGGGGCCTTCTCGGGGGAAGACTGGGAGACCTTCGGCCGAATCGCCGATGTCGACTTCGACGCATCGGGCAACCTGTACATCCTGGACGAGGGCAACTACCGGGTTGTCGTGGTTAACCGCGATGGCGCCCTGGTGCGGACGCTCGGGTCGCAGGGAGAGGGTCCGGGCGAACTGTCGGGGCCGACGAGCGCCGCGATTCTCGACGACGGCCGACTCGTCGTGTACGACATGGGATTCCCGGGCGCGCTCGAGGTGTTCGATCAGCAGGGGACTTTCGTCAGCAGCACGCCGGTGGATCCGCTCAGCGGAATGCCGGGACAGTTGTTGCTGCCCCTTGGCGGTGATCGGATGGTGACCACCGGTGGAATGACGATCAGGATGGCGGGGCAGGACGAACCGGACGAGCCCCCCGAAGACGCGCACCTTCGCGACATCGACATCTTCTCGCTGGGCGGAACGGGCAAGGAGGTGCTGTACCGGGCCTGGAACCTGCCACCCGACGAGGTGGTGGAGGACTTCACGGCGACCAACGCGCAGGGACAGAACGTGTTCACCATGGGGTTGCAGAGACAGCGCGCATTTCGCCCCTGGCTGCACATCGGAGTCCTGCCGGATGGGCGGGTCGCGGTCGCGGATTCGGTGGGATACCGTGTCAAGCTGATCGGCGCGGACGGCAGCGTGACCGGCGTGATCCAGCGGGACATCGCGCCCGAACCGGTGACCGAGGCGATTCAGGAGGGCGAGCGGGCCCGGCGGATCGAAGGCCTGACCGCCGAATCCGCAAGCTCCAGGATTTCGCTCATGGGTGGCCTGGAGGAGCTATCCGGCGAGGCCGCCGAACAGTTGCGGGAGCAGATGTTGCCCATGATCGAGAACATGCTCTTTCCCGACGAGATCCCGGTCGTGGCCGGAATGGCCGTGGACGGCGAGGGCAGGCTCTGGATCGCTCGAACTGCGCCGGGCGGCGACGGCGACGGCCCGATAGACATCATGAGCGCGCAAGGTGACTACATCGGCACACTGCCTCCGGAAGCGCCTCGGATCCCCGACGCCTTCGGTCCCGACGGACTCATGGCGTATATCGAGACCGACGAGATGGACGTGCCCAGCGTCCGCGTGATCCGGCTGGCAGCGCTGGGTTCGAGCTAAGTGGCAGTCGAGCCTGTCAAAAAACAGGGAGACGGTCCTGCCCCGCCTGGCTGTTGCCAGCGGGTCGTCAGAGTAGATCCAGCAAGCCCCGAGTAGGGACCATTCTCTGAAGGAAGTCTTCAACCGGCAGGCACCAGATGCCGTCGATCTTCAGTCGTTCCGTGCCGCGGTACAGGAGGACGCCATCCGCCTCCGGGTAGTCCGCCCGAAAGGCCCGCAACCCCCGTAGGTCGGAAGCGTGGACATGGCGTGCGCTCTTGATCTCGAACGCATGGAAGCCGGTCTGTCCGTACACGACAAAGTCCACTTCGGTGCCGGCCCTGGTGCGCCAGAAGTACACCGACGAGTGATCGCCGGCGTAGGCCGTCCAGGCCCGCAGGTGTTGTGCCACCAGACCTTCCAGAGCTTGCCCCTCGATTTCGCCGGGTCGATCCAGGGGGCCCGTTGGCCGCAGCGAACGAAAGACGCCCGCATCGAACAGGTAGAGTCTGTCGCGTGCGACGGTTGCTCTCTTTGCCCGCTTGCGAAACACCGGCAGTCGGAACGCCATCAACAGGTCTTCCAGGATATCCACGTAGGCCCCGACGGTCTTGCGCCGCACTTCGCACTCCCGGGCAATCGCAGCGACATTCAGCTGTCCCCCGTGGGAGAAGCTGATCGCTTCAAGGAATCGGGCGAAGGCGCCGACATCACGAGTGAGGCCTTCCGCGCGTACCTCCTGGTCGATGTAGAGGCTGGCGTATGCATCCAGGGTGCCCTGGGGGTCGGCAGAGTCAACCACCAGAGGAACGAGCCCGATCCGCAGCGCTCGTTGGAGGTTGAATTCGGGCAGTTCAGCCGCCATGAACGGATGCAGAGTGAGGTGCAGGGCCCGCCCGCCCAGAAGGTTGACCTCCGCTCGGCGGAGTTTCCGCGCACTCGATCCCGTTAGTACAAAGCGCGGCGGCGACGGGCCCTCAAGAACCGCATGGACGACCGAAAGCAACTCCGGAGCCCGCTGTATCTCGTCTATCACCACGGTAGGTGCGCGCGGGGAGCCCGCCAGGACTTCGCGGAGCCGCTCTGGCCGTGCCACCAGGCTTCTGTGAAGCCGTGGTTCCAGGAGGTCGAGGTAAAGCGAGTCGGGCAATTGAGCCTGGAGCCATGTGGATTTGCCAGTGCCGCGGGGGCCGAACAGGAAGAAGCTCTGCTCCGGAATCGTGAAAAATCGCCTTACAAATTCCATTTTGCGTCGAAAAGTGGCAGTGACAATGCCATAATGTACTAAGGCTTGGCCATCAGTTCAAATCCGGCGGGGGCTCAAACTGAGGGAATGTACACTTGGATATGTAATGTCGACATTACACAATGACATGCCTGGATTACATGTCCTTACGGCCCATCCCGTCCAAACACCACTACCCTCCACAGGAACCCGTCGCGCAGGTATCGACGCGACAGGCCGTGCCGCTTCAGCACCGCCTCGATCTCGGCCGGGTCGTGGACGAAGACGCGGAATGGGTGCCTTCGCAGCCGCTGCAACAGGTTCACCAGCGCGACGCCGGACCGAATGAACCGGGTTCCGCGGGGGAAGACGAGACCCAGCGCTCTGCGGGCGAGCGGAGCGGCCGCCCCCAGCAACGCGGGCATGTCGGGGTAGCAGCAGACGACACGGTCCAGGGTGACCATGTCGGCAGGCTCGATCTCGGCGGCCCGGTCCACGAAGTCACCGTCGAGGTACCGCACGTGCTCCGCGTAGCCGCGCGCCTCGGCCTCGGTGCGCGCCGCCGCAAGGTAGGCGGGCGATGCGTCGGCGCTCGTGCCGCCACCCGCGCCGCGCTCCATGAGCTCGTGCTGGATGGCACCGACGCCGCCGCCGACGTCCAGAAAGGTGCGGCCCTCGGCCCCGCCCGCCGCCACCGCGTCGATAAGCTGCCGGGTGACCCTCCCGGGCCCCTTGCGCCGGTACTGGCGAAGCTGCCGCTGGGCCATCCTGTGGCCGAACATGTCCTCGATGCCGCGGCACTGTGCGCAACAGCTCATCGTGCGGGCCCTGGGCCGGAGGGAGTCGCGGCCCGCCTCATCAACACCACTCCCACCGCCAGTACCGTCAGCGCGCCGATCACGTTGTGCCACAGGAACGACACGGACGGTGCGCCGAAGGTCACCGCCGCGACCGCCGCCATCCCCGCGATCAGCCCGGCGAATGCGCCGAGGCCGCGTGCGCGCGGCACCATGGCCAGCAGGAAGACACCCAGGATGGAGCCGTAGAAGAACGAGCCGAACCGGTTTACCACCTCGATGAGCGAGCCCAGGCTGACCGCGTAGATCGCCACGAAGCACGCGAACACGCCCCAGAACGCGGTCGCGACCTTGGATACCGTCAGGTAGTGGGCGTCGCTGGCCTCGGGGCGGAACCAGCGCCGGTAGAAGTCGATGATGCTGGTGGTCGACAGCGAGTTCAGCTCGGACGAGATGCTGGACATGGCCGCGGCGATGATGGCCGCGATGAACAGGCCCGCGAGGCCGACCGGCAGCTCACCGAGGACGAAGCGGGGGATGACGTAGTTGACGTCGCGGGAGGGTTCGCCGGTGACGTCCTCCGCCATGGCAAGCGCTTCGGCGCGGATCTCCTGGACGGCGGCTTCGCGCGAGAGGAATTCGTTCATGGCCGCCTGGCGGGCCGCGTCCTGGGCGGTGGCCGGCACCGGCGTCGGCGCCGCTTGCGGCGCTGCCGCCGCTCCTGGCGGGACCCCCGCGGCCGCCTCGGGTGTGGCCAGGCCGGCCGCGCGGCGAGCGGCGCCCTCCCTCAACTCAAACGCCTCTCCGTAGCGATCCTGGAGAGCCTGGTACTCGGCGCCCCGGGCATCGACCACCGCGGCCTCGTGGGCCGGGTTGTACAGCAGCGGGGCGGGCTGGAACTGGTAGTAGACGAAGACCATCACGCCGACGAGGAGCACGAGCGCCTGGAGCGGAATCTTCCAGTAGGCGCTCATCAGGAGCGACGTGCGCGCGGCGTCGACCGACTTCGCGGCCAAGTAGCGCTGCACCTGGCTCTGGTCGGTGCCGAAGTAGGAGAGCATGAGGAAGGTGCCGCCGATCAGGCCCGACCAGAACGTGTACGTCTCGTTGATGTTGAAGGAGAAGTCGAAGACCTTGAGGCGGCCCGTCGCGCCGGCGATGTGCAGCGCCTCGCCCGGTGAGATCGGCATCTGGACGATCAGGACGACCACGACGGCCAGCAGCGCGAAGACGATCAGGATCATCTGTTTCACGTCGGCCCAGGTGACCGCCTGGATGCCGCCGAGCATGGTGTAGGCGACCGTCGGGATGCCGATCAGTGCGACGCACCAGATGAGCGGCCAGCCGAAGATCGCAGAGAAGACCACCGCGGGGGCGGCGATGATGACGCCGCACGACATCCCGCGCGAGAGCAGGAAAAGGAGCGCGGTGAGGGTGCGCGTTTCGGGGCCGAAGCGGCGCTCCAGGTACTCGTAGGCGGTGTAAACTCCGGCGCCCCGCAGGAATGGCACGAGGGTGACGCCGAGGATGACCATCGCGAGCGGCAGTCCGAAGTAGAACTGCACGAAGCGGAGTCCGTCGGTGGCGCCCTGGCCGGTGGTGCCGATCATGGTGACGGCGGAGAGTTGCGTCGCCATCACCGAGAGGCCGACGGCCCACCACGGCAGCGTGCGGCTCGCCAGGAAGTAGCCTTCGATTTCGTTGGTGCCGCGCGCGCGGCGGATGCCGTCGACGAGGACGTATGCGACGTAGACGCCGACGATCAGCCAGTTGATGGGGTGCATGCGGGCCTGGAATCAGGAATGGTAGGTGGCCTGCAGGAGCCACAGGATGGCCAGCGTCACGACCTGGACCAGGAGCACCCGCACCAGCGTCGTGCGGAAGCGGGTGCGGGTGCCCCGGCCGTCAGTGGTCACGAGCGATTCCTCCAGCGCGCCGCGTTTGCCCGGATCGCGTCCTGAACAAAAACGGCCAGCCCCCTGGCGCGCTTCTCGAAGTACTCCTCGAAGCGCGGATCGGCCGTGTACATCTCGGCGAGGCTCCTGTGCATGCCGTGGCTGCACGGGTAGAACCAGCGGTCGATGTGGCAGCGGTGCTCCTCGGCCAGGTCCATGGCGGCGCGTCCGGCGGCCTGCGCGCCCTCGGCCATCAGCTCGGCCAGCCGCGCCACTACCGTCTCGCCCTCCGCCTTGATCCGCGCCCAGTCGCTCTTGCCGTACCGGCGCGTGCGGCGCATCGACTCCTTGTATTCGTCGCTGTGGCCCCAGCGGCGTTCGGCCTCGTCCTGGTACTGCGCGTGATCGAACTCCTCCAGCCCCTCGAACATCTCGGTCCTGTCCATTTCAGTCTCCTCTTCCATCGCCCGCAGGGCCCGGTCGACCCCGCGAATGATACTGTCTGTCCTCTCCTGCCGCTCCCTCAGCAACTCCCGCTGCGCCTCGAGCGCGCTCCGACGGTCGTACGCCGGGGCATCGAGCATCTGCGCGATCGCATCGAGGCTGAACCGCAGTTCGCGCAGCAGCCGGATCTGGCGCAGCCGCTCGAGATCGCCGTAGGCGTAGAGCCGGTAGCCGTTCTCCGACCGCCCCGAGGGGACGAGCAGGCCGATCCGGTCGTAGTGGTGCAGGGTGCGCACCGTGACGCGGGCCAGCACGGCGACCTCGCCAACCGTGTGGAGTTGCTGAGCTTCCATGGCTGACATGGTAAACCCTGACGTTACGTCAGGGTCAAGGGGGGATCAAACGGACGGGATTCCCTTGGCGGAGGTCATTCGAACAACTCCGCGTGGGTGCCAGCGCGGACGAAGTTGATGGAGCCGCTCGGCTTCGGCGAATCATCGCAGCCCCGGGTGAAGTCCACGCGCCGTGGCGGGCGCGTCCGCTTACTGGCCGCGGGCTTCTTCAAGCTCCGCAAACACCTCGTCAGCGCTGGCGAATCGCGCCGTCCCCCGTCTCATCATCTCTTCCGACTCGGCCATCGCCCGTCGGGTCCGGGCGTTCGGCACCTTGAGTTCGAGGGGGAAAGCCTGATCGACCGCCATTCGGTGGAAGAACAGCCGCACGGCCTCCGAGGCCGTCAGCCCCATCGCCGCGAGCGCCGCCGTCGCCTTCCGCTTCCCGGCGCGCTCCGGTCAATCAGAACCAGTCAGGCGACCGTGTCGGAAGCCACTATCTTTCACACTCCATGACGTTCGATATCGCACTCGTGCTCGGCGTGACGCTGGCAGCGCTCGTCCTGTTCGCCCTCGACCGGATCCGGGTGGACCAGGTCGCCCTGGCGGTTCCGGTCGTGCTCCTCCTGAGCGGCATCCTCACGCCGGCCGAGGCCGTATCGGGTCTGTCCAGCCGCGCCACCGTGACCGTCGGCTCGATGCTCGTGCTTGGCCTGGGGCTCCGCAAGACCGGCCTCGTGTCCGCCATCGGAGCCTGGGCGCGCACCGCACCCCTCGGCGGCAAGTACTCGCGGATGTTCGCGCTCTGCCTCATCTGTGCGTTTCTCTCCCCCTTTCTGATGACCACCGCGGTCGTGCTGGTTTTCATGCCCGTGTTCCTCGCGCTCGCCGATCAGGCCGAGGAGCCGGCCTCGAGGTACCTCATGCCGCTCTCCTTCGTCTCGATTCTCGGGGGGACGGTCACCCTGATGGGCACCACCACCAACCTGGTCGTGCACGGCGAGGCGATGAGGCGCGGGTACGACGCCCTCGGCATGTTCTCGATCACACCGCTGGGGCTGATCAGTCTCGCCGTGGGTCTGCTTTTTCTCTTCACCGCCGGCCGCGTGCTGATGCCGCGGCGCTTCCAGCCCCCTGACCTGTCCGCCAAATACGACGTCCGCCGCTTCGTCACGGAACTGCACGTCCCGGAGGATTCGCCCGCTAACGGCCGCTCACTGGCTCAGTTGAGGTGGGGTGAACGCTATGGCGTGACGGTGCTGGACATCGAACGGGGCGACCAGGAGATCACCGCGCCGCACGGAGACCGCCACATACGGCCGGGCGACATCCTGTACGTGCAGGGGCCCGCCGAGCACCTCCTCGAGCTCGCGCGCCGGCAGCAACTGGAGACCCCGAGGGAACGGAAGGAGCATGAACTTGACCGGGCGGGCGGGCGCGGGCGGCTGGTCGAGGTTCTCGTGGCACCCGGCTCGAGTCTCGTAGGCCGGACCCTACGCGATCTGAACTTCGCCCAACACTTCGATGCGGCGGTGATCGCCATACAGCAACACGGTGTCACGGTCCAGGAAAGGCTCGCGGAGATATCGTTCCGTGTCGGCGACCTGCTCCTCGTACGCGGAACGACGACCGCGCTCCAGCGTCTCGCCGACGATCCCGGGTTCGTCCCACTGGCGGAAGTGAAGGCGGATGCGGGGAACAGGCCGCGGGCCGGCGTCGCCGCGGCGATCATGGCCGGGGTCGTGCTAAGCGCGAGCTTCGGTGTCCTCGACATCATGACGGCCGCGCTCACCGGCATGGTCCTGATGGTGTTCACGCGCTGCGTGCACATCGAGGAGATCTACGGCGAGGTGGAATGGCTGGTCATCTTCGTGCTCGCGGGCCTCATTCCGCTCGGCCTGGCGCTCGAGACCACAGGGGCGGCGGAGTTGCTCGCGGGATGGGTGGTGACCATCTCGTCCCCGCTGGGAGAGATCGGGCTGATCGCGGCCTTCTACCTGTTGACCGCCGTGATGACCGCCGTGGTGTCCAACGCCGCGACGGCCGTGATGCTTACGCCGGTCGCGATCATCGCGGCAACGCAGGGCGGCGTGAACCCGTACGCGCTGCTCATCGCCGTCATGTTCGGGGCGTCGGCCTCCTTCGTCACGCCCTTCGGCTATCAGACCAACGTCATGATCTACGGGCCCGGCGGGTACCGGTTCATGGACTTCGTCAAGGTGGGCGGCCTGCTCAACCTGATCCTCCTGATCACGGCCACGCTCTTCATTCCGTTGTTCTGGCCCAGCTAGTCGAGCGCTAGCCGGCAGGCTCCTCGGAGAGCGGCGCGGCGGCGCCCACCAGATCCGTCTCCTCTGTCCCTTCCCTCACCAACTGCGGGCCCGACGGATCGCCGACGATCTTGAAGGGCACCAGGTGGTAGCCGCGCCGAATCCGGTACGTGGCGAAGTCATTCCGGTCAGTCGTAAAGACCTTCTCGGTTCTTGTATGTTCTGCGGCGCAGACGATCGATGCGTCCGCTAAGTCCATGGGAGTGTCCGCGTACTGAAGCATGAGTTCGAAGCAGCGGCGCAGCAGCCCAGCGTCCAACGGGACTACTGTCAGCCCACCCTGCCGGATGTAGCCCATCAGTCGGGGTGGACCCGGGCTCCCGGGGCGCAGCAGGTGCAGTGCCTCGGTCAGTACCGGAACCGTGGTGATCAGCTTCTCGTCGAATGTCTCAAGGACGCGCCGACAGCGCTCGTGGTGCTGGTCGTGTGCATCGAACAGACCCACGAGCGGCCCCGTATCGACCAGAATCATCGTCCGTGTTTCTTTCGGATGATCTCGGCCACCGCCTCCTTGGCCTTCGCCGCAGGCGCGAGCGCGTAGCCTCCTTCGCCGGGCAGCCCAAGGCTCTGGTACACCTCGTAGGGACGCCTCGTGATGTCCGAATCCAGCTCCCGCTCATAGGCGCGCAGACCCCGCCTCATCACCTCCGAAATCGACAGTCCCGTGCGCCGCTGCAGGTCGGCCAGCGTAGCCTCGGAGGCGTCGTCCATTCTTACCGTTCGCGTGCTCATACCATCCTCCTCTCGGGAATGCAGTATAGTGCACTACGTTCGTAATACACAAGAGGATGATGGCCTTCAGACCACTCCGGTCAACCCCCACCCCCCGGCAGGTACTTCGCCGGAATCGGATGCGCCGGCCCCTCGCCGAGCCAGAAGATCGACACGACCCACCAGCGCGCACCGTCGTTCATCAGCTGGATCGAGTTGATCCCACGCGCGAACGGCTCCGGATCGCTCGCCAGCCTCCGCGACTCGTAGGTGCTGAACGCATGCGCAATCTGGCCGTACTCCTCGGTCACCCGATGGATCTCGACCTCATGGAAGCCGTTGGCCTCGAGCGACTCACCGACCCCCTCCGCATACTCGTCGGGCGTGATCACCCTGCGTTGGTACGTCGACTCGCCCGGGGGCCGGCCGACCGGGCTCAGCGTCCCGGCGGGCGCGAACAGCGACAGGAAGCGGTCCCAGTCGCGCGCCACGCCCGCGTCGCCCGAAATCACGTCGTAGAGGGCGGTGATGATGGCGTCGATGGACTCGACATCTGCGGGGTTGGCGGGCGGGGCGGCGTTTTGTTGGGCGGAGGAGGGCGATGGCGGCATCGCGGCGACCGCGGCCGCAAGGAACGCCAGGGCGCCGGCTGCGGTGCGGGCAGAGGGTCGGGAGGATGGGCGCGGGGCAATGTTGGGGCGCATGGGTCGCGGTCCTTGATGTGTCGTGGGTTAGTGGGCAGGTGTCAGTGTATATCGCATTCAGTCAACCCAAATGGCAAATACGGTTTGCATTTGGTTCCCTGGGACCACCGTGCAGCGACCCCGCCACCGGTTGCGCCGTCCGCCCGCATCGCCCGACGTTGCCACTCCATGAAATCCTTCTTCCCGATGGCACGGCGTGAAGGCGCAACGCTCGTCTTCCTCATCGCATGCGCCGCGTTCGCGTTCATCCCGGCGTGGCGCGACCTCGAGATCGGAGGGATGGCCGTGTTCGGCTGGCTGATCGCGGCCCTGATGCTGATTTCGCCCACGGTCACGCTCGTGGCCTTTCTCCGGCGCCGGGGCGACTCGCGCTGATGCTCCTCGAGCGCATCCTCGTCGGCGTCTACCTGGCCGCCTGCATCGGGATCGGGATCTGGGCGTCGAAGAAGGTCCTGACCTCGCGCAGCGAGTACTGGGTCGCGGGCAGGCGCATCGGCACGGTCGTCAACTCGATGGCGATCATGGCGGCCCTGGCGAGCGGCGGGTCGATCATCGGGGTCATGGGCCTGGCGTACGCGCAGGGCATCCCGGCGACCCTGGCGCTCTTCGGCGGGTCGGTGGTCGGCTTTTCTCTCGCGTCCATCCTCGTCGCCAGGCCGCTCCGCAACTTCGGCAAGTTCACGATCACCGACTTCCTGAGCTTCCGGTATCCGCACGCGCTGGTCCGCTACCTGGTCCCGATCCTCATCGTCATCGCCTTCACCATCTACATCGTGGCGCAGCTCAAGGCGGCCGGCATCGCCGCCGAGGCGCTGCTCGGAATCCCGTACAACACGGCGCTGGCGATCGCCACGGTCGTGTTCGTCGTCTACGTCTCGTTCGGGGGCATGGTCGCGATCACCTGGACCGACGTGATCCAGGGCTTCCTCATGGTGCTGGTCGTGGTGGGCACGGCCGCCGTGCTTGTGTGGCGGGTGGGATCGCCCTTCGAGATCATGAGCCAGGCTACGGCCGTGGCGCCCGAACTGGGGCAGGTCGCACATCGGCCCGTGTCCAGCTACCTCGGCTACTTCGTGATCTGGGCCACGGCCATCCCCGTGATCCCCCACATCGTCATGCGGGTCTTCACCGCGCGCGACGCCGACAGCGCGCGCATGTCGCTGAACCTGTCGATGCTCATGTACAGCGTGATGATCCTCGCCGCGGTGCTCGTGGTCGTGCCGGTCGGCCGGATGGATTTTCCGGGCCTTCTTGACGCGGACGAGCTCTTCCTGCGCGTGATGGAAACGCAGTTCCCACCGCTGATCCGCGGCATCGCGGTCGCCGCCGTGCTTGCCGCCGTCATGTCCACCACGGACGCGCTTCTTCTCGCCTGCAGCTCGGCGATCGCACACGACATCCTGGGCGGTGTGGGGGGCGGCCGCGCCAGCGAACGCACCCTCGGCCTCGTGCGCATCGTCACGACCTGGGTGATCGGGACCGCGGCACTCCTGTGGGCGTTCTCACCACCGGAACTGATCACCCAGTTCTACACGGCCGGGGTCGGCGTGCTCAGCTCCAGCCTGTTCGTGCCCACCGTGGCCGGGCTCTGGTGGAAGCGGGCCAACCTGGTGGGTGGGGTGGGCGCGGTCGTGTCGGGCGCGGCCGTCTACATGGTGGTGCAGCTGGGCATTGTCGACATCGGCCTGGCGCCGGTAGTCGTCGCGCTCGCGGCCAGCGCCGCAGCCATGATCCTGGGCGGGCTCTTCGGTCCGCGGGAATCCAGCGAGATGGTCGGGCGGATCGAAGCGTTGCACGGGTAGCTTCGGACCGCGTAGCTCTCCCAGGGCACGGCCGGAAACCGCCGCCAGGATACAACCCGTAGTGCGAAACAACGTTCTTGTGCTGTGAGGAGATGGATCGATGCTCCCGTCCCGTCTGGTTCCACTCGTTTCGCCAATCCTCGCGCTGACCATCGGATGTTCCGGTGATCGTCCGGTCAACGAGTCCGCGGAGTCCGAATCCGATCGCAGGCCCTGGGCGCAGGGTCCCCTGCTGGAGGCAGTCCTCGGCGCCACATCCGGCGCAGACGCTCCGCTTTCCTACATAGACGATGCGGCCATCGACTCCAGAGGCTACGTCTACATCGACGACCTGCAGACCAAGGGCGTCATCGTGCTCAACCCGGACCTGAGCTACAACCGCACAGTGGGACGCGAAGGGGAGGGTCCCGGCGAATTCACGAGTGTTTCGGCCATCCAGATACTGCCGGGAGACAGCCTCTTCGCTTTCGATGGGTCCCTCGACCGCGTGTCCATATTCGCGTCCGGGAGCGACAAGCCCGCCTACGTCCAGGATCTTCGGGGGGAGATACGCCACGGCCGTGTGTGGAGGTTCCCCGGGTCCCCAGGATACCTCTCCTGGTACTTTCCTCCCTTCATGGCTTCCGGATCAGACGCCGGGCAGGTGCGGGTCGATATCCTGCTACACCTTCGTGGAGAGGATCACAGCAGGATCGACTCGCTGTTCTCGTTCGCGTCAGGTGACGTTCTGGTCGAGCGAATACAAGACACGAAAGGGAGCGCCGTGAATGTCGCCCGGCATCCCTTCGGCGGCAGGTCGTTCGTGCGGGTTCTCGACAACTCAACCGTCGTGTACGCCAATTCGCTCGCTCTGGAGGCTATGTCGATCGACGTTGACGGAGCGGTCGGACGCTTGTTTTCGCACGAGACATTGCCGATTGACGTTACCAGAGCCGAATTGAAGTCGACGGCGGACGCGTATTCGCGAAAGTTTGCCGGCATGCTGCGCGAGGGCGCGCCGTACAGGTGGCCGCCCCTCCTCGGCATGGTCGTGGACGACAGCAAGCGCGTGTGGCTGGGAATACGCAAGCCTGATCGCACAAACGTCGAATGGGCGGCATTTGCCAGCGACGGCACACATGTGGCGTCGGTGGACCTTCCTGCGGGGTTCATGCTATACGCCGTGCGGGGCAGCCGATTGATCGGGGCCATGCCCGACGAGACGGACCTGCCGCAATTCAGGGCCTACGACCTGCCCCTGCTCGAATCCCGTGTTGCGGCCGGCGGGATTGGGACCTCGCAGTAGCGTAGTGACCGCCTTCCCCCGAGAGCGTAGGTTGGGAGGTCCTCGTGCCGACGCTGCTCGGCATGGTTGCGGGTGGTTTCCTGTGGATCCGGTGGCTGGGACCGCTGGTTCTTCCGTGAATAGCCTTGAAACCAAATCATGACACGGAGGTTTCTCCCGATGCCTTCCATCAATTCCTTGCGAGCCCTGGTCTTCATCGCTCCGGTCCTGGTCGCTTCGCCGCTCCTGCCGGATGCGATCCGCGCCCAGGCTGCGGTGGACATCCCCGATCCGGGCGAAACCGTCTACGAGATTCAGCTCGGCGACGGATCCGTGCTCTTTGCGAGCATCGCGGAACTGGATGAGGAGCAGGTGGTCCTCGTGACCGTGAGCGGCGTGCGGCTCGAGGTCGACCGATCCCAGCTCCGGGAGATCGCTCCGGCCCGTGGGCGCGTCCAGGGCGGAGAGTTCTGGAGTGAGGATCCCGGCGGAACCCGGCTGTTCTTCACCGCTACCGGACGCTCACTTGCCCAGGGTGAATCGTACATCGGCACCTACGTGGTCGTCCTGCCGTTCGCTGCGGTCGGTGTCACGGACCGTGTCACGCTGGCCGGCGGGGCACCCGTTCTCTTCGGGGAGTTCGAGCCGTTCTACCTTGCTCCAAAGGTGCAGGTGGTTCGCACGCCAACGGCACAGGCGTCAGTCGGAACGCTCGTCTTCCTCTTCGACGACGAGATGGTCGGAGTGGCATACGGGGTGGGCACTTTCGGTAACACGGACAGGGCTCTGTCCGCGGGACTGGGCTACTTCTACTCGGGAGACGAGCTTGTCAACGAGCCGGCTTTCATGCTGGGGGGCGAGACCCGCGTCAGTCGCCGCATCAAGCTCATCTCGGAGAACTATGTCCTTCCCGACCGAGTGGGTTACGTCCTGTCTGGAGGAGTCCGGATCATGGGCGACCGCTTTTCCACCGAGGTCGCAGTCTTCGGTGCCTGGGCCGACGGAGATGGTGGCTGCTGTTTGCCGATCGTCAACTTTTCGTACGCATTCGGCAGATAGCGTGTGAGCTGCCGGCCGTGCGCGGCTGTGCGGTCGAATCGGTAGGCCGACGCGAATTCGTTCGTCGCTTCGGCGGCCTGGCGGGACTGGGCCTGATCGCGTGCTCAAGTCCCCTCGAACCGGAAGACTCCCCCGGAGCGCTGACCCCAACCGGCAGAACTCTGCGCATTGTCGTGGTCGGCGCCGGCATCTCCGGCCTGGCCGCGGCCTACGAACTCTCCCGGGCAGGCCACGAGGTGACCGTGCTCGAAGCCCGCGAGCGCGTGGGAGGGCGCGTTCTCACCCTGCGCTCCCCGTTTGCCGCCGGGCACTCCGCCGAGGCAGGCGCCGCGCGGATACCCCCGGAGCACGACCTCACCCTGGGGTACGCGCGCCACTTCA
Source organism: Gemmatimonadota bacterium (assembly GCA_009838975.1). Classification (GTDB taxonomy): domain Bacteria; phylum Gemmatimonadota; class Gemmatimonadetes; order Longimicrobiales; family Gaopeijiaceae; genus Bin94. The sequence goes on along the minus strand of VXQO01000156.1, from coordinate 35,048 downwards.
GATTGGAGACGGACCGCTTCTACCCGGAAGACGGTCTCTTCCTCCGGTTCCAGGACGGAGCGCGCTCCACCGTTCCCCCGAGCTCCTTCCTCTCGGAATGGCCGGACTTCGTGAAGATCCTGGGCGGTAGCGACCGCTTGCCAGCCGCGTTCGCCGCAGAACTGGGAAACCGGGTGGTCTCGTCATCGCCGGTGACCGAAATCGTGGCCGGAAGCACGGTTCGCGTCACCACCGGCAACGGCCAAAGCTACGAGTCGGACAGGGTGCTTGTTACCGTGCCTGTGCCGCTTCTCTCCGGCATACGTTTCTCGCCCGCCCTTTCCGCTGCCAAGGCCGAGGCGATGAACGGAGGCTTCGGCTACCAGAGCGCCACGCGCGTTTTCGTCCGGTTTCGGGCGAGGTTCTGGGAGGCCGAAGGGCTGAACGGATGGGGCACCAGCGATTGGCCCGAAGAACTCTGGCACCCGACGTGGGACGCATCCGGCCCCGAAGGCATCCTGCTCACGTACGTGCGCGGCGATCGCGCGGACCGACTCGACGCGCTCGACCAAGAAGCCCGCCTCGCCCGCGTCCTCGCCCATTGGGAGAGCTTCCTGCCGGGCGCCTCCGCCCACGCCATGTCCGGCGTGTCACACTCCTGGCAGCGGGACCCCTGGAGCCGGGCCGCATGGGCGGACCCCACGCCCACCCAGGACAGCCAACTGGCCAGCGAGCTCGCCCGACCCGAGGGGCCCGTCCACTTCGCGGGCGAGCACATTTCCGCAGCCCGGGGATGGATCAACGGCGCCATCGAGTCGGGGCTGAGAGCCGCGGAAGAGATTCACCGGGGCTGAACGCCGGCAGGTGAGCCACCCCGCTTGTGCGCTGGCGAGCGCCCCGCCAATGACGTACGATGCGTTCATCTCCCACCCATCGAATACCCCGGAGGAATAACCATGCGAACCATCCTGTTCACCGGCGCCCTGCTCGTCACCGCGACCGGAGTCACGGCCCAGCAGCGCCCGGAGCGCGATCCGAACAGCATGGGCGGCGGAAACTGTGCGGCCAACGTCTACAACTGCCGCGACACGCCGAACCCGCTCCCTGCGCCGAACACGGTCTGGATCGAGGATATGACGTGGATGGATGTTCGCGACGCGCTGGCCGACGGCAAGACCACGGCCATCATCCCCACCGGCGGCGTCGAGCCCAACGGCCCTTGGCTCGCGACGGGCAAACACAACTTCGTGCTGCGCGCCAACTGCGACGCCATCGCGCGCGAGCTGGGCGACGCGCTGTGCGCCCCGATCATCAAGCTGGTGCCCGAAGGTAACATCGACCCGCCCAGCGGCCACATGACCAGCCCCGGAACCCTCAGCCTGCAACAGGAGACCTTCGAGGCCCTGCTGACCGATGTCGCGCACAGCCTCAAGATGCACGGGTTCCGCAACATCATCTTCATCGGCGACAGCGGCGGGAACCAGGGCGGCCAGCGCGCAGTGGCCGAGCGGCTCAACGAGCAGTTCGCGGGCGCGGCCGTCGTGGCGCACGTGCAGGAGTACTACGACTACAACTCGGTGACCCGCTACATGGCCTTCCGCGGGCTGGAGGTCGGCGAAAACGAGGGCATGCACGACGACCCGATCATCACCCTCAACATGTTGTACGACGACCCGTTCTCGGTGCGCTACGACGAGCGCGTCGCAGCGGGCAAGGCGACGATCAACGGCGTCTCGATCGATGACCGGGTCGAGTCGCTCGAGCGGGCCCGCGAGATCGTGGCGTTCCGCGCCGAGCACACCGCCGACGCGATCCGCGAGGCCATCGCCAACCGGGGGACCCTGCCCGCTCCCGACCGGTCGGCGCAGTTCGCGGCCATGCGGCGCGCGGCCGGGGGGCAGGCGGGACGTCCGGGCGGCGGCCAGCGCCCACCGCCCGATCCGCGCTCGATGGGAGGCGGCCAGTGCAGCGCCAACATCTACAACTGCGTCGACACACCGAACCCGCTGCCGGAGGTCAACACCGTCTGGATCGAGGAGATGACCTGGATGGACGTGCGCGACGCGCTCGCGGCGGGCAAGACCACGGCCATCATCTCCACCGGCGGCGTCGAGCCCAACGGACCCTGGCTGGTTACGGGCAAGCACAACAACGTGCTCCGCGCCAATTGCCCCGCGATCGCGAAGATGCTCGGGAACGCGCTCTGCGCCCCCGTGATCGAGACCGTGCCCGAGGGCAACATCGACCCGCCCAGCGGCCACATGACCAGCCCGGGCACAATCAGCCTGCGGCAGGAGACCTTCGAGGCGGTGCTCACCGACGTCGCGCACAGCCTCAAGATGCACGGCTTCGAGAACATCGTGCTGATCGGCGACAGCGGCGGGAACCAGCGCGGCATGGACAACGTGGCCACCGCTCTGACCGAGGCCTGGGATGGCGAGGCCGTCGTCCACTTCATCCCGGAGTACTACCGCGCCCCCCCGGGCAGCCCGAACGTGTTGCGCGACCTCGGCGTCGTTACCGACGACATGACCAGCGACGGACTCCACGACAACCCGACCATTACGCTCAACATGATGCTCGACGATCCCGCCTCGGTGCGCTGGGCGGCGCGCGTGAAGGCCGGCCAGGCGGTCATCGACGGGTTTTCCATCGCCGATCTCGGCAGGTCGCTGGAACTCGGGCGGAAGATTTCAGACGCCCGTGCCGAGCGTACCGCGCGCCTGATCGAGCAGAGGATCGCGAATCCCTAGTGACAACTGGACACGACACAATGTAAAGTAGTGTTTACAAGGAGAACGCATGGCCAAGTACATGTTCCGCACCAGCTACACGCAGTCGGGCCTGAAGGGGCTGCTCGCCGAGGGAGGCACCGGGCGCGAGGCCGCCCTGCGCAGCACCGTCGAGAGCGTGGGCGGCACCCTTGAAGGCTTCTACTACGCCTTCGGCGATTGCGACCTCTTCCTGATCGCCGACCTTCCGGAGGAAGCCGCCGCAACCGCGCTCTCGCTCAACATTGCCGCCGCAGGCGCGCTCACGGTACAGGTGACCGTTCTTCTGACCGCGGAGAACATCGACGAAGCGGTCGCGAAGTCCGTCTCGTACCGCTTGCCGGGCGCCTGACGCGCGGCGGCTTGCGCGGGCAGCGCACGGGCAGTGCGGACCCGGCCCCCGACCGGATCCGCCCGCCCCTATCGCGCCATGCTCTCGCGTATCGCGCGCACCGTGATCTCCGTGCGGTACTCGATCAGCGCCCGGCCGATTTCCAGCGTCCGCTCCACGGGCCCCAGCTCCACCTCGTTGATCGAGTAAAGCCCCGCCTGGATCCGCTGCCGCGCGCGGATGTGCTCCGGATCGACCGTCGCGACGATCGATGAATAGTGCACGTCGTCGTGGTAGATGTCCCGCGTCGCGGTACAGATGTCGGGCTGCTGGAAGATCCCCAGCTCTTCCTTGAGGAACTCGCAGCTCCAGATGTCCTCGCGGTAGTACTCCTCGATATAGTGGGCCCGCGCCTCACCACCCCAGTGCTCGTTGAGCCTGTCCGCGGTGTCCGACATCCCGTTCTGGTTGCCCCCGCTGTCGCCGATGAAGACGACGTCGGTGAACCCCTGGCTCTTCAGGCTGTTGGCCACGTCCTCCAGCATCATGCGGAAGGTCTCCTGGCGAACGCTCAGCGTCCCGGGGTAGCGGATGCTCTCGGGATCCCCCTCAGGCACGTACTTCATGACCGGCGCGCACAGCGTGTTGCCCAGCTCGCGCGCGATTGCGTCGCACATCGCCTCGAGCACGTAGTTGTGCTTGCCGCCCGCCATGTACGGGCCGTTCTGCTCGACCCCGCCGGTCGCGATGATCGCGGTCGTCCTGCCCGCGGCGATCTCGTCCCGCACCTCCATCCAGGTCAACTCGTCGATCCAGATCGAATTGATGCCCTCGATGGGCCGGGGCGCGGTCCTCATCGCCGCCTGGCGCGCCTGCAATTCGGCACGCTGCTCGGCCGTGAGATTGCGGCGGTCCTGTCCTTGTGCCGGGAAGACCACGCAAGCCGTCAGCGCGAGCGCTCCCAGCAACCGGTTGGTCGCTCTCATCCCCTTCATCTCCTCTGCCCCTCGAAACGGATCCCCGTCAGCTCCTCGCTCAGCTCTCTCAGCCGGGCCCGCGCATCGGGATCGTAGGCCTGATCGTTGGCGCGGCGCGGTGTGAGCCCGCTGAAGTACTGCCCGCTCTCGAAGTCGTCGGAGTCGACCACCTGCATCGTCGCGTCGGCACCCTCGGCGATCGTGGAACGCGGCGCCGCACCCGCCCGCCGCACCATCTCGGTCGGCATGAAGGTCGCCGGATGCAGCGAACCGACCACGACGCCGGTCCCCTCCAGCTGCTCCGCCAGGTCGTGCGTGAACATGATCTGCGCCAGCTTGCTCTGCGCGTACGCCCGCCGCCCGCTGAAGTTGTTCTCGATCATCACGTCGTCGAAGTCGATCGGCGTCTGCGCCCCCGACGACACGTTCACGATCCGCGCCGGCACACTCGCCAGCACCCGCGGCATCAGCATGTGCGTGAGCAGAAATGTCGACAGGTAGTTCACCTGGAAGCGGTATTCGTGCCCGTCCTCGGTGACCCACCGCTCGTCGGGCGCCGAACCGAACCCCGCGTTGTTGATGAGGATGTCCAGCCGCTCGTAGTCCGCCAGCAGCGTCTCGGCAAACTCGCGCACCTGGGCCAGCGACGCGAAATCGGCACGGTAGAAACGCGCGCTCCCGGGTCCCGCTGCGTTGATGGCGTCCACCACTTCAGCACCGCGCTCGACGTTCCGCCCGTGCACGATCACGTGGTCACCCCGCGCGCCCAGCCGAATCGCGAGTTCGCGGCCCAGCCCGGAAGTTGCGCCGGTGACGAGGGCGACCTGCTGTCCCGGGGCGGGCGTCTCCTGAGCCAGCACCTCGGTGCCGGGGCTGAGTGAGGAGGAGATGAGGGCGGCGATTGCGGCCGCGGCGGCCCAGCGTGTCCGCTGCTTCAGGCGAGCCGTCGACCGGCTGGCCTGCGTGAAGGTGCGCTTCTCGATTGCGGTGTTGTTCATGGCACGAACTCCCTTTGTTCCCCTTCTGCCGGTGAATCGACCCACCCGGCTGATCGACCTCTGATTCCATGCTGACACTTTCCACCCGGAAGCTCTACCGGGCAATGGGCTTCAGAGTATATTGCCGAGTATTCGGCAACCGACAACGACCTGTGAAGAGGGGATCATGGACCTCACGGACATACTCCGCAGACCCGAGGGCAAGACGCTGGAGTTCAAGCGGGACCTGTCGTCGACGCAGGGGTTTGTGCGCACCGTGGCCGCCTTCGCGAACACGGCGGGCGGCACCGTTGTCATCGGCGTGTCCGATCGGACCAGGGACGTACGCGGCGTGACCAACGCCCTGGACCTGGAGGAGCGCACCGCGAACCTGATCACCGACTCGATTCAGCCAAGGCTCCTCCCGGACATCGAAGTCATCAGCTTCCGGGACAGGCAGTTGCTGGCCGTACGGGTCTATCCGAGCGCTTCGCGGCCCCACTTCGTCAGGAGATCCGGGCTCAGGAGCGGAACCTACGTCCGCGTCGGCTCCAGCAACCGGCAAGCGGATGCGCAGCTCATTGCCGAGATGCAGCGGTTCGCCATCGGAGAGACCTTCGACGAGTGGCCCATGCCGGCACTGAACTCGGAAGCGGTGGACTTCCGAGCGGCTTCCGAGTCCTTCGCGCCGGTGCGCAGGCTGACGCGCCGGAACCTCGAGACGCTGCGGCTGTTGACCCGGCACCAGGGTCGGCTCGTGCCCACGGTTGGGGGCATGCTCCTGTTCGGCCGCGATCGTCTCGAGCACTTCCCCGACGCGTGGATTCAGGCCGGCCGGTTCGCCGGAAGGGACAAGGCGGCCATCCTCGACCACGCGCGGCTGGACATGCATCCGATCGCCGCCATCGAGGCGGCCGTGGCGTTCGTCGAGAAGCACTCGACGCGCGGTGCCGTCATCGGGCGGGTCCGGCGCCGGGACCGCTGGAGCCTCCCTCCCGAAGCGGTGCGCGAGGCGATCGTCAACGCGGTGGTCCACGCGGACTACTCGCAGAGGGGCGCGCCGATCCGGGTCTCCATCTTCGATGACCGGCTGGAGGTCGAGAACCCGGGCCTCCTGCCGTTCGGCCTCACGCTGGAGGACCTGCCGCTCGGGGTGTCCAAGGTTCGGAATCGGGTCGTCGGCAGGGTCTTCCAGGAGCTGGGTCTGGTCGAGCAATGGGGCAGCGGTGCCCAGAGGATGATCTCGGCCTGTCACGACAACGGCCTGGCCCCACCGGTCTGGGAGGAAGTCGGCTTCCGCCTGCGGGTGACCCTGCGCACCGGCTCGCTGCGTTCACCGACCATCGACCCCAAGGACCGGACGATCCTGGATCTTCTGAGTGCCGGCGAGGGGCGAGGCACCCGCGAGATCGCCGAGGCGATCGGCCTCTCGACCCGCTCCACTCGGACGAGACTGGCCAGGCTGGTCGAGCGGGGGCTGGTGCGCGAAGTGGGCACGGGGCCGAACGACCCGAGGCGCAAGTATCTGATCGCGCTGGACGGGTAGGGGTCTTGGGGGGGCGCGCCGGATCAGATTACTCGCCGGACAGCCCGAATTGCGCTCGCAACTGTGCGATTGTCATCGACTCGCCTTCACCGGCGTCAGCACGGGCAATGGCCTCCTGCAGCCGTTCGGCGTTCTTCGGTGAACGCAGGAGATGGTCGGTCTCCATCTGGTCCATGAGCGCGGCGAGGTTCTTCCGCGCTCCAGTGTATGTGGTTTCGCGAATCATGGTGCTGAGCGTCCTCGATCGGGGTGTCCTCGAGACCCGCGCGGCAGCGTCGCGGTATCGAGGCCCGGTTCGCGTGCGGCTCGGGGCAGCGTGTCGGCTGTGACATCGGCCGCCGCCGCGGCGCGTGGGAGCGAAGCCCGTGCCTCGAGTCTCTTGATCGCCGCTGCGATTGCCTCTCGCGTGGCGCTCCTTGCGAAGGCCATGCTCTGCGCCTTGCGGAGTCGGGGCAGCGTTTCCACGGCGTTGATCTCGGCGAGCGCGTTTGCCGCCTGCGAGCCGTGAGGCCCTTCGAGTGCGTAGCAGAGGGCCACGCCGATTTCGCTCCTGTATGCGCCACGGTAGGCCTTGAGGCGTTCCACTTCGCCGTCGAGCGCCGTGAGCACGCTGTCGACCAGATCGCCTTCGCCCAAGCTGCGCAGGGCGCGGGTGGCGAGTACACGAACGGGCTGACCATCCGCGTCCCGGCTGTCGCCGAGCAATCGGACGAGGTGCCGAATCCCGCTGGCGTGCCCGATCTCGGCGAGTGATTCGATCGCCCGAGCCCTGAGCACCCCGTCCTTGTCCCAGAGAACGGACGCGAGGGCGGGGACGGCCGCGGCGTCGCCCAGCCGCCCGAGTGATGCGGCCGCGTCGCGCCTGTTCCCATAGCTTTCCCAGAGGATGTGCTTGTCCTCGATCCGGCCCCCGGGCGCGCTGAGGCGCCGGATGTGGATGTCGACATCGTCTTCGTACGCCCTGCCTTCGTGACAAACCTGGTGCAGGACTTCCGCGAACAGGTCGAAGAGGGTCCGGAGTCGGGCGAGATCCTTGATCGTCCCGGCCGCCTGGAAGTGGAGCTCGTCCACCCCGTCCGGGAACTTGCTCAGCCACCCCTCGCGCGCCTTCACCGAGAGGTGGATCCTGGGCTGTGCATCGATCAGACGGCGGATCTTCTCGTTGTCGAAGAGCCGCCTCACGCGCCTGGACGAATTGCTCTTGATTACGAAGGCATCATCGAAGCGAGGATGGCCGACCTCGATGTCCTGCATGCCGAGCGACTTGCCCAACCCGCTGAAGACGCTCGCCCGGTAGATCTGGAAACGGAATCCCTCCGGGTTGAAATAGGGGGCACGGAGCCTCGTGAACGTCTGGTTCGTCTTGCCGTCACCCGTGGTGTAGGTGTCCAGCGTGATGATCCAGTCGCGGGTGCGCGCCTGGACGGCGGATCCGCTGAGCAGGCCTCCCTCGTGGAACTTGCCGCGCACCTCCGTGGACAGCTGCCGCCAGATCTCCTTCTGGCTTGGTCCGAAGAGGGCTTTGAGGAAGCTCACCTGAGTCGCACCACCGGGTGTTTGACCTTGAGGTCGGTTTTTCTATGCAGGTCGTGCACTGTTACGCACAACCAGCGATTCTCGTCAACCGAGTACGTGACCCGCAGCCGGGGTGACGCGCCCTTGCCGGCCGGATTGAGCGGCAGAGCGGGGTCCGCCTCGTTGAGGCACAGGCAGAATGCACGCTCGCCCGCGGTTCGGGGGACGAAGTAGCGGGAACCGTTGGGGCGCTCGCTCCACTCGACGTGACGCCCCGCCACGCGGCCGACCTCGCAGATGAAGAGATTGATGTGCTGCTGGCCGTCGAAACCCGGCGCGTAGTAGCGGGTCACGAAGTTGTCGACGGTCGGGAAGCTCGTTCCGCCGGGGATGAGCAGCTCGTATTCGGCCTCTCCGCCGTCGTCGGGCAGGAGGCGAAGGGCGTAGTCGTGGTAGATGAAGTCCTCCACATGCGCGCCCCCGGCAAAGATGCAGGCACCGCGCGCCACGGCCTCGAAGGGGAGCCACTCCCGCACCTTGTCCCGGCCGAGGATGTCGCCCACCACGTTGCGCACTTCGGGCAGGAGGGTGGACCCGCCCTCGAGGATGACGTCTTCGATGCCCTCGGGCGGCACGCCGTGCCGGCTCCGCAGCTCGGCGAGCAGCGCGAGCAGGAGGTCGCGCATCTGCGCGTACAGGCCGTTCTCGGCGAGAATGTCGCGCAGGACCTCATAGTCCAGCCTTCCGAAAGACTCGTTGCGGAAGGTGAAGTCGCTCTCGCTTCCCGCACTCGCGAGCAGCTTCACACGCTCGGCCTCCCATCTGAGCGCGATCTCCCATTCGGGCCAGTCGTGCAGCGCCTTCGGGACGAAACGGTCCAGAATCCAGCGGTCGATGTCGTCGCCGCCGAGCTCGACGGCCTGCTTCGCCAGCACCTCGGCCCGACCGGTCTCGACCGTCCGCGTGCCGTGGGTCCTTACGACGGCGGCTTCCATGGATCCGCCGCCGAAGTCGAAGGCGACCAGGGTGGTCGGGCGACCGACATCCACGCCGTATCCGAGCGCGGCCGCGACGGGTTCGTCGAGTGTCCGGAAGGCGATTCCGGCCGGCTTTCCCCGCAGGCGGGCCCAGATGCGCTCCCACCATGCGCGGCGCTTCACGCTCCGGATGATCGCCTGCAACTCGGCCCTGTAGGTCTCGTAGAAGCCGCTCGGCGTCGCGATGGTGATGTCGGCGACATCCTCGCCGAATCGCGCCTCGAGCGTGCGGATGGTCTCGCGAAGGAAGAACGACGCGACGTCCTGGGCGGTGAAGGTCCGGCCGTCGACGCGCGCCATTGCCCGGCCGCTCTCCATGCCCAGGTAGCGCTTGAAACCGCGCGCAAATCCGGTGGCGCGCCCGTCCCAGTTGTAGGTCACGGCCTGCTGCCCGATCAGGACGTCTTCGCCCTCCCGGTCCATGACGCTCACGCACGAAGGCATGACCGGGGTCTGCGTCACGGGCTCGGTCTTGGCGACGTCGGGCAGATTCACGATGTGCGGCCGGCCGGACCGGTCTTCGCAGATGGTCGTGTTCGAGGTGCCGAGGTCGATGGCCCAGTGGGTTGGCATGGGGCGAATCTAGTGCGGGGCCAAAGCCGGGGGGAAGGTGGGGTTCCAACTGCGGCGGGCTTTGCCGAGTTTGGGACGTGGCTATCGAGGCGACTGAACGAAACGCGCGCAAAGGCGGTCGCGGCATTCCGGCCGCGTTGTTGGCGGCACTGATCATCGCACTCCTGTCGCTGCTCGGTATCGGCGGCCGCTACCAACTGCACGGCGACTTCAACGCCGTCCACTGTCTGTTCAGCCTGTTCTTCTCGACCAATCTGCTGATCTGCTATTGGGAAGCGTGTCTGTTTTTCCGCCGCGACTACGTCGAGGCTCGCTTCGGGTATTGGCGAAAACGGCACAAGGAAACCGGCCGGACGCCTGCGCTCGAGTTCCTTTCGGCCAAAGTGCCGCTGAGAAAGGCATTGTCCCCGACGGTGTGGGCGGACGTGTGGGCCACGTATTCGATGATCGACTCGTCGTACTCGGATCGCGACACCTTCGGGTTCACGGCCGATATCGGCAACGGTTTTGTCACACCGCTGCCCACCCTGATCCTGTACTCGACGTACACCCTCGGTTTCCTGCCGGCCGTCGTTGCCGGCACGATCGGCGCCATGCTGTTCTGGCAGTGGGTCTACGTGTCGTCGCTCTACTGGGTGAGTTTCTTCGTGGCGCAGCGGCAGCGACACGTCACCAGGCGCGAGCTCTACACGTATGTCTTTGCCTTGAACGCGGCTTGGGTGCTCGTACCGGCGTTCGGACTATACGTGTCGGTGCGGTTGATCCTGGACGGGAACTACGGCTTGCTGGGGTTCTGACGACCTCGGATCCGACCTGTCCGGCGCAGCAGCCTCGGGTGGTTGCGCACGTTGTCGTGCTCGAAGTAGGCGTCCTGCAGGTGTCGCCTGCCGGTTGAGCGCAGCGCCTTGCGGCCGTGCAGCACCCGGTGCCCGGCGCACAGCAGGATCTGCCCGCCCTCCAGCCTGAAGGTGACCTGGGCGTCGGAGGAATTGACGCGCCTGGACAGCTCGTGGTAGGCGGCGTAGAACTCGGCCAGCCGGGGCTCGGACAGGGGAACGGCCTGCATCTGGGCGGTGTTGAAGCGCAACAGCCTGACGTTGTCGTCGCGGTCCAGTTCCACCATGGGGTTGACGGCGTAGCACTCGTATTCGTCGCTGAAGATGCGGAACGGCACCGGCACCGCGCACAGCACGTCGAACTTGTTGGGGTGCTCGCTGCGCAGGCCTTCGAGCAGGCCGAACCCGTCGACCACGACGGATTCGCCGCCTTCGCACTCGTTCACCAGCATGTGCAGGGCCTGCACGTTCGGGAGCCAGGTGTAGCTGGTAAAGTCGTTGTGCGGCGCGACCGCCAGATCCGTGTGTGCGATGTTGTACCCCTTCGGGTCGACCTTGACGTTGTGGATGCGCTCGAACAGCACCTCGCGGATCGGCCCCAGGCGGGTCGTGAGCTGCTCCGACGAATCGGGCTCGGTGGGGGCGTCGACCAGAATGCAGACCCCTGTCCGCAGAAACTCCTCGATCAGCTCCGCCGCGGCACGGTCGCTCGCCAGGAACCGCCGGTAGTCGAACCGCCGTGGCCGGAATCGCCCGTCCCAATAGCGCAGGTCGAAATGCGACAGGCTCAGGAGGCCGTGGATTTCGCTCGATCGATAGCGCGTGCGGTGTCCGTCAGGCCACGCGATCGACAGCGCCTCGTCCTTGGATCCGGCGTGTTCGACGCTTACTTCCCTGGGTTTCAGGTCCGGGGGTACGCGGTAGATATGGAACCGCTTCTCGGTGGTCTGCACGACGCGGCACTCGCCGCACCCACAGTTGTCGCGCAGCCAGAGGTAGGGAAGATCGGTGCGTTCTCCGCCGCTCCAGATCGCGGCGAGGGCGTCGGCGTTTCTGGTGAGGCTGCTGATCGAGCGATGCATGGGCGATACCCCCAGTCCGATGTGACCAGGATGCACCATGGGCGGCTGGAGTCGCCCTTGACAAGTCTCGCGGCTTCTCCGCACGGTGCGTGACAAGCAGCCATCATCGCCGGAGAAACGAGGATGCAGGGTATGGAAACGCCGAACGCTCCTACAGTCAGCTTCACTGCCATGGCGGACGGGACAAGAGAGGACTACCAGCTGCTGGATCGCCTCGAGGACGAGTTCGCCGCCGGCACCGCCGACCGTGTGCTGGCGCACCTGCGGGAGCTGACCGGTTCGGTCGGCGGGTACAAGGTCGACCGGCTCGAGCATTCCGTTCAGACCGCGACCCGGGCGTATCGCGACGGTGCGGAAGAAGAGCTCGTGGTCGCGGCGCTCCTGCACGACATCGACGACCTGATGGCGCCGCACAGCCACGGCGCGCTGTCCGCACTGATCCTTCGCCCCTACGTGACCGAGCGAACGTACTGGATCGTGTTGCACCACGGCCTTTTCCAGTACTACTACTACGCCCACCACCTGGACCGCGACCGCCACGCGCGCGACAAGTACCGCGACCACCCCTGGTACCAGGACGCCGTGGACTTCTGTCACCGCTGGGACCAGTGCTCTTTCGATCCCGACTACGATTCGCTGCCGCTCGAGTTCTTCGAGCCGATGGTGCGCCGGGTGTTCGCGCGCGAGCCGTTCAGCCTGGCGCCCCGTTAGCAGTCCGTGGACAAACCCGCGTGAGCACCGAGAGTGGCGAGGCGCCGGGCTGACATGTGGTTGAAGTTTCGCATCTTGTTGCGGTGAATGTGGTTGCATGTTCGACAGCCCGATTTCCCGCTGATTGATTCCCGCTGGTCTCGATTTCAGCCGCGAGCCCGGCGGCGGTCTTCCAGAGCCTTCCGAAGCTGTCCCTCGTCGGCTCTCTGATAGCACCGAAGCACCGTCTTGGCCGTCTTCCAGCCGCCGAGCTGGCAGAGCACCTTCAACGGCTGGTCCATCAGGTCGGAGGCGAACTTGCGCCGCAGCGAGTGCCAGCCCCTGCCGGGCTTCGGCTCCAGTCCCGCGAGCCTCTCGGCCCTGTCCCACCACCCCTGCGCCAACGCGGCTCCCATGCAGGCCGACGGATTCCGGGGCGCGGGCATGACCGGGGCATCCCCGGCGGTGGGATTCCAACTCCGCGCCTCCTTCAAGGCATCCAAGGCCTCGTCCGTGACGGGCGTGACGTGCTCGTAGCCGGTCTTGTCGTGCTCGGCGCGCCAGACGATGGTTCCGCCCTCGAAGTCGATGTCGCGCCACCGAAGCTGCCGAATGGCACCGATGCGGTGGCCGGTTTCGTGCGCGAGCACGAGCGCCACGCGGAACCGCCAGTCCACCCGGCGCGACACCTTCATAAGCGCCCGGTACTCCTCCTCTTCGAGCACCACCCGGTTCGGGTTCTTCTCCCTCGGCGTCCTGAAGCCTCTGAGCGGGTTCCGGTCGAGCAGCAACCGGCCCCGCTCGTCGCGGGACTTCGCCGCCCAGTTCAGGACGGCGATCAGAAACTTCAGGTCGTATTCGACCGTCCGGTCCGCCACGGGCTTGCCGCTCGGTCCGATCCTGCCCGCGCGGCGCTCCCGGATGAACCGGTCCCAGTCCCTCTGAGACAGGGTCGCCGGGTCGCGGTTCCGTCCGAAGAGGTCGAGGAACATCCGCATCGACGTTCGGTCGTGCTGCCGCGTGTGAGCGCCCTTGGCGGGCGTCACCTCCTGACCGTAGATGTCAAAGAGCCTTTCCAGCGTGAGCGGCTCGGGCTTGGTTTCCGCGCCGCCTCCGATCTCCGGTCCGGCGAACCCGGCGGCGAATTCGTCCGCCTGCCGCTTCGCGCGCCGCCAGTCGCGGTGCCCGAGCGACCGGCTCCGCCTGCGTCCGTTCTCGCGCCACTCAATCTGGAAGTTGCCGGTCTTCGGGTCCGGGAAGATCCTGACCCGGTTCCGGCCCCATTCGCCGGCGCCGTACGAGCGCCGACTTCGTTTCGTGCGTGCCATCGTTCGATTCCTCTCGATAGATGGACTGCACGATCTGCGCGAACGAAGTATCGCGTGGGCTGGGGTTTTCCGCTAGTCTTCCGTCAGGCCATCTTGGCTCGGTCGATGAAACGGCCTTCGGGAGAGTGCGCGGGATCAGCCTTGCGGGGCAGCCGCCACGGCGGCGCTGGTTTCTCCGGTTCGTGGAGGAGCCAGATGTTATTTTGTTTCACAAAAACTCTGGTCGGGGGACGCCCCCGAACCCCCGATACGACCGTCGCGCGCCATGTCCATGGGCACGGAGCGCCGGAGCCGGGTCACCTGATGGCGCACGCGGGCCATGCGGCCATCGCCAGCCGTCCGCCGTCGCGAGCGCGCCTCGACCCGGCTTCGCAGCCCGATCATCCGCCGCGAGGATGTCGAGTTCCTCGGTCGGAAGCTCGAAGCCGGGGGTACTCCTACCCTTCCGGGGGTCGAGTCCGTGCGTTACAGTCGATCCCACGGTCTTGGATTCCGCCAAACCGCCCCCAAAACGCCCAGAATGGCCGTGAGACCGGTGTCCCCGGGCTCGACAGGGATTTGGGTGCATGACTTGGATCGCTGCACCCATTGGGCGAAGGAACGACCCACGGGCGGATCCTCAAGCCCGCGCCGGTCACGGCCAAGTTCCCGGCCGACCGTCCGTCGAGGATCAGGTCGGCCGAGTCGTCGGCCACGACGGGGCTACGCTCGGCCGTGGCCCCCGCGACGGGGTTCGGGGGGTTGGAGCACCTCCGCCGCCCGCCGCTCCCGTGGCGGGCCGGAAACGCAGGGTCAGAGGGGGCGCAGCCCCCCGCCAGCCTCCGGCAGGGGACGCACGGAGTGTGGCCACACGGAGTAAGCTGGCTTGTTTCCGTTCGGGGCTGCGGATTGGCAGTTCGCGGGGCTTACCCGAAGGAGCTTCGGCGCGGCGGCGCAATCCCTTCGTGGGCGCCGATTGCTTTTTCCCAAAGCCGAGCGACTCCGTTTCAACCTACGTCCAAAGGATCCGAAAAGTTGACACGCATCACGCGGACGGAGTGCTCTCCCATCGCACCGGTGTGTACACCAGCCACTCGTGTCGCATCCCCAGCCATGAGTTCCAAGCCCGGTGGAATCTGCACTGTGCCCAGATACTCGTATGCGTCGCCTGAGAACAAGTCGTAGAGCACGAACGTCCACTCGTCCATGTCATCGGCAGGCGGCGCTAGCGAATCGCCGACACCCATGCCCCGCCGGATCCACACGGCTCGACCGGGTGGCCCGGTGAACACCCCGCTGATTACCGGAAAAGTCTCCGCAAGGGTCACCCGCCCACGCAGTTCGGGCATGTCGCCGAGGAAGCGATCTGCGAATTCATCGGAGGGACCCCTCAGCGGAATGTCCCGTGAAATGTGGTCCAATTCTCGGCCTGTGGAAGCATCCAGCACGACGAGGTCGTATTGATCACTCATCCCGACAGCGATTCGCCCGTCCGGTAAGCTCGCGAACTCTAAGTGCGGGCGAAACCACTGGAGCCGGTCCGCCGATGACGGCTCGGACGACCAAACCACTAGTTGGTCCGTGAGCCGCAAGATTTGCTCCCCCGTGTTGACAACGAGTGCCTCGTGCGACTGTGTCCTTGCCAACACGTTGCCATCGCCATCGAAGCCGAGGTCGAATACCGATAGTGCTCCGAGCGGGTGGGAATCGATCAGAGTTCCGCCGACCGTGAAGAGGTCCACGCTTCCAGCGTCGTCAACCGCGACGGTCGCAGTGGCCGAGACTGCCAGTTTACCGCGGGTGCCACTGAACTCCCCAGGACCCTCGCCTTGATTACCCCATCGCGCAACCTCGCGGCCATCGGGGTCGAACACCGTCACGGTCGCCTCGCCCCGGTCCATTACGACCAGTTTGCCGTCGGGGGCGAAGGCTATTGAAGTAATCTCCGTGAACTGCTGTTCTGACGGCTCGTCCCCGATCCAGAATCCGCCGTTGAACGTGGCCGACATAAGGTCGGCCGGATCACCACCCGTTTGGTCGCCGCCACAGGAGGCGAGCAGAAACGTGGAACAAGCCAACGCGAGGAAGCCGCGCGGCGTCATCAATCTGGATCGAGGATACACAACTCGATGTAGTCCTCCATCAGGTCGAGACACAGTTTGACGAGCCTTCGAGCCCGTTCACGTTCTTGCTCGGACTCCGCGTCCTCAATCGCCTCCAGCGCGTCAGCACATGCCTGTCGCTGCGTCGCTCGGAGAAGCTCGCAGAGGGTGGGGCCATCGTCCGGCGGTTCCTGCGTAACGACGACAGGTGCGCCGATGGTCAGGCCCACCATGAGTAGGATGGCGAAAACGACGGAGCGGTTCCTTCGGGTTGGGTTCGCAGACATTCCAGCGTCCTCGGTAGGTAGGTGGTCCGAGTCGGAGAGGCCGCAGTCTATGGGCCAACGTGGTGTCGGCGCAAGATGCACGGCGGACCCAGCCGGTCGAAGCACGGTATGCGGGATTCTCCCCGAGCCTGTTGTCGGATGCCCGTTGCGTGGTTGGTTAGCGGCTTGCGTACTCTCATCTTCCTCTGCGATGGTAGGTGGATTCTCGGGCTTTACGGAATCTGAACCAACCGGAGGTGTGACGGCGATGCATCGAAGAGCGCGGCCAGTGTGGGCCATCAGTGGCATGTGGATCGCCGTAGGTTGTGTCGGCTTCCGGGGACCCACCAGTACCGGTGCCCAAGAAGTGGTCGATCTAACGGCGGAGGATCTACCCCTCTCAGCGGACTTCGAGTCGGTGTATCGCGTTGGGTCGGCTGATGCGGTTGCCGAATGGGAACAGTTCTCGACAATCCTGGGCCTCGGCTTCGACGCTGCCGGGAGGTTGTACCTGCTGGACGGGACAGACATGAGGGCCGCTGGTCGAGTCGTCGTCGTGGACGCCTCCGGTCGCCATGTGCGGAACTTCGGTCGTCCCGGCGAGGGACCCGGCGAATTCCAGAGGGGAACGGAACTGGTCGTGTGGAGGGACGGAAGTACCTTGGTCGCGGACATTGCGGGATACCACGTTTTTGCCGCTGGTGGGGCGTTCGAACGCAGGGTTCGTGAGACCGGCGGCTTCGGAGTCGTGACCCGCAGAGGTCTTCGACGGGAGCGCACGGGATATCAAGCGGTCGTGGTCCGGGATGGTCGGTACATCCGTCGCGTTGACATGTCTTTGGAGGAGGTTCAGGGACGGATGCTGGTGGAGGCATGGAACCCACGCGCGCCGACGGAGGCGCCCCCCATCGTTGACTTCGAGGATGTCCTGAACACGGTTGGTGAGGAGTGGGGGTTCGAACCGGAGGTCTTGTTCGATGCGCTGCCGACGGGCGGAGTGGCGTTCTCCGATTCCTCGGCATACGCCATCAAGCTCACGGATGCGTCCGGGTCGATCTCGCGCATCCTTCGGCGGCCCCTTAGACCGATGGCCGTGACGGAGGGGATGAAGCGAGAAGAGCGTGAGCGCCGCCTCGAAGAGGAGAGAATCCGGCAGGCCACGGCGATCGAGGGCGATCCACCCCCGCAGGTCTTGACGATGATCAACCGTTACCTGGAGGCTCAAACGGCAGCGGTCGAGAACATGCGATTCTACCCCGATTTGCCGGTGGTGGCGGCTCTGCGCGTCACTTGGGAGGGTAACCTGTGGGTCGAGCGCAGCACGGAGGCGGGATCAAGCGAGCCCGGAGCCATCGACGTGCTCACACCGGACGGTCACTACATCGGCACGTTCCCCGCCGGACGGATCGAAATGCCGGGCGCGTTCGGCCCCGATGGACTGGTTGCCTTCCTCGAAGCGGACGAGTTCGGAGTCCCGGTCATCACCGTCAGGCGATTGACACAGAAGGTGCGCTAGAGAGGGTCCCGGCGCCCGTTGACGAAGTGCGCTTCGGAAAAGAAACGTGCGTCGCCCCCAATCTCCTCGGACGCTCCCACGCCGATGGGGTCTCGCACAGTGGTTGACGGTAGCACTCCACATCTCACATATTGAGAGAGCGCTTGATCCGTAAGGGATTGAGGACACCTCAGTTCAGGAGAAGGAAATGCGGCCAACGAAGCGCGGGATCCTCGGGAGGCTGGCGGGATGTTGGCGATCTTGGTCCTCGCCACCATGCAGCAGCCGAGCGCCGTTGACGCGGCGACCTCGGCAGAGCCGGACTGTAGAGGGAAGCCGGAGTGCCGGATGTGCACTGCGGAGGACGAGGAGGGAAACTACTGTCTCGTCTTCTTCTGCCACGGCGAAGTCAACTGGTGGTGTTGGCTCTAACCTCGGCACCGTCGTAGCCATCAGGAGGGGGCAGCCCGTACTGGGATGGTTGTCGCGCTGCCCCCTTTCCTTCGGATGCCGAGGTAGGTTCACACCGTGTCTGCTGCTACCGCACCGAGCCGCCTGAACACTGTCGTCAACGTTGCGATACTGGCGACCATCCTGATACTGCTCTTCGGCCCGATGGGGCCGTTGCGGCGTTGGTATACCGACTTTCGGGCCGTGGGCGAACAGCGCGTGCTCGTCGCGTCGTCGTGGGACGAGTTGATTTCGCTGGCGACGGTCATCGCGAACGAACCAGCACCGTCGGATACTGTGGCGATGTTCACGGATTACCAGTGCCCGTTCTGCCGCTCGATCGAACCAGCCTTGGTGCAGGCCGTGGACGGAGGCCTCGCAATCGCGCTCCTGCATCTTCCGTTGGATCGGATGCATCCTCGTGCCCGCGACGCGGCCAGTGCCGCCGTGTGTGCTGAAGAGCATGGGGTGTTCCAAGAAGTCCATCATGGGTTGATGAGCACGGACGAGTGGATGGACGACGGGACGTGGGAGAACTTCGTCCAAGAGGTTGGCGCGCCTGATGTGCCAGCTTTGATCGCCTGCATGGAGAGCGAGCGAACATCGGACCGCCTGACCGAAAGCGCCACACTTGCCAGCCGTCTCGGGATCCGCGGAACTCCGACTTTCGTGACGAAAGAGGGCGTTGAGAGTGGGGTAGACGGCTTGGCTTCTGTGCTCGCCCAAGTTGGTACCACCAGTCGCTAGCACCTACGCACTCGGCAATGGCGAACTGCTCAGGATCTGAGGAACGGTGGCTCAGCCGTCTTCTTGAGGCGTTCATTCAGGGGAGTATCGGCGACGAAACGAGGGCTATTGGCGATGAGCCAAGGTAGGCCCCTTGGGATCTTCAGTAGAGTGGCAGAGCGGGCGCGAAAGTCCCGCCATTCAAACCCGATTTTCCGCTGTTGCGGCACGGTCCGGCAGGGTCCAGTACTGGGGCAGGAAACGCAGATCGTGCAGCCCTGATTGACTTTACGTGACTTCCTGCCGGGATTCGGACCTCAGCCGCTCTGTCGGGCTGGCAAGACGCGACGAGGGGCCAATAGCAGCGCTAATGGGCTGAGGAGCAACGTAGAGCGCAGCCTTAGAGGCGTCAAATGTATGCTAAACATGACATAATGTAATGTTATCGTTACGTTGTCGAAGGGTGGGGCGAAGCGTCCAGGCCGGATGCATCGCCGCTCGAATGCCGCGGGGGTTTTGTCCATGGGCTGCCAGGCTGCCTGTGACGGCAATCGACAGGGGCGGATGAGCATGCTACACGGAGCGAGGCACGGGTGGGTCGAGGTCGTCTCCGGCGTCATGTTCAGCGGCAAGTCCGAGGAATTGATCCGGCGTATACGGCGCGCGCTCATCGCCGGGCGGCGCGTTCAGCTGTTCAAGTCCCACCTCGACGACCGGTACGGCGGTCAGTTCCGCATTTCGTCCCACGACGGCCGCCAGATCGACGCCGAGCCCGTGTCCAGCTCCGTGCAGGTCGCCGAAAAGGTCCGCCGCGAGACGCAGGTCGTCGCCATCGACGAGGCCCAGTTCCTGGACGACGGCATCTGCGAAGTGGTCGATGCGCTGGCCGATGCCGGGATGCGGGTCATCGTGGCCGGCACCGACATGGACTTCCGCGGCGAGCCTTTCGGCCCGATGGGGCTGTTGCTGGCGCGCGCCGAGCGGATCGACAAGCTGAACGCGATCTGCGTGGTGTGCGGCGATCCGGCAACGAGGAACCAGCGCCTGATCGACGGTGAACCGGCGCCCGCCGAGGGTCCGACGATCCAGGTGGGGGGTGCCGAGTCCTACGAGGCCCGCTGTCGGCGGTGCCACGAGGTGCCCAAGCGGGACCGGGCACAGAAGGAGCTGTTCAGAACAACGCTTCCAGCGCCTCCGACGGCGTGATCGCGGGGATCGGGGAGTCTATCCCAGGGAAGTTCGTTGGGTGTCGTCGTTGATGGCTATCCCGCCGGTACCCGCACAATCGGATACGGCACTCCGGCTTGCAACCGATCGGCGAGAAACCCCCAGTTGGCGAAGCCGTCGTCGGATTGCGGTTCCACCAGGCTGAACAGGAGGCGTCCGAGCGGCTGATCGACGCGTGCCAGCATGTCTCCGGGGGCCGGGGTGACACGGGTCGACTCGTAGCGGCCGTACAGGGCTTGCTCGTTGCGGCCCTGGAACGGCCGCTCGGCTGTTTGCACCGAATCGATCTGGAACGCCTCTGCGTCCATGGGCGTCGCCTGCGCGGGCTCGAGTGCGACACCGTGCGCTGCGAGGCGGGTCAGGATGTCCGCCAGATCGGCGGGGATCAGGTAGGCCTCAGGCACGCGTTCCCGCAGCGTCGGCGCGAACGTGCCGTACTCGTACATGGTCTCGACGTATTGGGTGTCGGCGCGGAGAAGCAGCGGGCGGCCGGTCAGGGGGTGCGTTTCCTCGATGGTGGCGCCCATCAGGATGTCGACCGGCTCGGCCGAGCGCTCCGGGACGGCGCGCAGCGTGAGGGAGTCGCCCACGATGGGGGTGGCATCGGCGGCCGCGACAATTCGTCGGACCTCGTCGGCGTGCGCGTGGACATGGTCCAGGATCTCCTCGACGAAGTACAGGGTTGCGAGGACGCGCTCCTCGAAGGTGGCATAGGAGTAGGCCTCGCTGAGGATCGCGATCCGGTTGCGCAGGCCGAGGTAGTTGTTGTTGAAGCGTGGGCGGTGGTCGAAGGTGTACCAGCCGGGCTCGCCGCCGCCGGGCGCGAAGGCGTTGCCGTAGTAGTAGTAGTGCCAGCCGTACTTGTCCCGGACCTGCTCGGTCACGCGGGGCAGGAGTCCCTGCCTCAGGAAGGCGTCGATTCCCGCAGGCGTGTTTGGGTGAAGCGGCGGGGAGTACGTGAGATGATAGGCGTGCCGCGTCCCGTTCGTCGTATGTAAATCAACTGCTACATGGGGGTTGTACTCGGTGAACAGGCGCGCCACCGACCGCGCTTCGGGCGAGTCGAGCTTCATGTGATCGCGGTTGAGGTCGTAGCCCTGGGCGTTCGGACGCTGGCCCATTCCGCCGATCGGACCATGCTGCCGCCCGCGGTTGGTGAGGGTTATGCGCTCGTTGCCATCGGCGTTGTAGATGGGCGCGATCAGCAGGATCATGGACTCGCGCCACTCGCCGTGGCGGCCGGCCAGGAGATCGCGGAGCAGCATCTGGAGCGCTTCCTTCCCGCACACTTCGCCGGCGTGGATGTTGCCTTGGAGGTAGACGACGGTCTTGCCGGAAGCGGCTACGGCTGCGGGGCTCGGGTCGGCGACATCGCCCACGACGGCCAGCGGGAGCGCGCGGCCCTCGTTCGTGAAGCCGTAGGTGGTGTAGTGGACGGATGGCGAGGCGGCTGCGGCGCGCTGGAGGAAGTCGACGACGTCGGCGTAGGAGCTGGTCTCGCGGTAGTCCGTGCGTTCCGCGCGGGTCAGGAAGGGAGCGTCCGGGGGCGCCGGGCCGCCGCACGCGGTGAGGATGGCCGCGAGCGCGGTGCATGCCGACAAGCGGCCGAGAGGGGGGCATGGTGAATTCCAGGGCGCCATGGGTTCTCCGTGATCGTGTGGGGCTTGACTCTCTAGGCCGCTTGGCGCAATGTGCCGACGCTCGGATTAGACGGCAAACGAAGATACCCGGCAGACCGCAGTACTCGATGCACGCCCGCCCCCTCCCCTACCTCGCGCTCCTGGTACTGCTCACCGCCTGCGGTGGCGACCCGTTGCACCCCACCGCCAACCCACCCCATACCGCCGACAGCCTCGGCATCCGCATCGTCACCTACGACCACACGCCGACCGCCACCGCGGCCTTCCGCCTCGCCGCCCAGCCCCGCTACCGCCACGGCGCCAGCCCGGGTGACTACGCCTTCCAGGAGGTTAGCGCCGGGCGCCTGATGCCCGACGGCAGCGCGGTCGTCTACGACCCGTGGATCGCCGAACTGGTCGCATTCGACCCCGACGGCGCATCGTACCGCGTCCTCGCCTCGGAAGGAGAGGGACCGGGCGAAGTCAACTACGTCAGCGCCATACTCCCGGTGGGGCGGGACAGTCTTCTTGTGGCGGACCCCGGCCTGGCCCGCGCGACTCTCTTCGTTGGCGATTCGGTGGCGCACATCACGCCGCTGCCGCGCGGTACTCGCCTCGACGTCGAGGGAATCGGTCCGTCCGGCGAGCTGCTGCTGGCGACTGTCGGCGGGGAGTGGGGATTCGAAGGGGAATGGCTCGGCGGACACGCGGCGCGGTTCGACATGGAGAGCGGCATTCTCGACACGGTCGCCACGTACGATTTCTGGCCCCGCGTTCCGCCGGGGCTGGAGAGTAACCCGATCGGAGCCGTCGGCAAGGTCACGGTCGCCACCGGGCACCTCGTTCTTACCAGGTCCGACAGGCCCGAGATCACCTGGCGTCTTTCCGACGGCACCGCTACGCAGATCGTACGCTGGGTGGCCGATGCGACGCTCCTGACCGAGGAGTGGCTGGAACCCATCGAGGCCGAGCACCGGACTGCGGTTCGCATGCACAGTCCCGACCTGTCCGACTCCCGCATCGCGGAAGTCACCCGGATTGGCATGTCCGTGTACCGGGCCAGCCTCGGCCGCCCGATGCCGCTCTTCAGCAATCCGTTCGCCGATGCCGAAGGCAGGATCTGGCTGCCCTCGTACAAGCCGGGCGGCGAAAGCCACGACGTGCCGCCCTATGCCGTCATCGCACCTGACGGCGAATGGCTGGGCACGGTCGAAGCTCCACCCGGGTTCCGCATCCTCGATGCAGCCGGCGGACTCGTCCTCGGCGTGGAGCAGGACGAAATGGACGTCGTGAGCGTCGTGGTCTACGAACTGGTCGAGCTTTCGCTGTCTCGGTAGGCCCTGCCCGGTCGATACCTGCCTCCGACCACCACGCGACTCACCACCAGCGTCGGCACGTCCAGCTCATCGCGCTCCAGGTGCACGACCAGACCATCCGGCCCGAACGCGACGGGCATCGCCGGTTCGCCGGATGGCAGTGTCCCCAGGTACTCGCGATCCGCGTTGAAGACGTCGATCGGGCCTTCATCCTCCCACGGAACATCGGCGCGCCGGTGGATCCACAGTCCGCCGTCCCATGTGGCCCCTATCCCGTGCACCACGGGGACTTCGTGGTAGAACGCGCGATCGCGAATCCTCTGCCGGCTTTCCTCGGGATCTCGGGGCGGCAAGACCCCGGCTGAAGAGGGCCCCCTCGCCAACCGCTCCTCCAGGCGTTGGATGTGGAAGGCGATCGTGGCCCGCTGCATCCGTTCGGAGACCGCCTCCGGCAAAAGCGGCCGCCTGAGCACGTCGATCACGGACCCATCTGGACGGGCGAGCCTGATTTCGTACGCCGAGGAGTCGGAGTGGGCGATGGTGCCGTCGGGCAGCACGTCCCAGTGGAACCCAGGCTCGAAGTAGCGATCCTGCAGCGACGCGACCACCTTCGGCCAGTCCTCCAGTTGGGTGGCGGACAACAGGGGTTCGGGACGAGGTGCCCTCCATCCCTGAAGGATCGGTCGCGCCGCGATCACGTCCCCGGCGAAGTCCAGCGTCTCGAGCGCGCGGTCATCGACCCCCCGCGGGTCCTCTTCCGGATCGCCCCTGAGCCGATACATGAAGTTGGCCATCTCGACCAGCACGCCTTCGACACCCTGTGCGATCAGTCGGTCGCCCAACGGATCGGCCCGAATCTCCCTGTGACGGAGGGCACTGGACAGAGTTCTGGCCTCGCCGGGCCACCTGATGAACCGGTCGAGTTCGCCGTCCGGGGCAAATACCTGGATCGCGGAATGCTCCGTGTCGGGCACCGCAAAGCGGCCGTCGCGCCAAACCGCGAGGGCCTGTACCTGCCGAAACTCGCCCGGCCCCTCTCCTTCGCGCCCGACCACGCGCACAAGCCGGCCATCGGGTCCGACCACGACGACCCGCTTGTTGAACGCATCCAGGACCACCAGGTTGCCCGCGCCATCGAAGGGGGACTATATAGCTAACTTGACAACTGATTGAGCCTACATAGATTCGGATAAGGCGGGCGGCAGGTGCGGGAGCGTACACCTCCTGGTTAGAGAAAACGGTGTAAGAAGGCGTCGTTTTCCCGCCACCTGCCGCTCCGCCGTTCCTTACCAGCTGGAACGAAGAATCCTTGAAGCAGGAAGCAGGAAAGATGGCGACGGAAGTTTCGTTACTGGCCCTGGCCGAGATGTTCCCCGACGAGCAGTCAGCCCGCCGATGGTTCGAGGGCCAGGTATGGCCGAAGGAACGGTGCTGCGGGCACTGCGGCGGCACCCGCACGAAGGTGGTGCCGAACGAGAAGCCGATGCCCTACTGGTGCCCCGACTGCCGGAAGTACTTCTCCGTCCGCACGGGTACTGCGCTGGAACGCTCGAAGGTGCCGCTCCGCAAGTGGGCCTACGCGGTCTACATCCTCGCCACGAGCGTCAAGTCGGTGCCGAGCACCCGGCTGGCGGGGCGCATCGGCGTCACGCAGACCACGGCCTGGTTCATGCTGCACCGGCTCCGGCAGGCATGGAAGCCGGGCCAGCCGATGATGCGCGGCACGGTCGAGGTTGACGAGACCTACTTCGGCGGCAAGGAGCGGAACAAGCGGGTCAAGAGCAAGCTGGGTCGCGGCCCGGTCGGCAAGACCGCCGTCGTCGGCGCGAAGAACCGGCACACGAAGCGCGTCTCGGCCCGTGTAGTCGGCACCGGCACTCCCCCGGCCCCCGTGCTGCGCGAGTTCGTGGAGTCCACCGCAGAGCCCGGATCCACGGTCTACTCCGACGGCGCATGGGCCTACAGGACGATGACCGGCTACACGCACGCCTCGGTCGCCCACAGCCGGGGCGAGTACGTGCGGGGTGACGTGCACACGAACGGGATCGAGGGCTTCTGGTCGATCCTCAAGCGGGCCTATATGGGCACCTTCCACTACCTCAGCCCGAAGCACCTTCAGCGGTACATCGACGAGTTCTGCGGGCGTCAGAACATGCGGGAGCTAGGTACGCTGGACCGGATGGGCGCGGTAGCTGCCGGCCTGGTCGGCCGGAGGCTGACCTACCGGGAGTTGGTGGCCTAGGAGCGGACGGTAATCCCAGTCATTTTCGGAGTAAAACTCGCTGAACGCTGCGAAGGTGTTTCAGGTGGCAACTCGCGTTCTTGCGTGAGCCCTCCACTGGTAGTGAAGCTAATCGACTGAGAGTCCTGGACACTGGGGCCGATCTTCATTTTTCCGGCTGAACGTGGCTGCTTCGCTTCACCCATGTGAATTCCTCCTGTCGGGTAATGGTAGCGACATCGATCCCGCCTCCTACCGTCTGCGGTTCTTGAAAGAACCGCTGGTAGTCCCGCGTGACAGCGACGAGAAACGTACCATGGTCGATCGCGTCGCGCAAAGAACAGAAGAGGACTGCTGGCTCGGTCTTCCGGGCTGTCGCCAAATCCCACAGCGCTTGTCCGACAAACCCTTCCCCGATAACTGCGATTCCCAATCCAGGATTCGGCTCCTCAAGCGATACGCCATCTTTGGTAATCCGCGCAGTGACACTGACAGGAACGTCGTTCTGGTAGCCACATACGAGCAGCTCGATCATTCCCGAAGTCTGGCCTACATGCTGGTGTATGAACTCGGCCAGACGGTTCGCACAGGTCTTGATCGGTTTGCCCTTGATGGCTGCAAGCGACTTGTTGGCGCGTCGGATGAGTGACCCAATGGATCGGGGCACACCGTTGGGAGCCCCGTCAACGAACGGCTGGCCGGTCGCTCCAACGCCAAAGCGCTCCAAGAACTCGAATACCTTCGTGGCCGTGTGGGATGCCGGATACATCTGCTCAGTCTTAGTGCCGTCTGGCTTGACTTGAGTTCTCGTAATGCTCGTCAGCGTATCGCCGACAAGAGCTATTCCAGCAGGGGTTCTGACGGTTGCTACCATGCTCATTTGCTGCTTGCCCTCCCTCCATCTAGATGGGATGATGTGCTAGTGGTTTGCTCCCGGTGCGCCCGCTGGTTAGCTTCCAAGCGGACACCCCGGAAGGAGGCCGGATCATCGGGTGATGATCGGAGGCCATTCCTCGTTGCCCGGCCAGGGCCGGCGCGGTGGATGCAGGGGCTCACTCCTTTCGTGTCCTCGGGGGGAGAGTGACCCTCGCCAGCTTGCTAGGCGGTGGGAGGGTCGCTCTCCCCTTTTTTCGTTCCGGGCCCCGAATATAACCCCAATTCAGCCGGGGTGGAAGAAACGGCTGCTTTTCTTGCGACTCACGAACTCGCCGGTTACGATTCGGGCGTCACAACTGTTCGAGGCTACCAGGCCGAATCCGGCCGGGTCGCCTGCCGAATACGAGAGCCTCTGCACGCTCAGGCGGGTCGCTCCCGCCTAGGGCCACAGGCGAATACGCGGGACTGTTCTTTCCTCGAATGGTTGTGACAACGGCCCGGCTTGCTGGGGGGCAAAGACTCTCGCTGCCGAGGTCGTAGCAACCGCCAATCACGTCCCCGTGTCTTTCGGCGAGCGTCGGCGCGGGACCGGGGGCATGGGGGAAAGCCTCGGCCATGCGGAAGCAATTCGTTCCGGTCCTCAGTATACTTGCCGCGCTGTCGTGCAGTCCGGTCGCACCGGATGAGCCCGAGCCAGCCCTGCCGACTTACGGCACGGTGACCGTGAAGTTGGTCGTTCCGCTGCCCGTAGACTTGCGCGCGCAGTACTTTGACAGCGCCCTCATCATGCTCCAGAGCAGGGAGCAAGAAGAGCAGTCCATCGGCACCATCGTCGCCTCTCGGTACCCGGTCACCGACACGGTGGTTGTCGTGGACCGGCTGCCTTTCGGCACCTACCGCATCGCCTTCGAGCAGCCTCGGGTGGACGGCTGGGGAGACTCGGAGTGGGTCTGCAAGTCCTGTCTCTGGAGCCCTTCCAAGGTCGGTTTCGGCGACTGGTTCACGATCGGCCCGTACATTCCAGAGCGGGAGATCGAGCACATCGCCAACTACGACGCCGCAGTGAGCGGGGCGGGATACCTGAGCGGCTGCTACTACGATTCCGGCAACCACTGCCACCGCGACAAGTGGACATTCGCCACGGGTCCGGTCGCGCTCGACCGTACGTTCAGCGACGGCGAGACGCATGTCATTTTGGTGGACCGCCGGTTCTTCCGGCCGGACACGGTTGCGTCCGGCCGCGTGAGCGGCACGCACGACTATCCGGGTATTCGGATGTATTGGGACGTTCTCGGAGGCTGCCAGGTGACAGGAGAACTGCACCACGACCGTCACATGCCGGTTCAGAAATGGCTCCGAGTGGTCTGCCCGGAAGCTGACATCGACCTGTCGGGGAAGTTCTAGCCTAAGATGTTCGCCCCCTTGCGATTGACGACTCACGCCATAGATTCCCAAGCATGGGCAGCCGCACTGATCGACGCGGCGCTGACGCTCCGCGCTCCCGACCAGGCGAGCACTGGAAAGACGACGAGGAAAGAGAGGTGGACCCCGTGGACAGGAAGCCGAACGAGTTCGCGGGCGCGACCCCCGAAGAGTTGGCCAAGGCGCTGCTACGGCCCATCCGCAGGGAGCCTCCCCCCAGGCCGACGGACCGCAAGGACGGGCAGGTGCGTCGGGACCGAAAGCCTCCCACTCCTTAGGATCGCCTACGGTCGTCTAGCGACCTATATAGTCCCCCATCGAAGCCCGGCTGCAATGCAGGCCCGAAGAACGCCCACTCCTCCGAGTTCACGCCGCCCACGCGGTACACCTCGGTCACGTCCGCGGTCAGCGGCCGGTCCTGAGCGACGGCGGGGGTGGCCAGCAGTGTGGCGATAATCGGGTAGGCGGCCAGTCTCATGCTGATTGTCTCCCGGTTGCGCAGGGTGTGCCCTCTCCAGAGGACGTGCCTGGCGGCCAGACCCGTCCGTATCCCACTAATATGCGCGCGAGTGAGGTGGCATGTTTCGTGCGGCAGGGCGCCGATGGCACAATCCGCCCTCACTTCCGTCAAGAGGAGTTCCTTCATGACACGGTTCCTTCGAACGGTGATCGTCGGCGTGGCCGGAGCGAGCGTTGTGGGAGGCAGGGGTGGGATGGAAATCGCCTATACCCGGAACTCCGGGGTGCAATCGTGATGAGATACCCTGGAGACGCTGGTGCGAAAGCCATGACACAAGCCACACCAACCCGCCAAATCATCACCGCGCTCCTCACCCTCCTTGCCCTCGCTGCCCTCTTCTCCCTCCGTATCGTCGGCCTCTACAGCCACCAGGCGCTGGCGGTCGTGCTGCTGCTCGGCCTAGTCTGGGCGATCGCGAGTCGCAGCTGGCTGGCGTGGAAGCGACGCCTGCAGCTGGAGCTGCTCCGTGAACCGGGCAGGCGCGACCATCGGTCCCAACTTCTGCAAGCGGTCGGGCGCGCGAGTTTCTGGGCGATGGCCGGCGTCGCGTGCGTGACCGTCTTCCCGCGCTCGGCCGAGATGACGCCTCTGATCGCGGCCGTGATCGTCATCTCCGTGCTGCGGGTCGCGGCTTCGTTCGTCGCCCCGCGCCGGACCAACCCCGGGCCCACCCTCGTCATGGTGGCGGGCGCCCTGGTCCTGGCGTTCGATCTGGGGCGCGCGTTTGGGGGCGGGGGTTTCCGGGATGGCGCGGCCGATGTCGTGCAGATCGCTCCGCCCTTCGAGGGTGACTGGCTCGTCTTGCAAGGCGGACCCAGTCCCCTGCAAAACCACCATCTCTCGGCCTACAACCAGCGGTTCGCCCTCGACCTCGTGCGGCTCGACGACGGCCGGATCTTCACCGACGGGACGGGCAACGCGTCGGTCTACAGTTGGGAGCAGCCACTGGTATCGCCCGTGGACGGTATCGTGGTCATCGCAGAGGACAGGATGGAGGATGCGGAGGGCGCGAACTTCGTGACCGATCCCGCGGACGCGGCCGGGAACGTGGTTGTCATCGAGCTCGAAACCGGACTTTTTGTCGTCCTCGCGCATCTGCGGCACGGGACGCTCCAGGTCAACGAGGGGGACCGGGTGCGGAAGGGCGATCCGCTGGCCCTGGTCGGCAACTCCGGCAATACGACCATGGCGCACCTCCATCTCCAGGTGCAGACGCACCGCGACCTCTGGGATCCCGACAACCGGTCGGTGCCGTTCGTGTTCGAGGGTGGCGACCGGGTGCTGGCGCGGAATGATCGGGGGGTGGGGACGACGCGGTAGGTTCGGTGCGCGACCGGCGTCAATACCGCCCGAGCCGCTCCCGGTACGAGAGCACCTCGCGCCTCAACGCAGGTGCGAGCAGGTACAGTCCCATGAGATTGGGGATCGCGACCACGTAGATCATCGCGTCGGAGAGATCGATCAGCGCCCCGAGATTGATGCTGGCGCCCAGCACCACGAAGCCGCAGAAGAAGAGCTTGAACCCGGTCTCGACCGGTCGGTGCTGGCCGGTCAGGTACGTGAGGGCTTTAAGGCCGTAGTAGCTCCACGAGATCATGGTCGAGAAGGCGAACATCACGGCGGCGACCGAGAGCGGCACCGGGGACCACGACAACGTGCTCTCAAACGCCGTCTTGGTCATTTCGATGCCGGTGATGCCGGTGTCGGCGAGCGCGGGATCGTAGATCGTCGTGATGATGACCAGCGCCGTCATGGTGCAGATGACCACCGTGTCGATGAACGGCTCGAGCAGGCTGACGAAGCCCTCCGTGCAGGGTTCGTCCGTTCGCACCGCCGAGTGGGCGATTGCGGCGGACCCGAGGCCGGCTTCGTTGGAGAAGACCGCGCGCCGGAATCCGATGATCATGACGCCGATCATTCCTCCGCCGACGCTATCCGGCGAGAACGCGCCCTGCCAGATCTGGACGATGGCGGCCGGCAGCCGCTCGGCGTTGATGCCGATGATCGCCAGGGCCGACAGGACGTAGAGCACCGCCATGAAGGGCACCAGCCGGGAGGTGACCCGCGCGATGCTCCTGATGCCGCCGACGATGACCATCGCGACGGCGACGGCCATGAAGATTCCCAGCAGCCACGCCTTGTCGCTGAAGAAGCTGTCGGCGGCTCCCGTCACCTCGATGAGAATGGCGGCGGCCTGGTTGGACTGGAACATGTTGCCGATTCCGAGACAGCCGAAAACCATGGCGGCGGCGTAGAACATTCCCAGTCCGCGGCCGACCCGGGGCAGGTTCCGCAGCTCCAGGCCGCGCTGCAGATAGTACATGGGACCGCCGCTGACCGAGCCGTCCGCGTGGGTGCGACGGTATTTCACGGCCAGGGTGCACTCGGCGAACTTGGTGCTCATACCGAGCAGTCCGGCGATGATCAGCCAGAGCGTGGCTCCGGGTCCGCCCAGGGAGATCGCCACCGCCACGCCCGCGATGTTCCCGATGCCGACCGTGCCCGATACGGCGGTCGCCAGCGCCTGGAAGGGCGTGACCTCGCCCGGCTGGGAAGGATCGGTGTAGCGGCCCCTGACCAGGTCCAGCGCGTGCTTGAAGCCGCGCACGTTGATGAAGCGCAGGTAGAGGGTGAAGAACACGCCGCCGGCGATCAGCCACGCCACGATGAGGGGCACCTGGGCGCCCGCAATCGGCACGGCGAAGAAGATGAAGCCGGCGACGGCGTCCGTAACCGGCTGCATCAGCTGATTGATTCGCTCGTCGAAATCCATTCCGGCGGACCTGTCCTCAGAGACCCCGGCAGCCGTGCTCGATGCCGGCCTTCACCGCGTCCACCAGCTCGTCGATGTCCGCCTTCGTGACGATCAGCGGCGGGGCCACGTTGATCGTGTTGTTCAAGCCCGGGACGCTCCGCGTGGTCTTGCCCACCAGGACGCCCTCGTCGGCGGCCTTCTTCACGACCGCAGCCATCACGTCCTCGCTCACCGGCGTCTTCGAGGTCTTGTCCTTTACGAGTTCGACGCCGGCAAACAGGCCTTTTCCGCGCACGTCGCCGACGTTCCGGTGGTCGGACAGCGCGCGCAGACTGTCCAGCAGGTACTCGCCCATCACGCGGCTGTTCTCGATCAGGTTCTCTTCCTCGATGATGCGCAGGTTCTCAAGGGCCGCGGCGAAGCCCGCCGTGCATCCGCCGTAGGTGCTGATGTCGCGGAAGTAGCCGTATTTGTCGCTCGGATCCTGCAGAAAGGCGTCGAAGACATCGCCGCGCACGGCAACCGCCGAGATCGGCGCGTAGGAACTGGCCAGCCCCTTGGCCATCGTGACAATGTCGGGTACGAAGTCGTAGTGCTGATACCCGAACATCGTCCCGGTCCGCCCGAAGCCGCAGACGACTTCGTCGATAATCAGAACGACACCGTAGCTGTCGCAGATGTCGCGGACGATCCCGTAGTATTCCGCGACCGGTGGGATGATGCCGCCGCCGGCGGTGATCGGTTCGAGAATGACGCCGCCCACCGTGTCCGGTCCCTCGGCCTCGATGGCGTCCTCCAGTGCGCGCGCACACTCCACGTCGCAGTCCGGATAGGTCCTGTCGAACGGGCAGCGATAGCACATCGCGTGGGGAATCGCCGCGAACCCGTCGGGGAACGGCCCGTACGCATCCTTGCGCTCCTCCTGTCCGCTGGCCGCCAGGCAGCCGATGGTAGTCCCGTGATAGTCGCGGTCGCGGTAGAGGACCTTGTACTTCCCGGTTCCATGCTGGTGCGCGATCTGACGCACCATCTTGATCGCCTTCTCGTTGGCCTCCGAGCCGCTGTTGGCGAAGTAGAGGCGGTCGAGCTCGGGCAGCCACTGAGCCAGCGCGCTCGCGTATTGGGCCGCCGGCACGGTGCCGGCAACGCCCGCATAGTACGGCAGGCGTCGGAGCTGCTCGTACACCGCCTTCGCGATGCTCTCCCGCCCGTAACCGACGTTGACGCACCAGACGCCGCCCGACGCGCCGTCGAGGTACCAATTCCCGTGGATGTCCCTAACGCGAGCGCCCTCTCCTTCCACAAAGACCTGCGGATCCTGCGTCTCGAACACGCTGTGCTGGAACAGATGGTGCCAGAGGTGCTTCCTGTCCTTCTCGATAATGTCGCGGACGTCCTGGTCGGACGGCATCGTTCGGGTGTCGGACATGGGGTTTGGCGGATCTGGAAGGGGCTGAGAGGGGGAAGGGGCCTTGAATATAGTTGGCATGGTGCCGTTGGGACCCCGACAACTTGCCGCCCGACCCGATCGTCGTCAGTGTGTACCTTTGAAATGACAGTGGCATCCAGGCGATACGCAGGAGAGACCCCATGAACGAATGGCTCCGCGAATGGTGGCCGATTCTGACCACCCTCGTGTTACTTGTTGTCGCGCTGGGATGGTTTGTCCAGCGAATGGTCAAAAGCAGCTCGGCCAGCGGCGACGCGAATGCGTTTGAGACCGTTTTCCGCAAGGAGATGGTTCAGCCGATCATCACGCACATCATGGCGTGGACCTTCGCGATCCTCGCGGCGAGCATGATCATCACCTTCCTTGCTACGGGTCAATTCGACCGGGCCGAGGACGTGTTCGCGTACATCGTCGCCGTAATCGGCCCGATCGTCGGGTTCTGGTTCGGCTCCCGGGCCGGGGAGGGGAAGGACAAGGGCCGCGACAGCGGTAACAACGACCGGCCGAAGTAGGCGGACCGAGCACCCGCGCTGACAACTCCTTCATCAAGAGTCCCCCAATGCCCATCACCACCTCCCCGACCATCGTCATCCCCGGCATCACGGCATCCGTTCTGCACGACGAGTACGAGCTGCCGCCCGAAGCCGTCTGGACTGCGGTACGCAACAAGCGCTTCGACCGGATCACCCTGCATCCGGAGGACCAGCGCTACGAACTTCTCGAGCCGGCCCGCGTTTCTTCCGGCGGTCCCTTCCCGCTTGTCTACGAGGACCTGACCGAGGAGCTGCGCGACGGTCTGGCCGGTGAGGAAGATGAGCCCGCGCCGGTATTTCCCTTCGGCTATGACTGGCGGTTGCC
The DNA here is from genome assembly GCA_009838975.1 of Gemmatimonadota bacterium. Classification (GTDB taxonomy): domain Bacteria; phylum Gemmatimonadota; class Gemmatimonadetes; order Longimicrobiales; family Gaopeijiaceae; genus Bin94. The sequence continues at coordinate 2,124 of VXQO01000156.1, read as the reverse complement.
GCTGGACCGGATCGAGGAACGGCTGGCCGCGTTCGTCCAGGAGGTCATCGACCGGACCCTGTTGCTGAAGCACTACCGGGACGACGAGGACTACACGGCCAACCCGACGGTCAATCTGGTCGGCCATTCGATGGGCGGGCTGATCATCGCGGGCTACATCGAACGGCACGGCGGCGGCTCCGTCAACAAGGTCGTGACCCTGGCGTCGCCATTTCAGGGGTCGCACGAGGCGATTCTCAAGCTGGCCACCGGCACCGCCGACCTCGGCGACAACTCCGGTGGGGCCCGCGAACGCCGCATGGCACGGATGACGCCGGCGCTCTACCACCTGCTGCCGAGCTTCGACGGCGCGCTCGTCGTGGAGGACGGCATGGAGTCGGACATCTTCCACCCGGACGCGTGGCAGCCCAGCGTGATCCGCACGATCACGCACCAGGTCAGTGGCTGGAACGTTGCCGGCGCGGATCTGTTCAAGGACATGCTCGACACGGCCAGGGCGCACCGTGAGCGGATCTCGGCGTTGAGGCTGGCGACCGGCGATGGTACGGCGGGTGAAGGAGCCCATGACGAGTCCAGTGGGGACCTTGTTCGCGACGAAGACTGGCTCGTGATTGCGGGTGTCGATGCGGAAACGCGGGTCGCGCTGAGGGTCGGGCGCGACGAGCGGGGAAGGCCTCGCTTCCTGCTTGGCTCGGCCGAGCGCCGAAACGACTGGGATTCGGAGGACCAGAGGGCGAGGCGCGCCACCGGCGACGGCACCGTTCCGCTTGCAGGTGCCATTCCTCCGTTCATGGACGAGTCGCGCGTCGTCTGCGTCAAGCCAGGCGACCTGGGCTACTGGGAACTGCGCGACCGGGCGCTGTCCGGGCTGGCCGGCTTTCACGGCTTCGTTCCAAAAGTGAACATGCTCCACCGGCTTGCGATCCGGTTCCTGCTGGGGAAGGGAGATCCATACGGCAACACCTGGGGCCGGCGTCTGCCGGGCGTGGAGGAATGGAGGCCGCCGCTGGAGTTGAGGGAGAAGGGGTAGGGGGCGATCGCAGTCTACCCGCGCGTCGGCTGACATGGATCGCCGCCGGGAGAAAGAAGCGGAATCCGCTGCCTCCGGCTCCTGCGATAGATCGTGAAGTCTCGGTCCAGGGTGAGGACCGGACTGGCGTGGTGCAGCTCGGACATCCGGACCAGGCATGCATCCGCGAGCGACATGGGGATGTCGCGATACTTCCTGACAAGGCGGTCCACTGCATCAATCTCGTCCGAGAGCGAAAACGACAGGTCGAGGGCCCCGCGCCGGACGAAGTCGAGTACTCTGCTCTGGCCCCCCGGCGTGAGACGCCGCGCGAGAAAACACGCCTCGACCAACACCGCCTCGCAGGAAAGCAACGGGGGCTCAATCGCGGCCCACTGCTCGCGCGCCCATGCGTGGTGAGGATCGCGCGAATTGAGAAGAGCAATCAGCGGGCCCGTGTCGAGAATGATCTCCCGGGTCACTCACCAAAGCCTTGCATGTGCTTTCTGTTTGTCGACAGATCCTCGGGGCCCTCGCAGGAACCAGCGAGATCGGCCACGAGGTCCAGGGCCGATTTGGGCCGTCCGGCCTCTTCCTCGTCGAGGAAAGCGTCGATGGCCTCGCGAATGAGCGCCGATTTGCTGACGCCCTTGCGGTGGGCAGCCGCGGCGACATCCCCGGCAAGAGACTTCGGCATTCTCAGCGAGACGCTCACCATGATACTCCCCTGTCCCGATGTCCGTATTACCTCTAACAGCGATTCAGTATTACAGCAGGCGAGGCACCCGTCAAGGCGGACGCCCTGATCGGCCGCGCCGACCGGCCATTCAGAAAGGTCGAGAGTGCGGGCCGGGAGACGCCGAGCACCTTCGCGGCGGTGGCTATGGTCAGACCCTGAGGTTCAATCACCTCGGTCTTCACGAATGCACCGGGGTGTGGAGGATTCAGCATGCGCATCTGGTGCTCCGGTCTAGTGGTAGAATCGAGGTAGAGAAGAGGGCGGCCACTGCAATCCCGGCCGCGTTGTACGCGCCGACCCGCATAGTCGTCGGCACTGGCACGAGGGGCGGTTGACCGGGCTACGCGGCCCCCCTACCCACCACCCCCACCCCCCC